>JBBQVS010000148.1:0-2777 GCA_038211295.1 Ktedonobacterales bacterium | reverse complement strand
GATGGTTTATACCATTGTGCTATCCAATGACACATACCCAGGATACCAAACATAATAATTTTGGGGTCGCTACCCGCTTTAAACGCGCCCATTGCAAGCCCGTCCTCGATAATCTTTTCAAAGTACCGCTCGTAATCTTTCTGACGCAACGTAATCTCTTTCGCAAATGGGCCTGTGAGGTGAGGATGCTCACGGTAAAAAACGGTGATTGCAGGTGAGCGGTCAGCCGAGACCTCTATGTGATGTTCTATGGCTTTGCGCAGTTTCTCTGCCGAAGGAAGGTTGGATTCTACGATATGCCGCAAAGGTTCTTCGGCAACATTGAGCACACTTAAGTAGATCAAGCGCAGAATCTCTTCCTTGTTCTTCACATGATAATACAGTGCTCCCTTGGTCACACTCAGCACATCTGCGATGTCGTCAAGGCTCGTGGAACCAAATCCTCTCTCCGCAAAGAGCGTTGCCGCTGCTGTGACGATTGCTTTTTGCGTCAAGCGCACGCGCTTTTCCTTGCCCGTTTTCTCTTGCTTTTTTCGTCTAGCCTGAACGATTTCTACTGATTGATTCATGCGGTCTCTTTTCTTTTCCGGTAGCGAAAGCCCTCTTTTGCAAAATTCTACCACATAGTTAACATAAAGGAAAGAGAGCTTGACATTTTTTTGTACATCTTGTACTATTCTACCAGCCATTCAAAACAGAGACATATTTCCATACCTACCATATTCAGTTGCAAACGTTCAGCGAGGAGCGAAAAAGCTATGACAAGCACGATACAGGAGCAAGGTGTCAGACCACCAGAGCCAATTAGCGTCCTGGCCCCTGATGGCTCAGTACGTCCAGGCGAACAGGTCGAAGAGAGTACAGAACTGTTGCAGACGATGTATCGCTGGATGACCTTTGGTCGCATTTTTGATACACGACTTATCAATCTTCAACGGCAAGGTCGCCTCTTTACCTATGCCCCTATTGCTGGTCAAGAGGCGGCACAAGTTGGCAGTAGCCTTGCACTTCAACAAGAGGATTGGCTCTTTGGCTCCTATCGTGACGGCCTTGCAAGTGTGGTACATAAGCTTCCTCCCGAACACGTGCTCCTCTTCTTTCGTGGACATCCAAAGGCTGGTATGGTGCCACCCAGTGTCAACGTATTCGGACTGCAAATTGGGATTGCGGAACAGATACCACATGCGGTTGGTGTTGCGTGGGGAATGAAATTGCGCAAGACAAATGCCGCAACACTTACCCTATTTGGCGATGGCGCGACTTCAGAGGGTGCATTCCACGAAGCTATCAATTTCGCAGGCGTCTTACGCGCTCCTGCTGTACTAGTATGTCAAAATAACGGGTGGGCTATTTCTGTGCCTCGTTCGGCACAGACGGCAAGTGAAACACTTGCTCAGAAGGCCACAGCCTACGGTGTTCCCGGACGACTAGTCGATGGCAATGATGTGCTTGCGATGTATCGAGAAGTGCGTGCGGCACTCGCACGCGCTCGCTCAGGACAAGGCCCGACGTTCATTGAGGCAGTGACCTACCGCTTCGGCCCACACTCGACCGCAGATGACCCAAAAAGATACCGCTCAACGACGGAACTGACTGAATGGCAGGATACACGCGACCCCCTGACACGCCTACGTGTCTATCTTGAACACGAGGGTCTCTGGGATGAGGCGAAACAGAAAGTTCTTGAAGAGGAAATACGAGCCGAGATTGCTACTATAGTGACGGCAGCTTTGACCGAGCCAGTGCCGCCACCAGAGTCGATGTTCGAGCATGTGTATGCAACACCATCTCCATTGTTGGAAGAGCAACGACGCGAATTGCTGATGTACCTTAAGGCAACAGAGAAAGGAGTAACCTTTCCATGAGCCAACGTAATGTGATAGAGGCCATCAATGACGCCTTGAAGGTTGCGATGACGGAGGATGAGCGTGTCCTGGTGCTAGGCGAGGATGTCGGTCGCAATGGGGGCGTTTTTCGTGCCACTGATGGTCTGATTGAACGCTTTGGCGAGGAACGTGTCGTCGATACTCCTCTCGCAGAAGCTGGTATCGTGGGGACCTCTATTGGTTTAGCCACCTATGGGATGCGTCCTGTAGCGGAAATTCAATTTCTGGGCTTCTCAGTCCAATCATTCGCCCAACTGCTAGGACAGGCAGCCCGTATCCGTTCGCGCTCACAAGGACGTTTTACCTGTCCAATGGTCCTACGTGCGCCCTTTGGAGGCGGTACTCGCGCGTTCGAGTTACATACGGACGCATTAGAAGCCCATTTTGTGCATACACCTGGTCTCAAAGTGGTAGCTCCCGCAACTCCCTATGATGCTAAGGGCTTGCTGCTTGCTGCCATTGAGGACCCCGATCCTGTCGTATTTCTGGAACCGCTCCGTGGCTATCGAGCAGGACGTGCAGAAGTACCGGAGGGTCATTACACGGTTCCACTGGGGAAGGCAGCCATTGTGCGTGAGGGAAGAGATGTCACGGTCATCGCATGGAGTGCGATGGTGGCACTCGCATTAGAAGCAGCCGAGACGCTAGCCGATGAAGCGATTGAGGTCGAGGTAATTGATCTGCGTACACTCTCACCGTTCGACGCGGAAACGGTTGTGCGCTCGGTTGAGAAGACAGGACGAGCCGTTGTCGTGCATGAGGCACCACACACAGCAGGTGTGGGAGCAGAAATAGTAGCGACCATCAATGAGCGTGCGCTCTTCTCACTAGAGGCCCCGGTTGCTCGTGTCACTGGTTATGATGTAATCGCACCTGTTGTCCTGGAGGATT
>JBBQVS010000147.1:0-2843 GCA_038211295.1 Ktedonobacterales bacterium | reverse complement strand
CTCCACAAGGGAGGTCTGCAACCGTTCTCACATAGTCTCCATGCACCCGTTCAGATGGCTGCTGACAGAGAGGACAAGCAGCACTGCGATGACAACAGACGACTTGCACAACCAAACGACTCGCCGTTGGGTGAACCGATGTAATGACGATGCCATCTGGAAGAGGGAGAAATGGGGTCGTAGTGCCTAAGTGACTCATCGACGATACACTCCTTGCGACATAGTAACACAATAACTCATCGATGAAAGTCTATCAGAGAGCCGAACCATTGTTCAAGCAAGCAGGCTCACTTAATGTGAGGATGAGCCAACAAATGTTACCAGCCTCTGAGCCGAAAAACCGGCTGTTTTTTGACCGACAACTGGCCTGTATATTTCTGACCATGCTTGTGAGGCGGTGTCAAGGGATAGCGAAGCGGCCTTGACACCGCCTCACAAGCATGGTAGGCTGCTCAGGGCCAGTGATCGGGATGGCGAGGTTCTTCTATTAACATTTTTTGCTCTCTGGCAGTCTCTTACAGTAGCAAAAACACTGGGGAGTACCATGCCACTTTACACACTCGATTCCAGATCTGAAACGCGGGTGACCGGGGTCAAACGAGCCGGATAAGAGTTGCACGTCCCAGATCTCCCGTTGCTCTTCAACACCTTCCTCGTTATAGATCCTCAATAGTCTTTGCACCTACCGATAAGTTGACAATACCACCAGTGATATGATTGTACTTAGGGAAACCATGCAAAGGCTGCATTATCAGTCTGCCAAACGCACCTTCATACATAACACTACTCGCTGAAAGCACTCCGTCTACCCGCTGTACTTTCGAACGTGTTGTACTGCTTCAGGCTATCCTTTGGTAGTTATGATCCAATAACGGAACTTTCTACCCCTTCACGCTCATTCTCTTCTAACGTTACGCAGTACGGTGCAGACAAGACGTGTATGATAGAGGCACACTCTTGTGGTCGCTTGGCAACGAGGTTGAGTGGCCTCACGCTGCCATCTTTTGACAAACAGAAGGACAAAGAGCATGCCCTTATCTTCTGATACAACATCACATCCAGAAGCAGCAAAACGCGCTACACGTTCTGTCGCATTCATCACTCTTGCAGTCTGCCTCATCTTCTGGGTGTTTGTCTTTGCCGATAGCGGGTGGGGGCCAATCCTTACCCCACTCTCTAGCTATTTGCACATTTCATTGGTCTCTGCTGGCTGGCTGTACGTCGTGTGGTCCGCAGGATATCTTCCAGGAGCACTCGTTGGTGGCGCTCTGCTCGATCGTTATGGAGCACGGGTCGTCCTCTTTCTTGCGGCCCTCATTGTCCTTCTCGGCGTCATGCTGATGTATCTCAGCTTGTCCCTTCCGTTTTTTACACCACTCGTTGCACTCCTGGTTCTCGCGGGGCCTGCAGGGGTTGGAGGCGGCACCATTGACGCGGCAACGAATGGGCTTATCAGCAGCATTTTTGCTCGCAACCGTGCCACAGCCCTCAACCTGTTCAACCTGTTGTATCCGCTTGGCGGTATCATCGTCGCTCTGGTAGATGCAGGACTGTTGACACGTTTCCATAACGATCCTCGTCCCTCATTTCTCTTCACTCTCGGCTTCACGGGCGTCGCGCTCTTGTCGCTCCTGGGCGTTCCACAACGATATGCGGCAGAGACTGGAGAAACACTCCCTGTTCCTCACGCTGGAGAGATTGGACGCGGGAAAGCAGGCTCTTCCTCTCTCCTAAACGCGCTGTTGCCAATCATTGGCGCAATGATGTTCACGTCGGGCATCAGTTCGAGTGTGCGTGCATGGACGCCTGCCTATCTCCATGTCGCGTATGGGCAAACACCCGCGGTCGCCGCAGCACTGAGCAGCCTCACCTGGGCTGTCGCCGTCCTCGGTCGCCTGATAGCGGCGGTGCTGATTGTTCGCATTGGCTCCTGGAGAATGGTGATGCTCGGCGTGTTGGTCACACAAGGAGGACTCGTGGTGATGCTCTTCAGCCCAAATGCATTCCTCGGAACAATTGCAATAGCCATGACAAGCATCGGACTCTCGCCCATCTTCGCGACCTTCCTCGCCATCGGCAGCGAACGGGCGGGCAGATCGCCCGGAGCGGTCGCAGGAATCCTGTTGTTTACCAGTGGCATAAGTACGGTGTTCTGCGGCTGGCTCTTCGGTTTTCTGCTCGGCTCGGCAGGTCCACACTGGGTCGTAATCTTCTGCATGGCCTTTGTGATGAGTGGCGGCGTCCTGGCATTCCGTCTTCGTCTCTCTCATCAGAAGTAGGGAAACTCACTGCGGAGCGTACTGACTACATAGGATATTCCTTCCGAAGAAGCACTTCAGTTATGACTCTACCCGTTCCATTTCTTCGCATCTTCATACCAGACTGGCAAGAATGAGATGTGCCGTGTGACTGTTTACACCCTCATCTTGGAACGGATGTCCCAAGGAGCCAGTTCAGCGTCTTGAACCGACAACCCTACACCGCGTTCGAGGATCGCTTGAGGCACGCGAACTCGTCTACTATGGCGTGATGACGAGGGGATAGGGATAGCGGCCCGCTAGCCAGCCATTGGCGTGGTGTGGTATGTTGAGGAGAAGACAGCAGAAATGCGAGAACGTGCCTCACACGTTCTGATGACGGACATACGAGAAAAGAGCAAGACACCAACACGTACAAAGAAAGATGTGAGTGCGCAATGGGTTTTTCCACACCTGTCGGGCAACAGGCACGTTGCCGCGGTTATCGGCCTGCTGCCCTACTCGCGCCGTTGCCCCTGATCGGACAAGGGCGCGTTCCCTACAACCAGCGCGAGCTCAACAAGCGGTATCTCGATCCGCTGGTGC
>JBBQVS010000146.1:0-2891 GCA_038211295.1 Ktedonobacterales bacterium | reverse complement strand
GGTCATATGTACCCGCTGGGGTCGCATAGACGGTTGTGTTGGGCAGGAAACCATGTTGCCATGTTGTCCCTTTGTCAGTTGAGGTAGACCAGCCAATATTGGAACTGCCTCCATCGCTGAAACGCCCAACCTGTGTTGCAGCCACGATGGTTGAACCACGAGAGTAGCTATCTGGCTCGACTTGTGTCTGGTGTTGACTTGTCGAGTTCGTGTAGGGATCGCTACTTATCTGGAGTGGTGGCCCTGCCGCAGCAGAAACGGATATGGTTGGTAACGATACAAAGAAGAGGACGAGGAGGAACGAGAGACCAGTGAAAATAGGCCAGCGCGTGCGTGCGAGAACAAAATACATAACATCTCCTTACAAAAAATACTACTTATGACAGAATGCATCAATGAGAATAAACGCTTGCTTTCTGCATATTTGTTATTGTCTATGAGACTGTGCCGTATGGATGTTTTCATGTGAAGGTAGAGTACGTCAGGAAGCGGGATGTGAGGCTGTGTTGCAAGGCTATGATAGAATTCTCAAAGTGTCATTCTATTGTAGTCGTAGAATAAAATGAGTGCCAAGTGGTAGAATGACTCTATGGGCATCGTAGAAAACTCGTATCTACTTGCGAGCATGGAAGGGGAGAAGAAAGCTCTATGCAGCATCCAGAGGAAAATCGGCATTCCTTTCTTGAAGATACTCAGGACGCGTCACACGAAATCAGAGATGTTCAGGCTCTCGTGAATGATGGCATCACTTATATGGAACATGCAATGCCACGCTTTCTCCGGGACTTACACATGCTCTGCCTCGCTGAGTCACCATCAGATGATACACATGGACTGAATGGGATGGCAGAGCATCTTGCGACTCTGCTTCAACAGGTAGGGATGCAAACCTCAATCGTGGAACAGCCACGCGGTAATGCTATCGTAGGAACTATCACCGGAAATACCCCCACAGGTTCTACATGCCTCTTGCTTGGACACCATGACACTGTACACCCCGTTGGTGTTGCCCAGTCACGCACGCATCTTGATGGAGAAATGTTCTACGGACCGGGGACGGTAGACATGAAAGCAGGACTGCTTCAAGGTATCTATGCCTTAGAGGTCCTCAAGCAGCAGAACTATAGGAATTTTCATACACTTCTCTTTGTCTCTGTGCCGGATGAAGAAATTTCTTCCCGCTATCACGTTGGACTAATCAAGCAGATTGCCAGGGAACATCATCCCTTCGTGCTAGGGCTGGAAGGGGCGAGGTCCATTGGGAATGTGGTCACGAGACGCAAGGGATGTATGCATTACAGGCTTACTGCTCAAGGAGTGGCAGCCCATGCGGGCAGTAATCCTGAGAAGGGACGCAATGCCGTGGTGGAACTGGCGCACCAGATTGTACAGGCTCAACAACTGATGGGTTGGCGCGACGGTTTGACCATCAATGCAGGTCCCATAACGGGCGGTTCGCGGGCGAATATCGTGTCCGACTTCGCTGAGATTCTCTTCGACCTCCGCTTTCTCCGCCTGGAGGATCGTCTCGAAGCTGAGTCCCATTGGAGCGAGTTGTTAGATAATCACCTTGTGCCAGATGTCAAGCTCACGCTACGTCCTGAACCAGACTGGATGCAGCCGATGGAAGCAACTGAACAGAGCCTGTTTATGGCACAGCAGGTTCAGTTGATTGCTGAACATATCCTCAAGACTCCGTTCGACCCCGAAACAAGGGGAGGAGCATCAGACTGTTGCACCACTGCGTCAGAGGGCTGTCCATCAATCGACGGACTCGGTGCTATTGGAGGTGGGGCACACACCGCCGAGGAATATGTGCTCTTGTCGCCCATACCAAGTCGTGTCGCGTTGTTAGCGGGACTTCTCGCTACGTTGACAACGTGAGGTGGATATATTTACTCTCGTAAGGTGCTCAGACGCCGCATTTCCGGCCAGAGGTGGTAAATGTCTTGAAATATTGACCTTTTTTGCCCTGAAACCTACACACTTGCCTCGAATCATGCACACTGGGGCAAAGGTTCCTGGAAAAGCCGCTCTCCATCTGGTATACTGTTCCTGAGCGTTGTAAATGGTGTCTGCGTCTCTCGGACGTCTGGCTATTGAACACTTCATGTACCGCTTGTGTAGGAGGGAGACCGATGGTCACACCAGCTGTTGACGGCATTGATCTGTTCAAGATCGCGGGCCGCTCCATTTCGGGCTGGGTTCCCAGCTACAAGACGGGCACGGCTTTCCCTGTGCGGCAACCGTTTTGTAGCCAGCTTGAAGAACGTCTCCTCCTTTGGCTCGAATACAACCCCAGGTGAAGAGTTACGCGCGTGGCGATATTGGCACGTCGTTTGCAACCACATACCGACTTCCTACCCCGAAAAATGCGCCATTCTCGATTGGCTACACATTTGAGGACAAACCCCATGACTACCTTCCCGATGTGGTGGGGACTTTGACAAACGGGAAGCTGTTCATTGCCGAGGCAGGTATGGAGGACGACAAACGAGGGGATCGCAACCTCGCCAAGGCGGAGGCCGCACGCCGCTTGGCACGTATCCAACGAGGTGTCTTCTGGATTGGCACCGAGCGCACGCTCACCCGTCAGTGCCACTACAACCTCGTCTTCTTACATGCTCGACGTCAGGGATTTCCTGCCTTTGCTGACATTGCCTTGGCGGTGCAAGAGGTCTGGCCTTGGGGAGAAGTCGCCAGCATCGAAGAAGTGGAAAGCCGCCTGGCACAACGGTGGCCGACACCTCTGATGGAAGCGGCGATCTGGAAGATTGTGGCCGAGGCTGCGGCAGCGGGGCATTTGTTAGTTGATCTGGAGCAGCACACGCTTGATCGCAAACTTCTTCTGGCTCTACTCCCACTGATGCTCCCCCTCTTGTTCCTGATCC
>JBBQVS010000145.1:0-2912 GCA_038211295.1 Ktedonobacterales bacterium | reverse complement strand
CAAGCCTGTTCTTTTGTCCGTTGCTTCGGAGAGAGCGACTATGGTACGCTATGTTTATCTTTCTCTACATGCTAGGAGTTCTTTATGCCCTCGGTGCCAAACGTTCCTAAAATAACTACATCGCTACAATCTGAACCACCAACCGTTCTTACTCAATCTGGATTCGCCCGGTTACGTTCGTCATTAAGAAGTCTGCCGCGTAACGTCTACATCCTGTACCTTTTTACACTGGGCAAAGGCTTCCAGCTCACGATTGCGCTCTTAAATATCAACTACTATGCCCATAGCCTCGGCTATCGTCCCGACTTCATTGGCGTCCTCAACGCGGCGAGTGCTATTGGCGCACTTGTCGGTGCTGTGCCTACTGGCTTGCTCGCCGACCGTATTGGACGCAAGCCAGTTCTGCTTGTGTCCGCAGTCCTGACGCCACTATTCCTTGCCTGCATTGGGCTAGTCACGTCTGCTCCTCTGCTCCTGTTGTTTAGCTTCCTCCAGGGCGTGGTTGCGACCGCGTATTGGGTGACGAACATTCCTCTCTTAATAGAGAACACAACCGAGCAGCAGCGTGTCGGTGTCCTGGCCTTCAACAGTTTCTTACTGCTCGGCATTGGCGCACTTGGCAATCTGCTTGGGGGAGCCATTCCTGAATTTGTAGCGGGCCTGCTTCATGTTTCTGCGGGAAGTACTATACCGCTACGCTGGGGTGTGCTTGCGGCTGCACTCTTTACTATTGTCTTTGGACTTCCACTCTGGTTCTTGCGCGAAACAAAGCGTCAAAAGGTACAAACAACTGTAGCAATAGAAACGCGAGGCGAGCAACCCAAAGCAGTCGTGCAAGATCGTCTGCCCGCCTTGCTTTTCATAAAGCTGCTGTTACCCGATCTAATCTTCACGATGGGTGAGGGCGCAGTTGTTGGACTCATCCAACTCTACTTTGTCTTGCGCTTTCGTCTGTTGCCCGGTCCTCTTGGGGTTATTTTTACTATTAGTGGACTCGCTGGTGGCCTGTTTTCGCTCACGGCTCCGCTCTTTGTGCATCGTTGGAGTAAGCTTCGTATCATTACAGTTGTGCAATATCTCAGTGCGCCCTTAATGATCTTGATCGGATTTGCCCCGACATTGCCACTTGCGATTGCGGGCGAATATACCCGTTCATTTATGCGTACCCTGATCGAGCCAATCTATATGGCCTTCGCGATGGAAAACGTCTCAGACCGCTATCGAGGACGGTTAAGCGGTTTCTATTCCACCACATGGAGTATCGGCTTCAGCATCGGTCCAAGTATCGCGGGGTGGTTACAGACCAACGTGAGCCTTTCCACCTCTTTTGTGTTTGGCGCGTTTTGTCTCGTGCTAGCTCCCAGTCTCCTGCTCGCGTTTTTTGGGAAGAAACGAATGAGGCCGCGTGATGTTACAAGAAAAGCTCAGCAAGAATAACGCTTCCTACACGATCCAGCGTCCAGTCAGGAATTGGAGCAGCATAAACGCTAACAGACTGATGGAGATGGTCAGATAGTACAGATTGAAGTTTGGCCGTTTGCCCATCGTGGCAAGCACGATAAAGGCTGGGAACAACTCTATTACGAGGCGCGAGAGCGACTGAAATGGAAACTCGCTCGCCGAGGGGAAGAGTATCAGGAACAGATAGAAGACGACCCCGTATAGCCCGTAGACCAAACGATCACGGCTGAATTTCCAGGGACCAACAAAGCAGAGGATCAAGATCACTAGCATAAAAAGGCCCGCGCTCGCGTCTATCACGTTGTGTATAGCGTCAAATGTCAGCACTTCATGCTTTGAGATGATGGTAAACGCATCGATAAAGCCTTGCCATGGGGCCGTGAGGTGCCGCTTCCAGAATAGTTGTGCATGTGAAAATGCGAGAAAATCGTGGAACCTGTAGAAGCAATAGAGTGCGAAGAGTCCGAGACCGACAGGGATGAGTACACCACCAAACACATCAAAACGTATTTTTCTCAGCTTGAAATCATGCTGGCGTATATATTCATAGCAAAAGGGGACGAGCAGGAAGACACCTGCCGAACGTGTCAGGCTTGCCAGCAAGCCACATACACCTGCTAACCACCAATTCCCACGCCGTATACAATAGAAGCTGGACACAGCAAGCAAGAGAAAAAGTGCTTCGTTGTATGCCGCTGAGAGAAAGAAAGCCGTTGGGAACACCGCGAGATACAGTACTGTACGGTTCGCTCGTTCCGCATCGAACTCTTCATAGACAAGGCGATAGAGGACGGTAAAGAGACCAAGTGTCGCCAGGTTAGAGATAAATAAACCAGCATAGTATGGTTTGTGCAAAATGGGTGCAAGTACTGCTTCGAGCAGCGGATACAGTGGGAAAAAAGCGGTACGCCATGCAGCGTCGTAGCCGCCTTGCGCTATCGCGGTGAACTGCCCCGTATCCCAATGGTCCCAATATTCTAGCGTGTCATGCATTTTCAATGCTTGTTTAGAAAAATCACTTAAAAAGAAGAGATTGACCAGATAGGTGAGCAAAAAGAACGCAATATGTGTTGCCAGATAAATAGGAAAGATACGCCGAAACGCCTCAAACCACCCACGCCAGTTGTTCCGTTGCTGTACCCTTTGAACAGAAAGAGCATCTTGAGGTGTACGTATATTTTCGTCAGTAACACTCTGCACGTTCGCCGCTTCACCCAATGTATCTTGACTTGTATCGGGCGTTGTCGTAAGCACGTTTTTATGTGTGTGGTGTGTAGATGATTGCATAGATATTCCTGGTATTTCTTTCGTTGTATAACAATGCGCCTGATGAACTTTGACAATCGAAGACGGTAATAGCTCCTGTACGGGTCTGATTTCATCACACCCTCTCGCCACTCGACATTGATGGCAGGACAGATGCAGCGTTTCATATTCCCATTCTTTGATCA
>JBBQVS010000144.1:0-3695 GCA_038211295.1 Ktedonobacterales bacterium | reverse complement strand
TCATATGTGTTCTTGTAGCACAGTACACGTACCATGTCAACACTCAATTTGCGCAAACGTCCCTCGCCTATCACGCCCCGAGAAGAACGGGCTTGTATCCCCTGCTTAGAAAGACAGGGGCTTTACGCCCCCTTCGGTAACCTCACCACTCCCAGATTTTCCTTTGGCTATTGCCCTACAGGTTCGCGCTCCGCATGACGATAACAAAGAGGAGGAAGCAATATGCTGGTCTGGTTTATTTGGAAGGAGCAGAGCTATGTCATGGTCTCGTTTCTTGCGGATGTGTGTCCTGACGGTCACATGGCTATCCGCCACTTATGTTGTGTCACAATCAACCATCGCGTTTTTTACAAAAAGTCAAAAAAAGCGCGATGCGGTTCTACAATCATCCTCGTCCGTTCTCCCGGTAAGCGAACTTGCGCTCACTCAACCGCCAAAAGTGCATGAAAAAACATTTCTTTCACCTGTTATGCAGCGCAACGCACTGGCTATTGTAGTCGTCCTGCTATTGCTGGGCGTGTTCGGGCAAACGCTTTTTTCCCACATACCAGCTATGACGGTCTTCTCTACTGGCAAGAGTACCAGTCCTGTTGGCGCAACCTTTCTTACAAAGCCGCCTGCGGTAACAGTAATGCGCAAACAGGCGTTTGAAGCGGGCATTGTGACCCCTCAGTGGCAACAGCAAAAAGCCTATGGCCCTCAGTGGCAGCAGAGTTTATCAGATATTCAGACGCAGACGGGCGCACACTGGATAGAGTTTTCGCTGTTATTCTCGCAGTCAACCTCGACCTCAACAACGGTTCGTACCACACAAAGCACGCCCCTTGTCGCGTCATTCGCGGCGGGAGTACGCGCCGCACACGCGAAGGGCCTGCACGTTTTTGTGGTGCCGCTTATGGGCGTCGATGAGCCAGGCGGTTGGGCCGGCAGTATTCAGTTCTCTTCGCAGGCTCAAGAGCAAGCGTGGTTTGATAGCTACTGGAATACCTACAAGCCCTACGTCGAGGCTGCGGCACAAGCTGGAGCCGACCAGATGGCCGTTGCGACGGAGTGCTCGTGGCTGCAACAACACGCCCCTGCGACATTGTGGAACCAGTTGATTGCCCGTGTGCGTGGCGTCTTCGCGGGAACACTGACGTATGATATGAACTGGTATCCCACCGACCAACTCATTCCCACCTGGTTTAGCAACCAGAATATCAGCATGATTGGCGTATCCTCATACATTCCCCTGACCGATGCGTCCGTTCGTATCGAGCCAAAAGCTATGGTCGCGCTGTGGAAGCAGAAAATTCAGACCATTCTCGATACCGTATCGACGCGTACAGGGAAGCCCGTTCTCATCTCGGAGATTGGCTATAGGGACAGTGCCAACGCGCTTTACCATTCATGGGAACAAAATAGCACCTCACCCGTCGATGTCGCGGAACAGGCCGCAGCGTTCGACGCGGCCCTCACAAATGTGCTACCCGACCAGCGTATCTCAGGCATCTTCTTCTGGGGTTGGGAGGATGTCGGGATGTTCACCATCAAAGGGCAAGACCCGACAACCTCGGTACTGCATAAATGGTACAGCTCTGTTGGAGCGTGATTGACCGCGCTCTACCGCGCTCTACCGCGCCCTATAAATACGCCCGTGCGTCGGTGGCTTTGAACGTTGCGTACACTGTCGCGCCCTCGTGAAGATGAAGGCGCGACGCCGACGCCTCCGTTACCTCCGCCGTTAATGGCGGCATAGCAGCAGCAAACTGCAAACTGACACGTACTACGCCTTGATCGAGAGACGCGCTACCAACACGCACGATCTGGACAATTTCGCCGCGAAATGTGTTGCGGGCGGAGCTATCAGGGTGCGTTGGATACAGAGTGATGCCTCGTGGCTCAACAACCACATATACGCCCTCGCCAATCGCAGGCATGTTTTCCGTTTGCCCATGCTCACGGAGCGTTGCCACAAGTTCTAGCGTCTGTGTACCTGCGCATAGCTGTATCGCGCAGACGCCTGGTGACTCGTAGCGTGTGATGCACCCCTGAAAGAAGTTGACGCCAATCAGTTCCGCGATATACGCCGAACGCGGATGTTCCAGCAGGTCGCGCTGTCCCCCCTGTTGCAGCACTTTTCCACGTTCAAGCACAAGAATATGTTGCCCAAACAACAAAGCCTCAAGGTAGGTATGTGTCACCAGAATAGTGGTAACATTGACTTCCGCGAGAATGCGCCGCAACTCCTGGCGCACCTCGCGACGTGTCTGAACGTCTAGCGCGGATAACGGCTCATCTAGCAAGAGCAACTGTGGTTGCAGTGCTAAGGCACGAGCAACAGCGACGCGTTGCTGTTGTCCACCGGAAAGCTGCGCGGGACGACGCCGATCAAGCCCCGTCAAACGCACCTGCTCCAGTGCTTCACCCACACGTTGCCGTACAAACGAACGTGTCATACGTTGTGCTTGTAAGCCAAAGGCAACGTTTTCAAAAACAGTCAGGTGAGGGAAAAGCACATAGTCTTGAAAGACATAGCCAAAAGGTCGCTCTTGTGGAGGAACATGTATGCCGCGTTGACTATCGAAATATACTATATCACCCAGCGCGACATAACCCTTTTGTGGCTTGAGTAGACCCGCGACAATACGCAGGATGGTACTTTTGCCCGCGCCACTCTCGCCAAGCAATACCGTCGTCTCTCCATAACGGGCCGCAAGACTGAGAGAGAGCTGAAACGCATCAAATTGTGTCTCTACTGTAACCTGCAACAATTTTTGTCCCATGATCTATTGTCTGCCCCTTTCCCCTATCATGTTTCCCGTGTCAACGCTTGTACCATGACCAGTTGTGCAGGAGATTGTCAAGAGTATGCCCCGATCAGTTCTCTACACTTTGAACAATAAAAGCTAATAAAAAGTAAGTAACAAGGCTTGCGTTAGATAGACGAGACATGATATACTAGAGTAAGTATAACGCGAAATGCATAAAGATGTATCCTTGTTTGCGTGTGAGTAAAGCAAACCAGAAATGGCAGGTTATTATGGCAATGAAGCCGCTAGAAACAGCAGAACCCAGTACAGCATTAACGCATATCTGTCCTCGCTATGAACACGCCGTACAAATCCTCGGCAAACGCTGGACAGGTCTGCTCTTGCTCGCTTTGATGGATGGCCCCCGCCGTTTCTGTGAGTTGACTTCTCTTGTGGAAGGACTCTCGGATCGCGTGCTGAGTGATCGTCTGCGCGAGCTTGAACTTGAGGGCATCATCAACCGCGTCGTCTACCCACAGATTCCTGTGCGGGTAGAATATCAGCTTACCGAGAAAGGCCATGCGCTTAATCCGGTTGTTGAGGCTATTCATGCATGGGCGGAGCAGTGGATACCGGGTGAGGAAAAGGCGGTTGAGCCGATTGCGGTACTACAAGAGGATTGCGCGAATTAGTTGCGAGCGAGAGAGTTACCGAAGGGGGCGTAAAGCCCCTGTCTTTCTAAGCAGGGGATACAAGCCCGTTCTTGTCGGGGCGTGATAGGCGAGGGGTGTTTGCGCAAATTGAGTGTTGACATGGTACTTTTATTGTGCTAAAATAACATATATGAACACAGACAAAGAGACAAAAATTAATACCAGTTATCCCTCTGATGTGTATATCGCATTAAAGCAGTTTGCACAGGAAGATAGCCGCTCGTTTCATAGTATGGTCATCTGGATACTA
>JBBQVS010000143.1:0-3752 GCA_038211295.1 Ktedonobacterales bacterium | reverse complement strand
GGGCGCCGGGGGCGGGGGGCGGGGCGCCGGGGCGGGGCGGGCCGGGGGGGGGGGCCGGGGGGGGGGGCGGGCGGGGCGGGGGTCGGTATGGGCGGGGCGGGGGCAAGCCCCGCCCCTACAATAGGGTGGGGCGAGGCACCGCTCGGCTCTTTTTTGCCTGTGTGGTTCCATTCCTCGCGGCCTCGCGTCTCATCATACGATTTGTTGGTTTCTAGCATGTTTACCATCTTCCATCATCACATGTGTATGTATGCTCTAATTGGTGTTAGATATCGGAGCGCACGAGGTCAAGATACCAGAAGGGTTGGCGTTTACGCAGCATCGGTTTGCTCCGCACGGCATTGCCGGGGATGCTGTCGAGAACGTTGTAGGCAAGCTCGCCGGTGAGGGAACCAACCATGTCGCCGGGGCTATAGTCGAGTGATTGCGTTGTGCGGCGGCCCGTGCGTTGTTCGCGTGTATCTATGGTCATCATGGTAAGCAGGGTTTCATCTTCGTCTATGACCACCTCCGACCAGGGGTAGGTCACGGCGAGGGGGGCAAAGATGCCGCTTTGCCCGTTTGCCTGCGTGTCGCCACACGAGCCGCTCCAATTCGCCAGCGCGAGATAGACGTTGTGTTCTGCGGCCCGCACACGCCAGAGCAGGTAGTGAGCGGGGTCATAGTCATCCGGCGCGACAAGCAGTTTGTGCGGGATAGTGGTTGGTGCAAGCCCTATGGGGTCGGGAAAGTTGAGCAGGGCGGGAGCGCACACGAGGTCGGCACCCTGTCCCGCGAGAACCCGCAGAGTCTCTGGAAACAGCACGTCGTAGCCGGTGGCGAGGCCGATGCGACCAGTGGGGGTGTCGAAGGTAGGCAGGCCAAGATTGCCGACTCGCGCCCACAGGCGGTCATTGCGCGTTAGATGGAGTTTGCGGTACGTGCCATACACGCCACCGGGATCGATCAGCAAGACGGTATTGTAGTACAGGGGCGGGCCGCTCCGTTCGTCGCGCTCCGCCACGCCAAGCACCATACTGATCTGAAGTTCGTCGGCAAGGGCGGTCAGGGCCGCCGTCTCTGGCCCCGGTATCACAATCGCGCCACTTTGCATATGGGTGATGAAGGCTCGTTCGCTGTCATCTCCTGTGGGACAGGGGCCGGGTAACAGCAGTTCGGGCAGCACCAACACGTCCGGTTGCGCGGGTGCGGCGGCGTTTATCATGGTACGCACACTCTCTAGCAGGTGATGCAGGGTTTCGGCGTGTGAGGTAGTGACGAAATCTTGCAGACGCGTCTGAATGATGCCCGTGCAGGAGAGCTGTCCGACGGGGAGTTCGCCCAGCGCGTAGAGGCTATGGTAGCGGAGCGGCTCCCACAGATACGAGTTGTGAGTGAGCAGGGCGTACTCCTCTGGTCGGCGGTCAGCAAGACGGTCTCCACTGTCCGCGTTCTTGTTGGTGCTTTGTCCGCCCCACCGTTTATGGCGGCACTGAGCCAGGTTGACCTCGCCATAGACGATGCCCTCGCCATTATCGAGGTACGCTTGAATCGAGCCATCGGGATTGAGGACGCAGCTGCCGCCACTGAACTGCACGCCGCGCTCCTCGCCATAGCGGTTCGCGGCGATGAAGTAGACGCCGTTCTCGAACGCTCGCGCCATCCACCAGCTACTGGGACTCTTCTCATCGAGCCAGTTAGTGGGAAAGAGCAGCACGTCGGCTTGATGGAGCGCGGGAATACGGGCGGCCTCGAAGTACATCGCGTCCATGCAGATGAGGCCGCTCAACCGACCAAGCGGCGTGTCCCAGACGGGCATTCCCAGATCGCCGTCACGCGCCCAGCGAGGATCGGAGATAAACGAGTGAATTTTGCGATACGTTCCCACAAGCCCCTGTGGGCCGAGCAGCACCATGCTGTTATAGTAGACATTTGTGCGGGGGTCTACCTCTGGCAGGCTCAGCGCGATGTAGCAGCTATGCGCCGTCGCAAGCTGTTGAAAGCGGTTGGTTGTTGGCCCCGGAATGGGTTCGACGGAGGCGGCGATCTCGCTCCGTGAGAGCCAGCAGTAGCCAGTTGTGGCTATTTCGGGCAGGACAAGCAGTTTTGCCCCGTGCGTCGCGGCCTCTTCGACCAGTTGAAGGAGCCGTGTAACATTCTTTTCCTTCTCGCCCAGCGTTGGCTCAAATTGGATAGCGGCAACACGGTAGGAAGATAAAGGGGATGAGAGCGTAGGCATGATCTCTCCTGCGGTACGATTCCAAGTTCTTTCGCGAATAAATCTGTACAGAAGATACACTATACGGACTGAATAAGCAAGGTTTTGGGGAATACATAGGCAAAATGGTGGGGGAGTCAGATGCTGAGCAGCACCACGCCGATGCACACGCACAGGCTCGCGGTCAGCTTTCTGCCGAGGTGCGAGCGTTCTTTCAGAAAGAGAACGCCGACAAGCACAATCAGGATGGTGGAGGATGACATAACCGGCACGACTTTAGAGGCTTCGGCAAGGCTAAACGCCTTCAGCGTGAAGTAGTAGCCAAGCACGCTCATCGCGGCAAGCAGGGCGATTTGCCAGAACGCGCCCTTGAGTTCGCGTGTGACGGTGCGAAACGGAAGTGGGGGCAGGAACATGTTGTAGAGGGCGGGTGTGAAGAAGTTGATGAACGCATACACAGGCAGGGCGTAAGCAAGTGAGATGCGTTTGTCGATTGTCAGACCGAGGCCAAGACAGGCGGCGGAGATGAGCGCGAAAAAGAACGCTTTATCGAACTTGATGACGGTACTTTTATAGACCACCAGCAGGTTGCCCAGCAAGATAAAGACTACCGCAATCACTTTTTTGAACGTGAAGCCCTCGCCCAGCAGTACGCACGAGGCTACAAAGGTTACGACGGGAGTCAACTTGTCAATAATCGTCAGCAGCGACGCCTCAATCGACTGGCTGACGGTGAAGAGGAGGCGGTCACTCAGGCCATAGAAGATTGTGCTGATAACCGTCAAGAGCAGCACGACGCTCGAAACAGGATGAAACGAGAACGGTTCAAGGGCGAACAGCAGCAGCGCACACGCGCCAGACGACACGCCAAAGATTACCGAGTACGCTCTAGGGTGTGCGCTATTGATGCTCACGACCCGCGTTAACAGCGAGAAGAGCGCGAACAACAGGGCCGCGAGCAATGCGTAGACAAGCCAAAGCATACAGGATGCGCTCCTTCAGGTTCATGTGATAGTGATACATACTTCTACTAGAATACCACCATATGGAGTGGTGAGGGAGGACGGGGTGTATAAATTCCCGTGTGGGGCGTGATATCATTACGGATACACGTATTTTGATTGAGCAGAGAGGCGAGGCGATGTATGCGACGAATAGCGATACTGGCAGAGGGCATGTTCGAGTGGCATTATGGCAAGACCGCGACGGGGGTAATTCGTTATGGGCGCGACACGGTTGTGGCGGTGATTGATAGTACAAAGGTAGGGCAGGATGTGGCGCAGGCGTTGGGGGCCGCGATAGGAGCAGGTATTCCGATGGTGCGCGATATTCACGAGGCGTTGCGCTATTCGCCCGACACGTTGTTAATTGGCATCGCGCCACAGGGGGGCGTCCTGCCAGAGACATGGCGGTGGCAACTGTTGAGCGCGATGGAGGCGGGGCTGAACATTGTAAGCGGTCTGCATACGTTTCTGGCGGACGACGCGGAGCTACGGGACGCAGCAGAGAAGTACGGGGTGACAATCTGGGATGTGCGGCGTCCGCCCGCTCGGCA
>JBBQVS010000142.1:0-3875 GCA_038211295.1 Ktedonobacterales bacterium | reverse complement strand
TACTTGTCGTCCTGCTCACGTGCGGCGGTGAGGGCGCGTTGCAGGTGTCCATTGGCGATATCATAGAAGCCACGCATCAGCAGATATGGCGCGAAGGCACACACGCCCTGTATAAGCTTTTGCGTTTTGTGCTGTGTAAAGGATGTGTCAAGGGCGGCGAGAATGACATTCATCTCCTGCTCTAGCTGCTCGTAGTCTTTGCGATGCTCCGCGATATAGTCAAGGGTGTAGGCGATGTAGCGGTCATACGCTCCGCTTTCGTCCTGCGTCTTTAGGAGTTGAGTACGTGCGTAGTCGGCAATAGTCTGGTGCAGCGTGTAGCGACCTGCCGCGCTCGTCTCTAGCAGGCCCATGTCGCTCAGGATGTCGAGGTCCTCGACGGAGGCATCCATAATGGCAAGAGCTGCCTCCTCTGAAAAGCTGTCGGGCTTGGCGGGGAAGGCGGACAGGGCATACAGGGCGGTACGTGTGGACTCCAATAAAAGCGCGTCGGTGACGGCGATAACTGCGTGTAGCGACAGGCTGTTCTCTGTGGGCAGACTGGTATGCTTCTCATTGGGGCCACGCTTCTCTGTGAGGCTCATACGCTGCTCTACATCATCGTTCAGTTGCGCGAGTGTGGCACGAATGCGGCGCGGCTGCTTGCTGTGTGATTGCACATCTAGATATTTACCCATCAGGGTTAGCGCGAGAGGTAGACCACCAACGGCTTTGACGAGTTGACCCGCTCGCTGCGCTTCTTGCTGCACAACATCGGGCGCGAGATAGTGCAACAGGTTCATACCCTCGGCCTCGTTCAATTCTTCCAGAATCGTAGCACCTCTGGGCGCGATCTGCCTCGCGATAGTGGGGAAGCGCGTGGTGACAAGATGAGCGCAGTTGGGACCACCGACTTTGAGCGCGAGTGCGTCCTCAATCTTCCACGCGTCGTCCAGCACCAGTAGCATTCTGCGATTGCCTATCGCTTGCGTGAGTGCCTGTGCCCACGCCTCGTTGTCCTGCAATGCGCCACCCTCGTTGAGCGTGATACCGAGCAGCATTCCCCAATGGCCTAACAAGCGTGGCAGGTTCGGCTCTGGTCCCAGGCCAGCCCACAGGATGCCGTCGCTGAAATATGCGCGTATCTCGGCATCGTGTGCCAGTGCTATCGACAACGCGGTTTTGCCGACACCAGGCAGACCGTTGAGGGCGGTCAACGCCAGTTCATGCGTATCGCCAGAGCATAACCGTTCCTTCATCATTGCCAGGATAGTATCACGTCCAATTAAGTGTTGTGTTGAGCGTTGTGGAATGAGTGGGTCGTACAGTGCTTTTTGTGGGGATGTACCAGAAAGTGTGGACGCGGTGACGGGTGATGCTGGTTCAGATGAAGAAGGCGAAGCCGCAGATGTTTCCTCCTGGCGTGGTGGTCCCAGGTCTAATTCATCCTCAGTCTTGCCAAACAAGGCACAGAGTTTGCGGCGGAAGTACGCACTCGGCTTTGTCAGCCCACGCTCCCATCGACTCACATTGACATGGGTCGTACCAATCTTCTCGGCGACATCCTGCTGTGACCACGTGTTGTGTTTGCGTGCATCCGCGAGGCGAGACCGAGGGGTGGTTTGCGCTGTGTATTGTGTATTCACCATCATCATCATCCTTTCCCGCACTACAATCGAGGAAATGATAAATCTGTTAAAAGTAATGATAACATAAGTTCTTCTCTATGTACACGTTTTTAGTGCATACTTAACACAAGAGAATAACGCTATATAACGCTTGTACGGGTCTGATGTATCACACCCTGTTGGCAATATACAAACGCCTGTACGGGTCTGATGTATCACACCCTTTCGGCATCGCAATATGTTGATATATGTTGAAACGCTTGACACAATCCTCTGAATTGGTGCGTTGCCAACAGGGTGTGATACATCAGACCCGTACAGATATACCGAATCCATACGTTCTCTTAATAAAGAACGTGCGAAAGCAAGGAGTTTACATCATGGTGCAACATGTGGCGTATCGTTTAGAGGAACCACGCGTCGAGGTAGAGCGCGATAATGACACAATTTTGCATTTCTCGTTACAGGACGCCTTGCCGGAGGGTCATATGTTCGCGTTGAACACCACGCTCGGCACGTTCTCGTATCTGTCTACCACTGATGGTATGCCGCGTCTACGGGGTCAGCAGCAGTTCACGCGCGGCGAGATGAGTATGCTGCTGCCATTATTGGAGTCCTACCCCTATTATTGCCCCTACGAGGTGTTGTACGCCAGCTTCTACAACAATGATACTGGCGAGGAGCTTGTGGAGCAGGCCCGCCACCATCTACAACAAGCCGTCAACGATGGTAATTGGGACCAGGAGATGCGGCCCGTGCGTACCCTGCTCTCCCGTACCCGCTTCAAAGCTCGTGCGTTGGGGATAGACATCCTCTCCATCCTGGAAACGGGCTACATTCTGCGCTTCCTGCCCTCGTTGAAGCCCCACAAGAAAATGGCTTACTTTCAAGATGTATGATATTGACTTCGATTATGGTCTGTTGGGAAGGGTTCACTCCAGTGAATCGTTCTGATGCTACTGCTGTGTCGAGATGGGAGATGCTATTGTTGTGATATACTTTGTATCTTACAACTGTCAGTGGTGCCGAATCGGTCAACGTTTTACTGTGACAACGGAACTCATCCTTCGTACTTCAAGATGACAGAAAAGAGAGGGAAAGTACTCAATTTTTAGCAGGTTGACTAACTATTCGGAGGATTAAACGTTTCGGATAGCGTTGCGTGTTAAAGAGCACGAACTCCCTTTTCCAATCGTTGTAGTTTTCGTTCTAAAAGTTCTGGCGAACGAAAGCTATTGGTCAACAAATACATGCCCTGTAGCGATGAAATGAGGTCAACGGCTAAATCGTTGGCCTCCTGCTCGTTTTTGCCAAGTTGACGGAACTGTGCCTCTGTCCAATCCAGGTAGACCTGAAATATGTGTGAGGCAATCCGCACCAACTGGTTGTCGTCTTTATTCAGTTCCTGACACAGACTCCCGTGTGGGCACCCATAGCGAGCAAGCATATTCCCTTCTTCACGGGTCATCCTCAACAATGCCAGCAGACGCTCACGCGGATCGGTGGAGTGTTGTTCCCAGCCAGCGAACGTCGTCTCAAGCTCCTGCACATGCGCCTGAATAACAGCCTCTATCAATGCATCCTTTGTACGGAAGTGATAGTAGACGTTGCCCAACGGCACCTGTGCTTGCTGCGCGATATCCGCTAAGGTTGAGCGCGTCACGCCCTGCTGATAAAACATCGTCTTGGCAGCTTCAACGAGACGGTCTCGTTTCGACATAGTGGTCATGAAGAAGCTCCGCACTTGTAGTTGTTTAACTGACTCATTTCTTTCGCAAGTATAGTCAGAAATGAACATGTCTGTCAAGCACTCGATTATTTTCCCCCTTCAGCAGCTTCGGGAACGAACCGTTCCAGTACTGGGGCATGGTCAGCTGTTTCCAACAAATGCAAGGCAGCCCTAATCACGGCAGTTTGTCGCTCCCGATCATGAGGCAAACCAATGGGCCTTCCCATGAGGTGAGGAGTCAGCAGGACATGCGGCGGCTTCATGATCTGCGCGGTCCGTTCAAACGCCTCGATATACACACCAACCGTTGGAATACCAGCATTTTCGATGGCACGAGCAAGGTAACTCACGGTTACATGGCACACGGGTCAGCCATGGGTGAGCAAGACCGCATCGACGTGGGCAGATAGAACTGGACTTGTTGTTGCTGGACAAAGTGTGTGAGTCCATCAATATCATGGTCGTCGATGGCATCGCCAAGCGTTCTCAATAAGCCTTGAAAGAAGAGATCGACATCCTTCTCTGGACGTTCCTTGAGA
>JBBQVS010000141.1:0-3948 GCA_038211295.1 Ktedonobacterales bacterium | reverse complement strand
GGTATAATCAAGAAGACTACTAGCAAGAATAGGGAGCGTAATTCTCCTGGTGTCAGGAAGAATTATGCTGCTTTATATTGTCGTAGCGACTCCCCTTGCACATCACTGAGAATAGCATGGGGGATGCTAGACAACACTTCTCGAAGGGGGGAAAACTCATGCATTACGTACCCAATACGCCCGAAGAGCAGCAGGCGATGCTAACGCAAATCGGTCTCACGCATATGGAAGACCTGTTGGAGACGGTGCCGCAGAATGTTCGCGTCAATCGTCCGCTTGAGCTACCGCAGGCACTCGCGGAACCCGATCTTAAACGTGTGCTGACGCGAATGGCGGCGCGGAATAAAGATATCGACTCCACCATCTCGTTTCTGGGCGCAGGCACTTATGACCACGCGATTCCAAGCGTGGTGCCACACTTGCAACGTCGCTCGGAATTTGTCACCTCGTATACGCCATATCAGGCCGAGGTCAGTCAGGGCATGTTACAGGCTATTTACGAGTTTCAAACAATGGTCTGTCAGATTACTGGACTCGACGTCGCCAACGCCTCGCTTTATGATGGCTCGACGGCGATGGTTGAGGCGGTCTTTATAGCACTTGGCCCCGGTGGACGTGGCGAGGTTGTACTATCGGAAGGCGTCGATCCACAATACCGTCGCGTGCTGCACACGTATGCGTTTGCACGCGGCTTCACGATCAAGGAAGTGCCGACGAGCAACGGTGTGACACCAGTTGAGGCACTTGACGCGGCGGTAACGTCCACAACGGTGGCGGTAATTATTCAGCAACCGAACTTCTTTGGTAGTGTTGAGGATGTGTACGCTATAGAGAAGGTCGCACACAAGGGCAAGGCATTGTTTGTAACCACGATTACAGAACCTGCTTCGCTTGGCGTCCTCGCGTCTCCCGCCGAGTATGGGGCCGACATCGCCGTTGGTGAGCTAATGAGCTTTGGCAATACGATGAGCTATGGTGCGCCTGCCCTCGGCTTTATGGCGGCGAAACAAAAGTTTATGCGGCTCTTGCCGGGTCGGCTCGTCGGGCAAACCATTGAAGAGGGTGGCAAGAAGCAGACAGGTTATGTATTGACGTTACAGACACGTGAGCAGCACATTCGCCGCGAACGCGCCACCTCGAATATCTGCACCAATCAGTCGCTGCTCGCGGTTGGCGCGACCATCTATCTCGCGGCACTGGGCAAGCAGGGGTTCCGCGAACTGGGCGAGCTGTGCCTGCAAAAAGCTCACTATGCATTTCGCCAGATCACCGCTCTGCCCGGCTTTTCGGCGGCCTTTACCGGCCCATTTTACGACGAGTTTGTTGTGAAGCTACCATGTGCCGCGACGGAACTGCAAGCGCGTTTTGAGCAGGCAGGCATTACAGGGGGCTTCCCATTGGGGTCAAGCTATCCCAACATGGAGAATTGTATGCTGTTCTGTGTGACCGAGACACGGACAAAGGCGGATATCGACACGCTGGTTGCTGTCCTGAAAACGGTTAGCGTCCTAACACAGAGTGTGAACCAGAAAGAAGTCGCAGAGGTGAAGGCATGAGCGTTGAGAGTTTGATTTTTGAAAAGGGAGCCGTTGGACGCCGCGTTTCGACAATGCCGGCGATGGACGTTCCCACAGAGCCATTAACAGACCTGTTGCCAGAACGTCTGCTTCGCGCGACACCCGCGCCGTTGCCAGAGGTAAGCGAAATTGAGGTGGTGCGCCACTACACGCATCTCGCGCAACGCAATTTCAGCGTGGACGCGGGGTTCTACCCGCTTGGTTCCTGCACAATGAAGTACAATCCTAAAGTCAATGAGGACATGGCGGTTCTGCCCGGCTTCGCGCGTATTCACCCCCTGCAACCCGATAGCACGGTACAGGGTGCGCTGCAATTGATGTACGAGTTGGAACAGTATCTTGCCGAGATTTCCGGTATGACGCGTGTCACGTTGCAACCCTCCGCCGGCGCACATGGCGAATTGACGGGGCTAATGCTGATTAAGGCGCATCATCAGCATCAGGGCGAGGGCCACCGCAACCTCGTGCTTATTCCCGACAACGCGCATGGCACAAATCCCGCGAGCGCGACCCTTGCCGATTATAAGGCGGTTGAGGTCAAGAGCGACACAACAACGGGTGGCATAGATATGGAGCATTTGCGGACATTGCTAGCCACACATGGCGCGAATATAGCCGCGATCATGATGACTAACCCGAACACGCTCGGCCTCTTCGATGCCAACATCGCGGAGATCGCCCGTATGGTACACGCGATTGGCGGGCAGCTGTACTACGATGGCGCGAACGCGAACGCGGTTCTGGGCATCACACGGCCCGGTGACATGGGCTTCGATGTTGTGCATTTCAATTTGCACAAGACGTGTAGCACGCCACACGGAGGCGGAGGGCCGGGCGCGGGGCCAATTGGCGTGAAGGCGCACCTTGTGCCGTTCCTGCCGGGGCCAATGCCAGCGAAAAATGACGCGGGGAAGTATTACTGGCAGGATACGGGGCCACTCTCCATCGGCAAGGTACGCGCGAACCTCGGCAACTTCGGCGTGCTGGTGCGAGCCTACGCCTACATTCGCGCCAATGGCCCCGACGGTCTCACACATGTTTCCGAGAGTGCCATTCTCAACGCGAACTACCTTAAACACGAGTTGGCGGCGGATTATGATGTGGCCTATCCACAGATATGCCAGCATGAGTTTGTTATCACAGCACAGCGTCAGAAGGACGAACAGGGCGTGACCGCGCTCGATATCGCCAAACGTCTGCTCGACTTCGGCGTGTACGCCCCAACCGTGTATTTCCCCCTGATTGTACACGAGGCGTTGATGATTGAGCCAACCGAGACCGAGACGCGCGAGACGCTCGATAGCTTCGTCGGCATTATGCACACAATAGCCGACGAGATACGCACTCACCCGGAAATTGTCAAGACCGCTCCCCACACAACCGTTGTGGGACGGCTCGATCAAGCTCTGGCGGCGCGTAAACCTAACCTGCGCTGGACAAGTGGGCAAGAGGCGACACATTAGGAGCAGGATGTAGCGCAAAAAAGGGTAGGAGTTTTGAGGATGATGGAAGAATAGCGTTTTTTGTAGCACACGGCGGAGGCAGGCGCGCGCATGGCGCGGGCAAGCAGGGGGAGCGAGCGCATGGCGCGGGCAAGTAGGGGCGAGCGAACGCGGCAGGTGAGCGCATGGCGCGGGCAAGTTGGGGCGAGCGCGGGCCAGCAGGGGCGAGCGCGGGCCAGCAGGGGTGGGCGCGGCAGAAGAACACATGGCGCGGGCAAGCCGCGCCACTACTATACTACGTGGGGGGCCGCTTGCGCGGCTCTTGTACTGCGTGGCAAAGCCGCGCGACTCCGTGTACGGTAGTGGCGGCGGCTTGCCCCCATCATGCCCCTTTTCTACAAATTCTTCTCAGTGTCACCGCTTTGCTCTCCCACTATATAAATAAAGATAGACTTATTCTTCTTTTGCTTCCTCTTCACCGTCATCTACATACTTCATGTTACCGAGTATATCAAGTTTTTCTTGTATTTCAGCGATATCAACCAAACGAGACCTTCTATCAAATGGATTTTCTCGTGTTTGTATAAGTCCTTTATTAGCCCAACGTGATATTCTATTGAGGGTTATTCCTAGCCTTTTTGCGGCAACATTCATTGGCACCCATTGTTCGATCATAAAAGTAATAGCTCCTTTTGGAAATACAGGTACTATACTATGAGTAATTTACGGTAATATTTGACAACAAGAGGTTTAATCTGGTATACTACCCATGCGTACCTGATGATTTGGTTTACTATCGCAAGTAGATTATATCAGGTTACGCTTCTCTTGCATATCCCGAAGAAGGGAACGAAAAAGCTAGCCTTGTGTATCAAACAAGACTAGCCTCATAGGACTACCTTGCACTTTTAACGAAGTTAGACATGGCC
>JBBQVS010000140.1:0-4061 GCA_038211295.1 Ktedonobacterales bacterium | reverse complement strand
GCTGCCACCATGCTCATCAATTCACTTTATGAGGTTGGTTTGGAACTCAATAGTATTACTCTTCTTACCTAGGAAAGAAGTTCCGCGACGCGTGGCTCACTCACGAGATCATCGTATACACTGTGCATACTGTGAGCGACCCCCTGCCAGCTAAATTGCGTCACAGAGCTACGCGCATTCAAGCGAAGTCGTTCGTAGAGAGCAGGAGTACGTAGTATGGCATCTAGCCGTTCAGCAAAAAAGCCAGGGCAACGTGGCACAAGGTAGCCGTTCTCATCATTGTGGACGATGGTCGTCAGTCCACCGGCACGCGTTGCGACAACGGGCGTCCCACAGGCGAGTGACTCGACGGCGACCAGCCCGAAGCTTTCATGATAGGACGGCACAACGGTAACAGTCGCGGCACTGTACAAAAGTGGTAGGACGTCTTGTGTTTGAGCACCCAGAAATCGTACTCGTTGCTCGATACCCAGGTCATGTGCAAGAACACGCAATTGCTGTAGGTCTGTATCGCCTGTAAGCGTACCCCCTACGACAACAATTTGCGCTTTTTCTTCCATCATCGCCGCCGCCCTGAGAAAGATATCAGGCCCTTTGAAGGGATCGAGTCGTCCTACGAAAAGCAACACGGGCAATTTTTGATCCAGGCCAAACTTTTTCCGCGCAGTCTTTTGCTCTTGCGGTACGAACAGTACCAGATCAACGCCACAGGGTACAACCTCGATGCGGCTTCCGCTTGCGCCACAATAGCGCATCATCTGAGTACGTTCGTCCATAGTTGCCGCGACGACGCGATCAGCCGATTGCACCAGGCATTGTTCCATATCGAGACGCTGCTGCGGCTCCTGTTCGTTGGGGTTAGCGAGTTGCTTGAGACGTGCAAGGGTGTGAAACATCGTAACGTGTGGAATGTCCCAGTGACGCGCAAGCTGCGCCGCCGCGACACTAGAGAGCCAGTAGTGGCTATGAACAACATCGTAGAAACGCCTTTCCATAGTGGCGAAGGCTGTTATATGAGCCGCAAAGATTGGCAGGAAGGGGAAAAGTGTGTTTTTGTGGACGTGCGCCTGTGGGCCTGCTGTAATATGAATAACGCGCACATTCGGCGCGATTTGTACGACATAAGGTGTGTGTTTGTCGGTTCTGCGGGTGAAGATATCAACGGTATCACCACGAAGACCCAGTTCTAGGGCAAGTTGATGAATATAAACATTCATGCCACCAGCATCCTTTGTGCGTCCAGGGCTATCGAGCGGGGACGTGTGGACACTGAGCATGGCGATAGTATGCGACATGTCAGGTAGGCTCCTCTTCTCGAAGTATTAGCGACGTTCAGCACAGATGCGGGGCCAGCGTCCAGCGCCGACAGAGGTATTTTGTCCCAGCATGAGGTACTCCTTTCTTTCGTTCACTAGAGAGAACACAGGATGAAGGATTTCTATTTCTTTTTGGATCAGGATTGTGAAGCGTTGGCGCGTAGAGCGTTGATCGCCTCGAACATCTCGCGTGACGCGATGCCGTTGCCCTGTGAGATGTCTCGCAAGCAGTCAATTCGCAGTTTCAGCGCACTGGTAAATTCCTGTGGTGTTACGCCGACATAGGAAGCGAGTTCGTCAAGCGTGGCCTGATCGGCATGTTCAAAGGTATCGTCAAACTCGTTCCAGAGTGAAATGGGAATGGGGACAACAGCGTCAGGTTTTTGTGGATCAAGCAGTGGGCGCACAAAGTGTGTGGTAAACCAGCGCCGACGCGGAGGGTAGGCTCGTCCGACCAGCCCGATATTGATAATCAGACCAAGTCGTCGCATCTCCTCTGGCTTCAGGTGTAGTTCGTTGTGGTACATATGCATAACATCGTCAATGGTATCGGCGTGAACACTTGTCGCGACGTGAAAGCCTTTTTCGGGCAGGGTTAGGTAGCGACGTGCGATACGTCCCCACATATAGATGGGAAGATGGTCGCTCACCTCGTTACACAGAGCGTAGGTTGTTGTTGGGTCAATCTCTGGAATACGGGTGAACGCGAAATTCTCGTACATGCCAGACATGTACACAAGCGCGGTGCCTTCGGGTAAGAATTGTAAAAGCGCGTTAAGTGTCGTTGTTTTGCCGACGCCGGGTTGCGGGTCTGTTGGGCCAGCGACGGTAAGAGACGTGCCACACTCTAGCAGCAGCCAAATAAGTCCCGCCGTCTCCGTATCAACGCTTTGTAACGCGATAATCTGGGCCATCGAAAGCGGGCGTCGAGACTCATAGTGCCAGTAATAGCGTTCATAAGGGTCATGTGGGTCAAACATGCTAGTGTTCCCTTCCAAATCTCTTCAAGGGAGCAAGGAGGAAAACCGCGCGGGTCTTCCTTCCCACTACTTGTTTTATTTATTTTTATAGTATGATATTTGCTAAATTACGTCTTCTGTTCGCCTTCTTCTGCGCTGAGTGCGGGCTTTTTCAATATTTCGGGTGTTGGAGCTTTGAGCCAACCCGGATTTGGGTTCCAGCCGATAGCGACCACGCGTGGTGGTTGCTCGTCCTCTAGCTCAATCAGGCTTACCGAGGCGTTATCTATATGAATCGCGCCTGCTTTTCCCGCTTCCAGACCCGAATAGTGCGCGACCAGCAGTTTTATTACATCGGCGTGGGCTACAAATACAGGATAGAAACCGATGTTTTCCTGTTTCCGCCAACGTTCTACTGCCGCGACAACCCGTTGTTGCACCTGTGGGAAGGTCTCGACACCTTCGGGGGCAACGGTGGGATTGTGTACGTAGGACTTCCAGGCGGGATCGCTTTTCGCTATCTCTTCAATGACCTGTCCGGCCCAGTTTCCGATATTCGTATCCATTAACTCTGGTTCAAGATGAATGGGAATATCGCGTCCCTGCGCGACAATCTCGGCTGTGTGATGAGCACGTTCAAGCGGACTACTGATAATCGCGCTAATGGGAAGCACCGTCAATGCTTCCGCGAGTCGCGCTGCCTGCTGTCGTCCGTTATCGTTTAGCGCGACCCCAGGAAGCTGACCGGGGAGGCGGTGTTCGACATTCCAGGCTGTTTGCCCATGACGTACAATGAGCAACGTTTGTTTCATAGACGTTTGTGTACTTTCCACCCCATAAAACATGCGACGCCAGAGGTGCCTACGCCAGCGTAAGAAACGTACACCTACCGCGATATAGATGAACAAGAGATGGAGCCAGCCGTCAATGTCAATACGCTTGCGCGTTTGGCTCAGATAGCTTCTTACATAACGTTCGATAGCTCCTCGATGGCGAGTCGTCTGCTCTACTCACAAACGACTCAAACATGTGCTCGCCACGAGTCGGTGCTTCTGGAGTCTGGTTCAACCACAATCAATTGTTCTTTATTGTATCAGGGTAGACGCTGGGGACGCAACCATGTGGGTAAGGCCAATCTGTTATTAGAGGCTAACATAGTAGAGTAGTAACAAGAGAAAGAGACCAATAAAGAGCAATGTGCCACACGCGATCAACGCATCTGTCATATCAGGCTCTTTATGCCGTTTCATTGTTGGTGGAATATAGGTAATACCAGCCCGCAATGAACGTGAGAAGTCCAGCGGTGTTGTGGAAAACATCACCTCCTGCATTGATGGTGTGTTCTTGCTTCGTTCTGTTTGCGTGTATCTGGGAAGTGCCTGCTGTGTTTCTACTGACTCCGCGCGGGGCAATGACTCTGTATGAGGCGGAGTCACTGGGGTTTGCAGAAACGGGGGTGTTTTCGGCAATATCTGTGCCTGCATCATAAGTGCTTCATAGTGTTGTCGCTTCGCGATAACCTGCGCCGGCGTCACCTGTGGCAAGCGCAATAATGGTAGCGTGTATTCTTCTGGGGTCTCACTGTCTGGCTGTAGGTATTTCATATTCTCTCCTCCTCGTATCCGCACATCAACATATTCATACATACAGTATAAACCCCCTTGCAAATATCAATGCAATATATAGGCATGCATCACAAAAGAGCAGGTAGGGAGAGGATGATTGTAAAGTCCGCAGGGAGACCGCAAGAGTCTCCCCGTTTACTCTGAAGCTATTCGATAGTATG
>JBBQVS010000139.1:0-4069 GCA_038211295.1 Ktedonobacterales bacterium | reverse complement strand
TCTGTCCCTTGGCACTTTTCGTTTCCCATAACCCGTCTAAAGTCAGACCACAAGCGGCTTTAAACGGGTTCTCTTTTTGCTATTTTTAGGCTAAATGTAGCAATCATGTAGCAACGCTACATTTTTGTATCAAAATCACCACTTTCTTCTTGTGGTGGCTTCTCCTTATCCTCTTTTTTAAGTTGCTCTGCATAGGCTTGGTTCAGCTTGTCTATAGCGTCTCTTTGCATGGTAGGTAAGACATGTGAATAGGTGTCCATTGTCATACTGATTTCACTATGTCCCAGCATTTCTTGCACAACTTTTGGATGCACACCCATTGTGAGTAGCATCGTCGCTGCACTATGCCGCAGATCATGAAAACGAATGTTTGGTAGCCCTGCTTTCTCCAACAATATTTTTAATTGTACAAGTGCATTGTATCCAGGGCTAAGGTATGTTCCGGTTGGAGAACAAAACACGTAGCCGTTATACTGCCACAATGGGCCTGCATTTATCATTGCATCTAATTGTTGTGCCTTGTGTTGTCTAAATGCGTCAAGGGCTATACCTGCAAGCACAATACCTCGACGACTTCGGCTTGTTTTTGTTTCAGACTCTATATAGCTTTGACCAAGTTCCTTGATCATAGTTGTAGGTACACGGCTAAGGGTACGTTGTACTTGCAGTATTCCTTGGTTAAAATCAATATCTTGCCATTTGAGACCTAACAATTCACCTCGTCGCATCCCAGTTGCAAGTGCAAGCATAAAAAGAGCTTCGTTTGGATGGCCTTTTGCAGCATCTAATAACTTGCGTATCTGCTCAGGATTAAGCGGTTTAATCTCTTTATGTACCTTACGTGGTGGTGATACAAGATCACATACATTTCGTGAAAGCATTTCTCTACGAACTGCTCCGTCTAGGGCTGTATGTAAGAAATTATGAATAGCAGCCACAGTTGTGGCTGATAAGCCGCTTTCTAGTTTGCTTGTGTAGAGTCTATCGAGGTGTTGAGCGGTAAGTTTATCAAGCTTTACTTTCCCAATTGTAGGCACTAAATGTAACCTGACTATCTCTTTATAGCGTTCTTGGCTTCGAGGGCGAATGTTTTGTTTGTGTACTTTTAGCCAATATTCAAGGTACTCTGCTACTGTTTGTTGCGTAGATACTATAAGCATTCCTTTTCGTTGCTCATAAAGAGCCGCATTCATTTTATCGCGGGCCTCCTTTTTTGTCTTCCCATAGAAGACTTTCCGCTTCCCGTTGTGCGTGATACTCCCCACCCACTTCTGATCAGACTCACGGAAGTAAACAGAACCTTCCCCGTTGGAACGCCTTCCATTTTTGCGGCCGTTGCCAGGAGGCTGGCGTCTCAATTGAGATTGAAACGAAAATACGAGAATAGGAGAGGCCCACCAGGTCAGTGGGTCGCTCTTTTTTTTTGCGCTTTTCTTAGGTATACTTGTTTGCATAAAGGATAGTAGTGTACAGGGAAGAAAAGAGGCAAACCGCATGAACCACAAAGACCCGCAAACTCCAACATCATCACCGTTTGATGCGATCCGCCACATTGATGAAGAACTGGGCGAGCATTGGAGCGCACGCGAACTCTCAAAGCTGCTTGGCTATGCGCGATTTGACAAGTTTCTAAACGTGATCGCAAAAGCTGAGGAAGCATGTAGAACCAGCGGGCAAGTTGTCTCGGATCATATGTCCCACATGGGACATATGATCTCCACAGGCAAAGGCGCGAAACGAGAAGTAGAGGATGTACTGCTTTCAAGATATGGTGCTTATCTCGTTGTACAGAATGCTGATCCATCAGGGAAGCCCATCGTTGCCCTCGGACAGACCTATTTTGCGATGCAGACGCGCCGACAAGAGATCGCCGACGAGCTTGTCGAACTGCCAGAAGACCAGCTGCGCCTCCTGCGCCGTGGGCAGATGAACGTGTACAACACCCAGCTCGCTGAGACCGCCCGCGATGCCGGCGTGGTTCAACCGCGTGACTTTGCCGTCTTTCAAGATCACGGGTATAAGGGCTTGTACGGCGGGCTAGGAGCGCGAGGCATTCACCAGCGTAAGGGTCTCAAGAAGAGTCAGGATATTCTTGACCACATGGAGAGCGATGAGCTTGCCGCCAACATTTTTCGCGCCAGTCTGACGAAACAGAAGCTCGAACGTGAGGCTATTCGCGACAGGAACGAAGCGAACCGAACGCATCACGAAATGGGCCAAGCCGTGCGAAAAACCATCATCGAGACGGGTGCGACCCTCCCTGAAGACCTGCCCACTCCTGAGAAAAGCATCCAACAGCTCCAACGTGAGGAACAGAAGCGGATCGAGCAACGCAAGCAGCCCTCCCTTTTCGACGAGCTGCCCCCGGCGCAGGAATAAAAAGGAACTCACTTCTCCGCTATAACGAAGCCTACGAGGTCTCCCAGCACATGAAACAGGTCTGGCCCAACGAGCGTAAGATACGTGATCTGGACGATCTGTTCATCCCATAGGGGTTGAGCGGGCCCAGCTGGTGTGCGGCCCGACGTCTCCAGCTTGTTAGGAGAGGCGTTTTGCGAGGCACGAAGCGGTGTGTTACGTAATAGGCCAGCTCGGTGGGCCTCTCCTTTTTTTGCGCTTTTGTTGGGTATACTTACTGCACGGCCTGATGAATACGGCACCGACAACAGGGTTAGAGCGCGAAATCGACAAAAGACAAGGAGGCAACTTTCCACATTTGGGGGAAAGTTGCGCGGTGGTCGCCAGGGTGCTGACTTCTCGTTTGAGATTGAAACCCTATAGTGTCAAAGTTGTAGTAGACCCATAAATCTGTAGACATTACGAGTCACTTGTTTCAATCAAATCGGCCTTCCACTGAGCTTCAAACTCAGCAAGAGTGAGATAGCCAAGGGAAGAATGAATCCTCTTGACTGATACACTTGATCCAAAAAGTGTTTGAGATGCGCTCTTGCATCAGGAATATCCTCCTATTCGCTGAGCGGCACTTCTTCTTCCTCAAGCATCCGCATAAATCACTCTGCGAAGGCATTCTCCGTTGGCCTGCCACGCGCCGACATACTGATCTGCATATCCAAGATGACTGCCTGGGTAAGCCAATGTCGGTCAAATCCACACACCACACTTGATCGGGCTTCACGCCTGGGAAGTGCTTGATCAGGGTAGGAGAGTGTCCAGAGCCATGCTTGCTAGTAGTCGCGCGACAATAGCGCCGCACCTGCACGAGCACGTTCTCCTCTTGTATAAGTCGCTAGACGCGTTTGCGATTGATCTACCAGTCTGCTCGCTGCAACTCCTGGGTGAGCCGACGCGACCCAGAACGTGGATACTAGACGGCAATCGCTTCCAAAGCCGCTCGTAGGTCCAGTTCATCGCTCTTGTGCGATTGCTAGGAATACGTGCTCGGCTGCGAATCCACCACCTCGCAGAGCACTTGGACGGGATACGCTGCTGCCAAGCTCCTCACGATTTCTCTCCGCTCATTGGGCGCGAGGGCAGCAACTTGGAAGCTTTTTTTGAGGCATCCAACTCCATAGTGAGGCGTCCTCCCATCCGTTCTCACTCGGCAATTCGCTCCTGCTCCCCTGTCGTCTTCCCTGTGCTGCGTGGGTCAGCAAAAGCTTAAGGAGCACGTTCCAAGAACACGTCGCGCCAGTGGCAGACGAAATCAGCACTGACCTCCTACTCTCGACAAATTTGAGCGAGACATTGTTGCCCTTTGAGCACTTCCAAGACGATTTTGGTCTTCAACTCTGCGTCGTAGTGCTTGTGCTTTCCCATATGAAACCTCTCTTGTCAGAGAGTCTACCATCTTCACCATTGAAATGGGAACTCTCCAACGTCTGAGGTCCACTACAGACTTGTAGATGTACATTATTCAATTCATTTCAAGATTCATTGCCAAAAGTATTGCGTTCTGAACCTGTTTCAATTACCGAGAGACCCGTAAAGCCCCTGTCTTTCTAAGCAGGGGATATAAGGGTGTTCCTTTCGGGGCGTGATGGGTGTGGGCTATAGCTAGGGTCATCCCATGCTAAGAAGGAGTCAACTGCCCGTCGTATCAATTCAGCAA
>JBBQVS010000138.1:0-4465 GCA_038211295.1 Ktedonobacterales bacterium | reverse complement strand
CCCGTTTATTTTCCCGTCCTTGGTTAACATTTTTGCCCACACCCACAACCATTTGCCGGGGAGGCCTCAAATCCCGAGCCATCCGCGTCACTTGTTACCTGGCTTGGGTCTATACACTCATACGTTTGTTGGTTCGCCGATCAGAGCAAAAACAACGTCTAATACATCATTGACAGAAAAAGGCTTGCTTATAAACACATCCATACCTAAATTTCGGGCCTGCTCGCGCACCTGCACATCGCCACTAACAAGAATAATAGGAGTTGTGGGACAGAGTTGGCGACGGCGCATCTCTTGTACAAAAGCCGTCCCATTCATAGTTGGCATCATTAAATCAAGAAAGATTAAATCGGGCGGCGTGGCAGCCAGTTTCTCAAGGGCAATCGCGCCATCTGCTGCTCGTTCAACGTCACAGTCCGCAAGCTCTAAAATAGAGCACAAGACATCCTGAATGGCTGTCTCATTTTCCACCACTAACACATGTCTCGACATATTTTTCTCTTTTCATAAAATGGGTTTCGTCGTAATTATACATAAGACTAATGGCTTTCTGTCAATATGTACAGAAAATTATAGGACTAATGGAAAAACTCCCAATTGCTACACACCAAGCACGCCCGTGCCAATGCCAAAGCCCACGCCAAAGATGACTGTCCACAGGAGCATATCCTCCCAGATCGTCCCGACCTTGAAACGCCAGAGCGACTTTGGCGGGAAGCCATAACGCGTAGGCGCGGGCCAGAGAAGTGGTACGCCACCTCTGGTCAGAGCGTCCGCGCTAATGTGTAGCACCCAACCCGTAAGCACCGCTTCGCACATCACTTTTACCTCTTCCAAAAATACTGGCTGTATCCGCATTCCAGCTAGAACAAATAAAAGCGGTAAGCTTGTTATAATAGTAGCAAAAAACAGACATAGTAGCAAGATACCCAGACAACTATGTGTAAAGCCGCGATGCCCGCCAAGCACCCGCCCATACTTGCGATCCACATCGGGCAGACGAGCGCAAAGCACCACAAGCACATAATAGGTAAGCTTATACAGGAGCAATGGCGAGAGCAGCGTGTGCACAACCTGCGTGCTTGCCAGCAACGTCGTCACTTGCCGCCACGTATACGCGGCCCCAACGGTATGAAACATGCTATTGAGCGTTACCGCCGAGAGCGCGTTGACCGCCATGTGTGAACGTCCATTCATAACTACATGTTCTCTTTCTTCACAAACGTATGAGGCTTGTCGCTGTTCCCCTCTCTTATCTTCTTTCTCTTATCATCGACAAACACCGCGTGTCCGCGCAGGTTCCTGTTCAGAAACGTTCCTTACAGAAGTAGATGATTCGCAAATACTATGGTATTATCTTGTGGCAGGAGAGCAACGGCGGCGACGAGAGCAAGGTGTCAGCGATTGGCGCGTGTTTCGTGTGCGTGATGCACAAGGGAGAATACTATTATGGATGGTGGCATTTCGTACTACCAGCAGATAAGCTTTTGCGGTAAAACGCGCTGCAAAAAGTGCCGCGAAGGAATTGGGCATGGCCCCTACTGGTATGCCTATCAGACGATCAATGGGCGTATCAAACGAACCTATGTGGGCAGGACGCTGCCCGTTGAAGCATTGCCGTTTGTTGAAACCGCGTCCGACCCGCCGCTAGCGGTAGAACTCCTGCCCAGCGCGGTTGCGTTGCCCACGGGCCGCTTTCACCGCACTCCACTGATTGGGCGCGAAAAGGAACGCGAGACGCTCTACAATCTTCTCTACGAAGTTGAGCAGCTACGGACAAGCACCGTCTCGCACAAGAAGTACACCGACCTCCCTCTGGATACACAACGTACCTCACAGTGTACCGTGCTACTGGGCGAGCCGGGTATTGGCAAGACGCGGCTCGCCGAAGAGCTGGGGCGTGACGCGCAATCGCGTGGCTGGACTGTCCTGTGGGGACGTGCCTATTCGCAAGAGAGCGGTATTCCCTACCGCATCTGGACCGACATTCTGCGTAAAGCCCTTGAGAGCGAAACTACGCCCGCCCTTCTCGGAAAAAAAGTGGGTGGCACCTCGGCTACGCTCGCACAAGTCTTGCCTCCAACCTCGCATCTGCCGCTGGGAGCAGACCCCACGCAACCTTTCCTCGGCTTCACTGTTGAGCAAGATGTCATGAACTGGTCCCTACAAACGATTCTCCCCGACCTCTGGGTCTCCCAACGCGGACGCACCGCCCGCACACCCGTCGAGCCAGAGCAGGAACAGCTACGCCTGCGCGAGGCGGTTAGCACTCTGCTTACCACGATTGGACACAAGAAACCCGTGCTTGTCGTGCTGGACGACCTGCAATGGGCCGATGGCAATAGCTGCGAACTGTTCAGTTATCTCGCGCGGCACGTCTATGGAAGCCCTATTCTGCTACTGGCGACCTGTCGCGCAACCGAGCGGCAGCCTTCACTGGCAAAATTGATGGATCATATGCAGCGCGAACATACCGTCACTCCCATTCCGCTCGAACCGCTTACTCCCGAAGAGATCGCGCAACTCATCGGCCCACTTGCTCAACCCGATATCGAACGCATTTTACGACAATCGGGTGGCAACCCCTTTTTCGCGGAAGAACTGGCACGCACAAGACCGCCGCGCCTGCCTGATAGTATCTCCGCCGCCCTCGACTCGCGTATGAACAGCTTGAGCGAAGAGTGCCGCAACATGCTGAGAAGCGCGTCTGTGCTTGGCAACTCGTTTGAGTTTTCGCTGATTCAGGCACTGGAAACTAAACAAAATGGCGCGAAAAACGATGAAGACACGCTGTTCGACTTGCTTGAAGAGGCGATGACGGCTAGCGTTTTGACCGAAGAGGGGACAGGAAGCCGTGTCACGTACTCATTCTGGCATCCACTTATGGTTACGCACCTGTATGACAACATTTCGGGTACGCGTCGTAAGCAGATACATCGCCGCGTCGCCGACATTTTGCTGCGAACGCATCGTGGACGCGAGGCGGAGGTTGCCCCAACCATCGCGCATCACCTGCAATACGGGGGGGCCGACCCCGTACACGTTGCCCACTATGCCGAGGTCGCGGGCAATCACGCGTATCTGTTGTTGGCTTATTCGGAGGCCGAACGCTACTATCGTCTGGCCCTTGAGAAGGCAAAAGAGGCCACACGCCTGGGTTCCACAAAGGTCGCGCTCATGAACGCCCCTGCCCATCTCGCGCCCCTGACCGAGCGGCTGGCTGAAAGCATTCTTGTACAGGGCAACTTTTTAGAGGCACGTATCTTTCTGGAGAGCGTCTACGCGCTTCGTGTAGAGGAACTGCGGGGCGTGGAGCCGAACGTGCAAGAGGCCCAGATGCTCGCGCTGCTCTGGGGCGAGATTGGACGCGCATGGCTGTACCTGGGCGAGAGCGAGCGATCACAGGAATACTACAATCGGGGCGAAGATATTCTCCAAACAGCGCGGGTTGTCACCGGCTTTGCCTGTGCGCGTCTGCGTACCCTGCAAGGTGGCGCACTCGCGCAACAGGGGCAACACACCGAGGCTCTAGACGTGGTAAGACAGGCATTATCTCTCTTTCAAGAGGCCGACGCTCAACATACGCCTCAACCTTACACGCAACAGGACGATGTGCCGCTCACCCGCACACAGCGCACCCTCAACGGAGACTCGAACGATTTGGGACGCATCTACATGTTGCTGGGAACGATTTACAACAATATGGGGAAGCTCAATGACGCCCTTGCTCACCTCTCTGCCGCTCTTACTCTCTTCGAGAAACGCGAGCAGAAACGCGAAATCGCCAATGCTTCCTGTAATATCGGCTACATCTCGCTGAAAAAAGGAGAGTATGTGGCGGCGCAGAACGCGTTTGAACGCTCGCTTGCTATCGCGGAATATATTGGCGATGGCCCCATCACTTCAGTTGTGTGCAGCAACCTGGGGCAACTCGCGGCCTGTCGTGGCAACATGGCAGAAGCTGGAAACTGGTACACACGCGCCCTTGTACTAGCGGAGCAGTTTCAGGATCGCAAATATATCAGCATCTGGAATGCCGAACTCGCGGTAATTCTGCAAGCTCAACAGCACTCCATCGAGGCGGTTCCCTGTATCCTGCGGGCATTTCGTGTCGGGCGTGACATAAACAACGCGCTGTGCATTGGAAACGCGTTACTCGCGCTCGCGAGAGTGCGTATCCTGCAAGCGCAACAGCATTCCCCGCACTCCACGCTCTTGCTTAGTCGCGCCACGCGCAACATCACTCGCACTCTTGCCCTGCCGGGACTGGACGCGGAAACCTACACAAAAGCGCATCTTGCCCTTGCTCATGCCCATTTGCTCCTGGGCAACACACCCTCCGCCCGTACTCTGCTCGAAGAGGTCATTGCACAGGCACACCGCTATAGCTTGGCTGTGATAGAACAACAGGCATGGGACTTGCTAGATCAGATCAACATGGCATAACAATTAGGTATTACAGAGT
>JBBQVS010000137.1:0-4644 GCA_038211295.1 Ktedonobacterales bacterium | reverse complement strand
CCATGTCAACAAAGGTGTCGTTGAGCACGTTGTAACCAATATTCTTGTTGTTGCCATGCTCACGCTGAGCGCGGCGGACACCCTCGACAACGACGGAACCATCACGCCCACCGTTCACGGCAAGCTGACGCAGTGGCTCTTCGAGTGCGCGACGCAAAATGTTCGCCCCTGTCGCTGCATCCCCTGTGAGGTTCAAGCCATCAAGTGCCTCAATCGCGTTGATGAGCGCGACACCGCCGCCAGGGACGATACCCTCTTCGACACCCGCGCGGGTGGCGGAAAGCGCATCCTCGACACGCGTCTTGCGGTACTTCAACTCGACTTCGGTGCCTGCTCCAACCTTGATGAGCGCGACGCCGCCAGACAACTTGGCAAGACGCTCTTGCAGCTTCTCGCGGTCATAATCGCTGGTCGTCTCGTCAATCTGTGCCTTGATCTGACGGATTCGCCCCTGAATGTCCGCGCTCTCACCATGTCCCTCAACAATCGTGGTGTCTTCCTTGCGGGCAATCACCAGACGCGCGGAACCGAGATCTTCCAGTGTCGCGCTATCCAAACGGCGGCCCATCTCTTCGCTGATAACCGTCGCCCCTGTAAGCACCGCGATGTCGCGTAGCATCTCTTTACGGCGATCACCAAAGCCGGGAGCTTTGACCGCGAGCACGTTCAAGATACCACGCAGTTTGTTGACTACGAGTGTCGCCAATGCCGCACCGTCAACGTCTTCCGCGATGATGACGATTTCACGCTTGCCCTGCTGAACCATCTTCTCGACGACAGGCAGGATGTCTTCAATCGCGCTGATCTTCTTGTCGGTGATGAGGATATAGGGACTCTCAAGCGAGGCTTCCATCTTCTCGGTGTTGGTCGCGAAGTAGGGAGAGATGTAGCCCTTATCGATCTGCATACCCTCGACATACTCAGTCTCGAAGTTGATGCCGCGTGACTCTTCGACAGTGATGACACCATCTTTCCCAACGCGATCCATAACCTCGGCGATAAGCTGTCCAATCTGCTCATCTGCCGCGGAGACGGTGGCGATCTGCGCGATCTCCTTCTGACCCTCAACAGGAATGGCGGACTTGCGAAGATACGCGACAACGGCCTCTGTGCCGCGATCAATCCCCTGCTTCAACTGCATGGGATTGGCACCCGCGGCGAGATTCTTCAAGCCCTCGTTGACAATGGCCTGCGCCAGCACGGTTGCGGTGGTCGTACCATCGCCCGCAACATCGTTGGTCTTGGTGGCGGCTTCCTTGAGCAGTTGTGCGCCCATGTTCTCAAATGGGTCTTCAAGCTGAATCTCTTTCGCAACCGTCACACCATCATGCGTGATGCTCGGTGCGCCAAATTTTTTGTCAAGCGCGACGTTGCGACCCTTTGGGCCGAGAGTAGACTTGACGGCACCTGCCAGAATGTCAATACCCCGTTTAAGGGCGCGACGCGCCTCTTCATCAAATACTAATTGCTTTGCCATGTTTGCTTTATCTCCTTGAACCTTCTCACACACTCACAAAACGCCCACTCACAAGTGGGAAAACGCTTAACCGAGGATGGCGAGAATATCATTTTCTTTCAGTACGAGGTACTCTTCGTTCTCCAACTTGAACTCTGTGCCGCCATACTTGGCGAAGAGTACGCGGTCTCCCTCATGTACATCAAGTGGGGAGCGGTCTCCATTGTCCAGCAAACGTCCGCTTCCAACAGCGATAACGGTGCCTTCCTGAGGCTTCTCTTTCGCTGTATCAGGCAGAACGATGCCACTCTTGGTGGTTTCTTCTTTTGCTGCTGGCTTGACGACCACGCGGTCTCCAACAGGACGAATTTTTGCCACGATGTGCTCCTTTTTGTGTCTATCCTAGAACAAGTGATGAGTACTATCGCTCATGCTCGCGCTCAATGCGGTAGTGAATGACTCCTGAGATATACACCGAGCGGTACAATGAGTAATCGCAGTTGCAGGGGCCACCGACAGCGCACCCTGTACAGCAGTAAGCTTTCTCCTGTACAACAGTCGCGGGCCAGAGGATTTCGATATCGCAGTTCGCACAACGAACACGCGACGTTTTCGACGTGCTTGTGTCCATGCTATACGGTAATGGCAAATGCTTGTTGTGTGATGCGTACATGTCCTCTTGCCTCTGGTATTTCCCTGGCTTCTTAGCCCCCATGAGTAAGTATGACACACGTTGCGTTAGAATCACGTATGTGGAGTGTTAGAGGAACGTTAGAATTGCTCCCGCATAGCTGGAAGATTGCTCCCTCCTGAAGAGGTTGTAAAACACGAGAGAATTTGATACAGTTAAGGGGACTTAATGATAAAACACAGGAGACTTTCGCGGTCTCCTGATTTTCGGAGGACAACATGGTTGTTGAGGCACAGAAAGAAAATCTGAGCTTTCAAGCAGAGGTTACGCAACTGCTTGATTTAATGATTCATTCGCTTTACAGTAACAAAGACATATTTTTGCGTGAACTGATCTCGAACGCGTCGGATGCGATTGACCATCTACGCTTCAATATGCTCTCAGATCAGGCACTCGCGGAAAACGATCCCGATATGCATATTCGCGTCACGTTCGACAAAGACGCGCGAACCATCACCATCGCCGACAATGGCGTCGGCATGACGCGCGATGAGGTCGTAGAACATATCGGCACGATTGCGAAGTCCGGCACTCGCGAGTTTTTCCAATCGCTCACAGGCGACCAGAAACGGGACGCGAACCTGATTGGACAGTTTGGCGTTGGCTTCTACTCCTCGTTTGTCGTGGCAGATCAGGTAACGCTGACCACACGTCACGCGGGCCTGGCAGTCGAACACGGCGTGCGCTGGGAGTCCGATGGACGCGGCAGCTACACGCTTGAAAACATCGAACACCTCGGACGCGGCACAGAGGTTACGCTGCATCTGCGTGAAGGCGAAGACGAACTACTGAGCGGCTCGCGTCTGCGCTCCATTATCCGCACCTACTCCGACCACATCACCATCCCCATTCTGATGCAGAGCGAAAGTATGGCGCGTGACCTTGAGGACGATGAGGAAAAGCCAGAGGGAGCAGAACCAGAGGAACAAGAGCCGCAAGAGGAGCGCGTCAACCAGGCATCAGCATTGTGGGCGCGTTCCAAGAGCGAGATCACACCCGAAGACTACAACGAGTTTTACAAACACGTCTCACACGATTTTGAGAACCCACTGGCCTATGTGCATAGCCGTATGGAAGGCAACTACGAGTACACCCTGCTGCTGTACATTCCCGCACGCGCACCCTTCGACCTGTGGAGTCGCGAGCGACGCCATGGCGTCAAGCTCTACGTCCGCCGCGTCTTCATCATGGACGACGCCGAGAAGCTGATGCCCAGCTACCTGCGCTTCGTGCGTGGCGTCATCGACTCAAGCGACCTCCCCCTGAACGTGTCTCGCGAAATCTTGCAGCAAAACAAAATACTCGATACGATTCGCTCAAACGCGACGAAAAAAGTGCTAAGCATGCTCTCCGATCTCATGAAGAACGAGCCAGAGAAGTACCAGACCTTCTGGAAAGAGTTCGGACGCGCCCTCAAAGAAGGTATTCCAGAGGACTCTACCAACAAAGAGACGCTGGCGAAACTCCTCCGTTTCTCCTCAACTCTCACCTCATCCGAGACGCAAGACGTTTCGTTTCAGGATTATATAAGCCGCATGAAAGAGGGACAGGACAAGATTTACTATCTCACGGCGGAAACCTTCGCGGCGGCGAAAGAAAGCCCGCTTCTGGAGATTTTCAAGAAAAAAGAGATCGAGGTCTTGTTGCTCTCTGAGCCGATTGACTACGTGCTTGGCGCGGAACTCGTCGAGTATGAAGGCAAACAACTCCAATCCATCTCAAAGGGTGAGATTGACCTGAGCACCATGGAGGACGCACAGGAGAAAGAGGAGCAGCAAAAAGCCGTTACCGAGTCGCAAGACCTGACGGAACGGCTCAAAAAAGTCCTCAGCGACAAGGTAAAAGATGTGCGCGTCACCTCGCGTCTGACCACCTCGCCCGCGTGTCTGGTCGTCGGCGCGTATGACATCGACCCGAACCTGCAACGCTTACTCAAATCAGTCGGGCAGGCCATTCCCAATACCAAACCCATTCTGGAAATCAACCCAGCTCACGCGATTGTTCGCAAGCTCAAAGAAGTGCAAGACGAGCAACGCTTCAGCGATTGGGCCTTTGTGCTGCTCGATCAGTCCATTCTCAGCGCGGGCGAGCAACTGGAAGACCCAGTACGCTTCGTCAACCGCCTGAATGACCTGCTGGCCCAATTATCATAGAACTCACCGTGACAACTCCCCATGCGTGAAGTACCCCATGTCTAAAGACATGGGGTACTTCACGCATGACTCCAACGATGCACGCGCTGGAGGGATACGTTGGCTTCTTCCAAGCCGTAGGATGTTGATTGCAGCGTTGTGGTCACGATCTAGTTCACACCCGCACTCGCAGGAGTGCCACCGCTCTTCAAGCGTTTTCTTGCGGATCGTGCCACAACCTGAGCATACTTGACTGGTATATCTGGGGTTGACTGTCAGCACTTCTCTCCCGGCGCATTCTGCCTTGTAGGTACACATGCTCACAAACATATTCCAGCCAGCATCTTGTATGCTCTTGTTTAAGC
>JBBQVS010000136.1:0-4662 GCA_038211295.1 Ktedonobacterales bacterium | reverse complement strand
CGCAGAGACTCCGGCGGAGTCTCTGCGCTACATCACTACTCACTCTCTTTATCAATCCTCTACGCCCAGCGAATCAGTCCCATTTCGTACTTTTCGGTTAAGCCGCTATGAGTTGGCACAACGCGGACGTTGTAGGCAATGCTACCGCTCTCGGCTGGTTTGAGCTTTGCGTCATAGCGATAGGAGCCATCCAGTTCGCGCTTAGTAAAGCTCATTGGAACGGTGTGTTGTGCCAGAACGCTTTCATCGTTGGCCTCACCATACACGAGTTCGACGCTCAGGTCTTCAACTGTCAACGTGTCCGCACGCACCCATGCCTTCACGTCGATGCCTTCGCCAAGACTGAGTTGCCCGTCACGTTGCCCCTCAATGTAGAGTTCTAATTTGTCCCATCCACCGCGAACATGTTCTTTCCATGTAGCCAATGTGCGAGCAGATTCGTAGTGGTTTTGCTCCACCAGCTGGCTCTGCCGCATTTCGGGAACGTAGTATTTATTTGTATAGTCTTTGACCATACGGCGCATACTGAACTCAGGTGCACATGTCCGAATAGCTTCTTTCATATAGCCAATCCAGGTGTGCGGGATACCGTGTGCGTCATGTGCAAAGAAGGTTGGGACGATCTCCTCTTCGAGCAGGCGATACAGTGAGATGCTGTCGGCTTCAGCTTGTGCATCTTGATCGTGATATTCGCGCTCCTCGCCAATTGCCCAGCCGTTTTTGCCATTGTAGCCCTCGACCCACCAGCCATCGAGAATACTACAATTGGGTTGTCCATTGAGGGCGGCCTTCTGACCACTGGTGCCGCTTGCCTCATAGGGGCGAATGGGGTTGTTCAACCATACATCCGTGCCAGAAACCAGATAACGGGCCATATCGATATCGTAGTTCTCAAGAAAGACAATCTTGCCCTTGAATTCTTCAGTGCGCGACAACTTGTACACTTGCTGAATCAGTTCCTTGCCGGGATTGTCTGCCGGATGAGCTTTTCCTGCGTAAATGATCTGCACAGGCCGTTTAGGATCGTTCAAAATGCGCTTGAGACGCTCTATATCACGGAAGAGCAAGTTAGCACGTTTATATGTGGCGAAGCGGCGTGCAAAGCCGATAGTCAACGCATGTGGATCAAGCAAACGGTCAAATTCAGCGATCTGTAATGACCCTTCGCCCAGGCGCAAATGTTGCTGCTTTAAGCGATTGCGAGCGTAGGTGATGAGTGCTTCTTTGCGTAGCGCGTGCGCCTTCCATAGCTCGGCATCGGGGATAGCATCGATGTGAGTATCCCAGAAGTTCTGGTCGTCCACATAGCGGCCCCAATCTTTGTCGAGGTAGCGTCGGAAGAGTTCGTTAATTTCTGGTGCGACCCAGGAAAAAGTATGAATACCGTTGGTAACGGAGCCGATTGGCACCTCGTCAACCTCGGCACCGGGCCACAGGAATTGCCACATCTTGCGCGAAACCTCGCCATGCAATGCGCTCACGCCATTATGCTGTCCTGTAAGTTTGAGCGCGAGTACCGTCATACCATAGGTTGAATCCCAGCCGTGCTCTTCGTGTGCAACCGCCATAAATTGGTCACGACTCAACCCTAATTGTCCCCAGTAGCTGCCAAAGTATTTGTCGATAAGCTCGTAACTGAATGCATCATTGCCAGCAGGTACGGGTGTGTGAGTTGTGAACAGCGAGTTCGCGGCAATAGCTTCGCGAGCCTCGTTGAAACTCAGGCCAGTTACCACAAGCTCACGGCAGCGTTCTAAGTTCAAAAACGCGGCGTGTCCTTCGTTGAGATGCCAGGCTGAGGGAGCGATACCCAGAGCGCGTAGTGTGCGTACACCACCGATGCCCAGCACGATCTCTTGCGAGATACGCATTTCGTGATCGCCTGAATAGAGACGCGCGGAAAGCTCGCGGTCATGTGGTGCGTTTGGTGCCACGTCTGTATCCATGAGGTACAGGGGAATGCGCCCGACTTGTAGCTTCCAGACCTTCGCGTAGATACGGCGTCCGGGCAAGTCAACAGTAATTATAATCTCGCTACCATCGGGGCCGGTGGCGGGAGTCGCGGGAGCCTCTGAAAAATGTAGCTTGTCATAGGTTGCTTCCTGCACGCCTTCTCGCGTCACGCGCTGCTGAAAATACCCCTGCGGATACAAGAAACCAACGCCAACAAACGGCAGACCGAGGTCACTTGCCTCTTTGCAGTGATCGCCAGAGAGAATGCCGAGACCGCCGGAATAGATCGGCAGCGACTCATGCAGGCCAAACTCTGCGGAGAAATACGCGATAACTTTGTCCGTTAGTTCAGGATAGGTACTGGAGAACCATGTATCGTCGGCGCGTGGATTCATGTAGGAATCGAGGTCATGTAACACGCTGTCGAAACGCTGCAAATATTCGGGATTGCTAGCCGCTTTTTCCAGCAGTCGGGGGTCTATTTCGCTCAGGAAACGTACCGGATTATGCCCTACGCTTTCCCAGAGCACCGGGTCAAGCGTGCTATACAGAAGTCGTGCTTCTGGACGCCAGCTCCACCAGAGATTATAGGCGAGTTCATAAAGACGGTTGATACGCGGGGGCATCACGGGAAATACCGTCATACGACCATAAACTTTCACAGAAAAAGATTTCCTTTCTTCTCAGCAGAAGCAAAAAAAAGTACAATTTTACCTCTCAATCACAGTATATCGTTTCAACAAAAAAGAGGCAACACGATACGTCATAAAGCCTGTTTTAAGCCGACATCAGAAGGCAGCAATGAAACAAGCATCGTCTCATTGCTGCCTTCTGATGTCCCCAAATAGTCCTTTTCACAGCTTTGAAATTGGTACTAATAGGCTAGCGAAAGTGCTTATTCGTTGTGCATTTTAATCCACCCATGCCGTAAAGCATGGACGACGGCGGCGGTACGATCATTGACCGAGAGTTTTTTGAGAATGGAGGTAATATGATTCTTCACCGTTTGGTCGCTGATTTTAAGTGATTTCGCGATCTCTTTATTACTATTGCCACGTGCTATGTAATCAAGTATCTCAACCTCACGGGTAGAAAGTGGCGAATACAGGTCTTTCGCCTCGCTCTCTTCCTCTTCTACGGTCAACTCGCGGAACGATTTGAGCACCCGACTGGCAAGCTGAGGCTTGGAGAGCACATCGTCTTGAATCAAGTATTCGCCATTGCTTACCTTGCGAACGGCATCCATCAAGTTGTCTGGTGTGATGTTGCGCGTGTAATACGCCGCCGCCCCAACTTTGATTGACTGAAATAAACGCTCCTCATCCTCTGAGGGAGTAAGCATAATAATAGCCATGCGTGGCACAAGGTGACGCGCCTGGCGTGCAATCTCAAGCGGGTCAGAAGCCAGCAGACCTGTGTCGATCAGGGCAACGTCCGGATTGTGGACGCGGGCCAGCTCAAGCACTTCTGCCATATCCACAGACTCCCCAACGATCTGGCAATCGCCCATGCTCTCCAGCGTAGCGCGAATGCCGGCGCGGAAAAGGGGTTGCTCGTCAATAACAATGACACGTATAGTTTCCATATGTTTCCTTCATAGAGAGCAGAAGATGCGGAACGTGTTCGTTGCACTACCCACTCTACGTTTAATATACTCACCCATCCATTGCCTGTACTGCCTGCCGCAAAACGGTTGCTAGATACGTTCGAGCCTCTGCAATGTCGAGTTGACGCCCACACGCAGCGATTCGATAACACCATTGCCGCTTACCGCGACTCCCTCGAAGCTGGGAACGCGATGTGGGTTGAGGTATTTTTCGAGAACCGAGGTTGGTAAGACATCGGGTAGGTCGCGCTTGTTCCATTGCATGACAAGCGGGAAGTCCGCGATGTCCTTGTTCATGCGGCGTAGTTGCTCTTGTAGTTCGTTCCAACACTCAATGTTTTCCTGTAGCTTGCTGGCCTGCGAGTCCGCCACGAAAATAACGCAATCGGCCCCTTTGAGAACAGAAATACGCGTCTGCTGATAGAGAATCTGACCTGGGACGGTGTAGAGTTGAAAACGAATCTGGAAGCCGTGTACTTTGCCCAGTTCGAGGGGAAGCAGGTCAAAGTACAGGGTGCGCTCCGTTTCTGTATCGATAGAAACCATATCGCCGACGTCTTGCGGATTTACGGCCTGATGTATATAGTGCAAATTAGTGGTTTTCCCGCATAAACCAATACCATAATAGACAATTTTACAATTGATTTCGCGTTTCGCCATGTTTATCAGCGACATTCTTGTTTTTCTCCTGCCCGCTCGAATGCAACGTCTATCTAAACGCACATGAGTGCTGCTTCCTGCCTGCCTTGTGTTTGTTTGGTAGCGAGGTAGTTCTCTGTTCCTTTGTTAGGGCAAGTATACCCCAAATTGTCAAGAATGCCAACGCCAGTTCTCTCTACTTTACATCAAATATCGGATTAAATTCTGGCACAACGCGCTTGCCCGCAAGAAAGCGCGTGGCAAGCTGATAGCCTCGCGGACATGCTTCAAAGCGAATGGAGACCTGCCCCTTCGTCGGCCCTTCCAGAAACTTCTTAAAGATACCCTCGGCTTCCGCGTCATCGACGCAGTGCATGAAGTAGATTTCAACGTCGGGCGGCTCCCATTTGTGGTCGCTTGCCTCAAACAAAAACATGTAGAGCGTCTTGAGGCACACAAACGGC
>JBBQVS010000135.1:0-4753 GCA_038211295.1 Ktedonobacterales bacterium | reverse complement strand
GTAGATGTAGTCTTTCAGGACCGAGCAACCTCTGGACTCGACATCCTCAATTCTGCTTCAATGCACGCAATTGAATCGCCAGGAAAACGGCTAAGAACGGCACTCACCCTGCTTGCAGGAAAATTGAACACCTATAATATTGAGAAGCTTGTTCCCCTGAGTGTTGCCTTCGAGATGGTACATCTCGCAAGCTTGATTCACGATGATATCGTCGATGAGGCGAAGACGCGACGGGGACACCCAACCGTAAACTCTCTCTGGGGCGATAAAATCGCGATTCTTCTCGGCGACTACTACTTCGCGAAAACATCAGGCTTGATCGCTGACCTCAATGATAGCCGTATTGACCGTCTGTTCGCGGAAACAGTCGCGACTGTCTGCGAAGGCACCATCATGGAGATGATGACCGCAGGCTTTGTTGATCTCACAACCGAGACCTACTACGAGAAAACCAAACATAAGACGGCCTGCCTCATCGCTGCATGTAGCAAAGGGGGGGCCATCGTGAGCGGAGCGTCAGACGCCGAGATACAGTTGCTGCACGACTATGGCATGAATCTTGGGGTCGCGTTCCAGATTATCGACGACGTACTCGACTATACAGAAGATCAGTCAACCATCGGCAAGCCAGCAGGCAACGACCTGCGGCAAGGCATGGTAACGCTTCCCCTCATCTATGCATTACAGGAAAAGCCACAAAATGGACACCAGCAACAGGTGAACTTCTTGCTCAATGACGCGCAGAAAAATGAGGAAGATATCCGCTCGGTTGTAGATTGGGTTGTACACGGGTACGGCGTGAAACGAGCATTAATAGATGCCCATGCGTATGGCAACAAGGCACGAGAAGCGTTGTACCACTTTCCCGCTTCTCCTGATCGTGATGTTCTGGATGAACTTATCGAGTTTGTCGTGTCACGCAAAAAGTAAAGGACGCGCGTAGGTATTACTACGCGCGTTCCCATATATAAAAGTCTATAGGAAATCATTATGAGCGCAAAGCTATCGTTAGAAGAAAAATTTCGTAAGACAGGCGGGAAAAAGCCTTACGTGCAACGTCTGTTTGGTCGTATCGCACGAGTCTATGATCCAATGAACAAGCTTATGAGTCTGGGGCTTGATGGCTACTGGCGTAAGCGTGCGGCCCATTATCTCGCGCTTGGAACTGGAGAAACAGGGCTTGACCTGGGAGCAGGAACGGGTGATCTTTCTATCGAAGTCATCCGCTCCTCTGGCCCCGGAACGCATATGATTGGCATGGATATCACGCCAGAGATGCTTGCGCTTGGACGCACCAAGATGGAAAAATTAGGGCTACAGGAGAGGATCGAGTTGCGTGTGGGCGATGCTGAGAATATCGCGCTTCCCGACAATAGTGTCGATGGCTGCTGCTCGGCCTTCACCGTGCGTAACTTAACCGATATTCGCCAGGGCTTTCGTGAGATGCTGCGCGTGGTGCGTCCCGGTGGGCGTGTGGTCTGCCTTGAAATCAGTCATCCTCCCGGCAAAATTTTTGGTTCTCTCTTCTACTTTTACTTTTATAAGCTCGCGCCCCTGTTCGGCACAATTATCGGTAAAGCGTTTGAAGAGTACAACTACCTTCCCAATTCACTGACGAACTTTCCCAAAGCACCTGTGCTACAAACAATGATGGAAGAGGTCGGCTGGAAAGATGTACGCTTTTACCGCTTGAGCGGCGGCATTGTCGCCGTTCACGTAGGCACGAAAGTATAGCTGAAGGCATGACGCGCGGACTTGGAAACATGGCAGGGACATAGCATGGCTCCGCACGCCACGCAAGGGGTGACACGCGTCACATAGTAGTGACAGCGGCTCGCACCTGTCATGCTCTCTTACCTCTACGCTATGCCTCGGCTCACAATGACTATGACTATCAGACAAAGCAAGATGCCCATAAGCCAGAACATAGCTTGTCGGGCATCGTTTTGCTGAGGCATCGACTCAAGGTCCTCTGGTCGCGGCAAAAGTAGCTTCTGTTCCTGCTCATCCTGTTGTATGCCTGACGCGAGCATTGAAGGAAGTATCTGCGAAAGAGTGTCACCTGTTTGCTTGGGCAATGGTGAACGCGCAACCTGTCGCGGAGTAGTTCGCTCAGGGTTGGGCGGCTCCAGTGGAGCAGGTGTGCTACTTCGTACCACAACACTTCCATTGACAGAATTTATCGCCAGCAAGTCCTGCCTGAGTTCAGACAAACGCTGATAGCGTTCCGTTTGCGTAGTATGCAGACCCCGTGAGAGTATCGCATCAAAAGCGGGCGAGACGGTTGGGTTGAGCCGTTGCGCCTGGGGAATACTGCCATCCGAGATCGTGGGCATACTGCCCGTCACCGCGTGATAGGCCGTTGCCAGTAATGAGTACAGGTCAGCACGACCATCTATAGCTCCCCGCGCGAATTCCGGGGACGCATAGACCGAAAGGAACGAGCGATCAATACCCGTGATATACTGTGTCGCCCCACTCGCGAGTACAATAGAGAAATTGGTAAGCACATACTCGGCTTTCGCCCGTCCGATTAGGATGTGCTCAGGAGTAATCAGCCCATGTACCATCGGGGGTGATTGCTGCGCTAAAATCTCTAAAACCTCTGCTATTTGCAGGCAGCACTCGATAACGTTTTCTTCAGGCAAAGCACGTCCGGTATGGTGCATTCGCGCCGCGATAGACTCGCCTTCTGTTGGCTCAAAGACAAAGAAGCTCCGCCCCTGATCGCTGAACGCATCCCACAACGTCGGAATGTGTGCGTGCCTTCCAATAGAGGTCAATCCCATTGTCGCGTTGCGTAACATGGACTGCATCGTCATAGAACGACTCTCAGGAGTTGTAAGTTCAGAGATTGTGACCTGAGAGCCTGACCGTTGCGCGTCCTGCGCGGCCCATGTTGTTTCGACAATGCCTTCCAGCCACTCTTGCCGCCCCTGTAGCTCACGCAATCGGTAGCGACCACCACGTAACAACGTTCCAGACGTGAGCGGTGGCAACTCAAATTGCGGAGTGTTCCTGCGTGACGACGGCGTTGTGGCGAGATCTGTGGGTAGAAGAGGAGTCGGAGGAACGGGTTGCTTGCTTTCTTTGTGCAGCGCGTCCGTCACCAGCCGACTGGAACGAACAGGACGTTGCACCTCCGGTGCCAGATTTTCAGTTGACCGCGTTAGACGGGGAACAGGTGGCTGCCCCTGTGGTCGCTGTGGCACGTTGCGCGGCGGTGCCAGCTCGCTCTCAGGAGTCGGTGTATTGCGCGTTGCTGGCATTGGCTTCTCATATAACATATCATCTCTCTGAAGCCGTGCCAGGAAAGGATTATCGGGAGAGTGTTGAGCAGGTGGCGTTGTAGAGCGCGGCATGTCTGGCATTGGCTTCAAAAAAGGCGCGGCATCAGCCTTGTCTTGTTTCCCAGAAAACGCCGCCTGTGAACGCTCGTTCGCTTCTCGCGCGATCTCATCGGCACGCTTTTCGTTTAGCGCAGGGCGCTGGGGATACGGCGTCAACGGTGGCAATGGATTGCTCGATGGTCTGTTTTTTTCCTGATTATTAAGCGAGGGTATTCGACCAGACTGTTGTCCAAAGCGTGTTTGTGGTGCAATCGGTGGTGTCGCATTGAATGCTGATTTGGGCGGATGTGCCACATCGGGGGAGTGTGGGCCACCGGGCATCGCCTCTCCAGACGCAAGGGGAGGACGCGCTCCTAAACGCCCAGGTAAACGCACCAAAAGCCCACAGCGCGGGCAGGGATTCTTGCTTACATCCCATTCATAGTTACAACGAGGACATGTCATGTTTTGTTTCTTCCTCTCTGTGCGTATAGACTGGTGTTTATTGACACCTCTATATCTAGCAGCCCATAGAGTAAAGAGAATGATAAAACGGCTTGCTAGAGTAAAAGTGATAGTAGAAAATAAGCACAGGCACGCGCAAAGTATAGAGGAAAGATGGCGTATCTGTCAATCTTTGTACCTATTTTTGCTACTGACGCATAGCGTTAGCGTTTATTTGTGCGTTCTATCGGTACCATATTCCCCAGAAACCCCTCCAATACCTTCGTAAGATCATGGGCCTTCCCCTTTAAGAGGCAGACCCGTTACACTCTCACTCTATTTGAATTTTACCTGTATCTATAGGTCGGAAGCGTGCGTACCCATGCCTGCGTTCCTCTAGCATAGGGCTTGACTAGTGGGGCAACGTGGCTTTCGTGTGCGGCCCGTTGCTTCTCGTAGTCGAGACAAAGACGAAAAAAACGCTTCCCAGTCACATCCGAGAGCTGTTTGAGGCGGATGTATCGCGCCGCCGTTGTCTCGCCGACAGGCCCCAGGAGGTCCAGCATGATTGGAAGCGGTTGCGTTTTACATTCCCACAGGTGCGCCATCGCTATTCCTCCTCCCCAAGACGCGCGGCGAGTCCCGCGCCACAATCCTTCACCGTCGGCACTGGAAGAGGGGCCAGCTTTGTCTTCTCGAAGAATCCCGCCATCCAGCCAGTGACAAAGCCTGCGCTATAGCGTGCAGAGTGGCGCACGCTAGTGGCAACGTTCATGAGAACGTGGTAGATATCTAGCTCGCTCAGCGTCTTCTTGCTGTAATCGAGTTTATAGGTCAGGTAGCCTGACTGATACGCGTTGACATACTCATCGTCGGACACGCAAACGGTGGTATTGCCCAGAGGAACAAACTCATTCATGAGTGAGCCTTTCGTGCATGACCTGGTGGCTCCCATAATAATGATATAATCATATGAGGGC
>JBBQVS010000134.1:0-5043 GCA_038211295.1 Ktedonobacterales bacterium | reverse complement strand
AAGCCGACAATGCCGAGCAGGAGCAGCGCGAGGCCGAGCAGGGCGCGTGTGCTGGCGAGGTTGAGCGCGAAGAAGTGTTGCGCGACTGACACGGGCGAGTTTGGTGGCGACGTGAGTGTGGGCGTGGTCACAATGGTGGGCGTGGGCGTGGCGACACCCGCGAAACGGGGCGTGACGACCTGTGGCTTTTGCGGGTTTGCGGGTGCTGCCGTGGTCGCGACGTTCGAGCTACTGGGGACGCCAATTATGGTGCCGAAGAGGCTTGAGAGCAGGAAGACGATGCCCAGCACTGCTGCCAGCGTACTTATGACGCGCACAGCACCCGCGATATAGGGGGGCCACCCGCTGCGTTTCGGGCGTAGTGGTCGCGGCACAATGGGGGCGAGTGGTCGCGCGGTCTCCGCGATGTGTTGTGGCAGCGTGGCGTCCGCCGTCGAGAGCGTGAACGAGCGGGGCAACCTCGGTTGGGGCAGGGCGCGAAGCAGCGCGACGGTCTGCCGTAGTTCCGCTAGTTGTTGCTGGCAGGTGCCGCACGTCTGTAGGTGCGCCTCGCTCTGCGCCTGCTCTGCCGACGAGAGTTGCCCGTCAAGCTGGGCCGAGAGTCGCGCCGTTGTAAGATGCTGTTCTTGTTTTGCCACGCCTATGCTCCACTCATGTTGTTGTGTTTTGTGTTTAGACTCACTCTTTATTGAGACGATAGCGGCCCGGTAAAAGTTCCCTGTGTTCCTGCAAATAGGCGCGGAGACGGGCGCGACCACGCGAGATGCGGGAGCGCACCGTGCCGAGGGTGGCCTGCGTGGTCGCGGCGATCTCTTCGTAGGAGAGACCTTCGAGATCGCACAGGACTACCGCGACACGCTGTTCGAGCGGCAAGACTTCGAGTCCGCGCTGAATCAGGGCTTGTAGCTCCTGATTGAGCAGGATGTCTTCGGGGTTGCCCTCGACGCCCGTTGTGGCGAGCGCGTTGAGTAGCGTTGGCGCGTGCGTCTCGTCCTCCGTTGTTAGCTCGTCCAGCGAGTCGGCGGGATGGCGGCGCGTCCGTCGCCAGTGGTCGCAGGCCATGTTTGAGCCGATACGCAGCAACCACGCGCGAAACGAGGAGCCGCCGCGAAAGGTCGCGATAGCTTTGAACGCGGCAAGAAACGCGTCTTGTGTCACGTCCGCCGCCGTGTCGGGGTCGCCGAGCATACGGAGGACAACACTGTACAGCGTCTGCTGATAGCGCACCACCAACTGATTGAACGCGTCTACGTCCCCGCGCTGGCTACGAGCGACAAGTTGCTCCTCGTCGTCTCGCACGGCCTTACTCATAGCTAGACCTGCCTCGTTTCTCTTCCTATTTGCGCCATGATACCATACTTCGCGGGTGTTTGCATGACAGGGGCAAGCACCGGCAGGACACGGGCGAGCACCGGTATGGCGCAGGGGCGAGCATCGGCAAGCTGCGGCATGATAGGGGCAAGCCCTGTCACTACTATATATGAACCCGCCTGGCGCGGCCATGCTATGCCGTCCCCCTGTGCCTTGTGCATCCCCCGAATGGGTTATTGGGTTAATGTGTTTCAGCTTATGCGTTATCATACATAAGGTAAGACATACACTATTGAGCAGGCGTTGTAGCAAAAATGTGAGAATACGTGGAGGGTGGAGGGGTGGATGCATGTTGAGGGAGAGTACAGCGCGTAACGCGTGGCGGCACGGGTAGGTAGGGTGGTAAAACGGGTCGATTTGCTCCTACTAAAAGTACCAATGTCCTCGTTCACTTACCCAATATGCCTATTTTAGCGAGAAAAGGCGAGGATGGGACACAAGAACTGGTTTTTATACGTGAGAATGTTCATTAAGGAAGAGTATTGCTATGAGTAACAACTGGCGTCCAGACAACACACCGGGTTTTGAGAAAGAGCCTCCCCCGCGCACGGGGAGCCTTTTGCGCGACTTCCAGCGACAGGCACAACAGGCCGGTCAGGGTCAATCGCCACAAAACCAACCCCCGCCACGTTATCAAGAGCAAACGGCTCCCCCGCTTGTACAAAATCAATTCTCGCCCGTGGCACAGACCAATCGGCAGGCACCACAACCCAATCCGCAGACGCCGTTTCTACAACAGAACCATCAGAATAACCAGAGGCAACTCAATCCACAGAGTCAGCAAGGCCAACTCAATCCGCAGAGTCAGCAAGGCCAACTCAATCCGCTGGGACAGCAGGGTTGGGGTGCGAACGCGATGCTGAGAGTGCGGCAGTGGTCGGGCAAGATGGCGACGATGCACGCGCAACCGTATGGGCAACCGGAGCCGCCGATGGTGTCACGTAGCCGCTCGTATAATCCGTATGCTTCACAGACGCCGTTGCCCGCGACACCGACTCCGCAGCGCAGACAGTGGAAGCGTTCGCGCACACTGCGCGTCACCACGCAGATGCGCCGCCGCCGTGACCGTTGGAGCAGTCGGGGCGCACGCATAGGGACGGGTATTCTCATCGCGGTACTAGCCCTGCTCATTGTGATTACGTCCTCGACGAGTGCCTACGCCTATAGCTATTACCAGAGCCAGTTGCCGAACGTGCAGGGGCTTGCCAATCAACATGTCGAGCAGATATCGCGCATGTATGACCGCAACGGCCTGCTACTGGGCGACCTGTACGACCCCAACGGGTCTGGTCGGCGCACGCCCGTGCAGTATAAAGATATTCCGCGCATCATGCAGGACGCGATGACGGCGGCGGAAGATAAGAACTTCTGGACAAATTCGGGCGTTGACCCGCTCGCGATTATTCGTACCGCCGGTAGCAATTTGTCGCATCAGGGCATTCAGGGGGGAGCGAGTACGCTGACACAGCAGCTTGTCAAGAACTTGACGCACGACGCGCAGCAGACGACTGATCGCAAGCTGACAGAGGCCGCGCTGGCGATTGGCCTGACGCAGCAGTATGCCAAGTGGAAAATCATGGAGATGTATTTCAACGTCTCGCCCTTCGGCACGCTCGACCTGGGCGTAGAGGCCGCGACGGAAGAGTATTTTCACCTTGACCGCACCTGTAACGCGGCCTTCACGGTCTGCACGCCGGGGATCGCGAAGCTCGAACTGGACGCGAACGGCAAGGCGAACCCAACGCTTGGTCTGGCACGCGCCGCCTTTCTCGCGGGTATGCCTCAGAGTCCCGTGAGCTATGACCCGACCAACGGCAAGAACTCTCTACGGCGTGCGCTCATCCGTCAGGACGAGGTTCTGCACAATATGCTGACCGATGGCATGTCGATTGACGGTCTGCCAATCACCGAGGCGATGATTCAGCAGGCGGAGACGTTGACCGCGAAGATGACGTTTCAACGCTACAAGCAAAACATCAGAGCACCCAAGTTCTTTCAATGGGTGACGGGCCAGATCGCGACCAAGCTGGGGCATGGCGACACAAGAGTGGGCCTGATCGAGCTATTCACCGGGGGCTTCAATATCCGCACGACTATTGACCTCAATCTGGAGGATTATGTCGAGAAGGCGATAGACCGCCACATCAATCAAGCGGAGTATCAACCATTTCCCTTCGGTCACTACGCGATTTTGAGCCGCGACAACAACCTGCATAACGCGTCGGCGGTGGTGATGAATGCGAAAACGGGCGAGGTGCTGGCGATGAACGGCGGCGTAGAGGCCGACTCTGGCGACAACAATATCGCGGTGGACTCGTACCGCTCGCCCGGTTCCACGTTCAAGCCGCTTGTCTACGCGACTGCCTTTAGCATGGGGTGGTATCCAGGCATGGTGGTGCCGGACGTGAAGACGTACATTCCTAACGGCGGGGGTAGTGATGTGGCGAACGCGTATGTTCCGCCCGATTATGGCAATGTCTACCTGGGTGGCAACAATACCGTTCGTCTGGCTACCGCGAACTCGCGCAATGTGCCAGCAGTCAGAGCGATTATGTATACGGGCGTGCAGAACGTTATCAATACGGCGCGACGCTTCGGCATCACCGCCATCGACGAGGACATGACGATTTATAACCGCACACACAAAGACAAGTGCGCGACAATCGTGCAGTGTACAGGCCCGGCCCTCTCGCTCGGCTCATCGGGCGTCCCGCTTATCCAGATGACCGACGCCTATCAGGTCTTCGCCAATCAGGGGGCGCACGTCGCGACACAGAGCATTCTGGACATCTGGGACAACTACGGGCATAGTCTCTATCATTACGATGCCGCGCACCCACACGCGGTACAGGTGATTAGCCCACAGGTGGCGTACATGATGACGTCCGTGCTTGCCGACGAGCCAGCACGCGCAGCGGAGTTTCTAGGCGACCATGTGCTGTCGTTCAACGATTGGGACCCGACCTATCAGGTGCATCAAGTGGCGGCGAAGACTGGCACGACTGATCGCTTTGTCGATAACTGGACAATGGGCTACACGCCCGATGTGGTCGTGGGCATCTGGGCTGGCAATAGTGATAATAGCTCGCTTGTGTCAAGCGTGGGTATCACAGGTGCCGCGCCAATCTGGCATAGCATCATCGAGCGTGTGAGCGGCAGAGTGTGCGACCCCAACGCGCCCGATTACGATGGCGTCCCCTGCGGTACATTCAATCCCGCGCAATACAACTTCACACAGGGCGTCTTCACAGTGCCACCCGGCATTCACAAGGCGATGACTTCCGCAACCGATGGTCTCAAAGGTAACGGCAATACCGACTGGATGCTCGACGGCGAAGACCCGACCACTCCCGGTATCGCAACCGCCGCACCCGTGACTCCCGTGACTCCCGGCGGAGGCACAGGAGGAACACCAGGCACAGGAGGGGGAACACCGGGAACAGGGGGCAATCCGCCGACGGTGGGTCTGGGAACGCCGACGCCGTGATGTGACGGGGCGAGTGATGACGTGACGGGTAAGTGACGGGATAGTGTGCATGAGGGGTATGGGGAACATGACGGGATAGTGTGCATGAGGGGTATGGGGAACATGACGGGATAGTGTGCATGAGGGGTATGGGGAACATGACGGGATAGTGTGCATGAGGGGTATGGGGAACATGACGGGATAGT
>JBBQVS010000133.1:0-5192 GCA_038211295.1 Ktedonobacterales bacterium | reverse complement strand
CGTGTCTAGTCCGTGCCCGCGCCCTGCCCGTGTCTAGACCCTGCCCGCGCCCTGCCCGTGTCTAGACCCTGCCCGCGCCCTGCCCGTGTCTAGACCCTGCCCGCGCCCTGCCCGTGTCTAGACCCTGCCCGCGCCCTGCCCGTGTCTAGACCCTGCCCTATTTCTCCGCCGTGCTAGCTATCCTGTGGAGTAACCTTATCGAGCGAATTGGGCGCACGCGAGGACATGGGGTCAACCGTGTCCATATCGTTGCGTCCCTGTCTGGAGTCTTGATCTCCAATCGTTTTGGACGCGGTGCCAGGGCTACGACCACCGATGTTGCCGCCTGGCTCACTGTGACCGGTGTCAACTGCGCTCGTACTCGGCTTCTCAGTGTTGCCTGTCTTGCTCTGCGCTTGGTTGCCAGCTTCACCACCCGCGCCAGTGACGCCCCCTGATGATGACGTGCCGTCAGGCGCACCCGTTTCGGGGTCGATAAAACGTTTTTCCTGTTTGTCATCGCTATTTATATTTGCCATGTGATAGAACACTCCCTTCGCTACTAACACGCTCACGGGGACGCGTTTGGATACTCTTCTACTGCGCGTGTGCTGCCTGCTCCAGTGCCGCTTGAAAGGCGTCTACATTGTATGCGCCATCATAGTACACGCCGTTAATGTAGAACGTTGGCGTTCCCTCAATGCCGCTCTGGTCTCCGCTCTCCAGGTCTTCCTCGACGCGCTTCGTATATGTCTCGTTTTTCATGGCGCGGTCAAGACTATCGATATCGAGGCCAACCGATTTGGCGTACTCGATCAGATGCGCGTCGCTCAAGTGTTTCTGATTACGGTAAAGAACATTGTACATTTCCCAAAATTTGCCCTGCGCCGCCGCCGCTTCCGCGACCTCCGCAGCGTGTTGCGCGTGTGGGTGCGACTCCACCAGAGGATAGTAGCGATAGACGAAACGGAGCTTATCGCCCATACGCTCCATCAATTTCGCCACCGTCGGATGGACAATGCCACAATCGGGACACTCGAAATCGCCATATTCTACTAGCGTGACGGGTGCGGTGTTGGGGCCATGAATGTGATCGCGCTTCTCATCAACGGGTTGTGCAAGTTGTGTCGTGCTCATCGCGAAATTCTCCTTCAAACTATATGCTCTCTTCTCATACTCTCACAAAACGGATGTAGTTTCAAGGGACAAACATGAAATCTGTGATACAATTGTTTTCATACAGAAGGAGATTGTGGTGCAATCTACGCGTGATAAGTCTTTTCGCCCAACGCTTGTACTTTTCTGCGGCTTACCAGGCTCCGGCAAAACGACGACAGCAAAACAAATCGAAAAAGAGTCGAGTGCTATACGTCTATGTACCGATGATTGGTTGGCGGAGCTTGCTATAGATTTGCTCGATGAAACAATAAGAAATCCCCTCCAAATGCGCTTATACAGACTCTGTAAAGAACTACTTAGCCATGGTCAGGATGTCATTTTGGAAGATGGACTATGGATACGAGCAGAAAGAGATGCGAAACGAAAAGATGCTGCTGCATTAGGAGTACAGACCGAAATGCATTACTTTGATCTTTCGTTTGATGAATTATCTCGGCGTTTAGAAATGCGTAACGCGAGTAATGCAGTCGGTGCTGTACCTATTCCACGGGAACAGCTAGCCACGTATTGGTCAATCTTTGAGCGACCATCTCTTGACGAGTTGAACCTATTCGATACGTATATCGTTCATAGATAGCAATAAATTGAGGTTGCGATAGTATCTTCACAACACATGCAGCTACTTAATCTATTGACTCAGTATCTTTTAACAGGTGTATACCGTGATATACGCTACGTGAAGATTGTATAAGTGCTATCCTGTTCTTCTAGAAAGAAAATATCATGAACGAAACTGCTAAAAAACAAGATTTGAAATGGTAAGAGACATGCGTACTGCCAGGTACCCGAAAAACTGAACCCTAAAATAAGAGACTGTTGGTAGACTACTATACCAGAAATAGTAGTCTACCAACAGTCTCTTATTTTACAAGCTGTCGCTTGGCGACCAGTCTTTTGTCCAGCGTGGGTCTATCGCATCGCTGGCACGCTGGTAGCGGATATCGGTTGAGAGGCGAATGCGGCCCTGCGGATCACGATTGACGGTGGATGCATGGAGCATGTAGGGGCTATGCACCACCATATCGCCCGCTTCATAGTTCGCGATAAGCCAGCGTCCGTTGAAGAGGTCGGCGAGCGCGGGCAGGTCGGCACTAATCCAACCGCTTTCCTTCATATTCTGATTGTAAGCACTAATGCGTTCCTCTGGCGAGAGAGTCGCGTTCTTCACGGTAAATTCGGCCTCCATCTTGCGTCCGAGCGTGTCCGACCCCTCGAGATAGACCAACCCCCCCATCTCTATCGGCACATCGCCAAAGGGAATCCAACTACTACAGATGCGGTCAGTGCCGGCACGCAGGTAAATCAGATCATAATGTCCTCCCGTGCAATTGCTCTCCCCCGGCACGTTGTAGCGAATCAGCTTGCGCTTGTGCAGATACGGCTCATCCTCCCAGAAGGCCGTGTAGAATTGCCAGAGGCGCGGCGTCCTGCAAAACTGCTCGTATTCGGGCCAGCGCATCGACTCTACGTATATTTTGTTTGCCTTCTCGCGCTGTATGGCCGCGTTGTTGCCAGCGTACAGTCCCTCGACGGGATCGCTACCAGGCGCGAGCAGGCCCGTCTCCTGCAATGCCATGAAAAAACGCCGCCGAAACGCAAGCACCTCATCGCGGTCAAGTATCCCCTTGAGCCAGAGGTAGCCCTGCGCTTTATATTGCGCCCGCAACTGTTCCATTGGCAGCGATGAATCCGTTTGCGTGAGCCAACCGAGACGCTGCGGATTGGTTGAAAGTGTATAGCCATTACTCACCAGTGGATATGTCAAAAAATCAATGCTCATCAAGAATTGCCCTTCCCTGTACCGTCTTTGCAAGCCTGTATCTTGTATAAAAGTATACACGAAACATGCTCGTAACACCACCTTTTTAGCACTCTGTATCCTCGCTTCAGCATCGTTGATACGTGACGAGTTACCCAAACAATGAAGCGTCTCCCAATTGTTGTCGTAGGTGTTCTTCCGGTGCTTCACCATACCCGCACTTCCAACTTTCCGCAGAGCGAAGCGTACAACTTTTAGCAGCACAAGTATGCTTTTTCAATCAGGATAGGATTAAAAAATAATCTTTCGTATGCCATCCCGTTTCGGGAGGGAGCAATCCATGCAACGCTTTCTACAAATTTTCATGCAGCTACTACGTCTACTAAGACCGTCGCCCGGCACCTTTCTCTTTTTTATCGCGCCACTCGTCGGCGCGTTGCTGACAGGCTTTACATCGCCGAGCGGCTTCTCAAATCTACTGACGTTGCTCTTTTTATGCTTTCTCTATGGCGGGGGCGCGATTATTGTCCGCGAGCTGACGCTCTATTGGGGCAAGGGATGGCCCACGCTCTTATTGCTTGGCGCGGCCTTCGGTGTAATCGAAGAGGGGCTACATGTCAAAAGTTTGTTTGACCCACATTGGAAAGACCTGGGACAGCTCGCAACCTATGGGCGCATGTTCGGCGTCAACTGGGTGTGGGGCGTACAAATGCTGAGCATCCATGCCGTCTTCAGTATCGCGATTCCCATCCTCATCGTGACGTTGCTCTTTCCCAAGCGGCGCGTGGAACGCTGGGCCGGCCCCCGCACATTGCTTCTGCTTATAGCCATGTTTATATTCTGTGTGGTCATAAGCTTCCTGTTTTTGACGCCCTATCAACCCGCGTTACTACTTTCTCTGCTCACCGTGGTGGTCGCGGCACTCCTGTTTCTACTGGCTCGTTTTCTGCCACGTCGCATCATTGTCACCAGAAGCACTGACGTTGCGGTGCCTTTGCGCTTTGGACTTGTGGGCTTTCTGGGAACACTGACGCTGTTTTTGATGACATGGCTCTTGCCGACCACACTTGTGCCATTCTGGGTAACAATACTCCTGATACTTGTGCTTGATCTCGCGGTTGGCTTTGTGTTATTGCGTATGTCCAGCAATGGTGTCGGGTGGACAGAACGGCATCAGGTTCAAACGCTCTCTGGTGCGCTCGCGTTCTTTGTGTTGCTTGCGCCTGTCATCGAAATCACGCAGAGGCAACGCGACCCATCGGGGTTAACGTTCGCCGCTCTCGTCGCCGTTGGTCTGCTCTACCTGCTCAATCGACGCATTCGGAAACGCGAGCAGAAGCAACAACAACTTCAGCAGCAACGTGCTGTCGTGTAACACTTGACGCCACGCCACGAATTACATACAATCATGGGGTAAACGCGCCATGCGTTGTATTGTGTAAGTTACACAATGCGTCCCACTTATTCTCAGGAGGAACCCATGTCCACATCACAGGCCGGGGAAGAGTGGATCAGCTTGAGTGAAGCGGCGGAGCTACTTGGCATTCATCCCGCGACGGTACGCCTGTGGGCGGATCGCAATGAATTGCCCTCACGCCGCACCAATGGCGGACATCGCCGCTTTCGACGCACGGATATTGAGGCGCGATTACGGCACGACAACGAGCCAAAGACTGACCCCGCCGCGCAGTTGCTCATTCAGAGCGTGCTTGGACGCGTGCGCTTTGCCTTCACCGATGGTACGCTCAACACGCTTCCCTGGTACGAACATTTCGATGAGAACGCGCGAACTGCGTACCGTTCTCTAGGGCGGCGCGTGCTTGAATTACTGCTTCGGGCCATCACCGATGGCACACGCAAAGACGAGTTGCGCCATGAAGCTATTCAACTTGGTACAGAATATGGCTCAACCACCAATAGTTCAAACGTGTCGGTTGCCGACGCTGTACGCGCCTTCCTGTACTTTCGCACGTTGCTGGATGAGAGCGTTTTGCAGCTTGCCGAAGTACGCGGAAGCCGCGACCATCAAGACATCCCCTGGCTTGAAAGCCTTAACCAGATACAGGCCATCACCAACGAGATACTACCCGCGTTGATCGAAGCCGCGCACATCGCCGCCGTCAAAACAGGGAAGTCTTGACACTTCCCCGCTTAGAAAGCAGGGGAATTCTTCTTTCCGCCACGCGACTTGCCCGTTGTCTCTTTCGAGACAGGAGGAGAGGCCATGTGTCCAGAAGCGTTTTCTAAGGTGCAAGCCTTAGCTGTTCCCGTCTGC
>JBBQVS010000132.1:0-5243 GCA_038211295.1 Ktedonobacterales bacterium | reverse complement strand
AGCCAGAGCAGCGTTACCCGCGCATCTTTGCTTCCGCGCAACGGCGTGGGAAGCACTTTGTCTCTGTGTTCAACGAGGACGAACGTATTCGTCGGCAAGTGCTGGGCTTGCCGCTCCGTCCCTGCGATCAATGTCCCCCATCGGGCCACAAGTAACGAAAGAGAGGAACGTATGACAGAAAATATTTGCTTGCAATGCCGACGGCAGATGCAGCGAGAAGCGTCCCTTGCACGCGCTAAAGCGGACGAGGAGCTGCGCCCACGTGTGAGCGACACGCTACAAATCGTTATGCAGCAGCAAATCCAACGCTTTGCCAGTCTGCACGCTCCGTTTCCCCTCGCGGCCCATGTCCCGCTTGTAACCTATGAGACGGTGCTGGATGTTGGGTGTGGTGCCGGGCATTGGATGGCCGACATGGCCCGCCAGCACAGTCACCTGACCTTGTACGGCATCGACAAGAATCCTGCCCTGATTGACCATGCCCGTTTGATGGCCCGGTATCGTCCGCAGGATGACCTCTTGTTTTCGGTACAGGACATTCACAATCTCTCGCCCGCGTTTCGCGCAAAGGCAGCGTTTGACCTGGTGCATGTGCGTTTTCTCAAAGAAAGCACCACCTGGGGGCAGTGGGTGCGCCTGTTCAAGACGCTATTGAGCCTGTGTAAAGTGGGGGGGTCGGTGCTTGTGACGGAATACGATTATCCGACAACCAACAGCGAGACCTTCGCCCGGTGGTTTGGGAGCCTGGAAACCGCGCTGGTGATGACGGGTCGCACGCAGAAGCTTCCCCGCGAGCTGCCAGAACTGGCCCATCAGTGTAAATGGGGCAACGTGCGGCGCGTGGTGCAACCAATTGACCTCGCGTTTGGCACCGATGCTTACGAGGTGTTAGCCTCACACATCGACCACCTGTTCGCGCTCTCCGAGCCGCTGCTCTACGCGCGTGATGGAAGCTTGAAGCAGGAACAGGCGCGGCGCGAGCTGCTGCGAAACCTGTTCATTGATGTCTTGACGGAGACGTTTCAAGGCACCTGGTCATGGACAACGATTGTGGGGACACGTGAGGCGTGATAGTGAGTGCGGAGAACATAGGGAAGAGCATGGCGCGGGCAAGCCGCGCCACTACTATACGGTGTAGGGAGCCGCTTGCGCGGCTCTGGTACGTGATATTTAGTATATTTCCTCGTTTTTGATGTTGGTATTGAAGGTGCCAACGATTTTGAACGTGGTGGTGTCGATGGTTTTGTAGGCGTGATCGGCGGGGAACCCGTCGTGTGTGTATGGTCGCGCTCGATTGTTGACAACCTGATACTGGCGACCAAAGGTAAAGACATATTGTTGTATCTGGCCCGTTTTGCGGTTCAGGACAAGAATATCGTCGCCCGCGCTACAGTCGCCACTGGCGAGACAAGCAGAGCGATCAACAAAGGAACCGACGAGAATTTGTTGGTGCTTGTCCCAGCTATGGACGGTGTGCAGGGTCAGTATTTTGAGTGTGTCGTTAAAGGCGAGAAAGGTACTGGTGGCGGCTTCTGGGTCGTAGAGCATAGCGTTCATGCGAGGCGTGCCAAAGTGACCGATATAGACAACCTGATTGCGCGTCCACCCTGTATAGTTTTGCCGTTTGACGAGTGAGAGGTCAGACCCCAGCACAAGGAACGCGCCCATACCCTTAGCAGGTTCGTATAGCATAATTTGAGCGCGGCCCGACCCGTTGAAGTCGCCACTGAACACTTGCCAGTTGCCTGTCAAGTCGTGCATCTCTTGATAGTCGCCAATCGTCAAGTCCGCGTTAAAGTCCATCACGCGTGCTTCGCCTATTCTGCGATCATACAGGAAGAGGCCGTCCTGATTGGTGTTTTTGTAGCGTCCAACATACACTTCCCATGAGTTGTGCCACTGAGTATATTGTTGCGAGTGGCGCACGCTCAGATCCGCGTTGAAGTCCAGTATCATCGCGTTCGCGCTACGGCCCGCCAACGCCCATTGTTGTACTGAGCTAGTTGTTGTCGAGTCGTTTGCAAGCGATGACGCGGCACTGGCGAAGCGATTGTACAGGAAGATGCCCGTATGCTTGCCATCGAACTGTCCCGTGTAGACCTCCCAGTTCGGCCCCCAGCCCGTGAGCGAGACGTGCGTTGCAACCGCGAGTTTTGGGGAGAGAATGAGTATTTGCATGGTGCCACTTGCACGGTCATAGAGGAGGATATCGGAGCGGCCCGTTCCCGCGAAATCTCCTATGCGAATATCCAGATTTGTACCCCAGTTGGCCTGCGCGGTTTGCGCATCCACGAGTGCTGTGCGTTGGGCATACGAGGAGTCGGCAGGGAGAGCGCGGGCCTGTGGATTTGGCGCAAACGAGAGCGGTTCTTTGCGTTTCGTCAGTGATACAACGCTCAATGTTCCCGCTTGCCGATTGTAAAGCAGTAAATCACTAACGCCGGTGCCGCTGAAGTCGGCTTTGAACTCTTGCTCTGTGCCACCACTGCCACTGGGCAGGCCGAGTGTTGGATGACTGGCACTCACCGTTTTCTGGTGCTGCTGATTTGCTGTTTGCACACCTATGAAGGAATTGCCGCGTATACCGGGTAGCTGTGCGAAACGGGTAACGTCGAGCATTTTTGGAAAGTAGATGAAGCGCAGTTCGTTGCGCTGGAAACGTGGGGCATTGATGACGCTCACGGGATAGTCCAGCCCTATATACATGGGTCGTGGGTCGCCGTAGTTCTGGTAGGTGACATTGAATGTGTCGCCCCCGCCAGTGACGGAGGTCACGAAGGCGACATGGCCTGCCGCGCCATAGGCCCAGACGCCATCAGCGCGTGGAAATACAGCGATGGCACCCACACGCGGTTGCGTGCCAACGGGTAGCCCTGTGCGTTCGGCATCCACCACCCAATCGGCGGCATTGCCCCAGTTCAGGGGCAGGTCATAGCCGAGGAGATGCCACTGTTCCCAGGCCCACCACACACAATTGCCGCCACCGGGGTACGCACTGGGACACAACTGAAACGGGTTGCCGTCATGCGAGTAGTATGCCTGATTGCAACTTTCTTGCACCGTCGCGCTTGTACGCGCGACGGTCACGCCTTCGATCTGTGCGTGTGATGGGTTCAATGGGCCAACGGCAATGCCAATAAACGCGAGTACCGCGAGTAGTATAACGGTTGGCACGAGAATTTTTTTAGGGACGTGACGCGCGGCGGGTAGCCTCTCGCGTAGCCTTTTTATGCTGGGTAGTAATGATGTGGGCGGCATTACAAAGCTCCTTCAAGAGATAGTTATTATTTGCTATTCGTATAACACTACGCCCTATCAGGCTCTGTGGATTGGTTGCGTGGGGAATTGATGAAGGAGACTCGTTTGCATAACGTGTCAATCTTATGCTCTATCCAACATCCTATCTCCGCCAAAGATGTTTCTTTTCTTGAACGAAGGTGGTGTTGTGGCTAACTGCCATGCGGTCAACCGCCATCCAGGATAGAGAAACCACGGCTCATCCAGAACGAACCGCTCGTTTGCGACCCATGCAGGAATCGGCAACGCATCTTGAATGCAAAGGTGTTCAACCATCGCACAAAAGAACGCCGCCCACCGACGGATGTCAGGGGACTCAGTTGAAGTGAGTGGGTCGGTTATCAATTCGCAACGATCCTGTACGTCCTCACGGCTCCACTCGTCTAAAAAGTCACCTACAGCATTCCAGGCATTATCGCCTTCAACAATTCGCTGGAAGCTTTCGCTGCTAGTGTACCGATGCCACCAGTAACGAGAGTTCGTGGTGAGTTCCATTGTTGTACTGCTTTCTACCCTCTTTACGGTTCAAAAAGGTCTGCAATGACGTACTGTACACGCACACTAACGCGCTCTTTAGGCAAACATGTAGTTAATCTTCTCCTGAACGTGGCAAGAAACTGCTTGTTTGGGGAGATACGCTTTGACGCGCTGTAAGACATCTTCGCCTGTTGTAAGACCGCCCTTGCAAGCAAGCTCTCGCACTGCCTCGTTCGCTTCCTCATTGCCAAAAAGGAAAAACATTGTCAGCAGATATCCCAGAGGGGCAACGTACATATGCAATCCTCGGTAGATGACACCTTTTGAAAGTGCTTGGTGCAGAAAACCATCCTTTACTGCCAGTGTGAGCCAATTTTCAGGTAATTCTTCGCGTTGTGCTATATGTTGTGCTGCCGCTTGAAGCCTTTTTCCTGAACCAAAACATAGCTCGATGTCTGTGCTGATGTCTTGCTGAAAGATATCGAGTAGCAACAACATATTTTCAGCGAGCAAGATTTCTCCGATGGTGTTTTGTTGCTCCAGCTCTTCGCCTAGCATTTCTAAATAGGTTCCATACTGCATAGGTTCCATCTTTGTATCTCTCCCCTATTGTGTGTCTTCTCATTGTGACAGCTCTATGACGCGTTGACATGACGGGTGTAAGGGACATGACGGGTGCAAGGGACATGACGGGTGCAAGCCCCGTCACTACTATACTATGGGGTTCGCCACAAAGTGGCGAACCTGGGCCAGGCACTATGCTTCTTGCTTTACCAACGTTGCCAGAAGGCCCTCGGCTTCGAGCCGTAAGGATGAATGGCAACCATCTTGACATTGTGTTTTTCAACGGGTACACTCTGGAGTGAGAGGTCTGTGAGTAACGTCCGCCTCTCACGCAGAACAAGCAATGGGTGTGGGATAACACACCATTGGTGCAAGACCGTAGAAGCCCCTCGCCTTTAGCATCGGTGCCGTAAGCCCCCTGGCTTCAGACATGGGGATATAAGGCACACACCCGCCAATAGATATGTCAATAGTATCTATTGGCGGGTGCTACAATACTTCTATGAAGTATGAGATGAGAACAAACAACAATATAGCGTATATCTGCCGGTATCATGTGGTATTTTGTCCAAAGTATCGGCGTAAGGTGCTAGTATCACCTATAGATGAACGCTTGAAAACTATTATCCTTGAGACAATAGAGAAGTGGGGGCAAGAATTCATTGAGATGGAGGTCATGCCCGATCATGTACATCTGCTTGTTGGATGTGATCCGCAATTTGGGATACACCGGCTGGTAAAGTACATCAAGGGAACGAGTAGCGGGTACTTGCGTCAAGAGTACCCGCAACTTAAACGCCGTTTACCTTCTCTCTGGACAAATAGCTACTTTTGCGCCACGGTTGGCGGTGTGACATTGGAAACACTCAAGCACTATGTAGAAGGGCAAAAAGACAAGTGAAAGC
>JBBQVS010000131.1:0-5570 GCA_038211295.1 Ktedonobacterales bacterium | reverse complement strand
CACAATGGCAACGCAAGAAGAATTACGTGAAGCACTCAACGATTATGTTGAGCAGGCTCAAAAAAGTGAGCGGGTTGTGCGCTCACTACGCAAATGGAATTGTGTCATTTATATAGAAGCTGAGGATATCACGAGCGGCTTTACAATGATTATCAAGGACACAAAAACAACTGTGCATGATGGCGTTTACGACAAACCAGACCTGATTGTCAAAGGGAAAAGTGAAGACCTTGCAGATATTTTCTGGTGCGACGCCAACCCTGCGTCAAACTACATGCAGGGTTCCATTAAGATACAGGGATCACAAGATAATGTGATGCGTCTGGATGCGATGTCGCTGTTGATCTATCTGGAGGTCACAAAACACTAAATATCAACGCGCGTTGTCTATGCACAGCATTCTTCGGCTTCTATATTTTGGAGGTGTCTTGTGAATAACCCCGTTAAGTTACGCCGCGTCCTGCCATTTCGTACCGTTGTTTCGACAAGTACGGGCTTAGCCTATGCCGCCGTAAGTCTACTTGGATGTGTCCAGTTAGCGTCTACCCTCGGTGGCGACTCCGGGTGGATCGCTATTGTGGTCGCTGGCCTGCTCGCCTATTTGGCCGCACTATGCTTCTCAGAATTGAACGCCCTTTACCCATCAGCGTCAGCTATTCGTCAATACATGAAGGAAGCGTTCAACGACAACTTTTCGCTCATCATCACGTTCGGCTATATGCTAACAATTGTCGCCGTCATTGCCGCCGATAGCTATATCGTAGGCAGTGCTATTACTTACGCATTCGGGCTTCCTAACTGGGCATCGCTGATCTGGATTCTGGCGTTGCTGAGTTTAGCAATGGGAGTCAATCTACGTGGTATTAAAATTGCTGGCTTGTTACAAGACATCGCTACCTATACACTGCTCGTCGTAGCCGTTGTCATCTCTCTTATCGCGCTGAGTCAGCACGGTTTTCACCTGCGAATGCCGTTTGATGCCTTCTCGCATCCGGGGGACTTGCTCAACGCAGTAGCTGTCGGCGTCTTTGTCTTCTCCGCGTTTGAATGGGTTACACCGCTTTCGGAAGAAATCGCGAACATTCGCCTAATACCACGTGGCATGTTTCTCTCGCTCTTTATTTTGCTTGTTTCTTATATTTTGTTTACCGTTGCCATAAGCAATACGCTCGATCTTCATAATCCAGCCATTGCTAACTCGCCTGTACCACAACTGTTACTAGGCAAAGCAGCACTTGGACAAATTGGTATCTGGATAATGCTGATCGCGACGCTCCTGACCGCCGTTATGACCTTCAATGGTGGCTTTGCGACAGCCTCGCGTTTTCTCTATGCTGCCGCCCGCGAGGATACACTACCACCAATCTTTGCCCGTATCAGCGTTGCCTTCGCGGTTCCCTATGTCACCGTTATTATGCTCACAACTTTTTCAGCACTCATCGCGATCATCATTTTCTTGACTAACCAATTTCAACTACTCATTCTTCTGGGTGCCGTGCTGGAAGCAGTGGTCTATACTATCGCAGGACTGTGCGTTCTTCGCCTTCGCCGACGTAAACCCGACGCGGAACGTTCTTTTCGCATCAAAGGTGGCATCGTTATTCCACTCGCAACAGTGGTCATCTTTGGTGTGCTTGGCATTCTCGCCTCACTCGGCATAGGGACAGCAGGAGTGGCTATCGGTTCTCCACTTCTTATTGCCTTACTAGTCTTTCTCCTCTCAAGCCTCTACGTGTTCTTCGGTGTGCCGCGCATTCGGGCAGCCGCAAGAGCGCGACGCACGACAACGCGCCGCCGTCCACACAAGAAAAGCGAGAGTGCCAACGCTGGGTAGGATGTATTCGCATAACACAAGAACTGCTTCTACCCTATCGTCCTAACCCAACTTGCAATCTTGTCCACTACCTCTTCAGCTACATGACCCGCCACGCTGTACGTGGCGGGTGTGGCCTTTCCCCCTCCTTCGACAGGCATAAAAAGATGGCTAAGAGCAGGATATAGCACAAATCGTACATTATCACGTTCGCCCAGCGCGTTCTGCCATATCTTGAAATCAGCTTGTGTGACTTGATAATCGCTCTCACCCTGCAAAAAAAGCATTGGAAGTTTCAGAGTTTGAGCGACTTTTTCTGGGTGATAGGTGTTCAAGTCGAGCCAGTACGCCGCCGGAACATTAAGCGGCAAGTCCCTTGCAGCAGCTATTGACAGGCGGTCAGGGTCTTTGACTACCTCCACCTGCTTTTTAAGTGCTATAAGTTGCTGTTCCCGTGCTACAGGATCGGGAATGCTCAACGACAGCACATACGTCATCTGATCTAAAATTATATCCTCTAACGGGCGAGCGGAACCCGCGAGAACAATCAAGCCTGCGATTGTAGGGTCAGCAGCACCAAGACGTGGCGCAAGATAGCCACCTAGACTATGCCCCAATACAAATATACGTTTCGCATCTATCTCCGGCCTGTTCGACAAGAACTTTATCGCTGCTAACGCGTCGTCAATGACCTCTTCTTTAACCGTTAATGTAGCTATATCAATGCTTGATTGAACGCCATAAACATATGTGCGTTTGTCATAGCGTAGAACGGCGATACCTTGTGAAGCTAACCCCCATGCCAGATCGCGAAACGGCTTGTTCGGCGGAATTGTCTCATCGCGGTCATTGGGTCCCGACCCATGCACAAGCACCACCGCAGCACACAGCCCAGCTTGGCGGGGAACACTCAATGTTGCTGGTAGCACCCAGTTCCCATCTCCTATTTGCACCTCATACTCTTGAAAACGCTCCGAGTGTGCGTAAGATGGAGAAGCATACGTTATATTTGCTTGCTGTGCAATAGTCCCTACGGGCGTAACCGTCAGCCCGGTGACCTCATTTATATCATTCAGAGTAATGTTTACGTCAAGACTCGCTCGCTCGAATACGCATGTTGTTACCTGTACCAGACCATGTACCGTCTGTACGGCAACAATCTCTTGCAGTTCGCGGAACATTCCAACCTGCTGTTCAAGCTCCTGCCAGGTGGTCTGAAGTTTTTCAACGGGAAGGAACGGCTTAATGTTCTCTGCCAGCCGTTGCTCTACTGCGGTAAAGTTACGCTGCGTTAGTTCTGTAACAATTTGTTGAGCAAGGTCCATTATATTCTCCTTTTTACATGTCTGCTATGAGGTATATTTGTTTTGTGTTCATACAAGAAAGCGATAGCCAACCCCCCACACAGTATCAATCTTCTCGCCAAGCGAGCCAAGTTTTTTCCGCAGACGCGTGATGTGATTGTCTATAGTACGGTCAAAGCCCTCATAGCTATCGCCCCACACCTGCTGTAAGAGGACTTCACGCTTAAAAACCCAGCCGGGATGTGAAGCAAGAAGTACCAGTAATTCATATTCTTTTGGCGTTAGGTCAATCGCCTGTCCATCGATTTGTACCATACGTTCTATGACAGAAATGTGTAATAGACCTCGGATAATAGCAGAAGAAGCAAGAGTAGTAGGCACGATGAAAGAGGATCGCTGAGCTGGTGGTTCGGGAAGAGGCGTTGGCGGCGTTCTCTGACTATCCAGATCGACGCGTCGCAACATTGCACGCACTCGTGCAAGAACATGCCGCAAACTAAATGGTTTGCTGATATAGTCGTCTGCTCCAACTTCCAACCCCAAGAGCGTGTCAACCTCTTCTGTTCGAGCGGTGAGCATAATAATTGGCATAAGATAATGCTGGCGTAGACGCCGACAGACGGCTAAACCATCCATGCCCGGAAGCATCCAATCGAGAATAACGAGCTGAGGTTGCTGCTGCTCGACGGTTGTTAGAGCGGTCAAGCCGTCGAACGCCTGCACTACATGATACCCTTCAGCCTCAAGATGTGTGTGTAACAAATTGCAAAGCGCGACATCATCCTCGACGACAAGTATTGTTGTCATGATGGTGCATTCCTCTTACAAAACGTATGTACGCTGTTCCGTAACCTTCTTTCATTCTACCACAGTAGTATCCTAAAAAGAAAAAAAGTGCAATTCTTATAATTCTTATATAGGTGGAAGAGTTATAGCGCATGAGAGCCACGAAAAGCTATGAAGCCGCTCTACGCCTAGAGTCACCCGAAAACACAATCCCGTGTTATAACGTTTGGCAAGGAAAGACAACACAGAAACGTGTTCCCTTCCCCACCTCACTGGTAACGGTAATAGAGCCGCCCATTGAGATGACAAGGTCATGCACAATGGTAAGACCCAGGCCAAATCCACCAGAGGCACGGGTGCGTGAGGTATCGACACGGTAAAAGCGTTCAAAAATGTGAGGAAGGTCTTCGGGGGCGATACCTATGCCGCTATCGGCAACGATCAGAGCAAGATGTTGAGCATCGGATTGCTCAACGTTCATCTCGACAATGCCACCAGAAGGAGTGGAGGCAATCGCGTTGCGAACAAGGTTCAATAACACTTGTGCCAGCCGTTGACGGTCTACCACAATCTGAGGTAGGTTGGGTGATGCGCCACGCACCAGTGTCACTTGCCGTTCGCGTTGTGCAAGCGGCATCAAAGCGTGATACACTTCCTCAACGACATCACTTGCAACAACGTTTGTCATGTGTAAACGCAACTCCCCAGTCTCCGCGCGTGCCAGTGAAAGCAGATCATCGACCAGCATCCCAAGCCGCTCAACTTCATGATATACAATGCCAAGATACGTATAAAGGAGCGTGGGCGAGGGAGCCACAGTCCCCTCTTGCGTTGATAAAAGCAACGACTCGACATGACCGGAAATGCTGGCAATAGGTGTACGAAGTTCGTGTGAGACGTTCACCACAAGTTCACGTCTACGCTGATCGGCCTGCTCTGCGCGTACTCGTGCTTGTTCTGCTACTACGCGTGCCTCTTCCAGTCGTAGCGCATCATCGCTCATACCCAGCATAGTACGCGCGAACTGCCCAGCCACGAACGCGAGTCCATTCAGCACATGTACCATCAAAAGAGTCACACCAAAGCCGAGCATAGCGAATGTCAGGTAACGCCGTACAAAAAGATATGTGTCCACCTGACCCCGTAGCAGGGTATAGAGCAACAGAAACGGCGTGGTGAGTAAACCAAGTACAAGTCCTATAAGCGTACTACCAAGTGTTAGACCGCACAGAGTTACTGTTACAACAAATGAAAGAATGCCCAGTGGAAATTTTCCGAGCAGATACGCAAGCGTTTTCCACGTCATTCTATTCGTTAAGCACTCCTGCGCCCTCTGCCAGACACTCATTGGAAGAATAGGAGTGCAGGCAAGGGGGGAGATGCTCACGTCAAGCCAACGTATCGCCATGTAACGCTCGCACATGGCAAACCACCACCATACATTTATCGTTATGAGCAGAATGGGTACTCCTATCCAGATAATCAGCGTCCCTATTCCTAAAGCTATACTTACGACTAGAAACACAAAGTAACATAACCCCAGTGGAAAGGAAACAAGAAGGTAGAGTATGTTTCTGTATGACTGTATATCTTGTACAATCCGAAAAAAATTGTGATCTGGGTAGCTTGTTGCCGATATCATCTTCATCATGGTTGCCCTTGTCCTC
>JBBQVS010000130.1:0-5853 GCA_038211295.1 Ktedonobacterales bacterium | reverse complement strand
TCATTTGAGCGGAAATCATCGTTGCAAGATGCAGGGAGACCGCAAGGGTCTCCCCTACATCTTGCAACGATGCGAAATGTAGGGGAGACCCTTGCGGTCTCCCTGCATTTCGTGGCCCTTCAAATGAAGATTGGCAGACTACTACGATAGGATAATGGAAAGGACGGAACGTACATATTCATGATGTTCGATATGCAAGACACACAACCGCTTCCTATTTTTCCGCGTCCTCGTTATGGGAAAGAGACACGCGAGGAACGCTTTCGACGCATTAAACGCTTTTCGGAGATCACAGGGATACGCTACTGTGTGGCCTATCTCAGGGACGAAGAACAACGGCGCAAGGCGTTAGGTAGGGTATCTGTACGGGTCTGATTTCATCACACCTCGTCCCCACGCACCAATTGGGCAAGGATGGACCCATGTTTCATCATTGCGTAAAACATGGTGCGTGGGGACGAGGGTATGATGAAATCAGACCCGTACAGGGGTTCGCGTCGCCGAATCCATTGACGGGCGGCGGTTTGGGGTATAATGCAACTGTAAGCTTTAAAGGACGGGCATGCGTGAGACAGGGAGAGACGATATTTCATGCCTATACAGTTGTCATTATTCGAGGAAGAACCGCCACCAGCCTCGGCAGAGGGCGAGATTGCCAAGCGCGAGTTTGAACGGGACTTTATGCTGTTGCTGGACGAGATGCGGGAGCGCATCAAATTCAAGATTCTGGTATGGGGACCGAGTATACATTCTGAGAGTCTGGTAGCGCAGAAGCGTCGTACTATTCATAAGGTGCTCAAGGAAGCGGATAAGCATTATTGTTGGATGAGCGAGGAATTTACGCAGCGTCCAACTGATGTGTCGCTCAAGGCGTTCGAGCTGGCACAGGCGCGTAAGGCCGATATGATTGTGATGCTGGTCGAAGCCAGTGCGCCAGGGGTGCTTGGCGAGATGCACGATTTTTGTAGTCATAAAGAGCTACTTTCAAAGATATTGCTCTTCTTTCCTGAAAACATGCGCGAGGGCTATAGTGGTAAGGGGCTGGTCGATGAGCTAGAATATGGCTACCGCATTGTCGAAAGGTATACAGAACTAGATATTACTGATTGTAATGTCTTGACAAAGACGCGTAATTGGGTGAAAAAGCGTCGCAGTTATGAATTTAGCCATAGTGGAGCGTGAGGATAGATGAGCAGCCAGGAAAGCGATATTTACGGGTGGCAGTTGGCGGAGGTGTTGGCGAACCGCCGCTTGATGTTTATGCTATGGGCGGTCAAAACACTCTTCTGCACCAGCAGAGCCGACTTTCTGCACCACTATCAGTTCAGCGAGCAAGACCTAGATGCCGCGCTGGACCGCTTGACTGTGCAAGGATTCCTGCAACGTGATGGCGAGAACTACGTCCTGACCCAACTTGGTGATGAGACCGCTACCTATCTCGGTACCCTGCAAGAGTCACAATTCGCGCACCCCGAACGCATCAGTGCCGAGATTGACCAGCGTTTTGAAGCGGTTGCTCTTGACACTTCTACTCTTGAAGCATATGTTGAAGCTCAAAGCGAGCCTGTAGAGGTCCTTGCTGAACCTGTCGATGAAGTCGCGGAACGCTTTTGGGCAAATCGTCAGCAGGGCGAGAACACGCCGGAGGCTACGCTGGTCGAGTTGCCTTTGCTGCAGCAGTTGTATGGACTGGGCTGGAAGTATCAGGCGGGGGATATCGGTGCGCCAGAGGTGACGCAGCGCAAAAGCTTCCGTGATGTGCTGCTTGACGAGGAACTACGCGCCGTGTTGCCAGAGATCAACCGCGACAAGCAGACTGGTGCGATATGGCTGGATGGGCCACGCGTTGAACAGGCTATCACGGACCTACGCCGCTTTTTTACTTCGTATAGTCGAGGCTTGCTCGAAACAAATAAAGAGGCCACAGACCTGCTGCTTGGCGGAACGCTTGTAGCAGGGACGCAAGAACTACACGCTGGTACACAGCAGCGCATTCGCTATATTGATTTTGAGCGGCCCGAAAGAAACCATTTCCTGGCTATCAATCAATTTCGTGTTGATCGTGCCGGTTCGCGCTATATCGTGCCTGACATTGTGCTGTTCGTGAATGGCATTCCGCTTGTCGTGATTGAATGCAAAAGTCCCAACCTGACCAATCCCGTTGAAGAAGGCATCACGCAATTGTTTCGCTACTCAGGACAGGTGTCGGGGCAGCAGGAGGACGTTGAGGCGGTACCCGACCTATTTTATTTCAATCAACTGCTGATTTCCACCTGTTTTTTTGCAGCGCGTAGTGCCACGCTTGGCGCATCCTACGAACAATTTCAGGAGTGGAAGGACCCGTATCCCGCGACCGAGCGAGAGCTAGCCGCGGAGGTGCGAAGTGAGCATCCAGGCAGTCAGCAGACGCTTGTACGCGGTATGTTAGAGCCAGCGAACCTGCTCGATCTGCTCTATAACTTCACGCTCTTCGTACCAGCGAGCAACAAAACGGTCAAGATCATCGCCCGTTATCATCAGTTCCGTGCCGTGCGTAAGACCATTACGCGCTTGTTGGAGCGGCAAACGCGCCTGCAACATGGGGAAGACGACCAGCGCGGTGGTATCATCTGGCACACGCAAGGCTCCGGTAAAAGCTTCACAATGGTCTTTCTCGTGCGGAAGATGCGAACCGTAGATCAATTGATTGACTTCAAAGTCGTCTTTGTGACCGACCGTACCGACCTGCAAAAACAATTGCGCCAAACACTGCATAACGCGCAAGAGACGATAGTGACAGCTAACAGAATTGCGGACCTTGAAACGACGCTCAAGCCTGAGGGTGGTAAGCTAGTGTTTGCCATGATTCAAAAATATCAAACGCGTAGCAATCGTGCTTACCAGAGTGGTGCCGCCGAGGATAATTATGATGCTAGCGACGACGAAGCCGACGACGCGGACGACCTGCCTGACCCAGGGATAGCCGAGATCAATCGGCAGGAGAACGTGCTGGTTATCGTGGACGAGGCGCACCGTTCGCAGGCTCGCAAGTTACACGCCAACTTGAAACAGGCCATGCCCAACAGTGTCCGTATCGCCTTCACAGGTACGCCCATTATTCGCGGCAACAAGAAAAAGACACACGAAATCTTTGGCCCTTTCATCGACGAATACACAATTCAGCAATCTGAGCTAGACGGAGCCACGCTTCCCATTCTCTACGAGGGACGCGAAGCCTATATTGAGGTGACGCAAGCGGCGGCACTGGATGCCCAGCATGAGCAGATTGTGCGTCCGCTCCCGCCTCAGGTGCGCGAGTCATTGCGTGAAAAATACGAAACCTATCGTGAAATCCTGGAGGCCGAACGTCTGATTGCCGCCAAAGCCGAAGATATGGTGTTGCACTATGCCGCCAACATTCTGCCCAATGGCTTCAAAGCGATGGTAGTGGCTGTCAGTCGCCTCGCTGCCGTGCGTTATCGCAATGCGTTAGAGACCGCCAGAGATACCCTATTGCAACGTTTGGCGCAATTGACACCAGAGCAGCTTGCACTGCCTGAAGCAGAACTCAAGCTCTTACCTGAAGATGACGAGCTAAGAAAACTTCTTCTCGCCTACCCACAGCGCGAGCTATTGAAAGAACTGCAATTCGCGGCAGTCATCTCGTCTGATGCCAAAGATTACGAGCATGATGAGCGCTTGCAATGGGACCAGTGGACGAATCAGCAAGCTATCGACCAACATATTGAAGACTTCAAAAAACCATTACTACATGATGATAGTACACAGCGTAGTCCACTGGCATTTCTATGTGTGCGCAGTATGCTCATCACAGGCTTCGATGCGCCACAAGTGCAGGCACTCTATCTTGACCGCAGCATCAAAGATCACGAATTGTTGCAGGCCATTGCTCGCGTCAATCGCGTCTCTCCAAACAAGACCAACGGGCTAGTTGTAGACTATTTCGGCATTGCTAACAACCTCAAAGAGGCATTGAGTGCCTATAGTGTGTACGATGTACAGGGTGCGCTTGTCAGCATCAAGGACGAACTACCACTCCTGGCAGACCGTCATCGCCGTGTGCTTGCCCTTTTCCAGGCCCACACCTGCCCTCTTGACGATCTGGAGCGTTGCGTCAACCTGCTCAAGGATGTAAAGATACGGGCCGACTTCGATGTCAAACTCAAAAAATTCTTGCAAAGCATGGATATTGTGTTGCCACGTCCACAGGCACTGGACTACATCGCCGACGCGCAGCAACTTGGCCTCATCAACAAAGCCGCGTCAGCCACCTATCGAGATGAGCAACTCAACCTGCATAGTGTCGGCAACAAAGTACGTCGTCTGATTGATGAACACATTGATGCGCTGAAAATCCGTCAACTGATCGAACCCATCTCCATTCTGGACGCGCAATTTGAGCAAAAACTGCGGCGCCATCAGTCCGATGAAACCAATGCCCTTGAAATGGAGCATGCGGCCCGTGATTACATCGAGTACACCTTCAAACAAGAAGACCCAACCTATTATGAGCAACTGAGCGAACGCCTGCGCGAGATTATCGACACGCTTCAAGACAACTGGAAACAGCGTGTCGAAGCTCTGGACGATTTCATTCTCAAGGCCAGGACGCCTCGTGCCATCGACGATACCGGACTGGACCCACGTACAGAACGGCCTTTCCTCGGTATCCTCGAACAAGAGGTCAGACGCGGCACCCGCCGCTTTGCTATTCCACCCACTGAGAGTGGAGTAGGGCGTGAGCTTACCCACGACGAAATTATGCTACTGGCGGCTAGCACACGGGACATCGTGCGTAGGATACGGCAAGAGATTAGTGGCTATGACGACTTCTGGCTCAATATAGAGAGTCAAGCAACTTTAAGAAGCCATATTGCCCAGATGCTGGTGGGGCAGGGGGGAATATTGATCGATCCACTCCAGAGGCGTGCATTTGTCGTTGATCGCCTGATGCGACTGGCCCACGTGCTCACTTCGCGCTTACGCGACTCATGAACACAATGATTACAGTGGAAGACCTGACATTTGAGTTACGACGCAGTGAGCGGCGGCGTACCATCGGTATCACCATCGGTAGACAAGGTGAACTCATCGTATCAGCTCCTACGGACTGCCCACAGGACGTGATAGAGCAGGTCGCACGTGAGAAATACGGGTGGATTGCCGCCAAACTTGCGCGTAAAGAGATGCTTTTCAGACCCCCAGCTACGAAGACCTTTGTCGATGGCGAAGGCTTTTATTATCTTGGGCGCAGCTATCGCTTACGCATTATACAGGTTGCTAGCGATGACAGGAGTACACCGTCACTCAGCTTGCATAAAGACCGTTTTCTGCTGCGCTCGGATGTCGTGGAGCGCGGAGAAGAGCAATTTGTCCAATGGTATATTCAACAGGGCTACCAATGGCTACAGCAGCGTATTGATGCATCTGCATACAGGATAGATGCCCATCCACAAGGCATCAAAGTACAAACGCTTGGCTATCGCTGGGGGTCCTGTACACACAGCAACATCCTGTATTTTCACTGGCGCGTTATCCTTCTGCCCTTGCCCATGATCGACTACATTGTAGTACACGAACTTGTTCACCTGCACGAACGCAACCATACCCCCGCCTTCTGGGACCGAGTTGAACGTGCCATGCCTGACTACCGAGAGCGCAAACGCTGGCTTGCCGAAAACGGGAGCCGCTTTTAACCTCGATTATGTTTTTTGATGAATGACTAGAGATATGTTGTAGGGACCACATTTATGGCGTCCCCCGCCCGATTTATCGGGCGAGATCTTAAGAAGCAGGGATGCAAGGGGCAGCCGCCCCTTGACTGGGGTCTGGGGCTGTGCCCCAGTTCCCCCC
>JBBQVS010000129.1:0-6098 GCA_038211295.1 Ktedonobacterales bacterium | reverse complement strand
ATCGCATACCTCAACTATTCACGGCATAAAAAGAAGGGCCGTGTGCCGGTGATCGCGACACAGCGTGAGCAGTCACTCCCCGGCTCTATTCTCGCGGTTCTCACGTCAAACACACAGCAGAACAACGCGATTATTCGTACCTCAATTAAGAACGGGGAACGTGTGCCAGTAACATTCTTATACCTCGGAGAGCGCGTGTCGAATCGTAAACCAGAGGTGTTTCGACTCACCTCGCCGCACCTCGACGATCCACAGGCCAAAGAAGACCTCGGCAGGGCCAACCATCTCGCGCAAGAAGCGAAGACACCAAGCCTCTTTGTGTATCGCCACAAGGAACTGAACGCGGTGCAACATGTCTGGCAGGTTGTTCATCCCGCCGATATGATTATCGCTGCCGAAAGCGTTCCAGAACTTACAGGAGTAAAGCCCGACCAGATACGCTATGAAGAGACTGACGCGGGAAAGATAGCACACGTTCTCAAGACGTGGTAGCAGACGCGGTTAAACTGCTACCTCGTCCGCGTTAAAACGATACCCTACCCCCGACACGGTAATGATGAAACGGGGGTGGGTCGGGTCAGGTTCGATCTTGCGCCGCAGTTGTCCCACATATACATGCAGATAATGTGCTTCTGTGCTGTACCCGACACCCCACACCTGCGAGAGCAGCATCTGACGCGTCATAATCTTGCCGCTATTTTTGATTAACGCTGAAAGCAGGTCGTACTCTATTGGCGTCAGTTTGGCCTCACGGCCCTGCACAAACACGAGACGATGCGCGAAATCAACCTTTAATGGCCCGACTATGAATGTCGTCTCATGCGTATTGTGTACCTGCGCTGCATGACGCAGGGCAACACGAAGACGCGCCAACACCTCATCAATACCAAACGGCTTCGCGATATAATCATCAGCTCCCAGGTCGAGCGCATACACTTTGTCATGTTCCGCGTCTTTGGCGGATAATACAATAATTGGCAGGTTAGAAATAGCTCTTACGCGCTTACACACTTCAAGCCCACTCATGGCGGGTAGCCCAAGGTCGAGCAGTATCACATCGGGGCGATGCAACGTGATTTCATCCAGTGCCTCCTCGCCACTACCCACAACGACTACATCGAAGCCATGCGCTACCAGGTTACGTTGTAGCGCACGGCGGATCTCGACTTCATCATCGACAATCAAAATACGAGCATTGCCTTTAGTCACACCAGTTCCCTCGTCTTCGTTAAAGGTAGCGTAAATTTGAATACAGCCCCACCGCCTGCACGGTTTTCCGCCCAGATGTGTCCCCCGTGCGCTTCGATAAGCCCCCGACAGACCGCAAGTCCTAAACCTGTACCCATTGTCTTTTTCTGCGTTCCACCAGAGACACGATAAAATTTGTCGAAGATACGCTCTTTCTGCTCTTCTGGTACTCCCGTTCCGTGATCGGCAACACCTATCAGTATTTCGCCGTTACACTCTTCCGCGTCTATCTCTATCGGTGAGCCAGCTTGCGTATAGCGTACAGCGTTTTCAATCAGGTTCGTCAGCACCTGATCTATTTGCAGAAAGTCCAGCGCGACGGGTGGTAAGCTCTCCGGTACTGTCACGCGTACCGCACGATCTTTCAGTACAAACTGCATGTGATTGACTACATGGTACACCAGCTCGTCCAGCGGGTATAATTCCTTCTCGGCTTTGAGTGCGCCCCCTTCGATACGCGACATGTCAAGAATGTTGCCCACCAGACGGTTGAGGCGGTCAGCCTCACGCTCGATTGTCACCGCGAAACTGTGGCGCGACTCATCGTCCCAGGTCACATCCTTCTCTTGCAAGCTGTACGCCGCCGCTTTGATAGAGGAAAGTGGCGTGCGTAAATCGTGCGAAACTGAGGACAAGAGGGCGGCACGTAGCACGTCGGTACGTCGCAATACTTCTATCTGCAAACTTTCCTGACGCAACCGTGCGCCCTCAATGATGGTTGTAGCTTGATCGAGAAACGACTGCAAAAACGCCGTTTGCAATAATGCTTGCTCGTGCCTCTTTCCCAGTACACTATGTATACCCTGTTCGAGAAAAGTTTTGAACGTATTTTCAGAGTGTCGCAGTGATTTATGAATAGCAATCAGTAGCTTTTGATCCGCCGAAACAGCAGGATCATCTTCTACGATCAGTCGCACAATGCCGAGCACATGTGCTCCCATTGTCAGAGGGAGCAGCCGAATGAAGCGACGCGCCTCTTTTGGTGTCTCGCTGCTCCGTACAACAACCTTCGAGAGGTAAACGGATGTTGTTCTAGGGAGGAGCGCGACATCGTACAGGTCACGGGACTGTCCATTTTTCATAACCCATAGCTGCATCGCTTCCTCATCAGACGAGGAAGTGAATACATCTTCTTTTGCTTGTATGCTCTGAAACATTGTCGAGCCGCCGTTGCTTTGTGGCAACAAAATGCTACAAGCACGTACACCCGATGGCGCGAATACTTCTTTAATGGTCGCCGCCACAATCTCCAACTGCTGTACCATGCCGTCTTCACTTGCCGTTGCTCTTACCAGTTGGTAGAGCGCACGGGCCTCTTCTTCACGTCGGTTTGCCTGCTGTACGCTTTGACGCAACCGCGCCGCGATGAGTCCTGTGCCGATGGCAGTCGCGAGAAAGAAGAGTAAGGCCAGCCACTCGGCGGGATCGCTCACCGTGAAGGTAAAAAAGGGGGCAACCAGAAAAAAATCAAAGGCGAGAAACGCGATAACCGCAGCGCAAAGAGCCGCATATAACCCACGCCTGATCGCGAGTATCCACACAACAAACAGATAGACCAGTGAGATGTTGCGAAGCCCGGAGAGGCCGGAGAGCGAGATAAACCACGTCATGAGTAACGCGCCCAGCAAAGCGAGACCAGCGTCCGAAAGATAGCTACGCCAACGCTGCTGATTTCTACTGCTGAGGAAAAGAAGACTTTCTATCTGTGTCATACATCACCGTGAGTACCATAGTATTTTCGTTGCTACATCCGTACACGGAAGCATACCACACCTCTAAGCAGAAGTACATATTGCAAGAATACTCTTGACCTCTACATAAGACAGGGCTATACTCGCTGTATGAAACACAGACATCTCTTCCTTTGCTTGCTTTTCGTGCTTGCCACGCTGGCAGCATGTGGCCCAGGGCATCTTGGCAGCAATGAACTCGCGTTTGTACGCAACGGACAACTCTGGACGATTGACCCCGATGGCTCGAACGCATTCGCGACGGTGGCCCAGAGTACGCCTGTCGTTGGCTATAGCTGGTCGCCCACGCACCAGATTCTTGTGTTTCGCACTCTTGACGAGCAATTCGCGAAGACGCCAGCCGCAAAACAGCTAGCAACAAACCCGACAACCGGACAGAGTGGCGACACTCCCAGCACCATTAACACGGTTGGTATTGACGGCGGCAGTGCCATCCCAATCATGCTTTCCAGTCCCGACGTGCAGTATAGTAACCCGATATGGAACACATCGAGTACACGTCTTGTCTATCGGCAAGAACCCACAAACACTCATATTCCAGGCAATGCGTTCTGGTGGGTATCGCAAAACGACCAGCCAGGGGGCATCGCCGCCAGGTCGCTTACAAGCAGCGATGCTCGCTACTCTCTTGCGTACACAGATAGTTCGGCTATAGGAACAATAGATCAGAGCATCTTTACAATATCGCTGCTTGGAACAAACAGACGCCTTGTAGCTCCCACTTCTCTGACGGGTCATCCCCTACCTGCGGCACTTGAACGCGTTCTGTGGCAACCGGCCCACGCATCGGCGTTACTGCTGTACGCCACGCTCACCTCCATATCAGCGGCACTACCAGTTCACCCGAATAATGCCACGCCCAGGGTGCAGCTCAAGGTACGTTCTGCTGCTGGACAGGAAACGGTGCTGGCGACGTGTGCCTGCACACAGTTCGCATGGTCGCCCGATGGCAATACCGTACTATATAGTACAGGAACACAAGATACGCTCGTCAATGTCACGGGTGGCTCTGCATTCACGTTCCCTGTAGAGGGGAATAGCGTTCCCTACTGGTCGCCTGACAGTAAGTTTCTTCTGCTCGATGGTTCTCATACATTCCAACTGGTACAACTCTCCGCGCAACGGCAGGATACGCTTTTGCGTGACGGACAAGCCAGCAACGACGAGGTTACGATGGCAGGACGTGATGCATTGCTACAACCTGTTCCTAATAGTCTCTGGGCGTCCGATAGTAGTCATTTCGCCTTTTTGACACGCTCCCGTCTTCAATGGCAGGGTCACACCCTCGGTAAAGGATTGTATACTGTAGCTATCGACGCTCACGGGCAACCGCAAGGCTCCCCCGTGAGCGTCGATACTGGCAACGATACGCAGATCGGTTGGACATACCAGGACGCCAACACATCATTTCTCTACTAGGAGCAGTAATGGACAAACAAGACGCACAAAAGATACAAGCAGTTCCTGCAAACGAGGGAAGCTTTAACGAGTACGACGACATGGAAGCGTTAGAAATTCTGGAAAGTGTCCGCGAGGACATGGAGGAGTTTGGCGTAACCACACTTGGTGAGGTTATTCAGCGCATCAATGCACTTCACCAGAAACTCGACAAAAATTAAAAGTGTGCAGGGAGACTCTGAAGTCTCCCTGCGAACATTACGCGCCGCCGAGATAGGCTTGTCGCACCAGGTCGTTGGTCAACAAGTTTTTCGCGGTATCGGTCAAAACGATTTTCCCTGTCTGAAGAACATAGCCGCGATCAGCAAGACCTAACGCCATCGATGCATTTTGCTCCACCAGAAAGACCGTTACACCTTCATCGCGAATACGCAAGACAGTGTTGAACACCGTCTCTACAAGAATTGGTGAGAGTCCCATTGATGGCTCATCCAAACACACCATGTGTGGACGCGACATAAGCGCACGCGCCATCGCAAGCATCTGCTGCTCACCACCCGACATAGTTCCCGCGATCTGTTTCAAGCGTTCTTTGATGCGGGGGAAAATCTGGCAGACGTGATCCATGTCTTGCTTGATTTCTACGCGATTGTTGCGGCTAAACGCGCCCATTTCCAGGTTCTCATACACCGTCATGCGGGGAAAAATGCGCCGTGCTTCTGGCACGAGCGCGAGGCCAGAGGTAACAATATCGCCCGTCAGCTTGCTCTGAATGGGCTTCCCCTCGAATTCTATTGTGCCACTTTTGGGGTGAACAAGCCCGAAAATAGTTTTCATCGTTGTCGTCTTGCCTGCTGCATTCGCGCCAAGCAAACACACAATCTCGCCTTTATTCACCTCCAGCGTAACGTCCTGTAAAACATGGCTCGGCCCATAGTAGGTGTTTACATTATTGAGTTGCAGTACTGCTGCCATAAACGTTGTCGCAGGGGACCCCTACGCCTTGAAGCAAAGGGGAGGAATGCGACACTCCTTTCTCATACTGATAGCCATCATTTCGTTGAACATTCGTCAGGTACTTTGGGTGGACGTCAAAAGTATTCAGGTGAAACGAGGGACGAAATCGTATCGCTATCCGTCCCTCATAAGTCCCTTTGTACGTGCCACCTGACACACTCGCTTTGATCATACCTCCTGTTGCAAAGCCCATAGAGGACTTGTGACGTGCCTTCGGTTTGCTTCTTGGAAATCCGTAGCGGTTCATGAGGCACATCTGCCTACACCCATGCCCTGTTGCGCTAGTGATATACCCCCGCATAAATGACGAGGGCTTCTACAGTCACTAGACTGTTGGACGTATCCCGCCCGAAAGTATTTTCATGCCCTTGTTCAGGATGTTGATAGCCGCGTTGTGATCCCTATCCAACTCACATCCACACTCGCAACTATGCCAACGCTCTGACAATTCTTTCTTGCGAACTTGACCACAACCGCTACATGCCTGACTGGTATAACGGGGGTCGACCGTGAGGACAGTTACAAGGCCAGCATCTTCCGCTTTGCTCTTGACCATGCTCACAAATGTTCCCCATCCAGCGTCAAGGATGCTTTTATTTAACCCGCCTTTCGCCGCCGCGCCATTGGGAAGGTATTTCCCTTCGGAGTCCTGTTTGGCTCTGGGTGCTTTGCTGATATTGGCAA
>JBBQVS010000128.1:0-6497 GCA_038211295.1 Ktedonobacterales bacterium | reverse complement strand
GAGGCTTGTCTCACCACACATCACTCCTTCATACGCCGTTATCCACACTTCACACATAGCAACTTCTAGCCTGCTTTCTCCTCCTCCATCAAGCCAGTACACAAGAATGATTACTTTCTCCTTCATGGAGCGTTCTACATTATAGCTGAGTGCTATTTCTCAGCACTGTTCTTATTGATATATTCGGAGGAATTTGTTCATGGATCGAGCGAGAGACCTGGGCGGGCGCGGCCTACGTGTTGGACTAAACCAGTTGGGCGATTTCAGAAAGTTTATTTTACGCGGCAATGTCGTCGATTTAGCGGTGGGTATCGTGATTGGCGCGGCTTTTACCGCAGTGGTGAACGCGCTGGTTGCGGATATTATTACTCCTTTGATTGGACTGGTTGGTATTCCTGATTTTTCAAATCTTGCTCAAAAAGTTGGCACCAACACATTTAAATGGGGGGCATTTATCAACGCGGTGATTAGCTTTATCATCGTCGCTGCCGTTGTCTATTTCCTGGTCGTGAAGCCAGTTAATACATTGACGGATCGCTTCAAACCGCACGAAGCCGAGGTCGTTACAACGCGCGAGTGTCCGTTCTGCCTGAGCACGGTGAACCTGAAAGCGACACGATGCGCGTATTGTACGGCGCAGTTGCCACCCGCAGACATGGCTTCGACAGGAGTAGGCATCTAGCAAGCGGAGTATTTCCCTTGCACTCGCAAGTATGCTGGCGTATACTGCACAACGGAATAGCAACACACATCGTACATTGTACGGGGAGGGGATATGTCAGGCGATGAATGCATGACTGTCCCTCTCTTATCGCCTGAATAGAGATAGAGGAGAACACCGCTCATGTCACCTGATCTTAGGCTCGAAGACCTGATACGCGATGTACAAGATTTTCCGCAACAGGGAGTGCTATTCAAAGATATCACTCCTCTGTTACAGAATGGCCCCGCCTTTCATGCCGCGATAGACCAGCTCGCCGCCCATTACACGGATGCGGGTATTCAGACCGTCGTTGGCGTGGAATCGCGGGGTTTTATTTTCGGTGCGCCTCTGGCGTATCGTATGAGTTGCGGCTTTGTGCCTGTTCGCAAATTTGGGAAGCTGCCCAACGAGACGGTCAGCGTCGAGTACGCCCTTGAGTATGGCACCAATGTCGTCGAGATACACAAAGACGCTATCAAAGCAGGCGAACGCGTGCTTATCGTTGACGACCTGCTGGCAACGGGCGGCACGGTCGCGGCGTCAATTGAGCTGGTGGAGAAGCTCGGCGGGCATATCGCGGGTATCGCCTTTCTGGTGGAACTGGGCTTCCTCAAAGGCCGCGACCATCTCAAAGGTCACGATGTGTTCGCACTGATAAAATACTAGCAGACTCATCACGTCCGCCACGTTCTAAGCGACGGACGTGATTGAGACTCAGGTTATTCTTTCCCCAGCGATTTGATAATCTTGCCGCCGCCGTTCAGCAGGTTTCCCTCGACACCAATTGAGGGCAACAATTGCGCCTGTGCCTGCGTGGTGAGCGGCAAACCCCACAACTTGATAAAGCCAAGCGCGGCGTTGTGGTCAAACTGGTCGCCACTGTCGTAAGTTGCGAGGCCATGATTGTACAGCGAATGCTCTGATTTGCGCCCGACCACGGCACAATGTCCGCGCGAAAACTTCATCCGCACGGTGCCGCTCACGAAGCGTTGTGTACTTTGCACATAGGCGGCGAGGTCCTGATGTAACGCGCTGTACCATTGTCCGTTGTAGATGAGCCGCGCATATTCCGAAACGATGCTCTCTTTGAAGCGCGTCTGGTCGCGGCTCAACGTAAGGCTCTCCAAAGCTTGGTGTGCGCTGTGCAGCACAACCGCCCCCGGTGCCTCGTAGACCTCGCGCGATTTGATGCCGACAAGCCGATTTTCGATGTGGTCAATTCGCCCGATACCGTAGCGGCCCGCCGTTTTGTTCAACGACTCGATCAGCGTTACGCCGTCAATCTCTTCGCCATCGAGCGCGACAGGAATGCCATACTGAAAGGTGATTTCGGCGTAGGTTGGGCCACTCTGCTCTGTACTGTCGGGGTTGACCGTCCACGCATAGACCTCTTCCGGCGGTTCCGCCCACGGGTCTTCCAGAATGCCACACTCGACGCTACGCCCCCACAGGTTTTGATCGACTGAATACGGGCTAGCACTGGTGACTTGTATCGGAATGGAATGCTCTGTGGCATAGGCTATCTCGTTGTCACGCGTCATACTCCACTCGCGAACGGGGGCGATAATTTTCAGGTCGGGCGCGAGTGTGTTGATCGAGACATCGAAGCGTACCTGGTCGTTCCCTTTGCCGGTACACCCGTGCGCGACTGCTACCGCGCCCTCGGCACGCGCGACCTCGACCAGCAACCGCGCAATCAGTGGACGCGCCAGAGCCGTCGCCAACGGATACTGCCCCTCGTAGATCGCTCCTGCCTGAAGCGCGGGCCACACAAAGTAGCGCACGAAATCTATGCGTCCATCGACGACCAGTGCCTTGACCGCGCCAATCTGGAGGGCGCGGTCAGCAATCGCGGGCAGGTCGCGCTCGTTGCCCACGTCAATCGTCAGCGCGATTACGTCGAGGTTATATTTCTCTTTAATCCAGTGGATGGCAACCGAGGTATCCAGACCACCCGAATAAGCAAGTACAACTGTTGCCATTATTGCTCCTTTAAAAGCTGCTTTACAGGTACATCGACTAATGATGCTATCGTTGTGTCGAACACGGTTGTACGTTCGTGCCAGCGTACTCGCGCCTGTTCTACTTTTTCCAACGCCTGCGCGATACCAATATTACCCGCGCCACCAAGGTGATTTCGAGCCTGTAGGCGCGTGACAAGCTGTTCCTGACTCTCGACGGGAAAGGCTTTGTGACGATCAAGCTGGGCCGTGACTTCCGCCCCCACGATACGGTACGCATCGCGAAAGGGTAGGTTCGCGGCAATCGCGAGTTCGTAGGCGCGATCCGCCGCGAACAACTCGAAGGTACATGCCGCGAGCAGGCGATCTATATTGACGCCAATATTGCTTATCACAAGTGTGCAGATTTCCAGACTATCCTGCACAAGGTCGAGTGCCTCCATAAACGGGCGTTTTGTCTCTTGATAATCCATGTTGTAGCCCGTTGGCAGGCCCGTGACAATACCCAGTATCTGCTGTTGTAGGGCGAGCATCGTCTGTGCGCGGGCACGAACCAGTTCCATCACGCCCAGATTGCGCTTTTGCGGCATGATGCTACTACCGGTACACAGCTCCTGCGGAATGGAGAAGAAACCATATTCAACTGTCGAGAACAGTAGAATGTCCTGCGCGAACTTGCTTAAATCCAGCATAATCTGCGTGAGAGCTTGTACAATCGCCCCCTCAACCTTGCCACGACTATTTTGAGCATAGATCACGTTGTTTTGCACACGAGCGAAGCCCAGTAAGTCAGAGGCGTACTGGCGGTCAACCGCGATAGGCACGCCGTACCCTGCCGCAGAGCCAAGCGGCGATTGATCGTTGAGCGCATACGCCGTCGTCAGAAGCTGCTCATCGTCCAGCAGGGCCTCGCCAAAACTTGCCGCCCACAGGCCAACCGACGAGAGCATCGCCCGTTGCATGTGCGTGTAGCCCGGCATCGGAACCTGCGCGTGCTGATCGGCGAACGTCAGCATCGCCTTCCCACATACACACAATTTCTCCGCGACTATATGAAGTTGCTCTTTACCATAGAGACGTAGGTCTACCAGCACTTGATCGTTGCGGGAACGTGCCATGTGAATTTTCTTGCCTGCCGCGCCCGTGGTGATGGCAAGGTGATTTTCGACACTGGTGTGTACGTCCTCGTCCGAGGGAGCAATTTCAAATTCGTGGTGCGCCTCTAGCTCTAAAATATCTTGTAGAGCTTTCTTCAATGTCTGATGTTCGCTCTCCGTAAGAATGTTGATGTGTGTGAGCATCGCGACGTGTGCCAGCGACCCCCACACATCATGGCGTACAAGGCGAGCGTCGAGGAGGCTATTTTGCGCCGCCTCGAAGCTCTCAATCTGCTCATTCAAACGGTAGCCCTTTTGCCACAGTTTGGTCATGTGCCTACACTTTCTCTTGTACGAGTCCGGCATCCTTGTTGCGCCGCGCAATCAGTTCGTAGGGAATGCCGCGCAGGTGTGCGGCGGGAGCGCACTCCTTCTGATTGAAGCTCGCGCTGTTGATTGAGCGCACGTCGGGAAAGAAGAGGCCGCTTGTGGATGCTCGCGATACAATATCGATGTTGCCCTTGTACAACTCGATGACGTACTCGCCATTGACCGCCGTCTGGGTGCTGGCAATAAAGGCGTCAACCGCGTTCTTCAACGGGTGGAACCATTCGCCGTGATAGACCATGCGTGACCAGTGCGCGTCCATCTGCTGCTTGAGTTGTATCTCTTCTTTGGTAAGGCAATAGTGTTCGAGGTCGCGATGCACTTTGAGCAGAATTGTCGCGGCGGGTGCCTCGTAGATTTCGCGTGATTTGAGGCCCATGATGCCGTCCTCGAAGATGTCGATTTTCCCGATACCGTTCGCGCCACCTACAACGTTCAGGTGCTCGATAATCTGGTCAAGCGGGAGTGTCTCGCCATTCAGCGCGACGGGGAGACCATTCTGCCACGTCATTTTGAGCGTCGTGGGCGTATTGGGTGCCTTTGCAGGGGGTGTCAACCACATCCAGATTGAGTCAGGTAGTACCGTGTCAAGCCCAATACCGCCGCTCGCGATTGAACGACACCACATAGTTTTGTCGTCACCACCCGCGATCAGTTCTTCAACCGGAACTCCGAAGTGTTCCATCAAAAGCTGCTCCTCACCACGTGTCAGATCGAAGTCGCGCACGGGAACAAAAACGGAGACGCCGGGGGCGAACATGCTGAAAACATTGTGCATTCGGTACTGGTCGTTGCCTTTGCCAGTTGAGCCTTCCATCAAGGCATCGCACCCAAGCTCAAGAGCCTTCAGGGCAATCTTGCCCGCGATAAGCTGACGCGTCATAGAGGTAGAGACAGGGTAGCCATTGTAGTCAGAGTTCGCGTGAATGGCTTTGGTGAGCCAGTGCTGCGTAAACTCTGCCTTCGCGTCCAGAATAATAGGCGTGATGCCCAGTTGTTCCGCGCGTTGAATGCCCTGCTCGATCTCCTCTTGCCCTTGCCCGACATCAACGCTAATCGCGATGACTTGTTTGGCGTGGTATTTTTGTTCGGAGAGCTTGACGCAGAGCGTCGAGTCGAGACCGCCAGAATAGGCAATCGCGATAGTTTTGCCTTGCGGCACATCGACGGAGGAAATCTTTTGGAGCGCGAGTTCGAGAGGACTACTGGTTGTGTTGCTACTGTTCGTGCTGCTGGTAACATTGGTCGTCATTGTGCTGTACTCCTTCAACGATATGAACATTGGAAGGAGGCGGGAAACAAAAAACTCCCGACCCTTCCAGAACATCGAAGGGACGAGAGCGCAGGATGCAAAAAGTATTGCTGCTCCTGACACGGCCCGTGGTGCCACCCTACTTGTCTTCACGCCTCGAACGAAGCGTTCACATGCTTTGTAAACCACTCTTACTACACCAGAGGAGCAAGAGCAGGAAGACCACTTTCCTGGTTGTCTGCTGCATGGAAACCATCCATCTGTCCTACTTGCACTCACAAGCGTAAGTGCTTTCTTCGGTCAACCGCTTCCGAAGGCGTTCTGCGTGCGCTTGCCCATTCCGAACTTTCACCGACTTCGGATCGCTGTTGGGAGCCTCACTCATACTTTTTTCGTTCAACGCGGGTCAGTCTTCATCAAATCGCTTGATGTGTTAAGCATAACAGGTTACGTATCGGTTTGTCAATGTCGTTTTGTACCAAAAATGAAACTACCTACCTTCCTGTGCCGTGCTTATAGGGATACGATGAACTTTTATACTATGATATACAAAAATATACAATCACTATCCGCTTATCGCGATGAAGGAGATACAATGGCCTCTACACTACAAAAGGTTCGCTCACACGTGAGCGACAACCAACATATCTATAGCCACCCCGCAAACATTGCTACACTTGTCATGTGGGGCATCGCACTCAGTTCGCACGCGATTCTCATTCCACTCTTTGTCCGTGAAGTGCTGATGAACAAGGAAAAGTCTTCTCTGTTCGGATAGCTCCGGGCAAGCTCCCGTTCCCTACCATATATACAACCGCGCTGCTTTGCCGCGCGGTTCTTGATTCCCGCAGGGACGGGGGCAAGCCCCCGTCCCTACTATACACGGGCCGCGCGGGTCTTGTCTCCCGTTACAAATTCTCTCCGATGTGTATTGTTGTGCTTGCATTCCCCGTTGTCCCTGTGCTATGCTCTGGATGTCGTTGCTACGACCTGTGTGTTATTCGTGAACCTCTCATACCGAATGGAGTTCTCTGAATGTCGAAACGTCTCCGAGCCTTGCGCACGTTTTCCCTGTCCCTACGCACCCTCTTTCTTTC
>JBBQVS010000127.1:0-6562 GCA_038211295.1 Ktedonobacterales bacterium | reverse complement strand
AGAAGTGTTGTCTAGCATCCCCCATGCTATTCTCAGTGATGTGCAAGGGGAGTCGCTACGACAATATAAAGCAGCATAATTCTTCCTGACACCAGGAGAATTACGCTCCCTATTCTTGCTAGTAGTCTTCTTGATTATACCGCATCATCTGGTTACATATCCATGCTCCCCTTGCCCCCGCCATGCCTACTTGCTACAATACCTACGGTGAACATTGTGCATAGACTATTGGAAGGATACACTACAGGTCATGACACATCTCTATCTTATTCGTCATGGAGAGGCTTCTACCCAGAAGGGTGAGTCGCTCCGTGATAATGGTTTGACCGCGCTGGGCGTTCAGCAGGCGGAGCGGTTGCGAGACCGTTTAGCCGCGACGGGCGAGATTGCGCCCGATGTTTTTATCGCAAGCACTCTTCCGCGCGCGCGTCAAACGGCACAGATTATCGCGCCCGCGTTCAAAAATATGCCCATTCTTTTCGATGATGAAGTGCAGGAGCTACACCCCGGCGTAGCCGAAAATATGACCGTTACGGAGTTCCGCGAAAAATTTGGGGGCTATTATCTGGAAGAGAACCCATTTCATCCCGTCTCACCAGGAGGCGAGACGTGGGGCGCGTTCGTGTTGCGTGGCGGCACTGCCCTGCATCGCATCCTCACGGAACACGAGGGAAAAACCATTATCGTCGTATGTCATGGTGGTATTATCGATGTCTCTTTTATCTACTTTCTGGGACTAGAGACGTTGCGAGTGCCAGAGACGCGCTTCGATACACGCAATACCTCGATCACCTACTGGGCCAAAACATCGCCTTCCGAAAAGAGAAAACCACGTTGGCGACTTGTTCACTACAACGACGACACGCATGTGCGTGGCCTCGAAGAGTCCCGCACAATCCCATGGAGCGAGCTGCCCGTTCCCCCTTACCGCAAGTGGGCGGACACGGGACACCCGCAACCCACGAAAGCTCCAACCGAATAATAAATCAACGTGGCGCAATGTGTACATTTTTGTCGCTTGCCGATGCGATATAGTCATCGGCAGGCGACCACGCGACTGCTCGTACCCACGCCTGATGCTCTCTTATGACAACCTCGCACTTCCCCGTCTGTGCGTCCCAAACCTGCACAAGTGTATCATCGCCGCCTGAAACAACGTGTTGGCTATCGGGCGACCAGCAGAGGGCTTTAACCGCCCCTTTATGACCTGTAGAGCTACACACCAGATATTGTGCAAGCACATGGTAGATATGTACAGTACCTTTTTGTCCCCCAAAGGCAATGTATTGACCATCGGGCGACCATTGCACGGTATACACGGGGCCAAAATCTTCGGCATAAGTCTGGTAGATGTCGCCACTCGTGGCATCCCAAAGTTGGACGCGACCATCAAAGCTGGCGGAGGCAATCATGGTATTGTGACGCGACCAGGAGACGGCGAAGATACGATACTGTGCGGTGTGAGTGTAGAGGAGTACACCACTAGAGCCGTTCCAGACCTGCACGGTGTTATCGCCAAATTCGCCACCCGACGCGAGCAAACAACCGTCAGGCGACCAGGCGATACCACGCACAAAGCGTACATGGCCCGTGTACAGCAGCTGGGACGCGCCCGTTGCCGCGTCCCAGACGTGTACCTCGCCATCCGTATCGCCCGACGCGATGCGCTGTCCATCAGGCGACCAGGCGACGGAGAGGACGCAATTGTTGTGATTATGATAGGACATAATGAGTCGCCCCGTCCGCGTGTCCCAGATGTGTACCGTGGTATCACGGCCACCCGATGCGATAGTACCACCATCGGGTGAGCAGGCGAGGGCAAAAACGTGGTCGCTATGCCCTGTATAGAGACGCGTCAATGCTCGCGTGGCCCTTCTGTTAGCAGGTTTACCGCATGTGGCAGGACGGGTAGAATATACTCAAGGCACTCACGCACAGCCTTGGGACTACCGGGGAGATTGATTATCAGTGTGCGCCCCCGCACACCAGCGACTCCACGCGAGAGCATCGCGGTTCGCGTGTACTCTAGACTGATTGAGCGCATCGCCTCGGCAATGCCGGGTGCCTCGCGTTCGAGTACCGCGAGTGTCGCCTCTGGCGTAACGTCACGTGGCGCAAGTCCTGTCCCACCCGTTGTGAGCACAAGGTTCAAGTGTTGCTCGTCGCTCCACGCCCGCAAAACGGCGATTATCGCGTCGGTCTCATCCGGCACAATCGCGTTCGCGCTCACGCTGGCGTCCGGCAATCGCGCGACCAGCGTGCGGATATTCTCGCCGCTCAGGTCTTGCCGTTCGCCTTTAGCCGCGCCATCGCTGATGGTCAATACGCCGACTGTAATCATGTTATCCTCTTGGTGCTAATTCGCGCATCAACGCACCGATCTGGCGACGTGAGCCAAACACCCAGACGGTGTACTCGTCGGGGAAATCTTCCACCTCGATGCTACAGGCCATTTCAGAGGCCAGCTTACGTGCGATATCGAGAAATTGCCCGCGCTCGGCCTCATCTCGACTCTGTGTGCTGAGTGCCAGGCGTCCCAGCCGATCATCGGGACTCAAGACCGTACTGATAATCTCACAGAGTTGCTCCACCCCGAAAATGATCTGCAATGGTGGCAAGTCTTCCGCTTTCAATAATGCGGAGGATTTTCTGCTGTAACCATCCACATATTCCTCTTGCTCCTCTGTCAGGTTCACGTATACCGAGCGCAACTTTTCCAGAAAGAGCAGACGCGCCTCTTCTGGTACATCCACGCGCGGGTGTACATACGCGAGCAAGGCATAAGCCGGGTCGGAATAGATGAAGGGGTTGGATGTAGCGGCCCGTCGCCCGCAGTTAGGGCAGGTCGAGACGTTGAGCAGGCCGGACAATAGAGCATAGCGCAATCGCGGGTCTTGCGCGGCATTAACGTATTCGTAGGTGACGCTAGAAAATTTCGTCCCACAGGGGCAGGTTAAGGTATGTGTGGTTGAACGAGACATGGTGCCGTTTCTGTTACGCTTTCTCTGCTAAGTACAACATATATTACAAAGAAAGTATACCATAAATTGGGCGCGGTTCATCACGCCCACGCCATGCCTCCTTGCCCTTCACCCGCATATATCCCACTCGCCCCTGCCATGTCAAAGTTCCATAGTGTAGCAAACGGGATTATACGAATTGATAAGCACCAGAACTTTGTCACCTACATGTTTCACGGGAAGGATTTCCTGCGGTTGACTGCTAAACGTATAGGATTGACGCGTCTGCTCGTCAATCCATGCCGCCTTTACTATCCACCCATCGTTCCAGGTTCTATCATCCAACGTTATTTGAGTGACTATTGCTGGTACACATCCAACGCAAGTATCCAGTTTTACGGCCTTTTTTCTATGTTTATAGGCACTATACAGCACGTAGAAGCACAAAATGGGTAACGTGCTTGTGAGGAACACGAGCATCGCGATAGGGATAGTCAGACAGAGTTGAATAAACGCCATATTTTTTCTCCGTTTCGCTAACAACTATACATGTCTATTTCGCGCTGACGAGTCACCTTCTGCGTGGCTAAACGTTCTCGCTCGCATTTTATCCAGGTGTCGCGCCTCCGTAAGCGTTGTCACTTCGGTACGCAATCGTTTGTTTTCCTGCTCAAGCTGGGCCGTCCGCATCACGCGTGTAAGCAAAAGATTGAGCGAGTTGCCGATGCGCCAGAGCATATTATCCTGATTCATGTGTGCGCGAACGGTGCGGTCTCCATTGGCGGCTTGTACCAGGATATGTGAAAGATGCTGTACGCCTTCATCAAGGTGCTGCTGTCGCTCAGTTTCGCGTTGCAGCATCGTAGCCTCGCGACGTTGCATCTCTGCAATCTCTTCGGCACGGTCAGCGCGTGCCAGCGCGACCAGTGCGTTTTTCACCCATACATAGGAAACGACAGCAACGACAATCTGAAGGCTAATGGGTTGCGCGACAGCATTGAAGCCCATGCTTGAGTTCAAAACCATGTGTAGCTCTGCTGTGCGCGGTTGCAACGCGAGATCGGCGGCGATGAACGCGATGTTACTAAACATCACAGGAAAAACACTCAGCGGAGGAAGAAGAGAGACCGCGATAAGCTCGGAAACAATTAAGATATCGAATGTTGGTAGATCGCTTACACTCAGTCCCATCGGTGTCGTCAGCAACATGAGGCCACACCCCAGGTCTACAACAGCAATCAGGAGAATACTTACAATTGTAACTTTCCCAATCTGATTGAACAGCAGAGCAATGCCGCATAGAACCAGACCCAACAATACTGTGCCAACCGAGACGTTACTTTTCATCATGATCGCGCCCGGCAGGTCTATAAGTTGAAGCGCGGTAATGACGAGTAAGATGATATTGACGACGCGTTTGCGATGTACCTGCTCACGGAGAACGTGATAGACGTTTTTAGTTTTTGTACCTGTCGGTTGTGCGCGGTTTCCCTGCGCGGTGCGTTCTGTAAATGGAAGTGTTGCCATAATCTTCTTCTCCCTTTGTTACGAGAATATGCAGCATGATTCCCAGGATTGTCACCTACATATATTTTGCGGAAGCTTTTCCATACACACCCACTACCACCTGCTGATACGTGGCGAGTTTTTATCTCGCCACGTGCTTTGTTTTACCTACCCTATCTATTACGCATTGCCGTTAATGTACGCCTGTGCTTTTGCCCAGGCTTGCGCCGCGACCTGCTGCCCCAGTGTGCGTCCATCGTCGTCAGCCTTCTGAAAATGAATACCACCATAGCGGCGCGACATACCCGCCTGCGTCGCGGCATCCGAAAAGCCGGGCCAGGAAAGCGTGATACTCGTGGCAGGCGTGATGTTTGGTTCCACAAGCGAAGAACCGGACGCCGCTGTGTAGGAGTTCCCGAAGGTATCAGCTCCCACAACCTGCTCCAGCACATACGAGCCTGCCGCGCTAAACGTACTGTGTCCAGAGACATATTCCGCGAATGCAGGTGTGGCGAGGTAACTCTTCCACATTCCACCATCGAATGACTTCGTTCCCTTGCCTGCTCCTGCCCAGGCCGAAATTTGTTGCCCCGTGTATAGATAGTGAATCGCCGTTATCGGACGCACCGAGTCAAAGGCACGTTTACAGTCCCAGCACGCGATACTGGCATCAAAAATCGCGTTGGTGAGCGCGAAAAACATCAAAACGTCTCCGTTGATGTCGTGCTTGTTCTTATGTGAAACAAACTGTCCTGAAACAACTTGCGAAAAGAGATCCCAGTGACCCGGAGGAGTTACACTACGTGGGCCATCCGACCAGTATTCAGCGATGGTTTTGCTTGTGTCATTAAGTCCTGCGCTTAACTGTAGCACCGCGTCGGTCTGCGCCTTGAAATCCGTCTGTGTTGCGAGGATAGGGCCAGAGGGCCGAAACTGCGAGCCAGAAGAGAGCGCGAATGGCGTTACCTTGCCCCAATGCGGCGTCAGAAACTTCTGCTGCGTGCCTGCGGGCGTGAGCAACGGTTGCCAGTGATTGGGGTCGTTAATTGTCGTTGGCGTGTTGATCGGCATGTAACCCGTGTAGTCAGAGTACGCGGCACCCGCGTTGAGGCTACCCAACTGGTTCGAGCCATCGGTATGTCGATAATCCAGTACAGCTTTCGCCGCTACATTGCCAATACCACTGGGAGTCGTGGTGTCCGTCGAGTTGTCGTTAGAGTCGTACCCCTGATTGCTCAATAGGGTCGTGAAGGTCGCCGCCTGCGATGGAAACAGGTCGAGCAACGAACGATATGCCGCGTAAGACACGGCCTGTGTCTGATCTTTCCACTTGTTTTTTGCGATTCTGGCGATTCCATTGTTGGGGCAGGTCGGCACCGCAACAGAGTCCCAGACCGTCCATGCATCATACATACTTGTGTGTGTGATCGCTAACGCACGCGCCCCGATGGTGGGGCCTGTCGCAGTCGCTGCAATCGCCTGTAGGGCGGCATTATTCCACTGAAGGACAACATTGTCCGCGCTTTGACCTTGTTTCGCGTATGTCGCGACTGGTGTGTTGTGAAGGCCATACCATGCGCCGATACCAGCAGCACCAACAACCAGTCCCGCACCTGTACGCAAGACAGTACGTCTACTCATTTTACTCAATTTCGTTCCCTTTTTAGTATAAATCCCGAACCGTAAAAGTACCTTTTTACTCTTCTATACATCTTAAATGGTGTTCGCGAGTTCGTATAATAGAGCCATACAACAGAATAATCTCAGACTTCATAAGTACAAACGTATCGTTATGAGTTGTGTAACTGCACACTTTTACCTATAGTATTTTTGGCTATGAGTACTGTAACGTTCTAGCAAGAAATTATAGTGTAGGTTGAATAGCGGCAATAGAGCGTATAGAGGCGCAGCGTCTGAACATGATGAAGCACGAATGGGAAATAGGGAGCATAACGTGGACGGATTGGGAAGCATGGCGCGTGGGCAAGACAGCATGGCGCGTGAGGCAAGACAGAATGGCGCGTGGGCAAGACCGCAAGGCGCGTGTGGCACGACCGCATGGCGTGGGGGCGCGCCAGCATGGCGCGGGGGGCAGA
>JBBQVS010000126.1:0-6616 GCA_038211295.1 Ktedonobacterales bacterium | reverse complement strand
CTTCTTGTGGCGCGTCATGCTTCTCCTGCGACCAGGAGTTATAGCTAACTGGTTCCATAGCTTGTTCTGGCAATGGCGGCGCACTTTGTGGTTGTGCTTCCTGAGCCTCCTGCGGCGGCAATGTCCACGCATCATTCGTAGCAAACATATCATGCGACCAGGTAGGGAGCGCAGAAGCTTCCACAGACGGCTGTTGACTCTCCTGCGGACTGGCGAATGGCTCGTCCACATTGCTCCAGGTATCCAGCGTACTCCACTCGAAAGGACTGTTCTGTAGTGGCGTTGGTACACGTTGCAGGAGAGCGTCCGGCACCATTACAGCTTCTTCCGAGGTTGGCACACGGGCGAACGCAGCATCGGCTGGCGCAAGGTCGCTCTCCAGCAGAACAGGAGCCTTTTTTAGGAGCTTGAGAAATGGATGTCCCGTCTGGCTCATCATCATATCTTCAAAAAGTTCCTGCGCCATCAAGAGGTCAGGGTCGAGCAATTCAGCGCGGCGCACATATTCTTTCGCCTGTTGCATATCCTTTGGCGCGATGATATGAGCAAGTAGCAGAAGTGCTTTGACACATCCCGGCACATCTTGTAGAGTCTCTAACGCGAGTTGTTCGGCCTCGTCGTACAAGCCCTCACGCCAGTAGGTTTCGAGTAGCCCCGTTCGCGCATCCAGACGGTCAGGACTTACAGAGAGAACGGCTTCCCATTCTTGCACAGCTTGCGACAAAAGGCCGCCACGCATGTAAAGGCGAGCCAGTCCTGCGCGTGAGAACATAAAGCCCTGTTGTCCAGCTTTCGCGCTCAACATATTGAATTGTTGCCGAATATCACGGTTGCCTCGGCTCAACTCGTATGCCTGCTGATAACAGTCCAGCGCGGTATCGAAGTCCGAAAGGCGTTCGCTGATAAGTGCGCGGTCACAATACGCAATCACGTTTTCGGGATCATTCGTCAATATCCAGTCAAGTGCTTGCTGTGCGTCTTCCATCTGGCCCTGTGCAAGATACACCTCACCCAGAAGCCGTTGCACTTCTAAGGAGTCTGGAAATTGAACAAGAACGTGCTGACACTGCTTAGAGGCGTCATCAATATGTCCTGAGCTGATTGTGTCTTCTATTTCTTGTAAATACTCACGAAGTGTTATCTGTGCCATAAAGCCTGATCTCCTCTTCCCGCTTTACTTGCTGATGAGCAACTCTTTAAAGGTGCTCTCGTGACGTGTGTCATCTGGCCCGATGATCGCTAGACGCCGCCATTCAGGAGCAAAGCAGGTTTGCGCGACACGTAATATATCTTGCGCTGTGACCGCTTCGATACGGGCGATCACTTCATCCATATCACGCACATTCTCATGTAAACATTCCTGACTACCAAGCCACGACGCGACTTGTTGTGTACCTTCCAGTCCTAGCAAAACACCCCCACGCACATACGCTTTCGTGCGCTTTAGCTCGTCCGTCGGAACGGGAACATCACACATACGCTGTAGCTCTGTTTTGATCGCACGTATCACGCCTTCCGTTTGCGAAGGGTCGACGCCTGCGCTGACTACAAAGCTTCCCGTCTCTGCATAGCTGTTGAGGTAACTTCCGATATCATATGCTAACCCTTGTTCCTCACGGATGGATTGAAACAGACGCGAACTCATACCATCGCCAAGCAGAGCATTTATCAGCAGCAAAGGGTAGTAATCAGGTGAACCGTAAGCAGTACCCAGGGTTGCCAAACAAACATTTGTCTGTTCTGTGTCTTTTTGAATGATGCGAAGTGGTGTGCCATCACGTGGCGGCAAACTTTCGGTATAGGACGTCGGCGCGTGAGGTTGCCAGTCGCCAAAGAGTTGCTCAACGAGCTGTACAACCTGCTGATGATTCACGTTGCCCGCGACACTGATTACAAGTGAGTTGGGGCAATAATGTGCCTCCAGATAGGTGAGCATGTCCTGCCGTTGCAGTTTCATCACTGACTCGATTGTTCCCGCGTCATCTCTACCAAGCGGTAGGTCGGGCCACATCGCCTCGTCAACCAGCAGGTTCACCCACTCTTGCGGGTCGTCGCGCGTCGCGCTCAATTCCTCGATAATGACGCTGCGCTCTTTTTCAATCTCTACTGGATCGAATAGCGAGTGGCGCATCATGTCTCCCAGAACGGTCATTACTGTCGCAAGCTCTTCACCGGGAACGCGAGCAGTATAGCTTGTCAGCTCTTTGCCTGTGCTACCATTGAACGTACCGCCAACACCTTCAATCGCCTCTGAAATCAGGCGAGCCGTAGGATAAGCACGCGTACCTTTGAAAAGCATATGCTCGATGAAGTGTGAGACACCCGCGATACTGTCTTGCTCATAGCGGGAGCCGCTTTTGAAAAAGAAGGCAATACTGGCAGAGCGCATTCCAGGCATAGAGGCGGTAAGCAGACGGAGACCGTTGGGTAACATTGTTCGCTCATAATTCATGAAAGCTTTTTGTCACAATGCTTCTTCCTGCTGACAGGAAAAAACACTGCTTCTCCTTATACGTTCTGGCTGATAATAACATCTCTATAGAGTAACGGACATAACCATAAGATTTTCACGCTTGTTCTCTTCTTATCTCGCAATATTATAGACGGTTTAGCGTTGCATCGCAACACACGACGATAAGATAGGATAAAAGAATAGCCAATTTGGGTATTGTGGTGACGGAAACAGAGAGCACGCGTGACAATCATCGCTCCCGTCACGCGTGCTCCCTGCTTACCAGAGCATGTATGCACTAGAACAAACCAACATCACCCGCGATATCACCGAGACCACCAAGCAGTCCCTCTTCACGATGGTGACGGCGATGATGCTCATAACCATCATACCCCATGTCGCCTTCGATGCGATTTTCGATAGAGTTCTCAACACCGTGTAACAACATCTGGCCCCCAATTACGGCGGCGGCACCACCAAGCGCACCCATCGCCATTTGCCCGTTGCTCCCTTGTAAGAAATTACCCATACCGCCACCACCGCCAAACATACCCTGTTGTCCTTGCGGGGGCATGTTTACAGGCGTTGGCACAATACCCGCAAGACTGGTATGACAGCTTGGACAATTAGGCGTTCCAATGGGAGACATCGCCATACACACAGAACAACGCAACGTCATTGGCTGCTGTGAGTACTGCTGATAACCACCCTGGTTGTACTGTGGTTGCGGTTGTGAGTATTGCGGTTGTCCATATTGTGGCTGTTGCTGCTGCGGATACTGTACCGCCTGCCCATAGTTCGTGCCATATGGTGCCGCCTGGGGCGCGGTTAGCGGATTTCCGCAACTCCCACAGAATGCGATACCCGCGAGGTTGTGTCGGCCACAATTGGTACAAAACGTGGATGCGGCTGGTTGAGACGGAGGTGCGACAGGCGCGTTCATGTTTTGCCCACAGTGAATACAGAACGCGGTCTCCATCGACACTTCCTGCTGGCACGCAGGACAAGGGCGCGTTGTGGGAAGCACAACAACAGGAGATGCATGAAGCGCAACTCCGCAGTGCATACAAAACGCCGCACCCGCTTTTACTTCACCGCTACAGCGTGGACATGTCTCGGTGGCAAGAGCATGTATAGCAGAAGCACTCGCAGGTCGTACAGCAGTTCCGCAGTGTTGACAAAATTTCTTTCCAGTGACATCACTGCCACAAGACACACAGGTTGCCATGTCGTTCTCTCTGCCTTTCGTGTACCGTTTATATGCCGCCGTTGCCCTAAAAACTTTCCGATGAGTCGTCGTTTCTCTTAGACGCAGTGTAGCATAGTTTCCCCAATTCGTCGAGATTACTCGACGAGCAGTTCCACGATTTTTCCCTCTATTGTCACTGCCGAAGGGAAAAATGCCTCCTCCTCTGCCGAGTTATAGGGCGCGGCAGGAGCATTGATCGCGGAGATAAACGCAGGTGTGCTTTCCAGATCATAAAAACAGTTTTCGACAATCCACGAGTGAATATGGCGACCAAAGCTGGTCAGGTCGGCTTCCTCCGTCACCACAAGCACGCGGTTTGCTTCTTTCACAGCAGAAGCAATCGCGTCCGCATCGAAGGGAGCGAGTGTTCGCAGGTCTACAACCTCGATTGCGCCACCACTCTGGCGAATGTTGTTCGCGGCGGCAGTACATGCTTCCAGCACCATGACGCCCCACGCGATAATCGCAAGCTTCGTCGGCCCTTGACCTATGCGTAGACGCCGCGCTTTACCCAGCGGTTGCGTGTAGTATCCGTCTGGCACGTTCCAGTATTCCGCCATCGCGGGGATGATTTGCCCCTCGCTGTCCTTCGGTGGCTCCGAACGGTACAGACGACCACGTTCGAGAAAGACGACGGGCGATTGTGCGCGTGCGGCCTCTAAAAGCAGACCTTTCGCGTCAAATGGCGTGGCGGGACACACTGTTATAAGCCCTGGCACGGTAGTAAACCACTGCTCGCCCGCGTTGGAATGTCCATACGCACCACCGCCTGAGCCACTACTGGAGATTGGGCCACCGCCACCACTACCAGATTTTGTGCGGATGAGCAGTGGTACATTCCAGTCACCATAACTCTGGTACGCCACACGAGCGGCGAGGCGAATGGTTTGCGTGGCGGACTGATGATAGTCTACAAACTGTAATTCCGCACACCGAACGTTTCCATCTTTCATACCCGCGCCAGCAGCAATACCAACGATAAGTTGTTCGTTAAGCGGACTACTTATCGCTTGCCCTGGGAACTGTGTAACAAGCGTCGCGGTAGCCCCAAAGACGCCCCCTTTCGGACTACCCACGTCTTGACCATACACAAAGAAGTTAGGATCACGTTGCGCGAGTTCCGCGAGAGCCTCGTTGATCGCGCCAAGCATGGTTGTTGGACGTTTCAGGCCGCGCGGCGTATTTTCTTGCCACTGTGGGACGTAGAGTACGTGATGCAGTACACGCTCCGCCGTTGGCTCCGGCTCTTGCAAAATTTCGCGCTCAATACGCTCTACTTCCGTGCGAACTTCTCTACGAATAGCGTCAACATCGCTCTCTTGCAGATACTTCTGCTCGATGAGCCACCGCCCAAAGTTTTTTACAGGGTCTTTGGTCGCCGTCGTCAGTTCGATCTCTTCTTTTTTGCGATACGCTTTGATGTCGGTACTGCTGGAATGAGCGTCGAGTAAGCCGAGGCGCAGATGCATCAAGGCCGGCCCCTGACCAGAGCGGATATGTTGAACGAGCCGACGCGACGCCTCGTAGGTCGCCATGACGTCTGTTCCATCAACTTCTTCCGCGTAGACGCCGGCCCCTTTTGCCCAATCAACAAGCGAGCCGCCCCACTGTATCCCAGAACTCGCGGTAATGGCCCACCCGTTGTCTTCGATTACTATAAAAACGGGAAGCTGATGAACTCCGGCCTGACGCAAAAGGACGTTGAAATCGTTTGTCGCAACAGAGCCATCGCCACCTGTACATAGCACTATTTCGCTGCCACCATGCCGCTTGATTGAAAAACCAAAGCCACCCGCGAAGGGCGCAAGGCCAGCGATTTCGCTGAAACCCGGAAGAATACGGTGACGCCGACTGCTATAATGCGACGGCATGTTACGACCAGCGCACATGGGGCCAGTGCTACGTGAGTAGGCTTCGCGCAAAGGGCCTGCCATGTCGCCTGTGCGTTGTAACCACGCACCTAGATCACGATAGTAAAGGGCAAGCCAATCATTCGTATCAAGTGCCGCGACAACCGCCGCCATCGTTTCATGCCCTGCACACCCGATATAAAAGGGATACTTCCCTTGCGTTTTTCGCGTTTTCAGCAGATCGTTTGTTACTCGCGCAGTTACCATTATGCGATAGAGCGCGACCACATCCAGCGACGATGCTGGTATGCTCGTCTCCACAGGTCGAATATTTATTGTCATATTATAACCGCCTTCCAGGTGTCGTCATTGACATCATGGCTCTTTTTTAGAAAACTACCTCTTCACACTCATTATAAAATCATCACCGAGGAAAAGCAACACATTTTTGTACATTTTGCAAACGCTCTCTTCAGAGAGATGACAACGAAAAAGAGAGTGCGGCAGTTATGAACAACGTTATACTAGTGATAGTAATAATATTTTCTGCGATACCATTCAAGGCACCAGAGACTCCTCCAAGGAATGCACCTAAACCGAAAAGCAAAAACGCAATCCCTTGCACTAGTACACGTTGTTTATACCAGACAGACAGTTGTCCGTCTCGATGTTCTTGGCGAAACTTGACACTTTCTTTGTGAAGAATACGAAAACCTGTAATTGACACTACTATAGCAGCAATATAGGGAAAAATAGGAACGCGAAATATAATAGCCAAAGAAACTGTTATTATTCCAAACATAGACAAAGCCACAGTCATATATCGATGTTTCATATTAAGACTCCTTCTCTCTTTATAGCAACGGTTATAACTTGCCTACTAACTAAGATACTAGCGCATTCTGTGTGGCAAAGTGTTTTGCTCTTACCGAAGGGGGCGTAAAGCCCCTGTCTTTCTAAGCAGGGGATACAAGCCCGTTCTTCTCGGGGCGTGATAGGCGAGGGACGTTTGCGCAAATTGAGTGTTGACATGGTACGTGTACTGTGCTACAAGAACACATATGA
>JBBQVS010000125.1:0-6769 GCA_038211295.1 Ktedonobacterales bacterium | reverse complement strand
GAGGTGATTGTCGATCTGGACGCGCTGGAGCAGTACTGCCAGGAGCAGGGCCTCAAAAATACGAGTAGCACACGTGCTCAGTACGCGGCCCATGTATTGTCTGAGCAGCGTCAAAGACAAATGCAACTACACAAGCGACCACCACTAAAATTGCGAGGAAAGAAAAAGAAGCGAAGGAATCGATGACGGACAGGTTCATCTTCTCAATGCAATCAGTCGTGAGCATTTGTTCTCCTTGATGCAGCTTTTTTCCTTGCTGTCCGTATAAGATAGTGTTTCATACACAGCATGAGCAAGCAAGAGGAGAGGAAGCAGATGGCAAGACAAACCTCCAAAGGAACGAGTACCTTTTGTCAGGGTGAGTTTAGTAAGTCAGCTATGAGCAGGCACTTAATGACATGCCAGCAAAGGGCAATCACTGGAGCCAAAGCACCAGGTCGCTAGAAAGTGCAAAGAACCAGCACATTCCATCTCGTCGTGGAAGGTCGTGATCTTCCTCTGTACTGGATGCACCTGGAAGTCACTGCTAGTACGACGCTGGCAACTCTGGATCGGTTTCTCAGGGATACCTGGCTAGCATGTTGTGGACATCTGAGTGCCTTTGAGATTGGCGGGTTTCGCTACGCCGTAGACTCTGGCATGAATGACGACTGGGGGATGGGGGATGTGAACGAAAAAAGCATGCGAGTGCGGTTGGAAAAAGTATTGAGTCCAAGACAAACAGGTACCTACGAGTACGATTATGGCACGACGACCGAACTGCGTCTCAGGGGGATCTCAGCGGATGAGACGGAGACGAAAGGGAAAGCTATTCAGGTGCTTGCCCGAAATACTCCACCAATCATCTTGTGTGAGAAGTGTAGCAAACTTGCCACCAGTGTTTGTTCGCAGTGCTTCTTTGAGGGGAAAGGCTGGTTATGCGATGACTGCATGGAGGAGCACGAGTGCGGTGAAGAGATGCTCTCGCCGGTCGTCAACTCGCCGCGCGTTGGCATGTGCGCCTATACCGGATAACCTCTTGCTTCATGTCGGGACTTTGGCCCACTCTCAGCGAGAATGAGTAAAAGTGGATATATCCAAGTCAGCTACTAAATAGTGAAGATTCACTCTAGTAGATACGGTGCGTGACTGGCATATTAGGCCATCAGCGCATCTTTGACAGGAGGTTACATCGTTTTTTCTGGAAGGTATAGTGTGATTTCTCGCTTATGGCATACTATTTGCAACAATCTTCGTCCAGAATCTCGTCTAGCGTTTTGATCAGGAAATCGGCATTGGCTTCTGTGAACACCAAGGGCGGCTTGATTTTCAGGACATTGTGGAAAGGGCCATCAGTGCTCAGCAGGATGCCGCGCTCTCTCATGCGGTTGGCGATATAGAATGCCTGGATCGGCGCGGGCTCTAGCGTCACGCGATCTAGGACCAATTCGACACCAAGGAAAAGACCAAGACCACGCACATCTCCAATCAAGGTATGCTTTCCCCTCAATTGTCGCAGGTCGTTCATCAAGTGGGTGCCCACGTGGTGCGCGTTCGCCTGCAATTGTTCTTCGGCTATGACGCTGAGCACTGCCAAGCCGATGGCGCACGAAACGGGATTGCCGCCGAAGGTGTTAAAATACTCCATACCATTGTTGAACGAAGCCGCAATTTCCGGTGTAGTCACCACTGCTGCTAGAGGATGCCCGTTCCCGATGGGTTTTCCCATCGTCACGATATCAGGGACAACCCCTTGCGTCTCGAAGCCCCAGAAGTGAGTACCGACCCGCCCGAAGCCCACCTGTACTTCATCGGCAATGCAGACCCCGTTCGCATTGCGTACATGGCGGTACGCTTCCTGTAAGTAGTTGTTGGGCAGGACAACCTGACCGCCACAACTCAACAGCGATTCGCAAATGAACGCCGCCACGTTGTCCTGTCGCTCCTGTATCTGTCTGATGATATCCTCAACATGGCGAGCGTAGTGCTCACCGGCATTCGGATTGGTACTTTTGTACTCACCACGATACACATCAGGCATGGAAACCTTGTGAGTGTAGGGAGGTGCGCCTGTGCCACCTGGACCATCGAATTTGTAAGGACTGATCTCGACGAGGGACGTGGTGTTGCCATGGTAGGCGGAGTCAACCACGATGATGTCTTTCTGTCGCGTATGGGTACGCGCGAGGCGCAAGGCCAGTTCGTTGGCTTCGCTGCCGGAGCAGACAAAGAAACAGACCCGTAACGGCTCTGGCAGTGTAGCACAGAGCTGCTCGGCATATTCCACCAGATTATCGTGCAGGTAGCGCGTGTTGGTGTTGAGTATCGCCATTTGCTCCTGTCCCGCTCGAACCACGCGTGGGTGGCAGTGCCCCACGTGGCTTACATTGTTGACCGCATCGAGGTAGGCTCGGCCATTCTCATCGTAGAGGTATTGCATCCAGCCGCGCACAATCTCGAGTGGTTTGCGATACGAGATGCTGAGCGATGGGCCGATGTGCTCCGCCCGCCTCTTGCGCAGTTGCTCAACGTTACGCCCTCTGGCAGGAAAACGCTCCGTGGGGATGCCTAGAACGAGATTGGGATCGGGACAGAGGCTCAACCAGACATCGCGCTCGTCGGGGCGGGCTACGCCGGGGAACTCGCCTGTCCTGTTGAGCAGGTCGGTGATGATTTGAAAGTGGAGATGAGATGGCCATCCCCCATTTACATGTGAGTTGCCGATCTTCGCAAAGGGCGTGCCCTGAGCAATTGGCTTGCCTTCAAAGAGGCCATCGAGCGAGTCTTCGCTCAGATGGCCATACAAGGTGAAGAATATGAGACCTTGCCCTTCGAGGGCATGTTGCAGGATGATGGTCGGACCGTAATCGAGCGGTGTATTATTGTTGCGGAAGCTATGCACAACGCCGCCTAGCGGAGCCAATACTGGCGAACCAGCTTCCATGAACAGATCAAGGCCGATATGTACAGTTCGCCATACCGGGCCGTCATTGCCCTGTATTTTGTACTGATCACCTGTGTAAATTGGGCGCGCTTCGTTGTACCTGCCAATGCCTACGTTGGTAAGTGCAGCTTTTATGCGGTCGAAAATATGACGATTGAACGTTTCGAGATCGGTTACCTCCGCTAGCGTACCCAACTCGCGACTGCCAATGCTCAAATCGAAGACGAGCGGGTTGTTTGTGCGCATGTCTGACTCAACCACGCGCCCAATTTTATCAGCGTTGTTCGTGAGCCATTGTACGATTATATTGCTCCCGTGGTGCGGGGACAACTGGCACGCAGAGCGGAACGTGTAGTGAGCGAACCGGGGGTGGATATCCACGAGTTGTTCGAGCAACGTCCACGCTGGCCGTTCACTAATCCTCAAGTAGTCGTTGTGCGGCTCGACCTGCTGTTGGTAGGCCGAGTTGACGACGCTGACGCAGAGCCGCATACAGATGAGCGGATAGAGCACAAACAGTTCCGCCTCGGTCAGCGGAAATTCCTCGTGGTAACCCGCGACGACGGAAGCGGCTGCCGCAAGTGGGTCAGCTTTATTCAACATCGCGTAGGTGGTTGCGATGGCGAGTTCACAGATGGTACAGGTATGCACTATATCGCCGAAGTCGATCACACTGACAACCTGCTGGGGTCTGTTACCCTGAGCCTCACTGACCAGGATATTGTAGTCGTTGGCATCATTATGGATAACACTGCAGCGTAGCGTGGGCAAGATGGGTAGCGCATCTATCTCGAACTGCAAGAGAAAGCGTTCTACGATGGAGTGCCGAGCGGTATCCCCAATGTGATGAATGTATTCGCGAATCCACATTGCGTGCTGCAAGTCCCACTTTAACTCGCGGCGCGCAACCGCATGGGTGAAGCCTTGTAAGGTTCGGTCTATACGTCCGAGCAGAGAACCCAGGCTCTGCAGCAGTTCGGACGTATGGGGCGACGTTTGAGCGAAGACCTTGCCTGGGATGTAGGTGAGCAGGCGCACAAAATGTACTGCGCCATTGTCGTCCGTAATAGTTGCATTGGTTTCGCCATTAGATGTAGCACATACTCGCGGTAGCACGAGCGAAGAATCGTGTTTAGCCAGGTGGATCAGTGCCTGATATTGCAGATCGAGCGTCTCCCACTGATCGCATGCAGGCGCAATCTTCAGCACAAACTCCTGCCCTGTTCCAGTCTTTATATGAAAGTTGGAATCGCGCTCTCCCTGTAACGGGCACGCCGTGGCGCGAAGACCATAAATGACGAAGATGATGCGTTCGGCATCTTGTACGGTGAACATTGGCTGTTTCTGGTCGAGGTCCGACATGAGCTAACTCCTAGGACGATAGGGTTGCAATCAGTATAATCCTTTTTTTCGGTACATGCCTCTTCTCACCTCGCGCTGGGCATTTCGTCTCCTACCTGATTTGAAAGGCAAACACTCGCGCATGATAGCCTACCCTGACCGCAGAGAGAATCCTCTTGATTGTACCACCACTACGCTTAGCAGAGGCAATGTGCATTGTGGAGATAGAAGCATCATAAGAGAGTGCACACCTCGTGTAGGTCGCTATCACTTCTAGAAGAAACAGAGGCTGAAGAAATTCGGGTCAGTAGCTACTTCATCTACACATATGTTACACTCTGTTTATTACCGTAAACCCCGCTTGTAACATGGAGTAGTTGTCTCACATTTAAAAGAAAAAGAGAGGCAAGCTCGACCATTTTCTGCATTGGATAAGGAAAGAATGACAACATACAACCTGTGCTTGATTGGCTTTGGGAATATTGGCCGCGCTCTTGCTCGTCTTCTGTTGGTGAAGAGGGCTGCGTTACGGGATAACTATAGCATCGAATGGCGCATCACTGGTATTGCGACAAGGCGTATGGGGTGGATCGCCGACCCTCGTGGTCTTGATGTGGAGGAATTTTTGGATGGCGTCTACGACTACCGACCTCTCTCCTCCCCCCCCAACGTTCAAGAGTGGCTTGCCGCGGCACAGGCAGATGTCCTTTTTGAGGTCTCCTCACTCAACGTCCAGACTGGTCAACCCGCGATTGCCCATTTGCAAGCGGCTCTTGAGCACGAAGCGCATGCGATCACTGCTAATAAGGGTCCCCTCGTGTACGCCTATCGCGAGTTAGAAGCACAGGCGAGGTTTCATGGGAAGAGGTTTCTCTACGAGGCGACTGTGATGGGTGGTTCCCCTACCTTTTCGCTGTTTCGTGAGACGTTACCAGCGCTGACGGTTCTGCGAGTCCGAGGCATTTTGAACAGCACGACGAATGTTATTCTCGATGAGATGGAAAAAGGGCGAACCTTTGCTGAGGGCGTGAAAAGGGCGCAGGAGTTAGGTGTCGCTGAAACTGACCCGAGTGCAGATGTAGATGGATGGGATGCGGCGGTGAAGGTGTGTGTGATTGCACAGGTACTCATGGGGAAACCCTTGAAACTGGAAGAGATAGAGCGAGAAGGGATACAGGGCTTAACGGGTGAGGGTGTGCGAGCGGCACGAGTTGAAGGGAAGCCATGGAAGCTCGTGTGCAGGGCGGAGGTTGTTGAAGGAAGGCTTCATGCGAGTGTTCGACCCGAACAGGTAACACTCAATGACCCCCTCGCCTCTGTACAAGGGACGGCGATGACGGTGCATTTTGAGACAGATGTCCTTGAAGGATTAACGATAACCGCCGCGAATAAGAACGACCCACGAGCTACTGCGTATGATATGATGGCAGATTTTATCTGCGCCGTAAGCCAGTAAAGAAGGGGCGTTGTGGCGCGCATCCGACACATCTTGTCAATAGAGCAGTTTGGGGCAGTCATGGCATTGAACTATTGCGTTGGCTGCGTAGCACATCTATCAAGCATAGTGAGAACAATTGCCTGGCCTGCTTGCAAAGAAACATACGATGAGCATACAATCAGAATGCACTCTACTATCAGTGTATCTTATTTCTCCTAAACCTCTGAGGAAAAAGGAACGATGTAGGTGATGACAATTATACACGAGCACCATAATACAACTGATTGGGCCGCTAGCATCTATACATTGTTCAAGACGCATGGTGTGGACATGATTTCGTTTGTTCCAGACGGTGGGCACAAGCGTCTGATTGAGTTGTGCCAGCGCGATGCGGACATGCGCAGTGTGACGCTAACGACTGAAGAAGAGGGTGTCGCGTTTGCGGGGGGTGCGTTTCTCGGTGGCAGGCGTGCCGTGTTGTTGATGCAATCGAGCGGAGTTGGTAATTGCATCAACATGCTGTCACTTCCGCGTATGTGCAACATGCCGTTTCTCACACTCATCACCATGCGTGGGGAATGGGGCGAGTTTAACCCGTGGCAAGTGCCGATGGGTCAGAGCACGCGAACTGTTTTGGAAGCGAGCGGCGTAATCGTGTATCGCGCTAACTCGGTTGAAGAAGTCCGTCCCACGGTCGAAGCTGCGATTCTGTTTGCCTTTCAAAGTAGATGCAGAGTAGCAGTGCTGCTTGCGCAAAAGTCGATTGGTGCGAAGAGTTTCGAGGGAGGCAATCCTTGAGTATACTCCATCGGCGTGATGCGCCGCGTGAACTCCTGCGTGAGCGTGGCGATTTGATCATTGTGACTGGTCTAGGCTCGGCTGCTTATGATCTCGCATCGTGTGGCAATGAGCCGTTGGACTTTCCTTTATGGGGTGCGATGGGCGGCGCGGCAATGGTGGGATTGGGACTGGCACTCGCGCAGCCAGAACGCAAGGTGATGGTGCTGACAGGTGACGGCGAAATGCTGATGGGCCTGGGTAGTCTTGCCACGCTTGCGGCACAACAT
>JBBQVS010000124.1:0-6889 GCA_038211295.1 Ktedonobacterales bacterium | reverse complement strand
CATTCCCCTTGCGGGTGCCCTTGCCTCTGCCAAATGATGCTATGTCTCATTACATACGGAACACGCCAAAAGGTGTATCGGGCATGGGTGCATTTAGCGATGCTGCAATGCCAAGTGCCAGCACATTACGGGTATCGCACGGGTCTATAATACCGTCATCCCACAGGCGAGCGGTGCTATAGTACGGATTGCCTTCTTCCTCATATTTATCGAGGACAGGTTGCATAAACTCCTGTTCTTCCTCCGCACTCATCGTTTTTCCCCGTGCCGCCAAGCCATCTTTACGGACCGTTGCTAACACTGTTGCCGCTTGCAGTCCACCCATCACCGAAATACGCGCATTGGGCCACATCCACAACTGACGTGGCGAGTAGGCACGTCCACACATCCCATAGTTGCCAGCGCCAAACGAGCCGCCAATGACGACGGTAAACTTTGGCACGGGTGCATTCGCGACCGCCATCACCATCTTCGCCCCATCTTTTGCAATACCGCCGTTTTCGTATTGGCGTCCAACCATAAAGCCCGCGATATTTTGTAGGAAAACGAGCGGTGTACGTCGCTGCGCACATAGCTCTATAAAATGCGTCGCCTTGAGCGCACTTTCAGAAAAGAGAATACCGTTGTTCGCGAGAATACCAACCGGATAACCCATAATACGTGAAAATCCGCATACGAGCGTCGTCCCATACAACTCTTTAAACTCGTGGAAGTGGCTCCCATCAACAAGCCGAGCAATAATCTCACGAACATTATAGCTTTGGCGATTATTTTTCGGCACAATACCGTAGAGGTCTCGCGCGTCATAACGTGGGGGTTCTGGTGGGTGAATATCCCAGGGAATGTGCTTGCGTCGGTTGAGATGTGACACGATGCTGCGACAGATGGCGAGCGCATGTGGATCATTGAGTGCATAATGATCGGTGACACCAGAAATGCGGCTATGAACATCGGCACCGCCCAGGTCTTCTGCGCTCACCTCTTCGCCTGTTGCGGCCTTGACAAGTGGAGGTCCACCCAGAAAAATAGTTCCATTGCCCTGCACAATCACCGTTTCATCACTCATAGCAGGTACATAGGCACCACCAGCCGTACACGATCCCATGACCGCCGCAATCTGTGGAATGCGCTGACTTGACATACGCGCCTGATTATAAAAGATACGCCCAAAGTGGTCACGATCAGGAAACACGTCCGCTTGCAAGGGCAAGAAGGCTCCCCCCGAATCAACGAGATAGATACAGGGCAGTTGGTTTTGCTCGGCAATTTCCTGTGCGCGTAAATGCTTCTTCACAGTCATTGGATAATAGGTACCACCTTTGACCGTTGCATCGTTCGCCACAATCATACATTCCTGGCCCTCGACAAGCCCGATACCCGTGATGATGCCAGCAGAGGGTGCATCATTTTCATACATATCATATGCTGCCAGTGGACTTAGCTCAAGAAAAGGGGTATCAGGATCGCAGAGAAGCTGCACACGTTCGCGCGCAAGCAACTTGTTACGTTTACGGTGTTTTGCGATAGCGTCAGTGCCACCTCCCTGCTGTACCTGCTGCATATGCTGACGGAGGTCTGCTAACAAAGAGTGAAAGTAGTCTGTGTTCTCTTGAAATTCTGGGCTATTGCGCTCTATATGTGATTCGAGAATACCCATGCGTGTTTGTGTTCCTCTCAACGTCGATGGTGAATGAGGGACAGCAGAGAGTCTGTGTCGCTCCTTTGCTCTGTTATTTCAGCATAGCACCGCTTATGAGAGGCGTCAAGTTAGAAGAGACCGCCTGACGTATCTTTTGAACTAGCCCTATTGATTATTTGCATTTTGTCTTTATCATGTGCTTCTTGATATGCTGCTGCTACCTGCACTTCTATCTGCTGTAAGAGCGTCTCTATGGTTTTTCGTATCTCTTGTTCTTGTGCCAAAAGCGTATCAACTGAAGCAAGAAAACGTCGTACCGCTTCAAGCGTAGGAGGAACCTGAATACGTCTACGTGCCTCCGCCCATGTGCGCCCTTGCAGTTCTGGATGAAGTTGTGTTAAATATAGTTCCAGATAGCGCAACAGCTCAGGAGCTTTTGGAGCTTCAAGATATGTAAGAGGCTGACGGCGTAATACTAAGCGTTCATCACGTAATAGCGGCTTTTCTGCAATTGTACTTTCAGCATCGCCAAAGAAACGCAGGTCGAGTCTGATGAGATAGGCTTGTACATCGCTATAAACAATAGTTGGATCGGCAGCGAAGGCGGCAAGAGTTGTGCGAGAGGCTAGCTGTCTGTACTGTGCCTGTACAGCGTCAACAAGTTGAGCAATCTCTGCCTGTCGCTCCGTTGAAGCAACTTTGATCGGCAGACGCTTCCACACATCGGGATAGATGCGTCCCTCCCTTGTGCCTTCGAGTCTATTCACCGCGAGATAATTTCGTATAAAGCGGCTGTTAATCACTCCAAGTAGATAACGCAGCTCGAAGAGGTCCGAGATAGGACTGAGGCTATCAGCGATATCCGCAACCTGTCGCGACTCACGCAACACCGTTTTAATCCCCTTTTCCTCTATCGCTCCAGCCGCTTCTAACGCCTTCCAGGGGACAACAACTTGCACACTATGATTGGCAAACAATCCTGCTCGATCATAATAGCCTCCCGAAGTCTCTCCTAACAGAAGTTTCTCTGGCGTGCGAAACAATGCGATGTGTCTGGGGCGGCTTATCTGCTCACGATACTTCGTATATGCAACATAACGTGTGCGACGCAGATAGTAACTATCTACGTCATTCCCGACAACACCATCTTCTGTGTACTGAGCAGGACGTACTGCATTTATCGTCGGTGGTAAAAATACATCATCTAAGCTAGACTTTATCCATATTACGCCGCAAAAGCGAGCGTCTCAGTGAGCCGCTCAAACAGTGCACGAGGGATTTCCACCATATCGGGTTGTGCAGGCGACATGCAAGAAAGTGTGACGGGCCAAAGCTGCTTGCGCACGAACGCCAGCGTATCAGCAAACGTAGGAAGAGTTTTGGTATACCAGGCAGTTTGACGAACGGGGAATGGCTGCTCCAAGAGCAACTGATGAGCGAAGATTGTCACTAATGAAAAGAGTCCGAGCAAGGCAGGCGTAGTACGCAAGATAGCCAGGTCTGACCACTGCCGCTCTCGTCTCAACGCCCAGATGGGAGCGCACTTCATGAAAAGTCACCTCCACCTGCCAGCGCAAGACAAACCACTCGATGATCTGAGTGGCAGTGACCCCTTGATCGGTACAGAGCAAAGCTTGCGGAACGAACTTTCCTTGTGGATCACGGATGAGCACCCAGCGCAACGCCACCGTCGGCAATCCGGTGTGATACCACAAAGCAGTTCCCGTCGCTCCCTGCACCGTGCGCTGCTGTGCACCGTACCAGGACACCGTCACCGTCTCCCACATCGTTTGAGGATCTGCCAAGCGATGAGCTAAGGTTGGCTGACGGGTGCCTTTGAGGCGAGGCCGTCCGTTGGTTCCCTTTTTTCGCTCGGGAGCTGGTTCATAGAGAGCCGCATCCAATCGTAAGCGCGTAATGACTGTCACGGGTTGGTGGAAGCCCAGCGCACATGCCAAGAGTTCAATGACCGCATAGGAGCTATCGGCCACCACGACCAGAGGACGATTGGGCAGCCATCGTCGCAGTTGCCGGATCATCTGTCGTCCCCAATCCGCGATTTTCTTGTGCCGACGCTTCCGCTGCTCATAGTAACGTTCTGAAGGGGCCAAGACGCTCAGAAATGGGAGTGCCCACACCCGTTTGGCCCAGGCAATGGGAACCAGCAGCATCATGCACACGAGAGCGGAGCCCACTGGTTTTGACAAAGAAGTCTTTGCTCGAGCGGCCAGGGTCTCGATAAATTCCTCTGGCAGCCATCTTTGTCCCGCGCCGACGTTCAATGGTTTCATCGAGTCCCACGATGATCGGACCATCTGCTGAGACAAATAGGCGAACGAGTAAGAGGAGCAAAATCCGGCTGAGAGCTCGACTGGACCACTGGGCGCGGTTCAAGACACGAGTGACGCGTTCTGGAATTGCTTTTCAGTAGCCAGTCCCATCACTCGCAAAATGGCTGTCACCGTCCGTTCTCCTGGAGTCAGGATGGCACCTATCAACAGCACTTTGGCCCATTCCCATACTCGTTCGCTGAAAACGCACTCAAAGTAGCGCAAGGCGTGTAGAATTCCCTTAGGTAGCTTAGGCATCTCTCATTCTTTCTCCTCAGTTAGATGTGAGAGAAGCCTACTCTACCTATTCCGTTTTGTCTAGCCAATGGATAAAGCCTAGCTAAGGTAAAAAGCTTTTGCCTTCTTTCGCTGACTATTGGGTCAAGGCTTTCTTTGCTTTGTGCAACGATACCCGTTCCTACGTAGACAATGGCACAAAGCGGAATACTTCCCTCCGCTAAACTTTGATCAAGGAGGCGGTCATATCTCCATCGGAAAAGCTGTCCATTCGCATCGAGTTGTTGTATGACTGGTAGTGTTTCAAAGTGTGTACCATCACCTTGTACATGCCTGCGTCGTATGACCTCGTGCTCATCATCGGGAAGGCGATTTTCCAGCAGGACAACCGTGTTTTCGACGGCGGCATCCTGAAAGAGGCGTAGGCCAGGAAAGAAATCAAGTTGTAAAATACGGTATTGACTACTCAGTACATGCCGCAGCTTTTCTGCATAACCTTCCGTCTCAATACCTCTTGAAACAATCAGACCTAAGCGTCCCGTTTCTGGACGTAGGAATTGCAGATTTCGCTCGAAAAAAGGCACAAATAAATCCCAACGCTGATGCAAAAGATGGTATGTACCGAAATTCCACACTTCGTTTCGATACAGTAAATTGTCGCTACTCTCGCCTGCACTAACATACGGTGGGTTGCCTAGAAGATAATCAAGCCCATGCTCATCAGCTTCAAAACGCGTGAAATCACTGGGAAGTCCCTTTGCATCCTTGATACGTAAAACGGCGCGTTCATCTCTTGTGACAACACGTCCTGGTTCTCGTGATGCTCGCAATGATAAACGGTCCGTTGCTGTCCCATCTACCAATGCGCGTACCTGCTCTGCGACCGTTGGCTCTAGCGCGTCAGTGCAATAGATATGAAAGCGGTTCACGCTACGAGCTAACAGTCCCTCTTCGTTCAACAGAAGTGGCAAGCATTGAATAAGCAGGTTGATTTCGGCGAGATAGCAGGCAAAAGGATTAAGATCAAAGCCGAGAAATGTCTCGGTAAGCAGTTGCAATGCATAGTCTGCCTCGATCTCTTTAGAAGCAACGAGCCGTTGCAGAATTGCACTCTTACGTGCGGCAGCCGTTACAAGAAAAGTGCCACTGCCACAGGAAAGATCGCCAACGCTTTTTTCGAGAAACCCCCGTGCTTTTGTTTCGTCAACTTCGTCGCCTGCGGGAATGCCGAGTGCATCTAGCATATAGCCTACAATATGTGGAGGCGTGTAAAACTGTCCTTTTTCGCTACGATCCTTCGTCTCGATATAGCCTTCGTTATACACGCGTCCTAGCACATCAGAACTCAACCCGTGAAAATCGTAACGGTTAAGCAGATCGAACAATGCGAGAATGCTATATTCATCCAGCGCGAACCAATCGTAAAGTTCCTGTCTACCAAAAAAGTTATGATAGACGGAACGCGCACGCTGATAGGTTTCCTCAAGCAATCGCAAGTAGGTATCTTTGATGCCAGCCAGCAGTTCATCGCGGTATGCTTCATAGCGTGTAAAGGGACCATCAGAAATGCGGCGCGGGATGAGTTCATTATCCTCGCATACACGCACAAAGAAGAGACGCACAAAGGAAATATAGGCCGTTTGTAGACAGAACTCGTCTTGTGGGTAGCGAAAAACGCCGTGTGTACTTGCCTTCCAGAAGAGATAGGCTTCAATGGTTTTCTTACTCAACGCATAGTCTTCCTCAAGCATTTGTAGGTACTCATAATGTGTTTGTAGTAGTGCTGTGAGGTCGTTCAAGCCCTGTGTTGGAGGAAGAATGCGTACTGCACGTGTCACGTTTTTATCGACAAGCGATGTTTGGCTCAGTTGGTAGTCTGCGAGCAATGCTTGCGCTTGTTGTAAATAGTCACTTTCAAATGTTGAGATATCACCATTTACAAAATAGTGTTCTGTGAGCGATGTGAGCAGGTTGATAATTTCTTGTCGCAACGCATCCGCGCCCTCCATACGAAATACTGGTCCAAACGCTCCTATGTTTTCTATTGCGCGTTGCAGTACCTCTTGAAAAACACGCGCATCACTACTACTGGTAGAGAGGCTACGCTGTATGTACTCATCGTAACGTTGTTGCAGCAGCGAAAATTGAGCGCGAATAGTTTCTCTAAGGGCACCAAGCACTTGTTTGATTTGCTGTACTAACGTTTCTATAACTCTTGGTTCCTGCAGAGACGCAACATGATAGTAAGCACCATTTGCCAGATGTTGTCGAAATACCTCCGTCTGCTCCCAACGGAGTGCATCGAGATAGTAAAGTATAAGCGAAAGTGCTTGTCTGAGTGATGGATGCTCTTTCAAGCGTTGCTCGACGACTGCGGGCGTAGTAGCATCGCGGAGTAGCAAGGCCAATTCGATGAGGCTGAGCGAGGCCAACGGTTCATGTCCTACCGCGAAATCAAAGAGATGCCATTCGTCGCCATTTGTAAGCACGCCTAGATAAAGCCCTGCTTGCGAGAGATAACGTTCAAGTTGCTCAACAGGCGTCTCTTGTCTGCGTCTTATAACTGCGAGGTTATGCACTGAAGAGCTTTTGGTTTCAATAATTGCGATTCTACGCGTATCTCTTTGTTTGCCTCGTAGTACGAGGTCAAACCGTTCTTTACTCTCATATTCGATTTGTGCAG
>JBBQVS010000123.1:0-7077 GCA_038211295.1 Ktedonobacterales bacterium | reverse complement strand
TCCCCGCTTTTTTTGTGGGGAGCAGTTGCGGACTGGCGTCTCTAGAGACGCAACACGAGGTGCTCAAAGCAGGGTCGGGCGTGTTTCCAGAGGCACTTGACCTGCTTCACGTCTTCTCGATGCTCGACATCGGGTTCGGCATGGGAGCATGGGCAAGAGACGCGGCGCGTGCGCTGGAAGTGCCGTGTGTCGGGCTGGAAGCCAACCGTTCGCTGGTGTCGCTGGCACAGGCGCATACAAAAGTGGGCTTGCTCGACGATCTGGTCACGTTTGAGCAGGGCGAGATCGAGCAGCAGCTTCCGTTCGCGGAGAGGACATTTGATCTGGTCGCGCTCAACTTTCTGGGAATGCGCCTCTCCCGCGAGTGCTGGCCCGCGGTGGTGCAGGAGTGTGTGCGCGTGCTCACGATTGGCGGGACGCTGCTGGTGACGGATGGGGAGTGGGCCATCACGTCGGGGCCAGCATGTGAGCAGCACGCGGGGTACGCCCTCGATGCGTTATGGAAGGCTGGGTGTGGATGGAGTTGCGACGGGCGCACGTTTGGGGCGACGCAAGGAGTGCCGACCCTGGTACGGCAGGCGGGGCTGGACGGAGTGGAGACGGAGGCGACGTTGCTGGACTTTAGCTGGGACACGCTCCATGTGGGAGTGGGAACGTCGCATGTGTGGACAACCGCCGTCGCACTGCAACCGTTTATGACGCAGATGGGGTACGGGAATCAGCAAGACCTGTACGCGCTGTACGACCAGATGGCGTGGGAGATGCAGGGATCGGGCTTTCAAGGCGGGCTGGTGCTGGTGCGAACATGGGGGCAAAAGGTCGAGGTCGGGACGCTAGCGCGTGGGAAGCGGTACTTTGCGCCCCGGTTCCCGTGTTTGGTATCGTGAGAGAAGCAGATCGAGTCGGGCATTTTTTGAGCGGACGCGTAGGGGGATTTGCATTTTTCTCCCGAAAAGGGTATGCTGGAAAAGAAATGTTATTATATGGTGGTAGTGTTTCTCGCAGACATTTTCATCCATTTTCATCTTATCCCGCAACATATCTGGACGCATAGTGCTGTATCTGTCAAGCTAGTAAACATGGCGTCAAGAGGTATACCTTCTCAGGAGAATACAATTATGCTTGATACTTCCCACAAAATGACTACCGACGTTGAGGCATTGGACGCTGAGACGCAAGCGAAATATACACATTTACAAACTATTTTACGTGAAATGGAGTCGGTGCTTATCGCGTATTCTGGCGGCGTCGATAGCGCGTTGTTACTCAAGGTTGCCCATGACGTACTGGGTGAGCGTGCCATTGGCGCGATAGCCTCATCGGATGCCTATGCCCCAGAAGAGACTGAAGAGGCTATCGCAACCGCCGCCGAGCTGGGCATTCCGCTTCTCACGTTAAAAACACATGAACTCGAAGACGAACGCTACGTAAAAAACGATGTGCAGCGCTGCTACTTTTGCAAAACAGAACTCTTCACGCAATTAGAGCCACTAGCGCGAGAACACAAGGTACAATTCATCGCCTATGGTGTCAATAAAGATGATGATGGTGACTTTCGTCCAGGTCAACGTGCCGCGCGTGAATTTGGCGTTCGTGGGCCGTTAAAAGAAGCAGCGATGGGAAAACGCGAGATACGCGCCGTTGCTCGTGTGCTTGGCGTTCCTGTCTGGGACAAGCCCGCGATGGCCTGTTTTTCTTCACGCATTCCCTACGGAAGTAAGGTAGACGTTGCCTCCCTACAAATGGTGTATCGAGCGGAAAAGCTGTTACGTGAACTTGGCTTTCACCAGTTGCGAGTGCGTCACCATGACAAGATAGCGCGTATCGAGGTCGAACGCTCGGAGATAGCGCGTCTGGTTGAAGAGGAAATGAGTCGCGTTGTGACCGATGGCCTGCGGAAGATTGGCTATGCATATGTCACCGTTGACCTGCTTGGGTTTCGTAGTGGAAGTATGAATGAAGGTTTTTTCAAGAAAAAAAAGGTTGATGGGGCGAACTGAAGTCGTGATAATACAGACAACAAATGAACACGAGACAGAGCAGCGAGAGACCATTTTCTGCTCCAACTGCCGCATGATATGTGATGCAAGCCTGAACTTTTGCGGACGCTGTGGTCAACGCTTGCGAAGTCCAAAGCCTGCACTACAAACTGTCCCACTTGCCCCATCTGCTCTGCTCTTACACAGAAGCAGACGGATACCTTTCGCTGTAATGCTGGGAATATGTATTCTATCGGTGCTTTTCGCGTTTGGTGCTGGTCTATTCGCCTTCACGCGCACACTTGAAGCGCATTCTGCCTCTGACTCATCGCAACAGACTGCGTCAGTCTTGAAACCAGAGGGTACTGCGTGGTTTTATGATACGCGTGGTCAGGACGATAGTGTAGAGGTACATATCACCGCATTGCCCAGAGCCGCGAAGGGAATGGTTTATGTGGCGTGGCTCGTCAATCCCTATCGGCCCGATCAGGTGCTTATGATTGGGTCGTTTACGCCTGATCGTACAGGAACCGTGTCCCTGCGAAGCGATCAGCGTGTAGACTTTAACCCACAGGTACAAAGCTTGCGCCACATCTTCTCTAAGGTCGTGGTAACACTAGAAAAGGCAGAGGAGCAGTGGCAAAAACCTATTGGTACACCTGTCGTACAGGGAAGCCTCAATATATCAACACTTACTACGCTGACACCGATTTTTGTGCGCTCGTTATACACTCCTAAGCAAGTTGCGCTACTCATGGGTCTGCACACACAAACTCGCGCAATGGCACGATGGCTGGCAAACATGGTGGAGGCACAGCAACATGGCGATAGCGCGAATGTGCGTATTGATGTGTTGAGATTGCTCTATCTGCTCGAAGGCACACACGGAGTCGATGTCACGCATCTCAACCTTGCTGGTCAGCAAAATGTAGCAAGTTCTGGTGATGGCGTGGGCTTGCTTTCGGCAACGACGCCCTGCAAACAGGATCAACACGGCTGCGGCTATCTTGATATGGTACGTGCAGCAGTGCAAACGCTGATGACGCAACAGCTTGTTCCGCGACCTGTCGCGCAAAAGATACTAACAACGCTCGCGACAATGAGCCAGCTTGCCCAACGAATGCAACAGATCTCGCTGCCCCTCGCGACCCTGAGCAAACTGGATACACCAACGCTGCGACTACTCGCAACACTAGAAAACCAGCTTGACGCGCTCCTTAATGGAAGCGATCACAATGGTGATGGCAATATCGACCCGATTGCGGGAGAAGCCGCGACTGCTCAGTTGTATACGTATGTGCAGCAACTTGGAGCGATAGAATTAAGGTGATATACCCCATGCGTTGAACGCAGGGTCTTCTACGCTGTTGCCAGCGTTGGGTGTGTCCCACCCGAAAGTGTTCTAAAACACATTAGTGTGAACTGTACACTTATGGTATACTCTCTATAGAGAAACATACTGTACTGGTAGCTTTATTCAAGGGCAGGACACAATATCATGGCAGAGCGCACTATCTATCTCGATCATGCCGCGACCACCGCGTTAGATCCGCGTGTGTTAGAGGCAATGCTTCCTTACTTTACGGCCGAGTATGGCAATGCGAGTAGCATTTACCTGTTGGGGCGACACGCGATGCAGGCGATTGACCGTGCGCGTGAACAGGTCGCCGAGGTGTTGCACAGTCGCGCAACTGAAATCGCTTTTATGGGTTGCGGCTCTGAAAGCGACAACCTAGCAATCAAGGGGATGGCGTTTGCCGCGCAAAAAAAGGGTAATCATATAATAACTTCTGCGATAGAGCATCACGCGGTGCTGCACACCTGCGAATATCTCGAACGGTTCGGCTTCAAAACAACGTACCTACCAGTTGATGAGTACGCAAGTGTCAACCCTGACGATGTTGGACGCGCTATCACAGACCAAACAGTGCTCGTTTCGGTCATGTACGCAAACAACGAGGTTGGGACGATTGAGCCAATCGCGGAGATCGGGCGTATCTGTCGCGCTAAAAAAGTTCCGTTTCATGTTGATGCGGTACAGGCCGGCGGCGCACTTCCGCTTGATGTTGTAGCATCAAATGTCGATATGCTCTCGCTGTCCGCACACAAATTTTACGGGCCAAAGGGTATGGGTATTCTCTATACTCGGCAGGGCATCCGTATTTTGCCACAGATGCAGGGTGGTTCGCAAGAGCGGGGACGCCGCGCGGGAACGGAGAATGTCGCGGGCATTGTGGGGACAGCAACCGCGTTGCAGTTGGCTCACGCTGAGATGGAGCAGGTGACACCACGTATAACGGCGTTGCGTGATCGTTTGCTGGAACGGGTATTGACCATTCCTAAGAGTCGGCTCACGGGACACCCAACGCGGCGTTTGCCCAATAACGCGAGTTTTTGCTTTGAAGGCGTTGAGGGCGAGTCCATTCTGCTTAGCCTCGACATGCTTGGTATCGCGGCCTCCACAGGTTCCGCATGTACCTCTGGCTCGATTGACCCGTCGCATGTACTGATGGCAATGGGGCTACCGCCTGAATGGTCGCACGGTAGCCTACGTCTGACGCTGGGGAAAAATACGACGGAAGCGGAGGTTGACGCCGTTGCCTCAGCCCTGCCCAATATTGTGCAAAAGGTGCGCGGCTTAGGGTTGTCAGCAGATGTGCAATAGTCGCTGTAGTATCCACGCTCTTGCGTCGTTCGCGTGAACGTCTATGGCCGCTTGCACCGATGAGCCGCGCGAAAAGCGTGGAATCATGAAACCTGTAAGCGGCTCTCTTATCAAAAGTGCGACGGAAAGTGTTTGCCAACGAAGTAGCTCAGGTTTGCAGAGTGCCGCGATTGTCAAAGGGTCGTGTAGATAGAGGGTACGATGTTTCCAGCGCGGGCGTTGATGTTGCCAGATGGTAACGAGCTGTGCCAGAAGTTGTGCCTGCTGTGTGTGGGTATTCCGCAAGCGTTCAAGGTCACGTGTATGAAATTTGCAGCGTGTAGTGATATTCCAACCAAGCAGTGTGATTGGTATGCCCGAATGCAACACGATGTGGGCTGCCCGTGCATCGCTCCGCATATTCCATTCGGGAAAAGGAATGCTACTTGAACCGCCCATTAGCACGATACTTCTTATAGCCGAAATGATACGTGGTTCAATCAGGAGGGCTTGTGCGACATTGGTAAGCGGCCCGATGCAGACGAGCGTAAGTTGGCCCTGTCGTTCTAACGCTTTTTGCACGATCAGTTCTGGGCCGGAGAGTGAGCTAAACATATTCTGGTCAAAGACGCACTGCTCAAGTATTGCGGCCTGTGCCACACCTGACGGGGCGTGATGTTGTTGCAAGGGCGTACCACTTCCAATTGCGACAGGTATATCTTCGCGTCCAAATACATGCAGCATATACCGGGCGAGTTGGGCGCGTTTGTGTGTATCGCCGAAGACGGTTGTCACACCAAGCAACTCAATTTCGGGTGAGTTGAGCGCAAGTGCAAGGGCGAGCGCATCATCTATATCGTCGCCAATATCTGTATCTAGCAGTATTGCAGATCGCGTTACCTGCGATTGGCTTGCAGTGTCAACGGAAATGCTCTCTTGTTGGCTCATTGTAACCATTCCGATTCTATGGTAAAGTTGATAAAAGCAGATCGATAACGAGAGGCAAATCTAGTTTTCTAACAAATAGGCTACCATAAGAAGCCGGAAGAATGCAATACTGTTTTGCTCTGCCTCTCATCGGTGAAAGGGGTCTCAGTATCATGGATACACTCAAGCGTGAGGTGCTGTCACAGCGTGTACTCAAGGTCAAGCCTTCGGGTATTCGTCGCTTTTTCGATATTATCAACACAATGCCCGACGTTATTTCGCTTGGTATTGGTGAGCCAGATTTTGTTACGCCGGCTCATATTCGGCAGGCTGGTATTCGTTCCATCGAGCAGGGTCACACACGATACACGTCGAACTACGGGCTACTTGAATTGCGCGAAGAGATTGCTGCGATGTTACAGCGTCGCTATGATCTGACCTACGACCCCAAAACACAATTGCTCGCTACCGTCGGTGTTAGCGAAGGCGTTGATCTTGCTATGCGTACTCTCATAGACCCCGGAGACGAAGTGATTTCGTCCGACCCCGGTTACGTTGCCTACGAAGCTGATATTGTATTCGCGGGTGGTATTGCTGTTCCCGTACCGACATATGCAGAGTATAACTTTGCCGTTCGCGCCGCCGATATCGCCGCCGCAATTACGCCACGTACCAAAATGATACTGCTTGGCAACCCCAATAATCCGACGGGTGCGGTCATTCCACGCGCAGAGTTAGAGGGTATCGCGAAACTTGCCATCGAACACGACCTGATCGTTGTCTCCGATGAAGTTTATAGCCGCCTTGTGTATAACACAGAGCATATCAGTATCGCGGCTTTGCCCGAAATGCAGGAGCGCACGCTATTGCTTGACGGCTTCTCGAAGGCGTATGCGATGACGGGCTGGCGCATTGGCTACGTTGCTGCTCCTCCACACATCTTGGAAGCGATGCTCAAAGTTCACCAGTACACGATTATGTGCGCTGGTACGTCTGCACAAGAAGCTGCGCTGCAAGCGTTGCGTCATGGCGAAAACGATGCGCTGTCTATGCGCGATGATTACGCACGACGCGGGCGTATGTTTGTCGATGGCTTAAACCGTATCGGTCTGCCCTGCTGTGAACCGCGTGGAGCCTTTTATGCCTTCCCGCAGATTGGCCATATAGGAATGGGCGACGACGAGTTTGTGGAGAAACTGCTGTTGGAAGAGCAGGTCGCCGTTGTACCCGGCAGTTCGTTCGGTGTCGCTGGCACTGGCTACATTCGGTGCGCGTACTGTACCGCTTCCGATAAACTCGAAGAAGCTCTTGTGCGTATGGAACGCTTCTTGAAGCGGCACGCATAAGCAAACAGGATGAGCTTTCTGTGTTGCGGAAGATCGAGGTTTACCGAAGGGGGCGTAAAGCCCCTGTCTTTCTAAGCAGGGGATACAAGCCCGTTCTTCTCGGGGCGTGATAGGCGAGGGGTGTTTGCACAGATTGAGTGTTGACATGGTACGTGTGCTATGCTACAAGAACACATATGAA
>JBBQVS010000122.1:0-7388 GCA_038211295.1 Ktedonobacterales bacterium | reverse complement strand
GCCCACCATTGTGACCACGCCCACACTCACGTCGCCACCAAACTCGCCCGTGTCAGTCGCGCAACACTTCTTCGCGCTCAACCTCGCCAGCACACGCGCCCTGCTCGGCCTCGCGCTGCTCCTGCTCGGCATTGTCGGCTTCATAGTGGTCGCGCGTCGCCTATGACGCTGTACATGATTAGGATTTTGTGCTATAATAATACTAACCCCAAAGGTTAATAGATTTTGGAGGCTGGCAGTGTGGAAATTCTCTATGGTAACGGTAAGCTAGAGAAGCAATGCAGCGATCAGATTCAGCTTGCTAAAAAGTATGGTTCAGATCAGGCAAGAGCAATCAGACGCCACCTTGACAATTTTATAGACGCTGATACCCTTGAAGACATACGCATCCTGACCCAAGCAAGATGCCATGAACTAAAAGGTGATAGACAGGGGACGTTGGCGGTAGATTTGAAACACCCCTATCGACTTGTTTTTGAACCAGCTAATGAGCCAATTCCAACAAAAGAGGCTGGCGGGTTAGACTGGAAGAAAGTTACAGTTATCAGGATTCTTGAAATAAAGGATTATCATGGCTAACACATTGCAAAATCACCCCCACTCTGATTCCGTTTCGGCTCCCGGAGAAACACTTTTAGAGGCACTTGAAGTACGGAACATGTCCCAATCTGAGCTTGCAAAGCGCATGATGCGTCCCGTCAAGACAATCAATGAAATTGTACAGGGGAAAACCGCTATTACCCCTGAAACTGCGCTACAACTAGAGCAGGTTCTCTCAGTTCCCGCGCGTTTCTGGTTAAGAAGAGAGCAGCGTTATAGAGAACACCTTGCTCGTCTCGCTGCGAAAGAAGAGCTTCAGAAGTGGCAATCATGGTTGCAAGAAATTCCAATTAAAGAGATGATGAAGCGGGGCTGGATTCCAGAGGTGCAGGATAAATCGCAGCAAGTGTTCGAGGCACTAAAGTTTTTTAGCGTGGCCTCGCCTGACGCGTGGCGTGCCATCTGGGAGAATGAAGAAATTGCATACCGCCAATCGACGAAACGTACAAGCAGCGATGGCGCAATAACTGCATGGTTGCGACAGGGCGAGCTAGAAGCCCAGGCAGTGGACTGCGCCCTGTACAACGAGCAGGCATTCCGCGAGGCACTTGTACAGATACGGGCGTTGACGGCGCAACCCATCGAAGATACTCAGCAAGAACTCGTGCGTCTCTGTGCTGCTGCCGGTGTCGCAGTAGTGTTTGTGCAAGACTTGCCCAAAACGGGCATTTGTGGTGCGACACGTTGGGTAACAGCAACAAAAGCTTTGCTTCAACTTAGTCTACGCTATAAAACCGACGACCAGCTCTGGTTTACGCTTTTTCATGAGGCTGGTCACATTCTCCTGCATGGAAAGCGAAAAATCTTTTTAGAACTAGAGCAGAAAACTCAGCAAGAGCAAGAGGCCGACGCGTTCGCCGCTAATGTACTGATAAACAACGAGCAGTGGCAGCAATTCACAACACAAAATACATACCGCTCGAAGGTCGGTATCGAGGCATTCGCCAGCAGCATTGGCATCGCCCCTGGCATTGTCGTGGGCCGACTCCAGCACGAGAAACGCATCCCTTTTACCGATTGCAACCAACTAAAACGCCGCCTTGATTGGCACAAAGAGGAAGCATCCGACGAGTAGCAAGTACGCGGGCCACAATACAACTCACAGAAAACTCCGCAGGTATTGCAATCCTACGGAGTTTTCTGTATGTTCTATAATACACACTGTGCTATTTCGCTCTGCTTTATTCACTCACTACTCAGGGAAATCAGGACACATCATGAACACACTTTTCGCGCTGATTTCGTCCGCGCTCAACGTCGTCGTCACCGGCCTGTTCGCGGCTGTCGTGTTGCGCCAGTATCTGCGTCGCCATCGCTCGTATCAGTTGTACTGGTTCGTCGGCCTGCTGATGGCCTTTCTCGCAACGCTGGCCTACGTCTTTATGTTGCAGGTGCGACCCGCGAGCTACAACGGCATCATTCTCTTCCACACCTACTACATCCTCGGTGTCCTCACGCCAGCATGGCTGGGACTGGGCAGCATCGCGCTCATCAGCAGGCCCCGCGTGACCACCCTGTGCCTAACCTTCCTCTATCTCTTGAGTGGACTCACTACGGCACTGGTACTTCTGGCGAAAATCAATCTTCTGAAGTTGAGCCAGATTGTCGGCACCGGCACCGGCATTCTGCAAGCCGGCCCGTGGCTTGCCGCCGTGATTATCGTCAACACGCTGGGCGTGGTCGCGGTTGTGGGCGTCGCGATCTATTCGGGGCTAAAGCTCTACCGTCGCCAGCACAATCTCGCGGGCTTCCGCACCAGCAACATCCTCTGGGCCAACATGCTTATCCTCGCGGGCGACATGCTCAACGCGGGTGCTGGCACTGTAGCACGCGTACTTGGCTTTGAAAGTGGCTTCTGGGTCGTGATGGCTCTTGGCTGGCTCGTCTTTTTCGCGGGCGTCCTGCTCACCAGTCGCCGTCCCACACTCGCGAAAACGGAACCCGCGACCACGCCCGAAAACGCCAAAACAAACGTCGGTGTGCAATAACCAAGCCCGTCACCACCACACACAGGCGTGCAACCCCACCGCGCAAGAGCCGCGCGAGCGGCGAAACGCACAGTATAGTAGTGACAGGGCTTGTCCCTGTCATGTTCCTGCTCCGCCCCTATCATGCGCTTCTCTTACCCCTGCTCCGCTCCTGCCATGCGTGGCTTACCCCTGTCACGTTCCTCTCATGCACTCCTCTTGCGTCTGCGCCTATCATGCATAGCTTGCGCCTATCATGCGCTCCTCTTGCCCCCGCTCTGTCATAGCTCTTATGCTGCTTTCAACTCGCCCAGCGTGACATTGATCGTCTGTTGCTGACCGCCACGATAGACCGTTACGGTAACTCTATCGCCGGGGTTCTTGGTGAGTAGAGCATTGCCCAACAACGACGCGTCATTGATCGTGGCATTGTCCACCTTCACAATCACATCGCCCGTTTTGATGCCCGCCTTTTGCGCCGCGCCGCCACTCACGAGACCCGTAATCAGCACACCGTGATCCACGCCAAGATTGTACTGAGTCGCGACAGCGGCATCGACGCTTGCCACGCTCACGCCGAGTACCGCGCGGCCCGTGTGTGTCACCGTGCCGGTCTGGATAATCTGTGGCACAATCAGCTTCACGCGGTTCGCGGGAATGGCGAAACCAACGCCGTTGGCGGGAGTGTTGAACTCCGGGTCAATCGCGGTCAACGTTGGGATGCCGACCAGGTTGCCCTGCATATCGACCAGCGCACCACCGCTATTGCCCGGATTGATTGGCGCGTCCGTCTGAATCGCGTCGGGAATGGTCGCGCCCCCCTGTCCCTCGGACACGCTGCGGTTCAACGCGCTCACAATGCCATTGGTCACGGTCTGTGTATTGCCAAGCGGGTTGCCAATCGCCAGCACCTCTTGCCCCACTTTCAGTTGCGAGGAGTCGCCAATCGTCACCACCGCCAGATTTGCCGTTGGCGGCGTGATTTTGATTACCGCGAGATCATCGGCGGCATCGCTTCCTACAAGCTTCGCGACGGCCCGTGTGCCATCGGAAAGCACAACCTGAATCGCGTTCGCGCCATTGACAACGTGATTATTCGTCACAATGTACCCTTGCTTGTTGATGATCTCGCCCGAACCGAGAGCGCGACCACTCGCGAGCGTCACGTTAATCAGCACAATCGCGGGCCGTACCTTCGCGATCACCGCCACGCGCGTTGCCTCTGCGCTACCACTCGTGACCACAGGCGCACTGGATGCAGTTGTCAGAACGGACGACGCGTTGTTTCCGTTCGCGAACACCCAGCCAGCGAATGCCCCCGTGCCAAACACTAACAAAAGTACCAGCGCGAGCAACAAAATCGCGCTTGTGCGTAGACCACGCCCCTGCCGTCGCGCGGGTGATGAGTATGGTTGCGGTTGCGGCGCGAAAGCTTGCGGGTGCGCGGATTGTGCCTGCTGGAACTGCTGTGGTTGATATGGTTGCGGCGCGAAAGCTTGCGCCTGCGCGGGTCGCACGGGCAGGTTTGGCTCCGTGTGTGAGCTATACGAATTGTACGCGAACGGTACTGTCTGTGGGGCCGCCACAGAGTCTGGCGCGGGTACGGCGGGTACGGACGCCTGCCACTCCGGGCGCGAATACGCGGAGACAGGGCCATTCTCATAACTGTTATATTGCTCCGCCGGCGCGTGACTCTGCGTCGGAAGGCTCGTGTTGGAATTGACTGCTTCGTCGTGCATGTTTGCGTTTGACACTCTTTTATCCTCATCTATTTTCTAATATGCCTGTAAAACACCAGTATATATCACGCCCGCCACGTTCTTCTTCCCTATGACTATACTATAACGCAATATCGTCAAAAGAGTCTGAGAGAATTGTAAAGAGTTTGTATAAGTTCTTGTGGCTTACCGCACACCCCGTGTATAGCATGATTCGCCCCCATCATGATGATTCGCCCCCGTCATAGAAATTATCCCCATTAGCTAGTGCTTTTTTACCGCGAGTATGATATAATCGTGATACATTGTAGCGCGTGTCGTTGCTTAGAGAAATCATCTGCTGCGAGCAACGCGGTACACACAAATATCAAAAGGACACTCACACATTGTCCGAGAATTAGGAGCAACATGGCATATACGGATCAGACACTGGCCTGCCGCGACTGCAACCAGGAATTTGTCTTTACAACAGGGGAACAAGAGTTCTACGCATCCAAAGGCTTGACCAACACACCAAGCCGCTGCCCTTCCTGTCGGGCGGCACGCAAAAATCAGTCTGGCGGCTTCGGTGGTGGTCGTAGCAGTGGCGCCCGCGAGCCACGCCAGATGTACTCCGCAACCTGCTCAAGTTGTGGCAATGAGGCACAGGTGCCGTTTCAACCTCGTGGTGACAAACCCGTCTATTGCAGCGATTGCTTCCAGACGATGAGTCCAGCCAGTGGTCGCTCCAGTGACCGCAGATCGAGCTGGTAGTCCCTATGAGTGAAGTACGCGTCAACCCCGGCGACTCATTTGAGATCGCGCTAAAGAAGTTCAACCGCAAGGTGCAGCAAGACGGCATCCTCTCCGAGGCCCGTCGCCGCGCCTACTACGAAAGCCCACAGGCCCGCCGCAAGCGTAAGGCCGCCGCGCAACGCCGCAAACAGCGTCGCACCCGCCAACCTGTCTAAGCCTGACGAACACACCAGCGACACAAGCTTCATGGGGCTTTGCGTCGCTGGTGTGTTCATTTCCCTCTACCTTTTCCTCACACCCAGACCCACCTCTTCGGGCAACACCAGTTTCCCCAACTCCACCCGCACACCCTCATAGGGGTCGTTCTCGATCAACAAGTGTCCATCAAGATCGGCGTAATCGACCAGTGGCGTCAGGTGGGCCGCCGCCGTAATCGCCAGCGAACTCTCGATCATACAGCCCAGCATGATACGCAGGTTGTGCGCCCGCGCCACATGAATCATCTTCAAGATAGTGGTGATACCGTTGCTTTTCATCAGCTTGAGATTGACTCCATCCACACACTCGCTCAACAGAGGAATGTCTTTGATCGTGACACAACTTTCGTCGGCCATTATTGGAATGGCCACGTTATCATGTATCAGCTTCAAGCCCTTGAGATCATACGCCGCGACAGGTTGCTCGATAAACTCAATATTGTATGGTTCCAGCGCGTGAATAATGCTAATCGCCTCTTTAGGCGTCCACGCCGCGTTCGCATCCACGCGAATGGTCGCGGACGACACCTCGCGTATCGCTTTGATGATGTCCAGATCGTTTTTCGTGCCAAGCTTGACCTTGAGTATGGGGTAATCCTTCGCCAGCAACACCTTTTTCGCCATCTGCGCGGGACTGTCCAGCCCGATGGTAAACGACGTGTAGGGCGTCTTCGCGGCGTTCAGGCCCAGCAGTTTGTAGAGCGGCACGCCCAGTATTTTCCCGATCAGGTCGTACAGAGCCATGTCAACTGCGGCCTTCGCGGACGGATTTAGCCCGATGATGTGGTCGAGCCGCTCGTGAATGTCTTCCAGCGCGAACGGATCGTCGCCCAGCTCGCCCTTGAAAAGCTCGATACAAGCCAGCACGGACGCGGGACTCTCGCCATAATATTCGGCGGGCGACGCCTCGCCAGAACCCTTGTACCCCTGATGTACAATCTCGACAATCACATTCGGCGACGTTTCCTGTACGCCACGCGCGATGCGAAATGGCGTCGTCAACGCAAGTTCGACGGGGTAAGCGGTAATATGCATACTCTTCTCTTTCCTGTGTGTTGTATTCTTTCCTTCATCTTACTCTGCCGCGCTTTGCGCTACGCGCAAGCGTGTAGTAGCGCGTCCAGCAGCACTGCGGAACCGAACCGCCATACATCGGTTGTGGGTAGCCCCGTCTCGCCGGCGACCTGCTCAACCGCCGCACGCGCCTGCTCATCGCTGAGTCCCTGCGTCACCAGCGCGACCCCGACAACCCGCGATCTCGGCTCAGGTCGCACCCAGCTTACCGCGTCCTCGTTCATCGCGATCATCCGTGCCAGCGACGGAAAGGGGCAATTGTCGTAGCCCTCAATCCCCGTCGTGCCGACCTTGTGGCAGAAAATCAGCGCGTCGGGCATCGCGCCGTGCAACAGGCCCAGCGTCACTGGCGAGTAGCCGGGATGGTTCAGCGCACCCTGTCCCTCCACAAATACCCAATCATGTGTATATGTGAAGGCCAGCACCAACTCCTCGACCATACCCGCGACGAAATCGCTGATGATGCGGTCAACAGGTAGGCCCGTGCCTGAAATCATAATTCCCGTCTGCCCCGTCGCCACAAACGCGCTCCTGAGGCCGCGCCTCTCCGCCTCTTGCTGCAACTCTAGAGCCGTAGACATCTTGCCCGTCGCGCAATCCGAGCCGACCATCAGCACCGTATGACTGCCAGCGCGATGCGCCACAAACTCCGCCACGCGCTGCCGAGCGGGCGGACGCCGCACATCCCAGATTGTCACCCCGTACTTCTCTGCTGCGTCCCGTAGCTCCGCGTCGTCCGCCAGAAACGTATGCAGACCGCTTATAATGTTCAGCCCCGCCTCCATCGCGCTCAACAGTTGCCACCGCCACGTCTCTGGCAGGACGCCCCCCTGTGGCGCGATGCCAATTAACAATGTGTCGGGCGAATAGCGCAATGCCTCGTGAATATCGCGCACCATCGGAATACCTGCCCCTATCGCGGCACTCAACGCCTGCGCCACATCCTGCCCCACCTTTGTACTATCAATCACCGCCACAACCGTATCGCGCCCATAACGAAGTACCCCCGTCGCGGTCTTGCCATAATGCCACTCGAA
>JBBQVS010000121.1:0-7551 GCA_038211295.1 Ktedonobacterales bacterium | reverse complement strand
TGGCGGCTGTGGAGCATGGAGAGAGAGTATGGTGGCGGCTGTGGAGCATGAAGAGAGAGCGTGGCGGGGGCGGTGGAGCATGGAGAGAGAGTATGGTGGTGGCGGTGGAGCATGGAGAGAGAGTATGGTGGTGGCGGTGGAGCATGGAGAGAGAGTATGGTGGTGGCGGTGGAGCATGGAGAGAGAGTATGGTGGTGGCGGTGGAGCATGGCGGGGGAAATGAAGCATGGCGGGGGCAAGCCCCGCCACTACCATACTACGGGGTTCACTGCTTACAAGACTTCTCCGTCTATGTTTGCCATATCGGTACAAAATAACTATGGTATCAAGCACCCATCAGCTCTCTCATACAAAAATGTTTTCCCTTTGAAGCCCCTTTTCCCCTCGCACCTCTTGACATTATACCTCTTTTGTTTTATAGTATGACCGGAAAGTCATAGAATTTATTCTTCGGTCAAACAATCTGTAGCGGGTCAAGGGTGGTGTTTATGACACAGGATGGAGATGCTCCCCGTCGTTCTCTTAAAGAAAGGCAACGGCAGGAACGCGAAGAAATTATATTACAGGTATCGGAAGAGATGCTGTTGGAAAAAGGCTATCAAGATACCTCCATGGATGAAATCGCGGCACGGGTGGGTATCGCCAAGGGAACGCTCTACCTGCACTTTACAGGGAAGGAAGACCTCGTGATAGCTCTTTTGGAGCGCGAGATACAGACGTTTCTCACGGTTGTTGAGAAAACTGTAACATCGCAGGCTCCTGCGTGCGCTAAATTAGAAACCATTCTTTATTCTATGTATAAAGGACGGCTCGGCAAACGTGTGCAGTTGATTACGTCGCTGGCAGAAAGCCCGGAAATTCGGAAGCAACTGGCAGAGAAAAAAGACAAACTACGGCACCGCTGGCAATATATCACCGATGCTATTACTATACTGTTGGAAGAGGGAAAACGCACGGGCGAGTTCGATGCCGCGCTCCCAACATCCGTTATGGTAAGTACGTTTTTTACGCTGCTGCCCCCACATAGTTCCAAATATAGCAGTGTGGAAATGGAGCCGGAAGCGTTAGCCGCGCATCTCAGCTATTTCTACTTCAAGGGCATTGCCGCCCCCCACTAATTTCTCTGGCGAAAATATAAACATACTCTACAACACGATACAAGAAACAGGAAAAGGAGTCTGTATGCAAGTCCCTGTAGCGACAGCCCCACGAACAATCGGCAACATTCCCTATAAATGGATTGTTGCGCTCGTCGTGATCTTCGGGTTATTCATGACAATTCTCGATGGCACAATTGTCAATATCGCCATTCCGCGTTTACAAACCGTCTTTGGCGTTACACTCACCAGTGTGCAATGGGTGCTAACCGCGTATACGCTGGTGCAGGGCGTCGCGACGCCACTCACGGCGTATCTTTCACAGCGTTTCGGCGCGAAACGTTTATACCTGCTTGCACTCACGGGCTTTACGATTGGTTCGGCACTGTGTGGTCTTTCCGTGAACCTGCCTATGCTGATTGTCTTTCGTATTCTACAGGGGGCAACCGGCGCGTTCATGTCGCCGCTAGCGATCACGCTTTTGTGGACAGAATTTCCACCGGAGGAGCGTGGTACGGCTCTGGGTGCGCTGGGTGTGCCGATTCTGCTGGCACCCGCGCTTGGCCCGACGATTGGTGGCTACATCGTCACCTTCCTGGGATGGCAACTCATTTTCTTTGTGAATATCCCAATTGGTATCGTTGGTCTGATTCTAGGCTTCCTCTTCCTGCGTAACACGTTCGCCGAGAAACGCACATCCTTTGATATCCCCGGCTTCCTCTTTTCCGCGATTGGCTTAGGCTCTCTGCTCTATGGTCTCTCGGATGCCAGCACCGACGGTTGGGGTTCGACAAAGGTAATTGGCTTTCTCGGCTTGGGCGTGATTATGCTCATTCTGTTTGTCGTTGTCGAACTGAATATCGCGCGTCGTGAGGGGCAGCCCCTTCTGGACTTGCGCGTCTTTGGGAGTTCTTCGTTCTCGACAAGCAGTATCGCGAGTATCTTTGTCACCTTCGCGCTCTATGGTGGCCTGTTCATCATCCCAATCTATCTGCAAGAGGTGCGCGGTCTCTCCGCATATCAAGCGGGCCTACTCTTGCTACCACAGGCGTTCGCGGCTATGGTCTCTTCGCTGATCGGTGGACGACTGGTTGACAGAGTTGGTGTGCGTGGCGTGGTCATTCCTGGCCTGGTCATTCTCGCGTTTTCGCTCTGGCTCTTGACCTTTATCAGCGCAAGTACACCCTATGGCACGCTGCAAATATGGTTGATTATTCGCAGTTTCGCGCTCGGCTTCTGTTTTCAGCCGTTATCGGTTGCGGCCCTTTCTGAAATTAAGCCACGTATGCTCTCACAGGCAACGGCGGTAAATACCACGCTGCGCTTCGTGATTAGCTCGCTGGCAGTCGCGGTAATCGCGACCCTGGTACAGTCACAGACAATCGTTCATTATGCTCACCTGGCGGATCAGGTCACGGCAACATCCCCCCTGGGAAAGCTCGTGCCATTGATTCAGGCTCTCCTGTTGCAACGAGGGGCCGCGTCATCAGCCGCCGCTTATGCCTCTGCGCTGCAAGTGATAAGTGGACTGGTGCAACGGCAGGCAGTCATTCTGGCGATGCAAGATGCCTTCCGTATCAGTGTCGTGCTTACTGTCCTTGCCATCGTCTCCGCGTTCTTTGTACGCTATCGTACACGACGCGCCACCGTTGTCGAGAAACGCGCACTCACACCGGAAGAGCAAGAGGCAGCCGTGGCACGCGAAGAAGCAACCCTCGCGGTTTAAGCTCCTGCTCTTGTGCCAACACATGCAATGGCGGCCCGCACAATGTTGTGCGGGCCGCCATTGCATGTGTTGGCACTCTTTCTTTCTTCTGCTTGCGTTTGTCTTTTGTAAGTGCTATCATAACAGTACATATTCCTGTTACGGGGATACCTCTGCACACAGTTTTTTCGGCGATCTAGTTCTTTCACTATGGAGTGGGAGAAGACCCGTGAACGATAAAAAGGAGCAAAGATGAGTAGCATATTCAACCCAAATGATCCAAAGTGGAAAAAGGAGTCCAGAGAGTTCCTTGAGCCACGCGGCATGATTCCTGCGGTTATCGAAACAACTGCACGCGGCGAGCGTTCCTGGGATTTATACTCGCGCCTGCTAAAGGAGCGCATCATCTTCATTGGCACGCCAATTGATGATAACGTCGCCAACAGCGTTGTCGCACAGTTGCTGTACCTCCAGAGCGAGGACGCGACCAAAGACATCAACATGTACATCAACTCCCCCGGCGGCGTGATCTACGCCGGCCTTGCAATCTATGACACGATGCAGTGGCTTCGCCCCGAAGTCTCAACTGTGTGCATGGGCATGGCGATGAGCATGGGTGCTGTCTTGCTGGCAGCAGGTCAGAAGAGCAAGCGATACGCGTTGCCAAATTCAACTGTGCTTATTCATCAGCCGCTTGGTGGTGCCGAAGGTCAGGCAACCGATATCGAAATCACCGCCCGCGAGGTGTTACGCCTGCGCCGCAGCTTGACCGATATTCTCGCCAAGCACACCGGACAGTCCGTTGAGCGCATCACGCAAGACTCGGATCGCAACTACTACCTCACTGCTCCACAGGCAGTAGAGTATGGTCTGGTTGACGAAGTGCTCGGTAATGAAGAAGATGTAATGCGCTAAAACGCGATGAGGCAGCGACAGAGTAGAGTATCCTTTATTCTGTCGCTGCTTTATTTTGTGCCATGTCATTTATGCGCTAAGGAGAAACCGAGCGTGTCAACACTCACAGGACGGACAATTCGTTGCATCCTCTTTGATTTTGGGTCCACATTGTGGATACATGAAGAACGCGCGGCAAGTGCTGCTCAGAGACGTACCGCGCGACAACACGCGCTTACCCTACTTCGTCAGCATGTGCCAGAGCACTTCTTTTCAGCTAGTGATACTCCTGCGGAAGCCGAACACCTCTTCAAAGTCATAGACCAGCGCATTTATGAGCGATACCTGCTCAATACAAATGTTGAGCCTGATTTCGCGACAATCATTGTTGATACACTACAAGAAATGGGCTTGCCACGCGTTGACCGTGTGGTTGGTGCCGCGATGTTCGAGGCTCTCCGCGTTCGCTCCTATGGCTCGCGAATACTCTTCCCAGACACGTTGACAACCTTAGACGCGTTACAAGAGCGCGGCTTTCTGCTTGGCGTCGTCACCAATCGCCAGTATGGCGGCCCTCTTTTCCTTGAAGATGTGCGATCCTTTGGTCTACTCAAATATTTTCAGCCGCACCACATGGCGATATCCGCCGATCTGGGTATTCGCAAGCCCAACCCTGACATCTTTCTACACGCTCTCAATGCGCTCGACGTTCGTCCAGAGGAGGCGGTAATGGTTGGCGACTCGCTTGGCGCGGACATTGTGGGTGCGAAGAAACTTCATATAGCCACAGCATGGAAGCCCAACTCTACCGTATTCGCGCGAGCAAGGGCGGCACAGGAGCAAGAGGGGAATACGCGCATGTTTGAAAGCAGACTTTTCGAGTTTGGGCGTCAGTACGAAGATAGTCGAGGCCGCGCCATTCCGTTGGAGCTTGAGCCAGACCTGATTATCGAGCATCTCAGCGAACTTCTCGACGTGTTTGTCGCAGTGGGGAAGCAATAACATGACGCCCAACCTCCGTAAAATGCTCTTTGAAACGCTTTATAGAAACCGTTACCTCTATCGTTTCGCGAGTACCGTTCCTTTCGCGGGTCAGTGGCGGGTCTGGCAAAAGCAAGTATTGCCGCGTATAATGGGACACGATGTACTGGAGTTAGGGTGCGGTCTGGGCGATCTCTTCGTTGATATGCTGCAACAGGGCTTTGCCTGTCGCGCGATAGAGCATTCGCCACAGATGGTCGCGGCGGCACGCGACACGTTACGACGGTGCAAGCTGGGGGAGAGTGCGTGGATTGTGCAGGGGTCGGCCCAACATCTGCCGTTCGCTAACGAGTCGTTCGATACCGTTGTTAGTACGTTTCCATCTGATTACATTTACGACCCAGCGACAATTGCCGAGGTCGAGCGTGTGCTACGTCCCGGTGGGCGGGTGCTTGTGATAGAGGGCGCGAACCTGTTGCCGGTTGGTTGGCTTCAACCGCCCCTTGTATTGGTACAATCGCTTGTCTATGGCCCTGCCGCGCTCTTTGGCCCACGCAAGCAGCGCACGCTCGAAGACGAGGTTGCGCGTAGCAAAACCGCGCCTCCCTCCGACATTCTCACGGAAGTTGTACCCGATGCGTGGTTTGGTCGCCTCATACCATTAGAACAGGTTGGCTTGCAACGCAGCTCCGAACGCATCCGTAGTCGTCGTTGGGAAATCTATATGACCATTGGCGAAAAGACAGGTGCGTAGAAATAGCGATTATATTCATAAAGGCACGCTCTATGCAAACATATATTGAACAACTCACAACTAACTACCCGTACCTCGCCGCGGCCTTCGCGCGTATTCCAGAGGGAGAAGCCCACTTACGCCGTTTACAGGACCTCAATACCACATGGCAAACAATGTTGCTTTCCAGCGAGAGCCGTGCCTATGCGGAAGTTGTTGTCACAGAAGAACGCTCGTCTCTCCCCGAAGTGAACACGTTTGATATCATCTATGCCGGTGGGGGCCTGAATCTGCTCAACGCCGCGATCATGACGGTGCGCTACGGTCTGCGCGTCCTCGTCTTTGATCGCTTCACCGTGGGAGCCGTACACCGCGAATGGAATATCTCGCGGGACGAACTACAGGAACTGCTTGATGTTGAATTGCTCACACCCGCCGAACTTGAGAGCGTGATTCAGCGCGAATATGGCGACGGTCTGGTGCGCTTTCACTCCGCGAACATCAATGTGAAGCCAGCAGAGTTGCACCTGAAAAACGTACTGGATGTCGCCGTTGATGCCGAGAAGCTTACGAACCTGTGTGTTCAAAAAATACGTGAACATCAGCCCCAAAGCGTGTTCCCCAACGTTATTCTGCACAGCACAACCTTTCAGCGTTGCGCGGTTCAACCCACACGCGGCGTAACTATCGACGTAATCGACAACGCGGGTCAGCAACAGAGTTATGGGGCGCGTCTACTTATAGATGGTATGGGGTCAACCTCGCCAATCGCGTGTCAACTCAACTGTGGCCGTCCCTTCTCGCTTGTATGTCCCACCGTTGGCACGGTTGCGCGAGGCTACAAGCAGGGGACTGGATTGAAGGAGATAGACCCCGCGATTGGCGAGGTGCTCGTCTCGACAGAGGACGCACGCAAGGGGCATCAGCTTATCTGGGAAGCTTTCCCTGGCGTGGACGATCAGGTTGCCATCTACCTCTTTTATTATGCCGAGACCGGAGACCGCGTTGATCTACTCGAATTATTCGACGACTTTTTCGCGCTTCTGCCCAGCTATAAAGATACCGAACATGTCGAGATACTCAAGCCCGTGTATGGCTTTATTCCAGCCGGTTACAACATCGCGCTACCCTGGCAAAAGGAGCCAAAAGTGCTGGCCTATGATCGCGTGCTATCGCTTGGTGATGCCGCTGCGTTCCAGTCCCCCCTCACCTTTTGCGGTTTTGGCTCGTATGTCCGCAATCTTAGCCGCATCACAACCCTGTTGAATGTGGCACTTACAACCGATTGCCTGAGTGCCGAAGATCTGAACAATGTACGTGCGTCCGAAGCTGTACCTGCCGTCGCGCGTGCCTTTAGCAAGTTTATGATCGCGAAGCCGGCGAATGCTGAACCCGTCTGGCAGGTCAATGAAACGCTAAACGTCTTCTGTGCCGTCCTCGCGAAGCTGGGGCCAGAAGTCACCAATGCCTTCTTCAAAGACCGTATCGGGTGGCTCGATTACACGCGCGTCGTCCTCAACACGCCCGGCTACTATCCGAAAATTTACGCGCTCGCCCTCAACACACTTTCGGCAACCGAGATTGTCGGATGGATCACGGCCTGGCTCAAGCTTGGGCGTCAGTCGGCCCTGTTCACGCTGTACCGAATGCTACTCCCGCTTGTGCAATCGCCTCTGGGCAAACGTATCAGTGCGACCTCCCCACGCACAACGCTCTACGCGGCCATCTTTGACGAACGAATGCAACAGGTGCGACGTGGCACTGGCGAACGCGCCAACAAACCAACGAAAAAGCGTGGTAGCTGGCTCGGCGGACTATGGCCTCAAGGGTAAAGGGAAATGGGTGGCACCGACAAGTTGGGAGTATGGCGCGGGCAAGCCGCGCCACTACTATATACGGCTTTGCGTGGCAAAACTACGCCAAACAAGAGCTGCATAAGCAGCGATACACGTAGTATAGTAGTGACAGGGCTTGCCCCTGTCATCCCCCTTGTTCCTGCTTCTTTTCATCGCTTGTACACCATAATGCCCACAGAATGAACACGGCTTGAAACGGAAGACGCCCCCATTGATAGACGCGCGTATTCATAAAGCCCCCAAGCTGCATATTCGTGACTGCCTGATACACATTGGCGGGAAAGA
>JBBQVS010000120.1:0-7621 GCA_038211295.1 Ktedonobacterales bacterium | reverse complement strand
CGCCGTGTACTTGTTGCTGTTGCTCATCGTCGCCAGCACTTTGGTGATTGCGGCGGTCAGGGTGGTCTTGCCGTGGTCGATGTGTCCAATCGTTCCCACGTTTACGTGCGGCTTATTGCGCTCAAATTTCTTCTTTGCCATGCCAGTTACGGCTCCTCCTGCGATCCTGCTTGTTTGTTACTCAAGCCATCAACAAACTGCTGCTGACGGTCTGTAAAGAACACCTTGCGATCAGTCAACAGTGGTGTAGACATGCAGCAGCCATCCCCTGGTAATGTGATTGTCCAATACTGGTAACGTTTTCCCAGATCATTTGTGTGATAGGAGAGAACACCAATCAGTGTTTCAGAAGATGGCAGCAAAAGCTTTTTATGTCCTGCGTGGATTTTCAGCGAGGAATGCGACCAGCGCAGAAAGGGCGTCTGGTGCAAGCACCATGCAAAAAACCACTGGAGCCCGTGATGGGATTTGAACCCATGACCTCGGTCTTACCAAGACCGCGCGCTACCCCTGTGCCACACGGGCCAACCTTACATGCAATGTACACACTACTAGAGAGTGCTTGCATGGGTGGGCAGTGGAGGATTCGAACCTCCGAAGCTTGCGCAACTGATTTACAGTCAGTCCCATTTGTCCACTTTGGTAACTGCCCAGGTTGAGGAACACACCAGTTTGTGCTGAGTGATCGACACGGCTATTATAGCCGACCTCGTATCACATGTCAAGTATTACTTTTGATGATAATTCATCGGTGGTGCTTGCAGCAAAAACCCATTTTTCCTACTCCCAGGAGAAAGCGAATTGCGTTCTTTTTTGGTGTGTTACAATAAACACAGAAGCACAAAAATATTCAGATGTAGCGCACAGATGCACGCAAAGTTGCCGCAAAAGCATTGCTTCTTGCATAGTTTGCTGGTATAATCTCTTTCGTTAGAGAAAAACACTTCATCCCTTGACTTGGCTTGTGACGTGCATCCTTTTGTGTCCAGGCATGTAAGTTAAGAGGAAATCTGCGGTTCTTCCGCTACCCTGAGTATGTACGGTTATTGACATTGGAACAAATGGACTAGGAATAAAGAGGTAGCTAATCATGGCGACAAATTACGACTACAGCCGTTCTTCTCTCCTTAGTGAGCAGTACCAGCGCGACATGGAGCTTATAGCTGTTGCACTACAAGAGGAAAGCCAGGACGAGCGCGAAGATCGCCTCGGTCTGGTCGCACGCTCCTGGTCACTCGCCAGGACTTGTTTTCATGCTCAGCTTGAGTTAAGCGATGCACCTGTGTATGCTTCCGTTGCCTTTGCTCGTTCGTAATCATTAGCAGATAGATATGTTGTAAACCATGCCTCACCCACCTGAACTTACGCTCGATGCACTGACGTATCAGACGCCGGTGCAGTTCGGCATGGTGTATTGGGTAAACTTTGGATATCCATTACTGCCCCCAGGAATAGAAGAAAAGCGTATCTTGGACTGGCACCCCGCTCTTGTGGTTTCGGGCGACCCCTTCTGTCGCCACGCGGGAGCGGTCAATGTTGTCGCGCTGACCTCGTATCGCGGCAAGTTGCGGCCCTATCATCACCTGCTCTTGAAACGTGACTACCCTCTGTTTGATACCGATAGCCTGGTGAAAACTGAGCTAATGTATCCTATTCTTCGCACTCTGCTCGCCGACCAGTACGCGATCTGCAAGTTGAATGAACCCGATCTGCGGGCAGTGATGGGCAAGATCGCGAACAGTCTCGCTATTACTATGTACTACTCGTTACATTAGGAGCGGATATGAGTGTTGACCTTGACCAGTTCCGTCTCCTGCCGTCCGTCGAAGAACTTCTCCGTTCACCATCCGCACAGCAATTGCTTGCGGTATATGCTCGTCCGCTTGTAGTGCGGGCCATGCGTGTAAGTCTTGCCCACGCTCGCGCCGCGATTCTTACAGGCACGCCTTGCCCCTCACACACGGAATTGCTCACTTATGCTGAACAATTCATACAACACGAACAGCTCCCGCACCTGCGACCCGTGATAAACGCGACGGGCGTTGTTATCAATACCAATCTTGGACGCGCTCCCCTAAGTTATGCTGCATTGCAGGCGGTTCAACGCGTGTCGGGGGGCTACTCCAATCTGGAATATGATCTGGAAGTGGGAGAGCGCGGTTCACGTCACGCACACGTCGAGACATTGTTGCGTGAGTTGACGGGAGCAGAGGCCGCCATTGTAACAAACAATACGGCGGCGGCGGTGCTTTTGAGCCTCAGTACACTGGCAATGGGACGCGAGGTAATTATCTCGCGCGGTCAGCTTGTCGAGATAGGTGGTGGCTTTCGCGTACCCGATGTGATGCGCCAGAGTGGGTGCCAGCTTGTCGAGGTAGGCACAACAAACCGTACACGCGGCAAAGATTATATAGATGCCCTTACAGAGCGAACTGCCCTCCTGCTCGCGGTACACCCCAGCAACTTCCGCATCACAGGTTTTACCGAGTCAGCAACACTGAATGAACTCGCAGAAATCGCGCACAGGCAGGGCTTGCTAGTGATGCATGATCTTGGAAGTGGATGCTTGCTCAAGTCCGAACAGTATGGCTTGATGCATGAGCCAACGCCACAGGAGAGTATTGCGGCGGGTGTCGATGTTGTATGTTTCTCTGGCGACAAGTTGTTGGGCGGGCCACAGGTGGGTATCCTTCTGGGAAGGTCCGAGGTCATCGCACAACTTGCCCGTCATCCGTTGATGCGGGCGGTACGTATCGACAAGATGACGCTGGCAGCACTGGAAACCACACTGCGGCACTACCAAAGTGGGCAAGCTGCCACACACATTCCCGTGTGGCGCATGATCGCGGCATCGCCCGAAATGCTCCAACGCCGCGCCGCACACTGGGTCGCGCATCTTTGTGAGCACGGCGTCATGGTACGTGAACAGAGTGGCGAGTCCACTATCGGCGGTGGTTCCCTGCCCGGCGAAACGCTGGCAACGACACTGGTAGCACTGGATGCGACACAAACATCACTCTCGCTGGAAACACTGGCAAGCAGGTTACGAAAACGGCCAATTCCGCTTGTCGGGCGTATCCTGCGTGACGCTTTGCTCCTCGATCCGCGTACAGTATTCGAGGAGCAAGACACGGAAGTGCTTCAAGCGTTGATTGAAGAAAGTCGAGCGTGACACCTCATGCTCCACGCAGATAGCGCATCCGCCGATCATCGCTCAGGAGCAAGGGGCAGACCTCTATCTCTGGTGGAAAGCTGAGACGCTGAGTATCTCCTGACCAGAAGAGTTGCTTCATCATTTCGGCAACAGCATAGAGCATATGTTGCAAGGTGGCGTCGCGAGCCTGTTCATAGGCCATGCTACCTTCATAGCTAGAAAGTTCCGCGAAACTGATGGTAAGCGGCATACGATCACTTAAACGTACAAGGTAGATATCCATCTTTGTATGACCCTGTGTAACAGGAATCATAACGCGCAATTCGGGGGCATGGTCAATCATATCCAGACGATAGAAGACGCCGTAGTGGTCGCGCGACGCCTGAAAAATGGAGATTTCCGGTGCAGAGTCAACATGGTGCCGATCTGTGCGCTCGTTTGGACGTTCCATTTCTACTCCTAAATTTGCCAGCAAGTGTTCAAACTGTTCGTCGATATTCATACTTTTCCTCTTCCAAGCAAGCGATCAATAGTATCTGTTGTCGTACTATTCTCAAAATGTGCTTTGAAAACGGAAATCAGAGTGCTCAACCATCGCGAAGCAGAGTAACAACAAATGGAACGTTTTCTACGCATCGGGCGGCTCAGCCTCCGGCACGTTTGACTTTATAACCCAGCTCGATAAGCTTTGTCTGAAGTTTGTCACAGTGGTCGCCCTGTATCTCGATGACTCCATCCTTGACAGTTCCGCCGGAGCCACACGACTTCTTGAGCTGTTGCGCTAACGTGACCAACTCGTTCTCGCTCACGGGAACGCCCGTAATCATTGTGACGGTCTTACCGCCACGCTGTTTACGGTCACGCATGATACGCACAATGCCATCACTCTTGCGAACAGGTTCGCCTGTCCCCTGCTTATCGCTGGGCCGTATTCTACCACTATCAGTTGAATACACGGTATAATCTGGCATAGTCATGTTCCTTTCTTCTGACAAATATTTTACCGCGCGTTGCCAGAAGGCCCCTGACTTCGAGTCATGGGGATGAATGGCAACAAACGTTTAAGCTGAACTTGACACTAAGCTTAAATTATGCTACACTTTGACCATGATAAAAACCTTTCAGTATCGGCTCTTTCCGACGAAGAACCAACTCACACGCCTTGAAAGCACCCTTGAAGAGTGCCGGTGGTTGTATAACCACTTGCTTGAGAACCGCAAGAATGCGTACTTCCAAGAGAGTAAGAGTCTGAGTTGCTACGGGCAACAGGCGACCTATCCGATGCTGAAAGAACAACGCCCCTCCCTCAATAGTGTCCATTCGCAAGTGCTGCAAAACGTGGCAGTTCGCGTTGATTTGGGCGTGAAAGCGTTCTTCCGTCGCCTCAAAGCTGGTGAGAAGCCGGGGTATCCGCGCTTCAAGGGCTATGGACGCTATGACTCCTTCACCTTTCCCCAAAGCGGGTTCAGCATCACCCATGAGAGCCGTGTCACACTCTCCAAAATCGGCTCCGTCAAGATGGTGTATCACCGTCCTGTCCGTGGCTCCATCAAAACGGCGACCATTCACAAGAGCAGTACGGACAAGTGGTACGTCACCTTTTCGTGTGAGTGCGACCCACAACGTCTTGACCCAATATCTCCCCAAGTAGGCATTGATGTCGGACTCACAACGTTTGCAACGCTCTCCAATGCAGAAGAGATTGCGAACCCGCGTTTCTTTCGCCGTGAAGAGAAAGCCCTCGTAAAGGTACAACGCAAGCATTCCAAATGTGCGAAGGGAACACCCGAACGTCGGAAGCATCGCAAGGTGGTTGCCCGTGTGCATGAACGTGTGACGTTCAAACGAGATAACTTCACGCATCAACAGTCCAGACAGATTGTCAACCGATTTGGCGTGATCTGTGTCGAAGACCTCAACGTCAATCGGATGCTGCACACTCATTGCCTTGCGAAGAGCATCAGCGACGCGGCATGGTCGGCCTTTTTCTGTCAACTGAGCACCAAAGCGGAAGAAGCTGGGCGTCAGTTCGTCAAGGTCAACCCTGCATACACGTCGCAAACATGCAGTGCCTGTGGCCACCGACAAAAGATGCCTCTTAGTGAGCGTGTCTATCATTGTCCGTGTTGTCTCCTCTCTCTAGACCGTGACCTCAATGCTGCACTGAACATCAAAGCTGTGGGATTACACAGCGTGGGTTTGCCCCTAGAAGCCCCCGCTTTCTAAGCGTGGGGAGTAATCACGATGTATCATATCACCTGCTACTTGCGCCTGTGTAGACACGGCAGTGAGGTGCTACAGAGTGTTGACATAAACACCCATCTGTCCTATGCTTGCATCTATTACGCTATGGTTATACGTGTTACTAGTGGACGAATATATCCACATTGGATGTCTATAAGGAAATATAAATAATTATGCCCGGATTAGAGGGAACATCTTTAGGACGCTATCAACTCCTGGGGCGGTTGGGGCGAGGCGGAATGTCAGAAGTCTATCTTGCTTATGATGAAAAAATGAACCGCAACGTTGCGCTCAAAGTAGTAAGTAGTAGTCAGTCTGATTATTTAGAACGCTTTCAGCGCGAAGCCGAGGCGATTAGCAGTCTGCATCATCCTCACATTCTCCCAGCGTATGATTATGGCGATCAAGAACCCTGGCACTATCTAGTCATGCCCAATATCGAGCATGGCACGCTGCGCCATCGCCTGGAAAAGGGCGCACTCTCACTGGAGGATGCAGGCGAGATGCTCGATCAGATCGCGGGTGCGTTACAGACTGCCCATGACAATGGTATTATTCATCGAGACATCAAACCCTCTAATATCTTATTGCGCGACGAACACTACGCGTATCTTGCTGATTTTGGTTTAGCAAAGGCGATGGAAGGTGGTAGTGAGCTTACGCAAACGGGCGCGTTACTTGGCACACCCGAATACATGGCTCCCGATCTTGCCGATGGCCCCGCGACTGCGAGTAGCGATATTTATGCGTTGGGCGTATTGCTCTATCAGATGATTGCGGGACGCGTCCCATTCGTGGGCGAGACGCCCGTCTCCGTTTATATGAAACATGTACGAGAGCAACCTCTGCCACCCTCATTTTTTAACGCGAAGATACCACATTCTGTCGATCAGGTGGTGCTACGTGCGTTGGAAAAAGACCCGCGCCGCCGTTATCAGTCACCGCAAGAACTTGCGGACGCCTTTGAGCAGGCGGTTCAGTCCCCTTCTGTGCATGAAACGCAGGAGATGCCACCCTACAAAACACTTCAGGAAACGGCTCAGCAGACGACGAGCGGAACGAGCGATACACCTACGGGGTCGCGTCGCTTTGGACGACAGGCCCGACAGGCCCGACAGGCGCGGCAGAGTCGTAACCCATCATCGAATGGGCGCAGGCTCATCCTGCCCGGCAATCCCGTCGCCACCCCAACCTCTATCTTTTCGCGTCGTCGGCGCATTACCGCGCCCATCACCGAAGCGGGAGGACAAGTTATGGATGCGGTTGCAGATAAAAACCAGACCGTCGAGATGCAGAGCAACCCAAACGGGCCTATAACACCGCCGATACTGCCACGCCGTAGAAAAACGGAAAGTATTCATAACACACGTCCTGTACGTAGAAGAGGATGGCTTGCGTTCTCGATTGTGTCTATCGGTCTTTTACTCTTTGTAATACTGCCAATAGGTGCAATCTCATACTACAGTATCACTACTCCTAAAAAAACGCCCACGCCCGCTCCGACACACAGTACGCAGCCCGCGACACAGATCACGCCGAACGCAACCGCGACGACAGCACAAGCGCAGGCGACGACAGCATCAACGCTTGTATCGGCTATGAGCGGCACACCTCTACTTCTCGATGGTATGGCAAACAATACCGCTAATCGATGGACAGAGGATGGTGCAACCTGCACATTTGTCGGCGGAGCCTATCATGTGCGGTCTCCCCGGATAAACTTTTTGCAACCCTGTGCGCTCACAAAGACGCAACCAATTACGAATGCCACTATTCAAACAGAAGTAACCCTACTCAAAGGACATAGTACGGGTATGCTGTTGCGGTTGAATGGCGACCAGTTTTACGATTTCGAGATTACCGATCAGGGGCAATTCTTCTTTCGCCGTCATGATGCAGGTGGAGCCAGTTACGCCTATTTGATACCTCCTACCAATAGCGGTGCGATTGCGCCGACAGGCCAGAGAAATATGCTCACCGTGATTGCGAGTGGCAGTAAGTTTCGTCTGTTTGTCAACTGGGTTGATGTCGGGGCCGTCACTGATAGCGCATATACTACCGGTCAGTTCGCATTTGTAAATGGTACAGTTGCTCCCGCGAATTCCGGTGACGCCAGCTTTGCGAACCTCAAAATCTATCCCATTGTATAAGAGAATATGATATTTCGTCCCTTTCTACCCTTACCTGTTTATTTGTACAGGTGCTCCCCAGACAGTTCACACT
>JBBQVS010000119.1:0-7842 GCA_038211295.1 Ktedonobacterales bacterium | reverse complement strand
CAGTGCCACAAACAACGCGCTATCAGAGGTGAGAGGCAGGCGCGGAAAATCAATCTTGAGAAATTCGGCATAGCGGGCGCGATAGGTGGGCGCGTGGAAGACTGCGTACATGTACGCGAACACATCCTCTGGCCCGAACGTTTCCGCAAGATCGCCCGTGCCATCGGGTACGAAGCGCAACCCCAGCTTTCCCGCGAGCGCGGCAACAAACGCCTCCGACAGGTTGGGGCGGCGTCCCCCCAACGCTGTCGATGCCTCCCTTGTGTCAAGCAACGTCTTTTGCTTCGGGTCAGGGTAAAGGTACAGGGGGAATACATAAGTTCCATCATAAGCACTTAAAGATTTATGAGCGCATGGGTAACGTGTACATAAAGCGTCAAAAGGCTCTTGTGTTTGACGTGTAGTAAGTAATGCAATACTCTCTTTCTGTAGTAAATTTTGCATTATTTGCTTCGATGCTCCACCTCTTCCTATTTCCATTAAGTTTGGTTGATAACAAATCCAACGAAAATTAAAAGGTCTGTACAGGTATTGCACTGTAAAATCCTTCCAAGGATATACACGGACTTTATTACGTTCTCTAGAAGTATTCCAATATACACTATCTTCCAAATCCAGGGTATTTTTAACTGCATCATCCCCTTCAGACGAAGCAAGTAGGGAAAAGCGTTTTTCTAACTCACTACGCTCAAAATCTATGAGTAAAGCATCATTATGAGTAACAATGCCTAATCCCCATGCTTTACCTTGATCCAACTTTTCGTTGCCTTTCCCAAAGATTTGAGTAGCCTTCCATCCTGCCTCGTATTCCATTCTCAAAAAAACATCCTGTGGTCGAAAGAAATAATACGGTGATTGAGGTTCAAGCGTTTTCCATTGTGTCGTACCTATATCATTCTCTGCTAACCAGTGGTATTTTCCGCTTATTAGCTGACGACTCTGCCCAACTTTTTCGTATACTTCACGGTCTCCCCACAGGTGGGCATGATGCACGGTTGCCAGTTTGGACATGCTGGGTTTGCGCTGTTTCTTGACGAAAATACCGATGGCGACACCCTGCTGAATATCGAAAACGTTCTTATCGTTGTTCCCGTCGGGAGAACGTTCTTTCTTCTTGACATTACCGTGCAGGTCAAGAATGTAAATAGCGTCGAAGGTCTGCATCAGGCTTTGACGCATCCCCCTGAATGTGGGGTTGTCGAGGTAGCCATGATTGGTGATAAAGGCAAGAATACCATAGCCCGTCTCTTCGATACGCCACTGTGAGAAGCGAATAAACTTGACATAATCATCGTTGAGATACTTAGAGTTGCGTTCACCGAGCGGTTGCCCATCGACCTCGAAATAATTGCCGCTTTTCTTGCCCCTGCCATCGTCGCCATGCAAAAGGTTCTTAATCCATGCCCCTTGATTCGCCGAATGTCCAGAGTACGGCGGGTTGCCCACAATCACCATCACGGGATAGTCGCGCTTGACCTTCGCCGCCTCGTTCGCCTCGTCCGAGATGAAACGGCCCATTATCAGTTCGGAACGCTTCGATGCCTCTTCAAGCGTGTTGGTCAGGTAGATGCCGAGCCGCTCGTCGCCCGCGAAGTCATACGCCCAATCCGCACGCTCCGCTTCTGGCAGGTCGAGGGCCGCTAGCTGCATCCCCAGCTTGAGGTGCGCGACTGCGTAGGGTGCCATCAGCAGTTCAAACCCGAACAGGCGCGGCAACAGATGCTCACGCACATAGCCCGACCACATGCCCGCGTTGTTGTTCGCCCGAAAGGTCTGGCGGATGTTGTCGATAATACTATAGGAGAACGTCCCCGTACCACACGCGGGATCGAGTAGCAAGACGCGCGGTATTGGCACGCTTTGTTGCTTCCCCTGCTCGTCGGTGAAGCCGCGTAACACCGTCGCGGTATCGGCTAGCCCCTCTGGACACTCGAACTGCTCGCGCAACAGCGCATCGACGGAGCGCACAATATACGAGACGACGGGTTCCGGCGTATAATAGACGCCGCGTAACTCGCGCAATTTCGCGTTATACTGTATCAGAAACGTCTCATAAAAGTGTACAATCGGGTCTTCCTGCCGTGTCCGCTTGCCAAAGTCGGCAAGTACCGCGTGCATATCCGTGACTTCCAGCACCTGTGTCAGTTCGTTGACAAAGCCAATAAAGGGTTCGTCATTAAAGTCGGGGCCGGCGATCATCGTGAAGAGTTTCCGCAGAAACGGGTTTGTCTTGGGTATCTCGCTCGCGGCATCGCGTCGGTCAAACGTGCTGTTCCCCTTGTGATTATAGCGTGCGGCGAAGAGGCCATACGCCAGCGTCTGCGCGAACATGTCCGCGAAATCCGACTCGGTTAGCTCTGGCAGCAACACGGATTTGAAGGCCGCGAGCAAATCCTTGAGCGTGTCCGACTCGACGCGATTGATGAACGCCTCCGCCACGGTGTCGCGGATAATATGCGTGAGCCGCGCCATGCGTTTCGCCAGTTCCGAGGGACTGCGAATTGTTTCGACGGGTCGCCCCAGAAAGCTGCCCAGCAACTCGTCAAGCTGTTGAATACCGTTCTTTTCAAGATGTAGCGACCTGTTCGCCTGTACGGTGGCGAGCCGCGCCGTCATCTGTTGCTTCTCGCCCTTGACATACCAGCGAAACTCAAGATAATCCGTCAGCACAAGGTTATCGAGTGCGCGTTTGTAGCGTCCCATCTGCTCATCGCGCTCCACCTTGTCGAGCGAGACGCCAACGATATCCTTCGCCTCGACATAGCCAATCGTGAACACGCCCCGTCCCGTATCGCGCATGAGCACATAATCGGGTGCGCCACACTTGATACGTTTCGGCTCATTGGTCGCCTCGATCTGTGGCCCGCCCACCCGTTTCAGCAGATCGCGTAGCGCGGGCCGAAACGTGTGTTCCGTCGCGTTCCCCTTTTTGTGAAGCTGCTCGACCTCTTTGAGGTAGTCCCGTATCGCTTGTTCGTTGCTCATTGGCGCGTCTTCCCTTTCAACACAAAAAAATAAGCGTGGATGTACAGTATATCTCATGCTGTGGGAGGGTGGTAGGGTAGACGTCGACTCACATGATGCGTGATGCTTCACATAGGTGCAGTATCCTCTGGAATTTTGCCCTCTTGCTCAGCTGACAAAAGATCGTGTGATCTCCTGTTAGGCTAGAACCACCGCAATGAGGTAGGCAATATACACTCCTATGAGCAATCCACCCATCCATCGCGTAATTTTTCCATACCACACCAGACCCAGGAGGACGAGATGGACACTCACCATGACGGGTAAGGCAATGAAGGTCACATGAGGGTCCACTGGAATCGAGCGAATCGTTGCCGCTAGCCCTAGTGTGACCAACAAATTGTAGGCAAAGGAACCAAGAATACCACCAACCAGAATATCGGCCCGTTTCTTGCGAGCAGCACTCACTCCGAGGGCAATCATCTCTGCCCCCGTTCCAAGCGACACGATGGTCGCTCCTACGGCCCCTTGACTCAGACCAGTGGTCTGTGTGAGACGCAGCGCACCTTCAACAATTGCTGGCCCACCCACTGCCATTGCAGCCAGGCCACCTATGGTGAGCAACACAGGTTTCCACACCAGGCGCGAGCGTCCCTGGAACTTCTGGTCATCATCATCGTTGTCTCCTTCAGACTTAGCCAGGTGCTTGACTGCCTCACGATCCGTGCGAAACAGGAAGATGGTATAGCTCACAAACACGATCAAGAGGAAGACTCCTGCGAGTTGAGTGACGACACCTGAGAAGAGCAATACCACGGGAATGATCGACACAAGGGTGGCAATGAGAGCCTGTCGTCGCACGCTTCGGTCAATGGTCACGGGAAAAATGAGCGCGGAGAGACCAAGAGCTATCGTCACAATGGTGACATTGGTCCCAATGACGTTGCCAACGGCAAGCGTTGGAGCACCGCGAGCCGAAGCAATAGCGGCAGTCAGCATTTCTTCTGGTTCCAGTCCAGCGAGCAGCACTCCCACAACAAGAGCACTGACACCAAGAGAGTGTGCAAGATCACCCGCGCCATCGACAAACCAATCAGCTCCAACTACGAGCAGAAGAGTGCCAACGGCAAGGAGTCCAAGCGTAAAGAGAAGGGCAAGCATCAAATGTCCTTTCTTGTCTCCACTGAGAAGCTACCGCTCTAGTATATGCCACTTTCCAGGTTGGCGCGAAATTCCAGAGGATACTGCACCTGTGTGAAGCATCATACACCATGTGAGTCGATGTCGTAGGGCAAGGTGTACAATACATTTTGTTCCCCCTCACCCGATGGAATGAAACCCCCACATCTCGCGGTTTATACCTGTAACCAGGCAGCGCGTCGGGACGCTCTACTAGTGATTAGAAGAAAAGAAAAAAGAAAAGAGACAAACACATATGAGCCAGTACATTGATTACAACAAAAAGATTATCGAGGAATACCGCACCAACGGAGGCAAGGTCGGCGGACAATTCGCGGGTTCGCCCCTGCTCTTGCTCACCACGACGGGCGCGAAGAGCAACCTGCCGCGCACAACGCCGCTCGTCTATTCACGTGATGGGGAGCACCTGCTCATTGCTGCGTCCAAAGCGGGCGCACCCACCAACCCCGATTGGTATCACAACCTCGTCGCGCATCCAGAGGTCACGATTGAACTCGGCACCGAGCGTTTTCAGGCCCGTGCCAGCGTCCCCCAGGGGGCGGAACGTGACCGTCTCTACAATGGCATCGCGGCCCAGATGCCCGGCTTCGCCGAATACCAGAAGAACACCACCCGCGTAATTCCCGTTGTCGTTCTCGAACGCCTCGGATAAAAAACGGGTACGCATATCGTGATGTAACACACAAAAACGGGCCACGTCCGTCCCGACGCAGCCCGCCTTTGTGTGTTTGTGTTCTTGCCCGCGCTTAATCGTAGTGTGACATTGCTTCTCTCCTTACAAATGCACTATACACAGGTCGCCAAACGCGCTCTACCCTCTGCACCGCACACCTGCCCAGGTTGCCTGCTTGTTTGCTTCTCTCCCTACAGGTTTCCTTGTATTCGCTTCCTTGATAATCCGCTCCCCACTCCGTCTATCTCCGAGAAAGAGAGAATAATTTTGTAGTCGTACAAATGCTTATTCGTTCTTTCTCTGCCTGGACCTGTGAGGCCGCGCATGAGTGTTTGCTGCTAAGGTAAGCGTATCCAGATGTTGGGTAAGGACGATAGCATGTGTAGCAGGTCGATGTGTAGAACCAGAGAAAAAAATGTTACGGTAACTATTAAGAGTGCGAGTAGCGCGAGGGCTACAAAAAGAAGAACCTGTTGTCTGTTTAGGGCTACACTCATGCGTCGTCCCTTCCTTTCAGGTGGCGGCGTATATCGGGATTGCCTTGTGAGTGCTCTCAATCTGTCACTCATCTCTTATGCCAAGATTACCTTATCTGGCGCGAACGTGTACGAATTTCTTACACATTCTTGCTCTATACGTACCCTTTGCTTTTCGAGTGGAACTACATGCCGCTTCTGGAAGATATCGCAAAAACGGACGTACATACCCATCTTTAGTAATGTCTACAATTTGGCACAAGTGCGTCTACATTTGTATTGCATCCGAGGGGAAGGTAATGGTATAGTTGCGTGCGGGTGTGAAACGCAAGACGATTAGTAACATTGAATAGTGAAGAAGTATCCGTCTCGTCTTCTCAAAGGGGGGTATACTATGTCCTATGAAGATTTTCCCATTCTGGATGTACAACCAATCAAACGCCGTCCCTGCCCCGACTGTAAGCGGGAAGCCCGACTCTTCGTTGATTTCGAGTGTAGTGCCATCCCCATGATCGAAGATGGCGACCTGCTCTATATTTGCCTGACCTGCCTAAACGTCTTTCCCGTTCCCATCCCACGCATCGGGCGCGAACATTTGAATTAAGCGGGTGTAACGGTGCTTGGCGCGGGTAAGGGGCATGGTGGGGATAACGGTTCGTGGTGGGGGGGGACATGACGGGGGCAAGCCCCGTCACTACCATACAACGGGAGTTCGCCACGGTGTGGCGAAGCCACGCGGTTGGGTGTATAGTAGTGACAGGGCTTGCCCCTGTCATGCCCCCGCCGTGATGCCCCCGCCGTGATGCCCCCGCCGTGATGTCCCCGCCGTGATGCCCCCGCCGTGATGCCTCGTCTTCATGTCCCTTCACTCCCGAAAAACCCATGTTTCACTCATTTCCCGCGATCATCCGTTCCGTAATCATGCGGTCAAACTCCGCTTTACGTTCGCTGAACATGTCCCGCGCCCTGTGCAGGTCTTGCAGAGCTTTTTGCCGCTCATCGGGTGCTAGCCCCGTGCGTGCGAGCAGGGCCGTGCTGCGTTCGCGGAGCGTGCGGGCCTCTTCCAGGTACATGCCGCGCTTCTGAAATGTCCGCAGAGCCTGCTCAAAATACTGGCGTGCCGCCTCATGCTCGCTTGACGCAGCCAGAATGCTGCCCAGCAAGCGTTGCGTGCGTGCCACGAGCCACGTCAACTCATCTTGTTTGGCCTCTTGCAATGTCTGTAGTGCCTGCTCTCGCGCTGCCGCTAGTTCGCCTTGCAGAAGCACGACCTGTGCCAGCAATAACTTCCCTTCGGTCTTTGTCTCTGCCTCAACCTCTTCTAGCATAAGACCGCGTTGCAAGGCGGTTTTGGCATGTTGAAGCATTCGTGCTTGCCTTTTATCATTCTCTGCTAGTGCTTGATTTACATAGAGAGAACCTAAAGTTATTAGTGCAAAACCAATGCAAGGCACTATATGTACCGAACGGCTAACATGCAAAGAACAGTATATACTTTTCCTAGCTTCCAACACTCTTCCTTGCTCTTGAAGTATGGAAGATAAATAAGCCTGAAATATACTCGTATACACAGGGTCACTAATGCGCTCTACTAACTCAATACCTTGTCTAAACCAGTTTTCTGCTTCTATAATTTCCCCAAGAGACATTGCTAAAACGCCAAGATTACCCTGAACTGCACATACTAGTGCTGTATCTCCAATTTGTTCAGCTATACTTAAAGACTGTCGTAAGGTAGCTTGTGCAGAACTGTACTCTGCTCTTCTCAAATAAAGAATAGCTAAATTACCAGAGGCAGTAGCAATCTCTCTACGACATTGATATTGCTCGTACAATGCCAGTGCGGTGCGAAAGTGTTCAATCGCGATTGTCGATTGACCTGTAACGCTTGCAAGCAAGCCAAGTATCGCGCGTGTACGCCCGATATCAACAGGATCGCCTCTAAGTGAACGCCCTATTTTTGTCAGATGAGAAGCCTCTTCTAGTTTGAGTTTCTGTTTTGCAATACTTTCCTCAAACAGTTTTAAAGCCTCTTTTGCTTTGTGAAATCCTTCTTCATATTTCCCTCCTTGCCAGCGTACATAGCTCTGTTGAAGACGAATTTTAGCCCACGCTGGCCCCGCTATTATGCTACTACTCAGTAAAATGTTTTCAGCTTTCTCGCTACATTGATATGTTTGGATGTTATCGCCAACTCCATACCACGTCCAACCAATCTCACACCATAGTAATGCCTGTACTTGTGCATCTTGCTGTGCATTATTCGACAATACAAGAAGCTGCTTTTGGCTTCGTAAGTCTAGTACCCGCTCATAGAAACGCCGTGATTGTTCAAAGTTTCCTTGAATAAAGTTACACTCTCCCAACCGCTCTAATAGATAAGCCATGCGTAGCTGTACTTCGGGGTCGGCTAGTCGGGGCGAGGTGCTTTCGATATATTCGACGGCGATACGATAGTGCTTCTCGGCTTCGGGGTAGGCAGAGAGGGCGTAGGCGTGGTCGGCGGCGAGTTCGGCGTAGCGAATGATC
>JBBQVS010000118.1:0-8003 GCA_038211295.1 Ktedonobacterales bacterium | reverse complement strand
CGTTGAGAGGCATCCGCGTCACTTGTTTGTGTGTGTGCGAAAAAGTGATACCATAGGAAGGGAAAAATACCTGTTCAGTGTTGAGAAGGGAAAAGAGACATGACGACTCTGAATCTGTTCCGTCTCGATGGCAAGACGGCGATTATTACGGGTGGGGGGCGCGGGCTGGGCGAGTATATGGCGGGTGCGCTCTCCGAGGCGGGGGCGAATGTTGTGCTATGTTCGCGCAAGCTTGAGGCGTGCGAGGGCGTGAAGCAGGAGATTGAGGCACGCGGCGGGAAGGCGTTGGCACTGGCCTGCGATATCACCAATCCGAGCGACGTGGCGCACGTTGTCGAGGAGACACAAAAGGCGTTTGGCGCGATTGACATTCTCGTCAACAATAGTGGCGCGACGTGGGGGACACCGCCGGAAGATATGCCGCTTGAGCAGTTCGAGCGCGTGGTCACTATCAATGTCACTGGTACATTTAGTATGTCGCAGGCGGTTGGCAAGACGATGATCGCGCGGGGCAAGGGTGGCACCATCATCAACATCGCGTCGGTTGCGGGCCTTGTCGGGGGCAATCCAAAGTATATTCAGGCGGTTGGCTATCACGCGAGCAAGGGGGCGGTGGTCAACATGACGCGTGACCTCGCCACCAGTTGGGCGCAGCATGGCATCACGGTCAACGCGATTGCCCCCGGCTGGTTTCCAACCAAGATGTCGCGTGGTCTGCTGGGAAAACATCAAGAGCAGATGCTCACTGATATTCCACTGCACCGCTTTGGCGGCCCCGACGATATCAAGGGCGTCATTGTATTTCTCGCGTCTCCTGCCGCGGCTTATGTTACCGGCCAGATTCTGGTTGTCGATGGCGGCTCTATCTCCTCATAAGAAAGAAAAGTATGTATGTCTACACCATTCAAAGCGTTTATTGTCAACAAAACAGAGCATAATTTTACTGCCGAGTTGGGCGAGCTGACACATGAGCAGCTTCCGACGGGCGAGGTGCTGGTACGGGTGGCGTATTCGAGCGTCAACTATAAAGACGGGCTGGCCGCGACGCCAGACGGGAAGGTTGTTCGCACGTATCCATTTGTCCCCGGCATAGACCTCTCTGGCACCGTTGTCGAGTCGAGCGATGCACGGTTCAAGGTGGGTGATGAGGTAATCGCCACAAGCTACGCGCTGGGCGTCTCGCACTTTGGGGGCTTCAGCGAATACGCGCGTGTTCGGGCGGAATGGGTTGTACCACTGCCAACGGGGTTGACGCTGAAAGAGGCGATGGCACTGGGAACGGCTGGTTTTACCGCCGCGCTCTCTATTCATCAACTACAAAAGAATGGTCTTACACCAGACAAGGGGTCGGTGCTGGTCACGGGCGCGACAGGCGGCGTTGGGAGCATCGCGATCAGTATTTTGAAGAAGCTGGGCTACACGGTTGCCGCGAGTACGGGCAAAGAGGAGGAGCACGAATATCTGAAAAGTCTGGGTGTAAGCGAGATCATCGGGCGGGCAGAGACTTCGGCGGAGAGTACGCGTCCAATGGAGAAAGAGCGGTGGGCGGGCTGCATCGATGCGGTTGGTGGCACGACGCTGGCATATCTGTTACGCTCGACAAAGTATGGCGGTTCTGTCGCGGCCTGTGGCAATACGGGCGGTGTCAATGTCACGACAACGGTTTTTCCTTTTATTCTGCGGGGCGTCAACCTGCTTGGCATCGACTCAGTACAATGTCCAATGGAGCTACGCCGCGAACTCTGGCAGCAGCTCGCGCACGAGTACAAGCCAACAAGCTTGCTTGAGAGTATCAGCAAGGAGGCGACGCTAGCAGAGTTGCCGCAGCTTCTCGCCACTATCCTCACGGGTGGTATAAGAGGGCGTACCGTTGTACGTGTCCAATAGTTAGAAGACAACGGTATAAGAAATACAAGACAAATGTACCGACAAATGTATTGGGCGTTGGTGAAAAGGCTGTAACACCGTAGAACCTTTTCATCAACGCCCGATTGTATGTAAGTACCTTCTCAGCAAGGCTATCACTGTAAGAATAGTGGGAGATACGACTAAGCAGACTTGTCTATACTTTACATAACGGAAGACCATGAATAATTTGGACGTGGGGGGAAAAGTATGTTAGACGATTTGAAGACAAGCTATGACCTGCATAGCTGGGTGCGCTATTGCACATGGGCAATCCTGATCGGGTTGACGCTCATCCTGTTGTGGGGCGAGCAGGGATTTCCGCCGCGTGTGTGGTTTGTTTTCGCGCAGGCTGTGCAAAACGTTCCACGTGCATGGGCCACACAGGGGGTTCCCGCTTTGCTCGTGGTACTCTGGCTGGGCGTGCGGTCATCGCTCTGGCTACTCTCGTGGGGGCTTTTACTGCGAATAAGCGTCGCGCTGCTCTGGCCCCGCAAGCGTGATGCGCGGCATGTCGCGTGGCGTGAGTCGCGCACCCGCAATATTCGTGAGCAACTCCGTCCGATAGACGAAGAAACAGGAGCAGAGATAGTACAGGAGGATACCGTGAACTTTCCAAAATCGCGCTTGCCACACAGACCAAACTCTTTACCACCGTCAGAAGCACCGCGCCCATCGCGCCCACAGCGTCCACCGCAGGCTCCGCCGTCGCCACCAACTCGACTGGATACGTGGCGTCCGTCGCGACCAGACGGGCCAGTGGACAATACGCCACAGGGGCCACGCGCACGCGCGAACGAGCGGGTAACGGGTCGGCTCTCGCAACTCTCGAATCCTGTACTTGTCGCGGTTGGACGCCCCCAAATGGCTCCGCTTCCAAGCACGCCACGCCCGGACTACAATTGGAAACGTGAGACGCGGGGCAATACCGCGATAGAGAATATTCCGACGACCCCCGAACGCGCGTCTTCTGGCGGCGCACCTGTGGCGATGATGACACGCACACGCACACGTTTAGAGGTGGGGGTGGGCTGGAATAGCGGCATTATGCGGCAGCAGCAACCCAACGAGGATAGTTTGATTGTGTTACAGGGGACGTGTACCTATAATGATCGACTTGTGCCGTTTGGTCTCTTTGTGGTCGCGGACGGCATGGGTGGGCATGATTTTGGGCAAGAGGCGAGCCATCTGGCGATGCATTGTATGATGCAGGCGGTGCTGCGCGATATCGTCGCCAGCGATTCGCTAAACGACACGATTATTATTGATCTGCTCGTCAATGGTGTGGAACAGGCCAATACCGCGATCTGCAATCGGTGCCGTGAGTGGGGCAAGGATATGGGGACGACGATTACCGCCGCGCTGGTTGTTGGCACGAAAGCCTATGTGGTGAATGTGGGGGATAGCCGTACCTATCTTTACGACGATATGAACGGCCTGACACAGATTACGCTTGACCACTCGCTCGTGGCGAACCTTGTGATGGCGGGCATCATCACGCCCGACGAGGTATACACACATCCTGACCGCAACAAGGTGTATCGAAGCCTGGGCAATCGGGACGGGGTAGAGGTGGATTGGTTCACCCGCGAGCTTCGCAAGGGCGATAGTCTGTTACTCTGCTCCGATGGGCTGTGGGAGATGGTGCGTAACCCCGAAATTCAGCGTATTGTCGCGAGTGGGCAAGACTCAACGCAGGTCTGCGATCTGCTCGTGCAGGCGGCCCTGCGCGGCGGTGGCGCGGACAATGTGAGCGTGATTGTGGTGAAGGTGGAGTGAGGAGGTGGGGGAACCGTGCATGATGGTGCAAGAGAAACGCTCGCGAACCGTGTGGTTCGCGAGCGTTTCTCTTACACCATTACTCTTGCCCGTTTTGCTCTTCGTCGTCGTAGTGGCTCATCGGCATTATACCAGAAAGTCGTGGAGCATCCGATCACGGCTCGGATGGTCGAGTTTCCGCAGGGCGCGAAACTCGATCTGGCGCACGGCCTCGTGGCTGAGTCCAATCTTTTTGCCGACCTCTGTCAGGCTGTGTTCGCGCTCGCCTTCGAGGCCGTAGCGCAGGTGGAGGACGTTACGTTCACGCTCCGTCAGGCAGTTCAAGAGGTCTTGCACCTGCTCGTGAAGAGTCTGATTGATGACGACGCCCTCCGGCGAGTAGCTGGGATCGTCCTCCAGTATCTCGCTTAACGCGATTTCGTCGTCGCCACCTTTGCGCGGCATGTCCAGACTGATGGTTTCCTGATTGGTCGAGAGCAACGCGATGACGTGCTGGACGCTGATCTCCATTTGTTCCGCGAGTATCTCGATGGTTGGCTCGGCCTCTAGCCCTTGCTGCAAACGGCGGCGCACACGACCAAGCCGCTTGATCTCTTCGATTTTGTAGAGGGGGACGCGAATAGAGTGGGCTTGCTCCGCGAGGGCGCGGGTGATGTACTGGCGTATCCACCATGTGGCGTAGGTGCTGAACTTGTAGCCACGACGATAATCGAACTTCTCGACGGCGTGCATGAGGCCCATGTTGCCTTCCTGAATTAAATCCATCAGGTCAACGCCGAAGCCGCGATACTTGCGTGCGATGTGCAGGACGAGGCGCAGGTTGGCCTCGATGAGTTGCTGACGGGCATTCTCGGCTTCGCGGGTCTCGCGGGTCTCTGTTGGCACCTCGCGAAAGCCTTTGACGAAACGCGCGGGCTTGCGGCGTTTTAGCTCGACACGTCCACGTTCGATACAGCGTGCCAGCTCGGTCACGCGCTCAGTGGAAAGCATATCGACCTGCCCTATCTCGTAACGGTAGAAGCGGGTCGGGTCGCTCAAAAATAGTTCCTCTGGATTGGCTTCAATATGGGGCTTACTTACCGCAGGTAGTGCAACCATGTTTATTCTCTTTCTTCATGTCGGCATATACTTCTTTGTTTCATGGTGCAAGTATACGCAACCATGATTTGTGGTATCTCCTAGCGTTCTTCTCTGGACGCACGTCCAAAATTGTGCGCGACGAAACGCCCAAAGGTAGCGTTTCCCGCGAATAGTGGACGCGCGGACGTGCATTTATTCATGAAGTTTTGTAGCGATATTCCCGCAACGGAAAGACAGAAAAGAGTCTTATACCTGTCTTCTCTATGAGGAAGGTTATACCGTAGAGTATGGTTGGAGGGGAGGTTGATAGAGTGAGGCAAAACAGAGCAGAGCGGAGTAGAGGAAGAGCGGGAGGCGTTGCCATAAGAGGGTAGAGGGGGCATGGCGGGGGCAAGCCGCCGCCACTACTATACACGGGGCTGCGCGGCTTCGCCACGCCCCCTTGCCCACAGTATGCCAACTGTTATACAATGCGTTGCACGTCTGCTTGCCAATGAGAAACATGGGGAATGTCGCGGGGCGGATATGCTGAACAATGAAAAATAGTGTATACTCGTTTCTTGTGTATGTGAGTTACTGTATATCATATCTATACGCGTACAGGCTGGTGTGCGCGGACATTTCCCTGTACGTTGTTAGGAGGCCATCCCAATGAATGGAAGTAACAATAAGATTACTTACCATCAACAGATAAGCTATTGTGGCAAGCCGCGCTGCCGCAGGTGTCGCGAGGGGACTGGTCATGGCCCCTACTGGTACGCGTATCAGACAAAAGAGGGGCGTACCACACGTACCTATATTGGGAAGCAGCTTCCGGCAGAGGCGCAGGCGGCGATGGCGGGAATGCATCCCCTGCAAGACTTGCCCGTGCCGGCGTCTAGCACGCATGAGCAGTTGCGTATCTATACGCTGGGGCAGTTTCGGCTTGAACGACGCACCGATAATGAATGGCAGACGGTAACGGAGGCGGCGTGGCAACAACAACGCGTTCGCGCCCTGCTGAGCTGTCTGGCAAGCACACCGACGCGCAAGCTGGGCCGTGAGCAGTTGCTGGAAATTGTGTGGCCCGATCTGGATGGCAGTACCGCGTCCAGTCGGCTTGATCGCGCCGTGCATAGTCTGCGACAGGTCTTTGAGCCGACACGGGGCAAGCTGGCAACGTCGCCTCTGCTATTGACTGAGCGCGACATGCTGGTGCTGGCCGACCAGAACAATATATGGATCGATGCCGACGCCTTTGAATACTTCATCACGAAGGCGCGGGGCTGTGATGACCTGTCCGAGCGCGAAAAGCTGCTTGAAGAGGCTTCGACTCTTTATGGCGGGTCGTTTCTGCCCGAAGAGGGCAAGGTCGAGGTGACGCTGGCACGACGCGAGAGCCTGTTACGCGCACAGATTAGCCTGTTGATAGAGCTGGCGGAGCTGCGGATTCAGCGCGACGCCCTCGTCGGTGCCATCGAGCCGCTTAACCTTTTGCTGAGTATCAATCCGTCCAACGAGGTCGCGGTACAGTTGCTGATGCGCGTGCTGGCCCAGCTTGGGCGACGTGGCGAGGCGTTACGGGCGTATACGCGGCTTGTGACCGTGCTGAAAGAGGAATTTCAGATCGCGCCGTTGGCCGCGACCCGCGCACTCTACACCGATGTGAAAGCTCTCAAGTCAGACCCGACGCGCCAACGTGTCGTTCAAGCCGCGTCGGGAGAGGGCGGCGGAACGGGGGGACAGCAGGCACCAACCGCGCAGGGGGGGACGACAGCACAGAGCGCGATACAGCAACAGACGATGCCCGCGCCACAGATTGGGCGCACACACCAACGCCCGTTGGTCGGACGCGATGTGGAGATGAAAAATCTTGAGCTGCTGCTGGGAACGACGGAGCAGGCGGCGAAGTTCAAGTTGCCGGGGCAGCGCAAACATGCCTCGTCGCTGGCACTCGATACACAGCGCACACCACAATGTATGTTGCTCATGGGTGAGGTCGGTATTGGCAAGACACGGCTGGCGGAGGAGATCGGGCGCGAGGCTCGCAAGCGCGGCTGGCTCGTGGCGTGGAGTCGCGTCTATGCACAGGAGGGCGGCATTCCCTATCGCCTGTGGATAGAGGTACTACGCAAGGCAATGACAAATGGGATGGTGCAGAGGCAGGAGATTAGCAAGCGGCCTCTGGTCTATTACCCGTTGCATACGCTGCTGCCAGAGCTGCACAACCTTTTGCCACAACAGGTAGAATATCCGTCACAGATGCCGGCGGAGCAGGAGCAACTGCGTTTATGGGAGGCGGCGCGTGAGCTGCTGGTCAATGTCGCGGAGGGGACGCCGCTTCTGATTGTGCTTGACGACCTGCAATGGTCTGATGGCAGTAGTTGCGAACTGCTGGCCTATCTCGCGCGGCGCATCTATGGGCAACCAATTATCATTGTCGGGACGTGCCGTGATAACGAGCTGCCCGCGAACCACGCCCTGCGCCCCCTGCTCACCGACCTGCAACGCGAGCGCGTCGTGGAAACGGTCTCGTTAGAGCCGTTGAGCCGCGAGCAGATTGGGACGCTGGTCACGCAGATTGCCCAACCCACGGTTACGCTGTCGGGGCCAATAGTGGAGCTAATTCAGGAGCGAGCGGGGGGCAACCCGTTCTTCGCGGAAGAGCTGACACGCGGCATCGATATACAGGAGGACGGCGTGCCACTGCCAGAGAGTATTACCGCCGTGCTAGACCTGCGCCTGGCGCGTTTGAGCAAGGCGTGTCGGAGTCTTTTACAGAAGGCGGCGGTGCTGGGTGGCTCGTTCGAGTTTCCGCTTATTCAAGCGATGGAGAGCGCGACGAGCAGCGAGGCCGACGAGGACGCGATACTCGATCTGCTCGAAGAGGCTCTCAAGTCGGGCATGTTGACGGAGGAGGGCGTGGGAACGCGCATCACCTATCTCTTCTGGCACCCCTTGCTCGTGAGCCATCTCTATAAGGGATTATCCGCCGCGCGTCGGGCCAGTCTGCACCGTCGGGCGGCGGACATTCTGCGCGTCACGCACCAGCACCGCGAGGAGGAGGGGGCCGCGCTCATCACGCATCACCTTGTGCTCGGCGGAGGCGACCCGCACCAGATCATTCGCTACGCCGAACTCGCCGCCGACCACGCCTACGCCCTCTCTGCCTACCCCGAAGCCGAGAAGCACTATCGTATCGCCGTCGAATATATCGAAAGCACCTCGCCCCGACTAGCCGACCCCGAAGTACAGCTACG
>JBBQVS010000117.1:0-8336 GCA_038211295.1 Ktedonobacterales bacterium | reverse complement strand
CAAATTTTTGGAAACAAAAAAGCAGAGGTTGTTTTCCTCTGCTTTCCCAGCACGCTGGTGGTGTTTGTCGCTCAGCCTAAAAAGGCCCACCATCATGCTGGGGGGCTAAACCAATAATAAAAGCTATTCTGTTGTACTGGTTGTTTGTAGCTGAGCATTTTTATAATTCCGTGTGCTTTCTCGACCATATCTTTTTCGGCCTCTATCATGATTATAGAGACCCCCTCCAAATAAGTCAAGTATAATTTTCAAAAAGAGGAGAGTGTGTACATTATGTCCTATTTCACAGGACATAATGTACACACTCTCCTCACTACTATCTCTTCTTCTGACGACGCTGACTCGTGCGATACTGCTGATAAAGTGTATCGTCGGAGCCTTTGACACCCTGACGCACAGTTGGTGGAATGACACGTTCCCCAGGCGTCGTTGTACTGTTGTTTTTTGTTTGTGTTTGACCCGCGCGTCTCTGTGCAGCTGAGGCACCGCCAAGACTGCGAGGAATGAGGTCGAAACGTGCGAGAAGAACAAGAATAATGACGAGGGATGCTAAGAACACTATCGTCGATGTGTTCACATGTAAGACGCCGCCAAAAAGGTTGAGCTGCGTCAGTTGTTTTTCCAGGCCAAGGTATTGCAGAAATCTTTGTTCATATAGCCCTAGAAAATCTGCGGCAATGAGGTACACTCCCATGCCAATGATGTAGCGTGTCTTAAACAAACCTTGCGGCTTGGTGGCTGGCTTAGTGGCAGGAGTTGAAGCAGTACCTTTGCCTTCAACTACAGGACTCTTACTCGTTTTGGTGGGAACCGTTCCGACTACTTCTACGGGGGCTTTGCCGCGTGTAGCACGGGCGAGACGCGCTTGCGCAACTTCTGCTTCTTTTGTCTCTTTTGGGGTAGTATCTTGTTCGTTCTTTCTTATGGTAGAGAAGAAGCCCGGTAACTTGCGGGCTGGCTTCTCAGGTGGCTCTGGTGCGGGAACAACAAGTGGTTTTGGCTCAGCAATAGTTGCTGTACTTACCGCAGATTTCTCAGTCTCGTCATTTTCTACGTCGTTGTTTGTGGATGTAACGAGAACGGGCTTATTGCGTTGTGAGCGTGCTGTCCGTCTTGTGCGTTTGCTACTAGAATATTCTTGACTCATACTTGACCTCCCGAACGGTCTGGGTTGTATTGATTAAACGTGCTATCGTTATAGGGATCGTCCTGATCGGGTACGATATTTTTTGTAATGTGTGGCTGGCCTGGAAACTCGCTTTGTGGTGCTACCGCGTTATCTGGTTGTGCAGGCTGATAATACGGTGGCAAAACATTTGAGTATGAAGATGGTGTCACTGGTCGCGCAGAAGCAATGGGCGGTAAAGATTGTGATGCTATGGAGGGTGGTGGCTGCATTTGCTGTGCTTGTACGGCCTGCATTGCGGGGGTATCAACTGCCGCGATACCCGCACGCGCTATTTCATCATCACGTCCAGGAGCGTTGCCACCGCTTACACCGATGCCGCCAATGGTTGCGCCAGCCGCACGAATGGGCCAGCCGCCAGCCGCCATAATAAATTTCCCCTCGGTCATCGTTGCCATACTTGAGGCAAAACCTGGGAGGCCAGCCCCCCATTGCGCGACCGCATCTGTGGACTGATTAAACATAACGGCGGTACTGGCCTTCGCGATACTAATATTTCCGGTCGCCCATCCATAAGGAGACATCATGCGCTCAAAGAGGACTAGATGGCCTCCGGCATCAACAATCGCAATACTGACAGGACTCCGTAATTCTCTAGCGCGTTGTTTGCTAGCCTCTAATATTTTCCGCGCTGTGTCTATAGACATGCTCACGCCCGATTTACTCCTTCTAACGTGACGGTATTTCCGTGGCGACCTTCTTGTGTTTAGCGAACCTCTACGTTGCGCCTATTGTACATCATTCAACCTGTTTGAGCAATGCTATACAAGAGTAACGCGTTCTTTCATCCACACAAGAGTATTATACTTCTCTTCAACCAGTTGTTGTGCCATGTCCCATTCTGATTTGCTTAGCTCTTCCTGTACGAAGCGTGTATGCAATGCCTTTCCAAATCCTGTAACAAATGCTTCGCCAACTTGCTCTCTTGTGATAGTCGCGCCAAATGTATGCAGTGGTGTTGTTTTTGTTTGATAAAGGGCCAGTGCCGCGGCTCGTGCGGCTTCGGTTGGGAAGCGCAGGAATGAAAAGAACTCGCTCGAGCGATCATCGAGTGGTAGCGATCCCTGTTGGAGCAGAGCGTCATCCTTCCAGACTTGCGCACTACCGATAATTTTGAAGCCACGCGCGGTCAGGTCTGCTTGTGTCGATGAGGCAAAGCAAGCCGCCGATGGATTTTTGCTGACATGTTCATCGCTTAGTTCAGAGGCAATACCAAGCTGTTGTAGGGCCGCCTGTAATCCTTGTGCGAGATAGGCGTAGGCTGCAACGACGCCAGAAGGAACGTGCTCGCGTTTACCAATCACAAGGCTGTAGGTGAACTCGTCACGGTGATACACTGCACGACCGCCCGTAGGACGCCGTACAAGCGCAACACCCCCTTGTTGACAACGTTCCTGCTCTATTTCGCGCTCGACGTTTTGGAAGCGACCAAGCGTGATAGATGTCTGTGTCCAGAGAAATGTGCGTAATGTGGGTGGAACCAATCCTAGCAGATAATGTGTCAGGATAGCCTCATCAACCGCCATGTTGAATGCGGCTCCTAACGGTTCTGTGTTGATAAAACGATAGGTTGTGGACATTGAAAACCTCTCCTGTACGGGTCTGCTTCAGCACACCCTCGTCCCACGTCACCAGCCGAATGAGGGGGTGTGCTGAAGCAGACCCGTACATATCATCCCTGTTTGGCGTGTGCTATCTTCCATTTTTCGCGTTGGGCCTCACGTACCTGTTCGGAGGCAGGCATGTATGTTGCTAAAAATTCATCGCGGAATGCACCATAGGTTCCAGCGAGAATAGCTGCACGTAATTCACTCGCGAGACGCAACATGAAACGGATGTTGTGAATGCTGCCGAGACGATAATAGAGCTGCTCTTCTGTACGGGCCAGATGATGGACATAGGCCGCGCTATAGTTACGACATGTGTAACAATCGCAACCGACTTCAACGGGATTGTGCTCGGCCCGGAAACGCGCTCCCTTGATGCTGACACGACCTTGACGCGTGAAAAGTCCGCCATGACGCGCGACTCGTGTTGGCAGAACACAATCAAACATGTCCATACCTAGCCCGACACCCATCACAAGGTCTTCTGGCGAACCAACACCAAGCAGGTGACGTGGCTTGTTGCGAGGCAGTGCAGGTGTGACAATATTGAGCATCTCCCACATCATCGCTTTCGGTTCTCCAACGGAAAGGCCACCGATAGAGAGACCAGGAAAGGGCATGTTGCCAATGATTTCCGCGCTCTGTCTCCGTAACTCAGGTTCAAAAGCTCCCTGTACAATCCCGAACAGAGTCTGGGTTGGATTATAGTGTTCTTTCGCAAGCAGCGCACGTTCCTCCCAGCGATGAGTACGTTCCATCGCGGCCCGTGCCTCTAAGGGAGCACATAGATAGGGGGCGCATATGTCGAGCGGGAGAATGATGTCCGCGCCCAACTCTGCCTCTATCTGCATTACACGTTCGGGCGTAAGTGTGTGCGCTGAACCATCAAGATGTGATTTAAACGTAACACCATCTTCACTTAACTTGCGTAAATGGCCCAGACTCCACACCTGGAAGCCACCACTATCAGTTAGAACGGGGCCATCCCAATGCATGAACGAGTGGAGACCACCGAAGTCAGCGACCAGTTCGGACCCTGGGCGTAGCATCAAGTGATAGGTATTAGACAGAATAATTTGTGCGCCTGCTGTATGCAGCTCTTCTGGCGCGACACTCTTCACGGTAGCCTGTGTGCCAACGGGCATAAAGATGGGTGTCTGAATCGTGCCATGTGGCGTCTGAATCGTGCCTGCACGCGCCCATGTATCGGGACATTCCGCGTCAATTGTAAATGAAAATGATGACATGTATCTTCTTATGTTTTTGTAGTGTTTGCAACATTTCGCGTTGAACTACGTCGCTCAATCGGATAGTGTTGCTATATATATTCTCTCATTAGCGTCAAGGGGATGCTCCAATCCCACGGGATGCGCAACGAGATTATAGCAAGCGAGCGGAGAAATAGAGACTCATTTTCGATGGAGAGCCGGTCATTTTGTGCCATACTGAGAGGGTTGGTAGTTACTAACCGAGCAGAGAAGCAAAATGATAGGAGATCCTATGAACACGGATGAGCCGTTCTCTGTAAGCATTCAGACCGAAGCCTTGCCAATCCCCTGGGTGCCTGCCTGGTTTGGCGAAGTGGCCCTGGTTGCTCACACCCTGACAGGTCAGGGTATCCTTGCCAAAATCTCCGACGAGGTTCGCTTTGCCCGCAAACGCTTCGGCATCTTTGAAGTGATTGACTTCGTGGTCGTGCTGATGGGCTATGCCGTCAGCGGTGAACCGACACTTGCGGCGTATTACGAGCGTCTGGAGCCTTTTGCGACGGCGTTCATGGCCTTGTTCGGACGCCAGAAGTTGCCCCATCGCTCGACGCTCAGTCGCTTTCTTGCGGCCCTGGATCAAACAAGTGTGGAAGCGCTGCGCAACGTGTTCGCGGCCCGGACGCGCTGGCCCACCCGGGACCTGCCGAGGGCGTGGGAGGTCTGTGGGATCGGCAAGGACAAGCATGGGTGGTCTTCGATCTGGACGGTACCAGACAGGCTGCACGACAGCGCGCTCTGCCCCAGAGTCCTGATCTGCCTCCTCCACAGCGACGTTTGCAAGCGGTCTGTGCGCCGGGCTATACGGGGCGCAAGCGTGGCGAGGTGGTCCGCACCCGCACGACGCTCATACAGTCCCATACCCATCAGTGGCTGGCAACATTTGGCGGAGCGGGCAATGGCGACTACCGAGGGGAGTTGCTCCGAGGGCTGGAAGTGATCGCGGCGTATCAGGCCAAGCTGGGTCGGCCTCGAGGTCAGGCCCTCATCCGACTCGATGGCCAGTACGGCAATGGAGCCATCGTCGCGGACCTGCTGGAGGCAGGGATCCCCTGGCTGATGCGTGGCAAAGACTACGGGCTTCTTGAGCTGGCACAGGTCAAAGAGCGCCTCGCCTTGCCTGCCGATGAGCAGTTCGTGCATCCGGAAAGTGGGATCTACCGGGACTTGTTTGAGTGTGGAGACCTGCCTGTGACCGCGGAAGGACATCGTTCCCGCGTGATCATCGCCACGCATCCAGCCGGGACCCCTGCCAGTCCGATTGGCGTGACCCGTGATAACATGGTCTATGAGCTCTTTTTCACCGCCTTGCCCGCACTCGGCTTCACCGCCGCCGATGTGGTGAAGCTCTACTTGCATCGTGGCAGCTTCGAGACCGTGCTGGCTGACGAGGACCGTGAGCAGGACAGTGATCGGTGGAGTTCCTACACGACCTCTGGTCAGGAAACCTGGCAAATCCTTTCGCAATGGATCTGGAATCTGCGCCAAGCACTCAGCCAGCAGTGGCAGCCGACCTCGATGCGTCTCACCGAGTTTTTCCCCCCCTCGAACTGAAGCTCTGCCATCTCCGACCCCACCGCCGACAGGACCACTCTTCGGTCCTCCGCAGTGGGCGCGTGCCGCGCGAGTAGGAAGCCTGGGAGGACACAACTTTTTCCCTCAGCCTGACGGCACGCTGCGTTGTCGGCAAGGCGCCACGCTCTATCCGCAGGAGCGACGCCGCGAACACGATGGAACCGTGCGTGTGCTCTATGCTGCCCGTATCGCTGACTGTCGCTCCTGTTCCTTGCGCATCCAATGTCAAGAACATGGCACCTCCACCAAAAAACCGCGTCGTGTCAGCGCTGTCCTGCATCCCCTGTCTCAGCCTGCGGCAGAAGAGCAGACGTCTTCGGGTCTTGCTGCTCCTTCCCCTCATCCCATCCTGTGGGGGGATTGGTCACGCACTCAGCCTCGCCGAGCCTGGATCCGTTGGCAGCGCAGCCACTTGGTCACTGTGCAAGCTCCCCTCATTTCACCACCTCCCTCCACGCCTTCTGTTTTCTCGCGCGCCGAGCGAGCACATTGGCGCATGACGTGGCCACAACGACTCGCGCGCAATGCCCGACCACCCAGCGCTGCGCCTGTGGGGATTATTGTCTATGGGCTCTCAACGGCGTTTGCCCAGGCCCTGGGTTTGCGGGTCGCTTGAACTGACCGCGCGTTCGACAAAGCTCGTCCTCGACCTGGATTCTCCCGTCGAGAGGGTCCGTCTGCTCATTTTCGCACCCGCGTTTCCGATGGGTCACGCTTTTTGCCAGACATGATTGGTGATTTGTTTCGTTTTCTCCCTCTCCTCTCCTCGCCCCACGTCAGGTCAAAGGAACATGCCTCTCTTTTCTGCTCGCTTGCTAGTATCTCGTTGCGCATCACGTGGGCACCGCATGCTCAATCAACTGCAGAGCACCTTGATACTGCTTCGCTCGAAAAGAAAGAACCGAGAGGTTGTGATATGTTACCCTGCTTTCACCATGTTCCAAATGGCGTTTATACCATTTTTCGGCGAGTGTCCGATACTGTGGATCAGAAAGATCGGTCGCATAGTAGGCACATTCCCATAACTCTTCTCTGGTCATAATGCTGAGTCGATCCAGCAGAACCGAACAGAAATCAACGAGGGCAGCATAGTCCTTCCATTGTAGCAGTAATCCTTTCCAGAGACGACGGTAGAAGTGGAGATACACATGTGCTAATCCTACTTGTGAGACGTGCTCGATCTGTCGCAACAATGCTTGGTGTATCAATTCGCGCTGGTCGGGTGACGCGTGTGCAAGCTGTTCATCTCCAAGGTCCGCAGCTTCGGGTAACCAAAGGTTTTTCTTTTTTCGCGCTTGTACCCGTGCAATGTCAGAAGCGAGGACAGACCAAAAGCCTTCTTGCCGTACAAACGGACGTATAGGCGCAGTGGCGTAGACGGGCAATCCTTTTTCTAGTTGACATATGCCCTGGTTAAGAAGAAGGTCCCAGTTTTCCTGCACTTGTCGCACAAGCTGTTCGTCTTTTTTCAAGTAGGGGAGTAATTCAGACCAATGTGCTGAAGGATAGAGTTCCATCAAACAGAGTAACCATTTCTGACTGTTCGTCAACAAGGACCATTGGTGTGCTCCCTCTCTCGTCACTATCCTTACCTGTGCTCTTGGTTTCTGTTCACTAGTGAGGTAATCGTTTCTCTTCACAATCCCTTCATCATCAGGAGCCAGGGCACGTGCTTTATTTGAAAGAGCGAGTGCTTCCTCAAATTGTCCTTTTTTTCCTACGAGTATGGAAAGGTTGTGAAGGGAACCTGCATTATCGGGATACGACTCTAAGTAGTGTCGGTAACTCTTTTCAGCTTCGTCGTTTCTCTCAAGACAACTTAGTGCCCATGCATGGGAAAACCAGAGATGGTTTACCTCGTTTGAGGTATTCATGAGTATCTGTGTGACATCTACCATTTCTTGGTGCATATTTCCATTTCTCAGAAGGATGTTCCAAAAATCATCGAAGAAGGGAAGGAACACACTTTGGATGCTAGATGAGTCTTGGTACGTTTGTAATACTCGTAGTGCTGTTACATGGAGAGCATGGCGCTCTTCTTGAGTCGTGATCTCGTCCGTATGCTGCGAGAACCCCGCATCGTCTTCGTCAAATGCATCGGGTTGAGAGGTAAAGAGATACATATGGTAGAGCAAATGGTGTTCGACAGCCGCAGGCAGATCTCCTCGGTCGAGAAAGTGCTCAATGAGTTCACCACTGATGAGGGGATGTGAATACCATTGTGTGAGTTGAATCAGGAGCTCAGACTGAGATGCCTTCCGTTGGGCACCGGAAGGAGAGTCTTCGTCGAAATCCTCCTGATACATCTTATAGAGGAGGAAACTGAGTTGACCCCTCGATGGTGCATCGAGAAAACGCTCATCTTGGATCAAGCGTTGACAGACGTGTTCAATACTTGTCGTTGGAGTATCGCCTACATAAACACCGCCTATGGCAAATGGTTCAATGTCGAAGACTGCGTGTTGAGCAAGTCGGTCAGGATGCTGAAACCACAGTGCCGCGGCCTCAAGCGCGTAGACACTGCATTGCTCATGTTGTCCCAGTTGGAGCAGAATCTAGGCACTATCAAAAAGCCCAAGAAATTTCGTGATGAACGACTCGGCCTTGCGCTCTTGTTCGTAGCAAGTGTAGGCGGCGTTCAGGTTCCCTTGCATCTGATAGATATCACCTTTGAGTTTCTGAAGGTTGCCGTGAGTCACCCTG
>JBBQVS010000116.1:0-8724 GCA_038211295.1 Ktedonobacterales bacterium | reverse complement strand
GTGCAGCGTGGTTTTGTGTAAGCGTAAATTGACATACTCTTGTGTCTTCATGTACGTATTTTACCATATTGTATAGATGTGTGTCAAGGGGACGTTTGTCGTATTCATCCCCATAGCTCGAAGCCAGGGGTCTTCTGCGACTTACGACAAGGGGACGAGCCGCCGTCATGCCTTCTTATGAAGCCTCTACAACTTTCACCACTTCCTCATTCTTGATTGGATGTCGGTACAGCTTTCAGATGTTTCTGCACAATCTCTATAAGGGCGTCAACATCAAAGGGCTTTTCAAGAAAAGCGTCGGCTCCACTTGTATCAGCAACCTTGCCGGCGTCTGAATGGGCGGAGAGCATAATAACTGGAATGTGTTGTAAACGCATGTCTACCTTTATGCGTTTACAAATTTCACGCCCATCTTCACCGGATAGTAGTACATCAAGCAGAATTAAGTCGGGCAAAGGCATAAGAGTATGCAAAAACGAGCTATTCATACTTGTCTGAACCACATAGCCCTCGCCTTCAAGGACAATTTGCACAACCTCTAAAATACTTTCCTCGTCGTCAACAACTAAAATACGTTGAGACATGTATGTAGCCCTCCAAATAACCTTCGTATGTTTATTCCCTTTTCGCTTCGTCCTTCTCGTTCTCAAAAGGGAGAGAGAAAGAGAATGTTGCGCCTTGACCCTCTGCACTTTCTACCCAGATTGTGCCGTTGTGTCGCGTAACAACTTCGTGGGCAATGTAGAGTCCGACGCCCAGACCAGGGTAGGTCGTATCATTATTGGTGTACACGCGATAAAAACGCTCAAATACTTTCTTGTGGTGCTGTCTGGCGATACCAATACCGGAGTCCTGAACCTGTACAACCACCCGCTCAGAGGTCGTCGAAACTGTGACAAGTACCACGTCTTTCTGAGGCGAATACTTGAGGGCGTTGATAAGCAGGTTAGTCAAGACCTGTCTCAGACGATCTTGGTCGCCAATAATGCTTCTGCTCGTGTAGCCACTCAAGCGAATACGCTGCTGTGTCTGTGGAAGATTTGCGATAGTGTCGCGCACAAGCGCATCGAAATCGACTACGTCTCTCGCGAAAGTCATTGTTTCAACTTGCATTCTGGAAATGTCAAGCAGATCAGTAATAAGCTTGGTCAGCTTATTAAGTTGAGTGTCCATCTTTGCCAGATACAGCACAGGCTCTTGTTTACCTTCTTTTTCAAACAAGCGTTGAAGCAACTGCGTATACGCTTTAACGCTGGTAAGCGGAGTACGTAACTCGTGGCTTGCCATGCTTAGAAAGTCGTCTTTGCGCCGTTCGACCTCTTTACGCTCGGTGATGTCTGTCACAAAGGTAATACTTGTTAGCATATTGCCGATTGGCATTCGTCCAACGTGGACAGAGAGCATAAACGTTGAACCATCGCGCCGCAAGCCTGTCGTCTCGTAACTTAATGGAGCGATCTCGCCCTGCATACGTAGAGCAATGTACGTTTGTATCTGTGCTCGGCTTTGTAACTCAAGCAACTCTAGTAGTGAGATATCTAAAAGCTCCTCAGCATTATCATAACCAAACATTGTCACTAACGCCTGATTTGTGTATATATAGCGGGTACTGTGCGAAATAGCAATACCAATAGGCGCGTTGTCACATAGGAGTCGAAACCGCTCTTCACTCGCTCGCAGGTGTTCTTCCGCCGCCTTTTGTGTTGTTACGTCACGCAAGGTCAGAATCGCTAACGCTGGCACTCCGTGTTCGTCGTATACAAACCCACCGTTATAGCTCCCAAACCAGCCATCATCAGTCGCTAAACGCTTTACATACACCTCATAATCCGTGAACTCCTCGCCACGTAATAAGCGTGCGAGAGGCCACTCATCGACAGAAAGAATACCTCCATCCTTTATATGAACCTCAAAGCTAGCCGGGAAATCTCGCAAGTGGCGCTGAGACTCCTCTGGTCGGGTGAAGCCGTGTAGCCTTGCCGCCGCCTCGTTCATCTGAAGAACATTTCCGTGCAGGTCGGCTATGATAATCCCTTCAGTCATGCTTGCTAGAACAGCCTCGACTTGTCGCGCATGAGCCTCCGCTATGCTACGCTCTGCCTCAAGCTGATGCAACAGTCGTTCCCGCTCTTCTTCCGCTTGCTTCTGTTGAGTGATATCGTGAAAGTACACAAATAAGCCATCTTTAGACGGATAGACTCGTACTTCAAACCAGATAGATCGGAGAGCATAAAAATCTTCAAAGCGGACAGCAGCCTGTGTCTCTACAGCTTCATGATACTTCTCATAAAAGATTGAATCAGCCGCCCCTGCAAACTTTTCCCAGACACTAGAGCCTAGTAACTCTTCTCGTGTTTTTTGTAGGAGCAATTCCGCGTGATGATTTACGTAGGTGAAACACCACTCAGAGTTAAGCGCAATAAAAGCCTCACTGATACTTTCGAGAATTGTTTCTACAGGATAGTGCGTTTCGTGCATAAATACATGCTCCAGCCTGAAACTTGAGCGTATGGGAGTCATACAACTCCTCCTCAACCGCCTCTACTCAGCTTTCTAATCATAGCATACTGCCCTATGTTCAAACATTAGAAGAGGGTTAGATTTTTTTATGTCTTCTCTGAAAATTAGTTTAGAAACATTTTCCACTACTTCCAGGGAAGTTTCTGCCAACGGTTTGCTTGCGCAAATCCAAATCCTTGCGCTGTTACTGTGCCTTCAAATCCCGCGGGTACTTCTGAAAAGTGCTCTGCCTGTGAGCGTGGGAAGATCGCCAGGTCAAAATCCCAGGGGTTGCCCAGCTGGGCAGTGAGCGCACGCCAAGGTTGATTTTCCTGCCATTCATCTGTAAAGTACGCCCCCAGTTCGCGAAACGCGCCGGCTTGCTTTCGCACAATGTGCCACAGCAACGTGCCTGTCTTCTCGGAATAGGGCGCACCTGAACCTGGGTGCAACATATCCACATCGAATAGCAGGTTGAAGCCCACCCAGGTCGGCAATTCCGCCGTGCTGGGAATTGCCGCATTATCGTACAGCGAAACCTCGATGCCCGCGCATTCGATGGTCTGGTTGGATATATCAATTGGTGTGAGCATAAAAGGCGCGGCATAGACATCGCCCGGCCCATCCTCATCTGACGTGGGCCAGCGCAAGCTATCAAGCCACTGTAAAACCAGAACATTGCTACAACCGAGCTGCTCTAGTACCAGTCGATAGTGTGCGGCGACAAGAGAATATGTGCGCTCGTTACAGGTGGCATACGTTTGTACCTGTGCATAGTCCGACATGTTTTCTCCCTCTCTATACCCAGCGTCTTCTACCCCAGATAATCACATGCATCTGTGGTAGCACGCGCACATAATACTTATCCCAGAATGGATTTCGCACTCGCTCCGCGAGCTGTCCTAGTGCCGTAGGATAGTCGGGCGATGCCGCATCTCCTTCTGGTTGCAGAATAATTGGCACTTTCCGTTCTACAAAGTCTGGATAGCGTGCGAGCAGAACACGCAGCTGTTGCTCATCGGCGTCGTCGCGCACAACAAATTTCCATTGTTGCCGCTCCGGTGGCAGCGTGCCAAGAAAACGCTCGATAATCGGATAGCGCAGGTAGCTCTCGCCTGCGCTCTGAAGTTTAGGTGACAGACTCCATAGGTCGATGAGTGAGATTGATGCCTCTGGGAAAATGGTTGTGTTTGTTTCAATAGTCAGATGATGCCCCATCGCTTTGAGTAGTTCCGCCAGTTGGGGTAGTTCCTTTTGCAGCGTTGGCTCGCCACCTGTTAGCACAACATGACGTGCTCCCTGTACATGTACTTGCTCCGCTACCACCTGTGGCGTGAGCGATTCCCATGTGCCGCCCTCGCGCACGCTCCATGAATACTTGGTATCACACCAGGAACAGCGCAGGTTACACGCGAAGAAGCGTACAAACGTAGTGGGAACGCCGAGGAGCAACCCTTCGCCCTGTACCGAGCGGTAAATCTCCATTACGTTCATAATGCCTGCTCGCTCATCTGGGGTACGATAACTTCCTCGCCGCTATACGCTTCTTCACGCTCGGCCTGCGTAATCTCCACGTAGCCGCTCTCCGTTTCCCACAGGCGCAGGCGATAAAGAAGTGTTACTGGCAGGCCCGCTGCAACGAGCGCATCCCACATCCAATGCACAAGATTTTCTGCTGTTGTCTGAATATTTAGAACCTGGTTGAGGTCTTGATGGTCGAGCGGTTCAAGGAGGGAACTCCGCACAATACGCGAAACGTCCTCAAAATCCATTACCATGCCATGTACGGACTGCCCAGGGGCCTCGTTAACGGGGCCTCGTAGTGTCACCTCTAGCTTATAAGAATGCCCATGAAGGCGTGCACACTTGCCGCGATGCCCCGGCAGATGATGTGCCGCTTCAAACCGAAATGTTTTACTTAGTAGCGCGAATCGCATATGAATAACTATTCCTTGTGTTTCTTGACTGGCTTTAGTTTGAGGGCATGATAGTCCAGGCCCTCACCTGTATACTTTTAATGTAGTGTAACGCATCGCGCAACTCGTGGCAAGCAACGAGTTTTGTGAGTTTCTTCAAAGTTGTGAAAAAAGTGTTGACAAGTCGTGATGTCTGTGGTATCATTCATTTTGTCAAGAGAACCACCTGCATGTGCAGGTAAGCTGGTGACTATAGCGAAGAGGGTACACCCGTTCCCATCCCGAACACGGAAGTTAAGCTCTTTAGCTCTGACGATACTTTAGGGGCAGCCCTACGGGAAAATAAGAAGTTGCCGTCTTACCCGCCCAACCAGGTGGTTTTTTGCTACACCAAACTATAGAGGGAAACAGGAGAGATTGTACTGATCTGCCCCTGTTTCCCTCTAGCTCTTATAAAGGACAGTCTTATTGTATGCCCTGATTTGCATACCGTTCCGCGTAATCACCGATCACAGGCAGCTTGAACATCTTGTTCTGGAAGCCCTGTACCATCAAAATGATGTAAAGAACGAGCGCACCAAGCCAGACCAGTCCATAGGCACAACTCGCGACAAGCCCTAGAACGGGAACATACGCGAGAATGCGGACAATAATTGATAAGGCGATCAAACCCCCTCCGAGGATAAGAGACTGCATGGCGTGGAAGCGCACAAAGCGGTTTTTCTTTTCCATCAGGAAGATGACTAGTGCCGCGATTGGTAGAAATGGGACAAGCAGGTAGCTGAGTAGTGCTGCAACATTAGGATCAAGATTCAAGGTGCTACCACCCGCCGCCGCGTTTGCACCCATATACTGTTGCTGCTGCCCATAGGGTTGCTGTCCGTAGGCCGGTGCCTGATAACCAGGTTGTCCGTATACAGGAGGCTGTCCATAGACTGGGGGCTGCTGCCCATATCCTGGTTGCGCTGGCTGCTGTCCATAGCCTGCATAGCCGCCTTGCTGCTCAGGCTGAACATACTGCTGGCCACTATAGGGGTCAGTAGGCTGGGGTTGGGGAACGGGATTGTAGCCACCATATTGACCAGAGTTTGGATTCTGGCCTTGCTGATTGGGGTCTTGTCCCTGATAGCTCATGAGTTTTTCCTCTCCTAAATACAACAGATAAAATTATTGCAGCGAGAAGCATCGCATCTTCCCTCTTCAGAGAACGGTGAATAGCCGGGCAATTGGGATGTCTCTTTTTTAAGCAGTACCCATCTCTGTCAATGTATACGTCAGCACCTGTCAAAAGTTGGACGGCATCACTACAAAAATTGCCTATGTCACGCCATTCATGCCTGGTGCAACAACTTTTGAGAAGCCTTGTTGTATACGTAGTACCCTGTCAAAAGCTGGCTCACACCAGCTATGTTACTCAGGTTACACTTCTTACCTCATACAACGAACGAGCGATGTATTTATCTCACTCTATTTTTGTTTGCCGTCGCGTCGCGTTTGTGCTTGCGAGGCATCATGTGTGTGTTGTTCTACAGGTGGAATCATAAACGCGGAGGGGTCGATGCCTTCTTGCTCCCATTGCTCTGTCGTGACAATCCCTGCGCGTCGAGTGGCTCCGTGCGGCTCATGCATGTTTATGGGATGCTCGATGTGCTCGGTATCCTCTACCTCTTCTTGTACAGGTGCTTCCACCAACGCAGCTTCGACCACCTGATCCATATTGTCCACGAGCGTGAAGTGCAAACCCTGCCGAACCTTCACGGGAATGCTTGCAAGATCGTTTTTATTTTCTGCTGGAACAATCAGGTGAGTAACATTTGATTGATGCGCCGCCAGGACTTTTTCTTTCAATCCACCGACGCCCAGCACGCTTCCCAGTAGAGTGATCTCACCAGTCATTGCTAGATTACTGCGTACAGGACGCCGTGTCAGTGCCGAAATTATCGCGGTGGCGATAGTAATACCCGCCGAGGGGCCATCTTTCGGAAGTGCGTTCTCTGGTAGGTGAATATGAATGTCATTGTTCTCTTGAAAATTGGGATCGATTTGCAGGTCGTCTGTGCGAGTACGAATGTAGGAGAGGGCCGCGCGTGCGGACTCATGCATGACCTCGCCAAGCTGACCCGTTACCAGTAATTCACCCTTGCCAACCATCGTCACAACCTCAACTGAGAGCAACATGCCGCCATTCTCTGTTACGGCCAGTCCCATCGCTGCCCCTATCTTCGAGCGTTGCACGGGAGGCGCACTACTGTAGCGCGGCGCACCGAGGTATTGTTCCAGGCTGTGAGCTGTGAGACGTAAACGGGTACTGGGCTTCTCCAGTACACGCCGTGCCGCTTTGCGACTGATTGCTGCAAGCTGGCGTTCGAGGTTTCGCACACCCGCTTCGCGTGTGTAGTCGGTGACGATATGTTGCATTACGGTCTGTGGTATTTTGAGTTGCTCTGGCAACAATCCATGCTCGTTCAACACCTTTGGCAAAAGGTGACGCAACCCGATATTTACCTTCTCATCCAGAATATATCCCGGTAACTCTATAATATCCATGCGGTCAGCGAGAGGACGCGGTATCTGGTATTTCACGTTGCCTGTGCAGATGAAAAAGACTTCCGACAGGTCAAAGGGTACTTCCAGATAGTGGTCCGTGAAGCTGTTATTCTGTTGCGAGTCGAGAACTTCTAGTAATGCCGCCGCAGGATCCCCGCGATATTCGGAAGATAATTTGTCTATCTCATCGAGCAGAAATACGGGGTTGCGAACTCCAACCGTCTTCATACTTTGAATAATACGTCCAGGCAATGCGCCAACATAGGTACGCCGATGCCCGCGTATCTCGGCCTCGTCGTGGACACCGCCCAGAGAGATACGCGCAAATTTGCGCCCCAGCGCGTGCGCGATTGATTGCCCCAGCGATGTTTTACCCACGCCGGGCGGCCCAATCAGGCAGAGTATCTGGCCCTGACTCTCGCCTTGAGCCGTATATCCCGCTTTCCCACTTGACCTCCCCTGTGTCTGACGTTTGAGCGATTGCTGCCGTAACTGGCGCACAGCGAGAAATTCGATAATACGCTCTTTGATTGCTTCCAGGCCGTAGTGCTCTTCCTCAAGAATATGTCGTGTCTCCGCCAGGTCGAAGCGGTCTGTGGTGCGTTCGTTCCAGGGTAAAGCAAGCACCCAGTCAATGTACGAGCGTAGAACCGTGATCTCCGCCGACTGCGCGGGTGTGCGCTCTAGCCGATCAATCTCTTTACGCAGCTTCTCGGCGACCTCGCGCGGTAAACTCTTCTCTTTGAGCTTGAGCCGCAGCTCGTCGGTTTCAGACGAGTTATCCATGCCCAGCTCTTCCTGAATAGCTCGCAGTTGTTCCCGCAGATAAAACTCTTTTTGCGAGCGATCCACCTGTGAGCGCACACGACTGCGAATGGTCGTCTCAAGTTCTAGTATCTCAATCTCGTTGCCAATGATGACACAAATCTTGTCCAGACGCTCCATCGGGTCTAGCGTTTCAAGCAAGTCTTGCTGCTGCGATACATCAGTAATGACATGTGCTCCCAGCGTATCAGAAAGTCGTGGCAATGTTTTGAGTGTGATGATTGAACTGATATCCTCGGAAGAGTAGCGACGGTTAAGCTGCGCGTATCGCTCAAAAAGGTTCGTAGCATAGCGGATTAACGCGTCTACCTTTGCCCCTTTGTGATGAGGCTCTGCCTGTGGAGTGGCGCGGGCGCGAAGAAAAGGCTCATCGTCGATAAGTTCTGTGATGGTAACACGCTGAATGCCACGTACAAGAGCCTGTATTGTACCATCCTGCAACCGTTGCATAGATGATATTTCGATAAGTGTGCCGGTCTGGAAGATATCTTGTAACCGGGGGTCGGCGATTTCAGTGGAGCGTTGCATAACCGCAATCAGTGTGCGATTCGGCTGCATCATGGCCTCTTCAACGGCTCGCACCATCTTCTCGCGTCCAATGACCAGCGCGTGGCTGTTATGCGGAAACACGGCGACATTCTTCAACGCGACAAGAGGGTATACCACATTTCCATCTTGCGTCTCTTGCCCCTCTTGTATACTGTCCTGGCGTTCCGAATCACTCATGAACTTACGCCTATCTTTCTAACCGCTTCCTATCTAACACCTGTTCTATGCAGTCATCTACTGTGTGTTCTTTGACACTTCCCCGCTTAGAAAGCAGGGGAATTCTTCTTTCCACCAGACCGCTTACGGGCTGTACCGACAGGTACAGTCGCAGAGGCGGGACTGTCCAGAAGCGTTTCACAGGCTGCATGTCCTGGAGGTTCCTGTCTGC
>JBBQVS010000115.1:0-9568 GCA_038211295.1 Ktedonobacterales bacterium | reverse complement strand
TACCGCCCCTGCCGATATGTTGCGAGCAGGCATGGAGGCACTGGGCTATCAACTAGGAACGGTCTATGAGCAGTTGCGCGAAGCCCTCAAAGAGGGTGATAACTTGCCCACGCCACAGATTGTTGGGAGCGGTGGCGCGTTACTGAACTCGCCAACGATGCAACGCATTCTTGCTGACATCTTTGGTACAGCGATCTATCCCTCGCTCGACCACGAAGCCTCGGCACGTGGTGTAGCCTTACTTGCTCTCGAAGCGTTAGGTGTAATGCCCGACATTTCGCAAATCGAGCCGCGCCTTTCGACTCCGACGCAACCCGATGCGAAATGTGGCGAAATCTATAAGCAAGGAGCCACACGTCAGAAAAAGTTGTATGACGCGTTGTTGGGGGAACGGCAAGACACATCGAAATAATAGATGTAGACAGCATTAATATCGGAGAAAACGATGCCTCTGCCAAGCATATCGGCGCACCACTGTGTTTCAAGGTTAAGCAAGATATCTTTTAAGCTCTGCCTCAAGTCTGGGTATCTCACTCACGGTAAACACAGCACAGACGTAGCAATCAGGACGCACGAGAACGAAGATTTGTTGATTGTAGCGCAAGAAGCTTGCGATTTGCCCGTGTATATCCCGGACAACTTCGCAAGTGTTAACTACATCATCCTGAATACTCTCTTGTGGCAACACACAGATATACTTCACGTTCAAACATTGCCATATCTCTCCTTTTTGCACATCCGCGAACGTCTGTATGGGTTTTTCATATAGTCTGATTAGTGAGAAGCGGTTGTCTAGTATTGTGTCGAGGAGAAGTTGTTTCCCTGTCTGTGTCTGCACGAGAGGTTGTGGTAGGAACGCGCCGAGCAACCGCTTGTTCTGTTTGCTTGTAGAGGAAAAAAGAAAGCCTCTGGTATAGCGCGGTTGTGGCTTGACGCGCATCTCTGTGATTGCTATGCGTAGTGATGGAATAGCGTTGATGAGCGCAAAAAAAGCGTCACGCACCCGTGAGCCGAGGCGCGTTGTCGTCATAACGATGCTACCCAGAATTGACGAAAATAGAATCATCGCACGCACATGTGGGTGGCGTTCGGCCTGATATGTTGTCAGCAGGCGTGGCGTTGCCTCCCCTTGTACCACCATACGAAGCTTCCAGCACAGGTTGTGTACATCGCGCAACCCGCTATTCATTCCTTGCCCACCAAAGGGGGGCATCAGGTGTGCGGCATCGCCAAGCAAGAGGACACGACCATGCATAAACTTTTGTGCCAGCACAGAGCGAAAAGCGTAGAGAGTCTTTCGTACAATCTCTGGCCTTGAATTTCCTATCGCCGAATTATAGAGTGTAGACGAGGCTGTTAGGGATGCTCTTGCCTGCCGCATCAATGTATAAATGGTAGTATCGGCTAAAAGTTCTGGCTCATGGTCTGCGGGCATGAGCAGAAATTCCCAGCGTCGGGCGGAATTGGGAGCTGGGATAGTCACGACTGGCCGTCTGTAATCACAAAAAAACGTGGCGGCTGTCGAGGTATCGTCATCGTTGACCGTATCTACGACGAGCCAACGTTGCCATTTGTCCGTCTCGCGCCCATTGCGTCTATGCCAGCGTGGTAGAAGCCTCGGCTGTTGCATCAAGATGTGTAGGGCGTGCCGAATGGGACTTTTCCCGCCATCACAAGCAAGCAGATAGTCACAGACCACCCCCTCGTTTGTGCCATTAGGTTTGCTTATAGTCAGCGTAACGTGTTGTTCGTCCTGTACAAACGACTCTACCGTATGTGAGAAGCGTATCTCGACACAGGGGAAGCGGTTAAGCCCTCGCAAGAGTGTCTGCTCAAACATGGGTTGGTCGAATGTCGAGATGAGCGGATAGCCATTTCTCTTGCTTGTGGGTGCGACTTTCGCGAGCAAATGCCGAGCCGAGACGTAGTGCGCTTCTATATCTAACACCACATTGTCCAGTATCTCCTCGCTTAAACCCAGTGCCTGACAGACGCGTAGCCCTTCGTCGTCTATCGAGATAGCTTTGGGACAATCGCTCAGTCCCGCGTTGCGTTCAATGACCAGTGTTGGAATACCTGCTCTACCTAGCAGATTGGCGGCGGCAAGTCCCGTCGGCCCAGCTCCCACAATCACGATTGCAGGCGCGTTGGTGTGATGTTGTGTCGCTTCATGCATGTACTTCTATTGCTCTGTGGAAAGATTTTTGAGGACTAGAACCACATTCGCCCCGCCTATTGCGCGTCCACCAAGTAATACCCCCTGCGCTTGTGCAACAATTGGGCGTGCCTCATTGTGTACAATGTCTAGACCATAATGAGGGTCTACATGCTCACAGTTGATTGTGGGTGGAATAAGGCGGTGCCGTAGTGCCATGAATGCGGTCACTGCATCTAACGCGCCTGCTGCCGCGTAACTATGTCCTAGTGTGGTACGTGGAATGGTGACGGGCAATGTTGCGAGGTCAGAGCCAAACGCCAGATGCAGAGCCTCGACTTCGCCTGCGTCGGAGTAGGGCATGGCACGTCCATCCGGGCTAAAGTACGCGATATCGCGCGGTAGAAGGTGGCTTGAGTCCATTGCGAGCCGAATTGCGCGAGCATATTGTGTGCCGTTTGAAGAAGGTGGAAGCAGGCCATGGGCGTCGTTTGTTTGTCCGTAGCCAACAAGTTCGCCGTAGATAGTCGCGCCCCGTTTCCGTGCATGTTCGTATTCTTCGAGAATGCAGATACCCGCGCCCTCCGCTACCAGTAGGCCACAGGCACGCCTATCAAAAGGACGATAGGCTGTCGGGTCATCCCCCGTCGCGAAATCATCGCTATATCCCAGCACAAAAAGGATAAGTGGGTGAACCATCGCCTCACAACCGCCTGTGATAATCACCTCTGCCTCGCCACGTTTAATCGCGCCATAGGCCATACATAGCGCGTCGAGACCACCAATCGCGTCGTTGATCGGCGTTTTGCTGTACCCCTGCACCCCGAACTGAATCGTTGTTTGCCCCACGTTTGCTACCTGTAACCACGCAATCGCGGTGTAAGCACTCATAGAGCGCGGGCCGCGCATGTGGAGGGCCGCGAGTTCACGCGCCCCAAACTCCACGCCGCCAAGCGTATTTGCGATTACCGCCCCGATGCGTCGTGAGTCCTCATCAGCAATCACCAAGCAGGCGTCTTGTAGAGCCTCCTCAACGGCGGGTAAGACAAGGTGCGTCATGCGGTCTGTACGATTTATAAGCTTGCGATCAAGATACGTTTGGGCCGCAAAATCGCTAATTTCGCCGGCAGCGCGAATGCGAAGATCGTCGGTAGCGAAGCGTGAAATTGGTTTAATGCCAGAAATGCCCTTACTGGTCGCATCCCAAAACGCTTCTTTGCCGATACCATTCGCCGCGACTGCCCCCAATCCCGTAACAACCACACGCCTATTTGTCTCTTGTTTCATGTATTTTTCCCTATAGGTGCAGAATTAGCTATGCATATCAACCCACTCTGGTCGGACAAGAATCAGTGCGCTATTGACACCGCCAAAGCCGCTGGAATGTGTGAGTGCTACCTGTACAGACGCTCGACGGGCAACAAGCGGTACATAATCGAGATCACAGCGTGCATCGGGGACATCCAGGTTGAGTGTTGGTGGAATAATTTGATGCTCTAACACAAGCGATGTGACAATCGCCTCTATCGCGCTTGCCGCCCCCTGTGTATGACCGATAATAGATTTTGTGGAGCTTATAGGTATTTTATAGGCAAAATCGCCAAAAACGGCTTTATAGGCCGCCGTTTCCGCTGCGTCGTTCGCGGGTGTTGAGCTGCCATGTGAGTTGATATAGTCGAGTTGCGTATAGGAAATATCAGCATCTGCCAGCACCGCCCGCAAGAGTTGTTGTAGTGGTGCGCCATCGGCGGGGAGCGCGGTCATGTGATGCGCGTTATTATTCGATGCGAACGCCAGTAGCTCGGCATAGATGTGTGCGCCGCGTGCGAGTGCCAGCTCGCGCTCTTCCAGCACGACGACGCCCGCGCCTTCCGCCATGATAAAGCCATCGCGATCACCGCTATAGGGGCGTGAGGCTTTTTGCGGCTCGTCATTACGTGTGCTTAACGCCCCCATGACCGCGAACACATTCAAGCCCACCGGCGAGATAGTGGAGTCGGTGCCACCCGCGAGCATACGGTCAGCGCGTCCCTCGCGGATCGCCCACGCGGCCTCTCCGATGGCATCGGCACCGGCGGAACATCCTGTCGCGATAACCGTGCTGGGGCCATGTAGCTGATGATGGCCCGCTATAGCCGCGATGGAGGCATGAGTCATAAACAGGGAAGCGGGAAAAAAGTCTTTTTCGGTTTGTGGCGGATGTGTCCCGTTTTCGGTGGCCTGCAACCAGAACTTCTCTCCCTCCTCAAGATAGGCCATTGCCGTTCCCATATACACTCCTGTGCGGTTCCCAACGTCCTCAGCGAGGACGTTGGGTATGTTGGCATCCGTGAGCGCGAGATTGGCGGCGGCGATGGCGAACTGCGTGCCGCGATCCATATATGAGCATTCAAGCGGAGTGAGGCCCAGAGCTTGTGGGTCAAAATCCAGCACCTCACCGGCAATGCGCGTTGCCAGGGCGCGTGCATCGAAGCGTGTTATCGCGCGGATACCTGAGTGGCCCAGGATATTCGCCTGCCAGAAGGTCTCTTTGCCCACTCCGTTCGGGGCAACAACACCAAGACCCGTAATCACAACACGTCGTTGCATCTATTTCTCCTTGTACGATTTTTACTACTTACCGGCGCACGTCCTTGCGTTTAAGGGCGAAGGCAATCAGTAGTGAGAGCGCGAGAATAATACCACTCAGGGCGGCCCATGAGACTAAGAGACGATTGATCGCATCGTGTTGGGTAAACACGGAGAAGAGCCGCCCGTGATAGGTCGGATCGTCACCAAACAGCTTATCATCGCCAATCTTGTCGGCGTGCAATCCAACGATGGAGCCTAACGCCGCCATCGCCCAGCGCGTTGGGAAGAATACAGCTAACGATTGTAACACGTAATCTTTGAGTGGTATTTCAACGCCGGCAAAGATCACTTCTGGAATAAGTACGAAGGGCAAGAGACTATTCGCGGTATCCTCATTCGCCGCGAATGCTGAAACCGCGAGACCAAACATCAGACCCGACAGGCTACACAACACAATCGTGATATATATTTCAAGCAGAACAGGTAGAAATATTCCGCTTGAAAAAGGCTCGAATGCGTGAACAATCAAGACGAGCGCGGCACTCTGAAAGAGCGCGAACACTGCCAGCATCAATATTTTCGCCAGCATGTATGGTACAATGCCTAGATTTACCGCCCGTTCACGACGATAGATGGAAGACTCTTTAACAATCTCGCGCGTTCCGTTGATACATCCCAGCACAACCGCAACAAACGCGATGATGAACAGAGTACGCTGTGCGCTGATATTGCCCGGCACAATGAAATCTTGTAGTGCTTTATCGACGCCGCCATGCTTCTTCGCATATGTTATACCGTTGGTGTTCGTCGCCCCTGTGACATCCGCCAGACCATTTTTGTTTGAGGTAAGGTACGAGCGAATCGCGTCGCAGTTGACGCTATCGGTATCCTTCGCGCCCTTCACTTTAGTAATGCCAATGACGCCGCTTGGGTTAGTGTTCGACACGAACGTCGAATCGATACGCTGTGGCATACACTGAATAATCTTGTTCGGGTTGAAGAGTCCCGTCCCTACCTCGAAGTACACCAGCAACATCAGGAACAGCACAATAACAGGTGCCTGCAACAAGAGTACGACCAGATTTGCTTTGTCATTTTTTAGTAATTCCAGGTTGCGCTGGAAGAGCAGCAAAAACTGTTTAATTGGGTTGCCACGTTTCACACGTTTCTTTGTCACCGTGGCGATACCGCTTGTCGCGCCGCTCTGTTTTTTGCCGCCCTCCGCCATCGGTTGCACAACATACTGTTTGTACTGCTGAGAGTTTTTGAAGCGTACCTCCGCCTCTTCTGGAATGCGCGGATTCTCCTCAGTTGGCTCTAGACCCGTGTAAATCTCCGCGAAGTCGTTTTTGCCGAAGTACGTATTTGCTTCAGCAGGTGGCCCAAAGTATGCGAGGCGTCCGCCAGCGCACAGGAAGCACACATAATCGCACGTCTTGATATTATTCGTCGCGTGCGTGACCAGCACAATCGTGTGTCCCGCGTCAGCGAGATTGCGGAGCAGGAGCATCATGCGGCGGTCAAGGCCGGGATCGAGGCCGGACGTTGGCTCATCCAGAAAGAAGACGCTTGGGTTGGCAAGCAACTCTAGCGCGATTGAAACACGTTTACGCTGTCCACCGGAAAGCTTTTTCACCAGCAGACCACGGCGTGGCGTCATCTCTACGTCTTCGAGAACTTCGTTGATACGTTGCTTAATCTGATCGTCGGTAAAGTCGCTGGGGAGCCGCATTTTCGCGGCATAGTATAGCGCACGTTCAACGGTCAGGTCTTTGTGAACGATGTCGTCCTGTGGCACGTAGCCCAACTGAGTGCTGTACGCGGGAATATTGCGGTAGTAGTCCTGTCCGTTGTACAGTACCTGTCCCTCATGAGCTGGTCGCAAGCCGTTCAGGGCGTCCATAAGTGTCGATTTCCCCGCGCCCGAACCGCCCACAATCGCCACAAATTTGCGCGGCGGAATGCAGAGCGAGATGTTGTCAAGTAAAGTGACGTTGTTGTTGCCGAACTTTTTCAGGTTTCGCGCCTCGATACGAATAAAATTGCTCTCATCGTATTGTGTCAGCTTCGTCCCCTCATAGATAAGTCTGTAGGGGCCAATGCGAATCTGATCGCCCAGTTTTAACATCTGGTCCGCGGTGCGCTGATTGTTGACGTATACATGGTTTGTACTGTGCTGATCGGTGATGCGGTATGAGCCACCATCCTGTGTGAGCAATGCGTGATAGCCCGAAACCTGAGGATGTGGCAAGACCACCGTGTTCGTCGGATTGCGCCCAATCTTCAATTCCTTGACGTTGCGTAGGGGAATATCTTGAACTGGCACCGTTGCCTCTTCTTGCACGCCCGCGCCATCGTCATACGTCAGTGTAATCAATGTCCCCTGCTCATTGCCAATGCGAATAATATCGCCGGGCAGCAGCGTATGCTCCCAGTGTTCATGTCCGAGAATGCGTAACCCTTTATAAAGTACGCCGTTGACCGTCTTTGGGCGGGACGGGTGCGGGTGAACGAGTACGACATCGTTGCCGCGCTGCTCGACCAGCAAATGCTGTGATGAGACAATCGGGTAAGGAATGTTGATGTCGTTTTTAACGTTGCCCTTGGGATTGTCTTTCCCAATGCTCATCATCGGCCTGTCAAGGAGAAACTGCTGAGTAATATTGTCGATGTTTGTGCTTATCGTAAGTGATGGGTATCCCTTACTGTTGGCATCGAAGGGCGCACCAATAACGGTGGAGTTGGGTGACATCGGCCCTTTCTGGTTTTGCAGCGAGATAGGTGGTATAGGTGTTGCTGGTGACGGCACGGAAAACGCCGCCATAGTAGACGAGGGTGCTACAACAGGCCCCTGTGGAGCGTGTGGCTGTTGCGCTGATACGACAGGAGCCTGTTGTACTGGTGATATGTGCGGTGGCGGCACGGCGTGCAGTATTGCTTGAGATGGTTGCATTGGCGGGGCCTGTAGTCGCGGCGATGCACCGGAGTTTTGTGGCACCGATGGTTGTTTGAAAAATACGAAGGCCGTGTCTTGCCCCAGGCTAATTGTTGCGTTATCCTGAATGATTGACTGGTGCGTGTTCTGATTATTGACGGTGACGACATTGGATTGCGGATGCTTTTCAATACTCCATACACCGTTGTTGTGCAAAATACGGATATGTTTACGTGAAACTTGCAGGTCGTTGTGAATAATAATATCGTTGGTCGCGTCGCGCCCGATTGTCGTTACGGAGTTTTTAAGCTGAAACGTACTTCCGCTCAGAGGTCCTTTGGTAAAGCGGATTAGCCCTACGTTTGCGTCGTCCATTGCGCCCCCTACTGAAAAGATGTATACCCTTCTATACAAGCCGTGTTGTTCGCGCGAAATACAAACAAACGCCTTGCTCGCGACGTCTCGCGTTGGTCAAACGTCAACAATACTGTAGTTTCAAGTATGCGTGACTTTCTTACCTGTGTCAATATAGAACGGAACAGTATAAGCATGATGGGAACTCTTACTTTTGACAGATAAACGTTCATGCGGCGTATTTGTGGGAGTCTGGAATTAGCGGGTGGGTTGGAGAGGAAATGTTCATGATGGGGCAAGGATGTGTGCACCCGCCCCTTTCCTCTATTTGAACGCTTCTCCAGCATCACACACGTTGCGCTAAAAACTGCTCTATGAGTGGATTGACGATTGCCGATTGGGCATACATAAAGAAGCGATCCCCTCCATGCACAACGTGATAGCCCGCGCAATTGGGGAGGTGTTTTGCAAGCCAGTGCGTTTTCGGTTCGGGCGTCAAACGGTCATCGGTGCGGTTCAATACAAGCACGGGCATGGTAAGTGGAGCAAGCCGCTCATAGAAATCAACGTTGTGAATGACAGGCAGCACCGAAAACTTGTAGACCGCAGGCCAGAACGCGATTTTGTTAAACTGGTTCGCCACAAGTGCGTGTGGCATCGCGGGAAAGGTCTGATTTTTCGGACTACGTGCTGTCGCATAATTCGCGACGATATTACTTAAAAATCGTTTGGGTAACATATACTCTATGGGTAGGCGTATAAACAGGTCGTGCAGAAGCCAGATAAACGGATGTGGCGCGATCACGTAATCTGGCCCTTGCACCAGCACCGTCAGCGAGCGGCAACGCTGCGGGTAGCGAATGGCGAATTCTAGCAAGACTATCGCGGCGTCGCCATGTCCAACCAGATCGACACGTTCGATGTTCAAGCTGTCGAGGACGCGGCGCAGCTCCTCGGCGCGTTCTGGCGCGGCAACAGGCACGGTGCGCGACTCGTGCCGACGATAAAAGATAACGCGCCGTGTCTGACTGAACGTCTGTATCTGATGGCTATAGACCCAATCCAGATGCTCAAGAATCGGCACAAACACAAGCGGCTCGCCCGTTCCTCTATCAATGATTGGCTTATCTTCATCGCCCACTGGTTGGCGTTGCCATCGCGCATCAAGGTAATCTATGTCAACTTGCAGCGTTGCCGCGTCAATCCATGTCTGCGCTGAGGAAGTAGAAATAGGCATTGTGTGGTCTCCTGCTGAAAAATATGTCCAGCTTATTCTACCACCCCCTGTCAGGGTTGTTCTTGCTCTCTTCCGTTTCCTCAATTATACTATAGCTACAAGCATAGAAAAGGAGCGTGCGATCAGCGATACATTCATCCCTCTATTGTCCCGCGTGTGGTGCGGCAAGCGAGAACAGCATACACATCACTAATGGCCCTGGTTTCCGCAGTAGCCTGACAAAACAACGTTAACAATTCTTGGTAGAGGACAAGCCATCGCATGGTCGTCTGACGGAAAATGGTTCGCGACTAGCAACAATAATGTTGTCTTTATT
>JBBQVS010000114.1:0-10272 GCA_038211295.1 Ktedonobacterales bacterium | reverse complement strand
TCGCGCAGTATCCAGATGACCATACTGTGAAATGAGCGACTATCTTCTTGTGCAAACGGCTTTAATGCGGTATACACATCAGAGGGATAGGTTGTATTAATCTTAGTGTCTTTGTCTGTGTTCATATGTGTTCTTGTAGCAGAGTACACGTACCATGTCAACACTCAATTTGCGCAAACGTCCCTCGCCTATCACGCCCCGAGAAGAACGGGCTTGTATCCCCTGCTTAGAAAGACAGGGGCTTTACGCCCCCTTCGGTAAGACAACGTTCAACGCGTCACGGTACGCCAGTCGCGTGGTACGCACTGCCTGAAATTGTGCGTGACTTCCCTCTCGTTCCGCGAGTATCACGCTGCACGCACCAGCAACACCAGAGACGTTTCATATGCTGAATCGAGAAACGTTATCTCAGATGAAGCGTGGAGTATTCTTGACCAACACTGCTCGTGGGTCGCTTGTGGATATCCAGGCCTTTGCGTCGGGCAAATCATACTAGAAGGGATTTATCACAGCACCTATTCGAGCAGTTCAAGAGTAAATCCGTGAAGGTGTGTGAAAATGTTACCTGCCGAAAAAGCGTTGTGTGAATGTGGCAATGAAGCTAATTTCGATGAAAAGGCCAATCACGGCTTCAAGTGCCGCTAGAGCCGTTACGGGACTGGCAAGGGTGAACGGGCCAATGAGAAAGCCGCGTCCATGAAACGCGGTAACGCTGAAGATAAGGGACTGTCCAAACGGAAGCGTACCTGCGAAGTGGTAGACGAGTGTAAAGGTGAGGATGGTGAGCAGGTAGAGGCCAAGACCGCGTTCGGGCTTGTAGCCATAACCGGCGATGATATCGAGAAACCAGGAGAAGAGATAGGACGTACCGATGAGTATTCTATGTCGGAGTTCGCGCACACGTTGACGCACGCTTGTTTGAGCTGTTTGTTGCTCCTCGAAAAACATCTCTGACCCCCATAGGAGGCGGCGACGCAGAATGGTACGTTGTAGCACTTGAGCGCGATAGGCGAAGGGCATAGCTTCCTCGTTCATGCCCTGCGCTCGCATAGCATTAGCGAGTTGCCGATATGCACGCCCTGCTGCTTGCGAGACATCGAGCGCGTAGTGTTTTTCCTTAAAGCTTTTTGCGCTTCTACGCAGTTGTTGTGCGAGTGTTTCGTCGCCAAGCGGGAGGACGTGCCGCCAGTTGAGAAGTGCGAGGTTACAGTCACCCCAATGCACATCCGCGAGCAAAACACACCCCCATTTTTTGTTGAGCAGTGTCACCTTTTCGAGGTTGGTGGTATTGTCACAGATCGCGTGGCGCAGGTCTACCCCCGTGAGCCATGCTTTGCGAAGATACGCTCCCTCCAAATGTGCATACATCATGTTCGCGCCCTCAAGATGAGCTTTGCGAAGATATGCTCCTTCCAGATGTGCCTGAAAGAGTACCGCCCGTTCCAGAAGTGCCGCTCGTAGAGACACGCTCTGCAAGAACGCGCCACGTAACAATGCGCCTTCCAAATGTGCGCCACTGAGATCGGCTTGTTCTAGATGAACGCCCGCCAGAACACGCTGTGTTTGTGTTGTCGCAACCCATTCTTCTTGTGTCAGGCCCCCGCGCACACAGGCGAGTGGGAGGTTGCGGAGATTGACATGCTGTATGTTTGCTCCACGCAGATCGATGCCCTGCCGCGCCTGTTGCGTGAAATCGCTCCATTTGACAGGGCCACGCCCCTGTTCGTGTGTTAGCAGCAACCACTCGATATCCGCACGCGTGAGTTGCACATCTTTGAAGGGATAGCTGCCCTGCTGAATATCGGGAACAATCGTCAAACGTTCGCGCAAAAATGCTTGACGTGCATCTGAAATTTCCGGCTCTATACGCCAGACAAGGGTCATTGAGGGTAGTCTTGAATCAGATTCCTGTATAGTCAACGATGCACCGTCCATTCTATTGTGCTATGAATAGTCTATTTACGCTATGCGTATCAAATTTTGTGTAGTAGTATGCTATACTACTACACAAATACACTCAACATTCAAAGAGGGATAAGTTCGCCAGGAGCATGTGTTGCGATACGGGAGTATACAACGATTGCCGTCTTCTGGTTGTCTTGCTGGGCATGATGAACACCGAGCCAGGCAACGCCTGCTTGAACATATAACCGTACTAGCGCGGTCAGCAACCAGTAAGGTAAGGGGCCATCGAGAAGAAGTCCCTTCTCTGCTGCTACTGATGGAAAGAGAAGTGGGTCAGGTTGAATGTATCCGAGTCGCCCATGTGGAAAGGTAAGAGAGAGTAGCGTAGTATCTTGCAATATCGACGCCTCAACTGCGACTATGGAAGATGACCCCTCATGAAGAGATACACGTAAAGGCTGTATCCAGCCAAAGGGAAGTTTTGGGTCAAATTGGTAAAATGGCTGTTGTACATCGTAGGCTGCGAGTGCCGCGTATAGCCAGTTTGGTCCCCAACCGTGAACGGAAAGTGGTGCATTGGTGGGCAGGCTACGAAGGAAAGGGGCGAGCATCTCTGGTCGCCATTGAATTGAGGTAGCAGTATATGCACGTAACGCTGCTGGAAGATCGAGTACTGGTTGCGTTGGAGCTTCCTCTAGAGAACGTTGTTCCATGTCATAAAGCGAATATTCGTTGAAGATAGCTGCGATACAATCAACCAACGCGCCAAAAACGGCGTCTTCTCGAATGGTTCGCGATTGACGCTCTAAACCCACCAGCGTTCCTTCGAGCAAGGGGGTAAGTGAGGCAAGAGCGGATGCTCCCGTTTGCTCAGAGTATAGTTGAGCGAGGGGCTGTAACTGAGCTTCGCGCGTCATTTTTTGCCAAAGTTGTGTCGAGTCGGGGTTATCGGTACGAAGTAGCAAGAGAGAATGTGTACACTGATGAAACAACGGTAAATCTGCTGCTCCAGGGTAGCCTCCCATATCGACCAGAAATGGAAGCTTACGATGCTCTACATCGGCGCATATCCTCTGTCTAAATGCATCGGACCAGGTACTTTTATTGTGTAGGCGAATCAGGCTCACCGTTCCTGGGTTGCCTTCTTGGAACCAGTTACCTTCACCATCGGGACAGGCGCGAATGGCATGGTGACGTATTCCACGCTCATAAAGTGCCTGCGTGAGATTATAGAGCAAGACAGATTTTCCAGCATGTGGTGGCCCGCCGATAAGTATTGCGGGAAGAGATTGAACCATTTGTATTCTCCTTGAAAAGCGTCTGCTGAAGTGAAATCGTTGTTGCAAATGTCCGACACGAACGACGAACTTGTGCTTTTGTACACTTATGAAACAGAACGATGTGCAATGTTGTTACAAGACTATTTCAAGATAAAAAATATAAATATGTAGAAGTTGTCCCTCTTGAGTTTCATGGGGGCGCAAAACATATTGAAATCACTGGATTACGCAATCTTATTGACACAGTGATTCGTGAAATTGAAAAGGCGAAAGGGAAGGGAAACACAGTTGTTATCAACGCGACAGCAGGGTTCAAAGTGCTTGTCATTTATAGTACAATGCTTGGGATGATATACAACGTTCCTGTAAAGTATATTCATGAAGATTTTCAAAGTGTGGTAAGCACACAAAGTGAAAGCGTTTACGGGCCAGAAGAGGCTTTCAGCTTACGGATACATTGCTCAAATCACACTTGAGTTATGTCGGCAATATCTGAGTTTTTACACCTTCGCCGCGTCGCACCAGTTTTAGTGCCTGGGAAATATCCTCTAATGGAAGCGCGGTTGTTAACATCGCCTTTGTGTTGATAATGCCCGCGCTCATCAGATCGAGGGCGGCTTGAAAAGAGAAAAGCACCGCCATTGAGCCAAGTACGGTTATTTCATCGTTATAGATGCGGAATGGCGAAAGAGAAATACGCGCTCCTGCCGACGCGACTCCGAATACCATCAGTTTGCCGCCACGCTTGACGGCTAGAAACGCACGTTCCACAACCTCTGGTACGCCGGTAGCATCAACGACGCAATCGAAGCCCGCAGGCTCATCTTTTTGTGCCTGTTCAATAGTTGTGTAGGTGTGTTTGGCTCCCAGTGCTTCGGCGCGTGCCAGACGCTGAGTGTTGACATCGATCATGACGACGCGCGAGGCACCACCCCGTACAACGAGTTGCAAGAGGAGGAGTCCCATGGTTCCAGAACCTGCGATGAGAACCGTATCACCAGATTTAGGTTGCAGGCGATGCATTCCATGTACCGCACACGACAGAGGTTCTATCAGTGCGCCCTCTCGCAGAGAGATACTCTCAGGTAGCAAATACGCTTTGGTTTTAGGGACTGAGACGTACTGGGCCATTGCACCATTAGTTGTGACACCGATAGCGGCATAGTTGAGACAGAGGTTTTCGCGACCTGTGCGGCAGGGTTCGCAAAAGCCACAAGAAAGATTTGGCTCCACAGCTACTCTGCTGCCAATCGGAATCGCTATTTCCCCTTTTGTATCTATACTTTCGCTTCCCAGTGCCACAACCTCGCCGGCAAACTCGTGGCCGGGAATGAGGGGATAACGAGTTAGTGGAGAATCACCATCCAGCAGATGAAGGTCAGTACCACAGATACCACAGGCACCAACTCGCACCAGCACTTCCCCGGAACGTGGAGTAGGGTCCGCGACATGCTGTACATCAACAGTGCCTGGCCTGGGAATTACAACGGCACGCATATAAACCTTCTCCTCTTAGCACAGTCAAAAGACGATAAGAACATTGCCTTATTATATCAGTTTTTTCTTCAGGCTAGTTTACTTTGGCCGTGAGAGTATACTCTCACGTATTTCTTATAGTCTTTGAAATTGAGTGAGAGGTGTGTAGATGCTATTGACGGATTCAAAAGTCAAGCTTGTTTTGATCCGTCGTATCGCGAGCGTAAAAACCGAATTTGCTAATAGCATCTACAGTGTTGCGACTCGTTAAGAGAAGTGTAGCATATCAAATAAACGATGCGCGTGGTATGCCAGGCCCTAATACAAAGAAGTAAAAAAGTAGGGCAAGGACGCCCAGCACAATCCAGTGCCAGCTTCGTTGAGGAACAAGCGCAACTTCTGATGTGTTTGTATAAACTCTTCTGGTGAATGCGTTGATCCACAGTAGCCAGACTGTTCCACCAAAGGAGGATGCGGCGGCAGAGATAAGAATAAGAGTTGGACTCGTGGGGTTAAACGCGCCGGCAAGTGTGTTTGCGGTACTCCCCGCGAGATAGGCCGTAAGAGTAAGTGTCAACGCACGCTTCCCGCGAAGCCATTTCTCGCGTCCAAGAAAGGGATCGATGGCGCGGCCACCCCAGAATAGTCCCGCAAGTGAGAGGAGAACCCCAAGTAGTGTAAGCCCAACCCGCCAGAGGAAGTCATTGGGGAGGCCCTGGACGAACATATCCCAGTCGCCAATTCCAAGAAATGTTAAAACCATCAAGTAGCCACCGGGAATGAGCAGGTTATTGGTGGTAAGCAGCCAGAGGAAAAAGCGTATTGTAGGTGTCTTGATCGCGGTGATGCGAAGAGTGTTAAACGCGAGACCCGCAAGGAGAAGATTTGCCCCACAGCCTGCGGCAGAGATAACGCGTACTTTCCACAGGGCAATACCGACGAAATTTGCCTCTAAATCTACAGAGGTGACGCGCTGTACAGGAACACCTAGCAGAATAGCTGAGAGGCCATGTCCCACAGCTTCATGGGTAATGGTGCTTATAAGGTATGTCACAATCGCAATTGCTGCGATTGTCAGGATGTCAACGCGTGTAGGTGTAGCAATCGGTAAGGAAGTCGCGGAAGAATTGACTGATGGTGAACTCATGTAGACCGTACTCCATTTCACACAAAGATGATTGCAAAAATGCTTAAAGAAAGTATAGCAGAAGCAAAAGGCATCTAGCGAGTGACGAAATGGCTATTCTGCTATGTCTTTTGGCATGGTTCCTCCTGGCTTACTTTTAGTATACTATTTGAGTAAACTCAAGAGAGAAAAGCGGCTAAAGGAGTATTAGACTTGTTATCTGAGGAAAGCTGTGATAAAGGTCGCACGTACTATGGCGGGTATACCCCGTTTCACTTCCTCTATTAAGCTTGCTTTTGCGGAAAAACATCTTTACGATATGATCGTGGTTGGAGCAGGGCCAATTGGTTCATCGGCGGCGTACCATTTGGCGCGATAAGGGGGTGATGCGTTGCAAAGCAGGGCATCACCCCCCGCAATACTCTTTACTTTTGTTTCTGTGATGCTATAAGCGATGCGTACCAGTGTCCACTTTCCTTAATGATGCGCTTTTGTGTTGGATAATCCACATACACAATGCCAAAGCGTTTGCTATAACCTTCCGACCACTCATAGTTGTCGAACAGCGACCAGACGAGATAGCCCTGTACAGGGACGCCTTGCGCTAGTACACGCCCAACTGAACGTATATGTTCGCGGAGATACACGATACGTTGTGGGTCGTTTACCTTCTCATCATCGCCAATGTTGTCGTCGAAGGCCGCTCCATTCTCGGTGATAAGCAACGAAGCCACGCCGTATTCTTTATGTAACCGCGTTAGCAAGTCGCCAAGTCCCTGTGGATAGACTTCCCAATCCATCTCAGTGTAAGTGGAGCCGGGGACAGGAGCGATATATTCAATTCCGTCGGGCTTTGTCGCATCGCCACGTACAAGCATACGTGAGTAATTGTTGACGCCCAGAAAATCAATAGGCGTCGCGATGATGGCAGCATCGCCCGCATGTATTGGCGGCGGCTTTACTCCCATGTTCTCAAAAAGATGCTCTGGATATATGCCGTTTTTGTAGAGCGGCTCAACAAACCAACGATTGTTGAATGTATCTGCTTTTGCCACTGCCCGAACCGTTTCGGGCGTGTCGTCGGCGGGATAGACAGGAGTGAAGTTCAGCGCGATACCAACCTGTGCTCCAGCTTTGGCATGTGCGCGTATGATCGGCACCGCCAGGCCATGCGAGAGGAGCAGATGATGCCCAGCAGTTGCCGCCGATTGCATATCTTGTATGCCTGGTGCATGTTTTCCCGTACCGTAGCCCAGATAGGCCGAACACCACGGCTCGTTATGAGTAATCCATGTCCCAATGCGATCCCCAAAATGACGTGCTACTATCTCAGCATAGTCCGCGAACGCGTAGGCAGTATCGCGGTTCAGCCAGCCGCCCGCGTTGTGGAGCGCGATAGGCAGGTCCCAGTGGTATAGCGTGGCGATGGGGCGAATGCCTTTTGCGAGCAGCGCATCCACCAGACGGTCATAGAAATCGAGACCGCATGTATTGATACTACCTCTGCCATCGGGTAAAATGCGAGGCCATGCGAGCGAGAAGCGATATGCGCCCAGTCCCAGTTGCGCCATAATTTCTGTGTCCTGTGACATACGATGATAGTGGTCTATCGCCACTTCGCCTGTTTCGCCATGATATGTCTTGCCAGGCGTTGCCGCGAACACATCCCATGTAGAAAGGCCGCGCCCGTCTTCATGTATCGCGCCCTCGATCTGATAAGATGAGGTTGCCGCTCCCCACAAAAATGTCGCGGGAAAAGTAGGGATTGTATCCGTCAACGTCTGTGGTTGGATATCATTGCTAATGCTCATGTATACTCCTTTAAGCTCTTCTGGTTTTTGGTGTAACAGGCAATCATAAAGGTCGCCCGTTAGTTCTACACCCGTTGTTGTTGCTTCATTTGTACCGAAGCAGTGGATAGAGTATTATAACAATCCGCTTGATGATTTCGTTAAGCTCCTCACTGGTTTTTGTTCTGTGTTTGTGTCACCGTCGCCGTAGAGGAAACAATTTGTCCAATGTCCGCCCCCAAGCTCGGTGCGTTTGGGAAAGCGTTCACTGCATATAGGCATCACGAACGGACAACGGGGATGAAAACGACATCCGTTTGGTGGAGTAATAAGGCTAGGGATTTCGCCACGCGCGGGCAGTTCTGTGAGACTTTTGCCATCAGCAGTCACCCTGTCGGGGTCGGGTGCGGCAGAGATCAGCAGTTGCGTGTAGGGATGTTTTGGTTGCTGAATTACCGCATCGCTTGGGCCACCTTCAACCATTTGTCCTGCATACATCACGAGTGTATCTTCAGCAAAGTAACGCGCACTGGCGATATCGTGTGTGATGAAGAGGATGGCAAGATCTTCTTCCTCTTTCAGCCGCAAGAGCAGATTCAGCACGTCCAGGCGTATGGACACGTCCAGCATCGAGACGGGTTCGTCGGCAAGCAGTACCTCTGGTTGTGCCGCTAATGCTCGTGCGATAGCCACACGTTGCCGTTGTCCGCCGCTTAGCTGATGCGGAAACTTCTCGATGAATTGCTCGGCGGGACTCAGGCTCACTTTTCTGAGTAATGCCAAAGCTTGTTCCGTTTCCTCTACCTGTGTGTGTGCATGTCCATGAACGCGCAAGGGGCGACTGAGATGATAGCGCACGGTATGCACTGGATTAAGTGAGGAAAACGGATCCTGGAATACGAGTTGCACATGGCGTCGATAGGCTCGTAGAGACGTACCACTCTTGAGGTCTACGGGATTGCCGCGAAAGTACAAGGTGCCAGAGGTCAGGTCGTACATACGCGCGAGCAAACGCGCAACCGTTGTTTTTCCGCTTCCGCTTTCACCTACGAGCGCGGTTGCGTGTCCAGGATAGAGCGCGAGTGAGGTATCTTCTACCGCGTGAACGGCGCGTGCTGGGCCAAATAAACGCGCCTGCCGTAATGGAAAGAGTTTGCGAACATGCTTCGCTTCAAGAATAGCCTCTTCTGGGCGGGTGTGCTCGTGTGGTTGTACTGATTGGTTCGCGACACTCATTCGGCTTTCTCTCTTTCTGTACGTAGTGTTTGATACTTCTGAGCAAAATCGGACGCGGACGGTGGCCCCTCTGGTGAAAGCTCTCTGTGATAAAGATGGCACGCGACAAGCTGAAGTGGACTCTCGCTCGTGGATGATTGTAGTGCTGGCACGATACTACGACATGCATCGAACGCGAGAGGACAGCGTGGATGGAACGCGCACCCTGTGGGAACATTGCGTAAGTCGGGCGGCGACCCAGGAATACCTGTCATGATGCGACGTGGCCCGTTAATTGTTGGAAACGATTTGAGCAAGCCATAGCTGTACGGATGGCGTGGGTGTGAGTAGAGGTCGCGGCGAGACGCCGTTTCGACAAGTTTTCCCGCGTACATAATCGCTATTTTGTCCGCGAGTTCCAAAAGCAATGACAAGTCGTGTGTGATGAAGATGACCGAGAAGCTAAGTTGCTCGCGCAGACGCATAATCTCCGTCAATATTTCACGTTGCACTACTACATCAAGTGCCGTTGTCGGCTCGTCCATGATGATAATTTCGGGTGAAAGGGCCAGCGCAATCGCGATCACAGCGCGTTGGCGCATTCCACCGCTTAGTTCGTGTGGATAGCTGTTCAGGCGGTCAGGCGCAATACCTACAAGTTTGAGCAGTTCAAGGGCGCGTTGCTTGCGTGAGGTAGGCCCCATCAAAGGCCGATGTACCTTGAGTACATCCATGATTTGCTTACCAACGTTCATCACTGGATTGAGCGCGTTCATTGCGCTCTGGAAGACAATGGAAAGCTCGCTCCAGCGAAACGCGCGTAACTGTGTGGGGGTCAGTGCCAGCACATCAACTGGCTCTGTTTCGCCCAGATCATCTGTAGGACGCTTGCCGTGTTGTAAGTGGGAACTGGCTTCGGTGATATGTACTGCGTCAGCAGCAGCACGTGAACGCGGATAATAGATTACTTCGCCGCCTACAATTTTGGCGGGCGGGCGTAACAGGCGTGAGACGGCATACGCCAGCGTGGACTTACCGCTTCCACTTTCGCCCGCGAGACCAAGAATTTCGCCACGTTTCAGGGTGAAGCTCACATTGGTTGCTGCGTGAACCGTGCCATTGGCGGCGGTATAGTCAACGCTGAGATTTCTTACGTCAAGCAAGGTCTCTTTCTCGACTGCAATAGCCATCAGGCAACGCTCTCTTTCTTTTGGTGTGCGACCCGTTTTGCGTTTACCATCTTTGGTTTGCGCTCGCGTCTCAAGCGTGGGTTTGCCGCCTCGTCGATGCCAAAGTTGATAAAGGCCAGCGCGGCACCCACAAGCGCAGCACATAAGCCTGGTGGCACGAACCACCACCATGCGCCGAGTAAGAGGGCGTCATTGTTTTGCGCCCAGAAGAGCATCACGCCCCAGCTTGGAATGGTTACGTCACCCAGACCGAGACACTCGAAACCAATTTCCGCAAGAATCGCATATGT
>JBBQVS010000113.1:0-10404 GCA_038211295.1 Ktedonobacterales bacterium | reverse complement strand
GAAGCCGCTCCCAAGATGAGTCTTCCCTTTTGCATTCGTGCAAGACAAGATCCCAGGAAGAGTACCTGGTTGCTAGACCGCACGCGGACCTCTGGTAACAGACGCAGCGAAGCGGCCCTAATGATCGAACGGCTTCTTTCTTTAACAAAATTGTATCTTCAAGCGGGTCAACTGATGATATGCTGTTGTTCCTCTGCTTCGTACTCTTGCAGTACAACAGGGCGTTCGGCAAAATTGAGGTAGTTATTTCTTCAAGCAGTGAAAAGAGTGGGTATAAAGTTACAAATGTAGCTTTATACCCACTCTTTTGTGTTTCTGTCGTCCTGAATGCGTACAACCGTTGAGTGCTCGGAGGCCGGATAGCAACTACACCTTTTCTCGCTACTGGTAACGCAGTGCCTCCGCAGGAGTGATTTTTCCGGCTTGCCATGACGGCAATACCGCGCCCAGGAATGACGCAAATAGCGCGACTCCTACAATGATGCCAAGCTGATTCCAGGGAATAGAAAAGGTGAGGCCCGTCTGAAATTGCTCAAAGAAGTTTGCCGCGAAGATATTACGGGCAAGCAGGACGCCCAGTATGATACCCAGTAAACTACCCAACGCTCCCACTAAGAACGATTCGAGCAGGAATGAGCTTTGAATGAGCCGTCGTTTGCATCCAAGCGCGCGCAGCATTCCTATCTGCTGGCGTCGCTCGATTACTGCACGCGTTCCTGTGATCGCGAGGGCCGCGACGCCGAGCAGAAGGGTTATACCGACAACGCCCAATAAGACATTGCTCAACAGGATACGGGGGCCTCGTACCTGCCAGATGGCGTCTTCCAGTACAGTTGTTTCCAGACCATCATCAAGATATGCGGAGCCAAGCGCAACAGCGGCTGCGCGTTTATCTTGTCCAGGCGCGACCTTGAAGTAGTATGTTTGTGCTTCAGGCGCGTTAGAGTCAAGTGAGTTACCGCCGATACTGCCACCACTATTATTTGTACTCGCGTCAATGCTGGCATTGCTATAGGGTGAACGGGGAATATAGAGGCCAAAGTGGGCATTATCGCCGTTGTCAACAACGCCAATAATGGTCAACTTGACCGACTGCTTGACTGTCAATCCCGTAATCCAGACGGGTACGGCGGCGAAACTGGTATCACCCTGGTAGACGCCGTGTACGGCGAAGGTGAAGTCGGAGTCAAACCCCGGCGGGGTTGCGGGTGCGCCAGCAGCAATTGCGGATGGTGAGGAAGGGTCATAGACCCCGTTACTCGCGCCGTTCGGATTGTACGGGAGCGCACTACTATCAATCAGTGCGTAGTCAGGGTGCGTTTGTAACGCTTGCCATATAGCACCATCGCTGGTGAACCCCTGCGCTCGTGCCGCGAGATGAACCCCATAACCCTGCAAGAAGCTCCCACTCACAAGTTGCGCCGGATAGAGCGACCAGCGTGGAGTATCCGCGCTTGGCTGAATCACGCCGACCACCGTTGTGCTGCGTGTGCCAGTGGCGACAAACATGTTCGGGTTCAGGCCGTGTTGTTGCAATGATGCGTTGATGTCATGGAGCGACTTAAAGTACGCTGTGGCTTGAATATCATAGCCGCCGGTTTGTGTGTTGATGTCCACATAGGAGTTCTGCATTGCGTTGGTGATAATCGCCATGACCGTCATTGCAAAGACGACGAGGCTAAACATAATCACGCTAAGTCCAGTACGAAGGCGTCTATGGAGAGGATACGCCGACGCTAGCCGTGTCATGGCATAGATACTGGGAATATGAGCGCAGAGTGCCAGTAGAGGCTGTACAATCAATTCTGCGTTGATGACAACAATCCAGACTGCGCCCAGAATCATCATCATGCCCGCGATAAAGAAGACCTCAATACCACCTTGAAAGCGTGGGAGACCAACCTGCCCCAGTATGTCAACGGGCAATGCCCAGTATGCTACGATTGCCAGCGCGATAAGCGTGGAGACGACGCGCGTAAATATCCGTGTTACCGTGTCCTCACGTTGGGCGCGTTCGATAGCGTCCGTGCGTTCATCGAGAATTGTGGTAGTGCATCGTGAGATACCGACGCTGACGCGATAGAGCAGAAGCAAGGTTGCTTTGAGCAGTAGACCGCCGCCAATAACAAGCAGCGAGAGGCCAAGCGAGAAAGGAATAACCTTGATGGTATCCAGTCCAATCTGCACAAGCCAGTAGCCTAGAAGCAACGGTAAAAAGCCAAGCGTGATGAGCGAACGCACGAGGCCCAGGGCAGTATCTGGAATGTGTTCCAGCAGAATGCGACGTGCTCGGCGCAGGTTGCGTTGAGGACGCCGCACCAATGCTTGCCCGAATTGCTTAAACAAGTCAAGAAAGCGTGCGCCTGACTCTCCTAACGAGAGAGCATACTTTCCTGGCTCTGGCAGGTCGCGCATCGCCTCTACCACCGTCATACGGCTGACGAGCCAGGACGAGAGCGCGACTGAACAGAAGGTAAAGATAACACCGAGGCAATAGGCGATAATCAGGCTACGCGGCTGAAAGGTCAGTTTGAGCGGAAAATTGAAGCGCACCAAGATCGGCCCCAGAAAGACCACGAGAAGTACGCCGAGGCCAACGCCAACCGCAAGCCCGATAAACGATGAGAGCAGGTCATAGATTGCTCCCTCGAAAAGAAACATCAAAACTAGATGGCGACGCTGTACGCCAATCGCACGAGCCATCCCCATTTCAGCGCGTCGTTCGGCTGCTAGCAAAATAAAGATTAAAAAGATGAGCAGCAAGCCAATTGCCAACGCGAACAGGCTAAAGAGGGTAAAGATGCGCGAGAAGATATCCTGTGCCTTCTGCGAATTAGTGATACTTTGTTGTTTGATCCCAATGAAGTGGACGCCGTGAGGGAGGTCAAGCGAGTCGGTTACGCGATCCGTGAGGTCTACGCCGTTGATGCCGCCACCACCGCGATTGGCGACGTAGACCTGATTGATGCTGTCACTCTTGCCCTCAATGTCTTGAAAAGTACGCGCGGTTGTGAGTAGAAATGGATTGTCGCCAACCAGTCCGCCGTTTTGCACGATCGCCATAATATGCATTGTGTAGCGTTTCCCCGCCCAATGCTTTGAGTAGAGATAGAGCGTATCGCCCGCGTGTGCGCTGAGCAACTGCGCGGCTGTCTGGTTGAGGTAGACCTGATTGGGGGCGAGGCTGGCAATCGTGAGCCGTTTCTTGCCCGCCGCGTCCTGCATTCCACCGAAGCCCCGTTCGCTATCGGGAATGATGCCCAGCGCCGTTACCTTTGAGCGTACCTGCCGCGAGGTCTGGTCGGCGACGAGTACATCGGTTTCACGCAGAGCGGCCCCTAGCGCGGCAACATTGGAGTTGTGTTTGCTCTGTTCAAGTAGATCGTAGTAAACTCCAGTGGAGTAGAGGTGGAGCGGCCCGTCGCCTCCCTCGACGATCTCATCAACATTGCCAAAATTGTAGATGGCGACACTTTGTACGGCGGCGGTAATCACATCACCCGTCGCAAGCACACTGGAGAGAAGCGTGGTCGAGAGCATCAGCGCGAAGACAATCAGTAGCATCTGCAAGCGGCGGCGTGGAATATTGCGTACTCCTATCTTGAAGAAGATGCGGTTGAAGAGTGCTAGCAAGAGGACTACTGCAACAATCACAAGTGTTATGCTGACGAGAACCGTCGTGAGTGTGTCGAGAGGGATACCAAAGATTTGCGTCATCTACGTGTTTTCCTGTAGAACCTGATAGAAAATTGCGGCAATAGCAGCGTACCCATAGACATTCGGGTGAAAACCATCGTCGCTGATATAGTCGGGATGGTTCGCGAGGTCTTGCCAACGTGCATAGAGATCGACGAGTACTACATGGTGACGTTGTACGAGTGTAGCAATAGCAGTATTGTACGCGGCGATACGTCCGTGTAGAACCTGAGCATCGCTTGAGCGAAAGCGCGGGAGCAGCGTCACATCGGGGACATTGGCTACCGCGATACGGGTATGGGGCGTCAGGGTTTGCAGGGAAGTCAAGATGTTGTCAAGATTATGAGTATATTGGGCAAGTGGCACGTTATCCGCGAGATCATTGACGGCAAGCCAGACCGTCACCACGTCTGGATGGTTGTCCAGCGCAATCGGTACTTCGACATGCAACGCGCTATCTGCATGAACGCCGGGGATACCAAGATTGACAAGATGAACACTTTGCCCTAAGTCTTTGGAAAGGTCAACAGGCCAACTCTGCGTCTGTGGGTTATCGGTGCCAATGCCAAACGTATCGGACGCGCCAATCGCTACATAGGTCAGACGTGCTTTAGGAGCCTGCTGTACCGCGAAATGTCCTGGTGGCGTGATTGTTTGACTACTGGAAAATAGACCGCATCCAGAGGTGCAAAAAAGCATACCACAGAGCAGTACAAAAAGTGCTCTGCGTTGTTGGTAGCCCAACCCGCCACATAAGGATTTAACCAGTTTTCTGCTCCGTAGCTTATCGAATTGCTGCACTGAGAATTGAGATGAGACAGAAAAGCACCACGAACACGATAGTGGTATTAAAGATAAGGCGTTCCACACCGCGTCGTGTCTTGAATACAGAACCCGCGCTACTGCCTCCAAAGGCACTACCGAGACCCGCGCCCCGCGCCTGCAATAAGATAAAAATGATAACGGCGACACAGAGAATAATTTGTACTATTCTGATTGCCGGAAGATATGTGCTTAATACCAAGAGTTTCCTCGCTTTCGCGTGTCGAGACATACAAAGAAAAGACCGCGTATATTTTCAAACGTTGCCGCGATTATATCATAGTACGGTAATCACGTCGAGGGGGCTGAAAATTTTCTGAAACGCTGCTCGCATGTGAGATTGCATCGTATCAGGCACAAGAGCTATGCCTGCCCAAAAGTCATATTGAAACACAATAAAATGTCGCAGGGAGGTTTATTTCAGGGAAAGCACTAATGTTTGGCGAAGGAGAGGCCACATATGGCGACGAAGATAGAGCAGCGAGAAACAAGAGAGCGTGCGCGTGAGCAAGAGAGTGATGTGCGAGCGAAACGTGTGAGATGTAGTATAGGAATCATGGCTTACAACGAGGAGGCAAATATAGCACGTACCATTGCCGCCGTACTACAACAGACGGGGCCATCAATCTGTATCGAAGAGGTTGTGATTGTCGCAAGCGGATGTACAGATCGCACCGTGCCAATCGTGGCAGAGCTTGCGCTGTGGGAGTCGCGTATTCGTGTGTGTGTACAAGAGCGACGCGAGGGTAAGGCATCGGCGATCAATCTTTTCTTGAAACAGACGACTAGCGAGGTCGCGGTACTTGTGGGCGCGGACGTGATACCAGAGGTGTTCGCGTTAGAGCGACTGTGTGCGCCTTTTCTCGATGCAGAGATTGGCATGACGGGTGGGCGTCCTGTCCCTGTCAATGATGCCGCGACCTTCATGGGACACGCGGTACATCTGCTATGGCGTCTGCATGACCGCGTGGCACGCGCACACGCGAAACTGGGCGAGATTATCGCGTTTCGGACGGTCATTCCTGCCATACCCGCGCACAGTGCGGTTGACGAAATTTCCATTCAAGCTTTTATTTCACAATTGAACTACCGCGTCCTCTACACGCCCGATTGCGTAGTATATAATAAAGGCCCCATGACCGTGCGCGACTTTCTCAAGCAGCGTCGGCGTATTTACGCGGGCCACCTGAAAGTACGCGCCCAACAGAACTACGAAGCATCAACGATGAAGGCCGCGCCAATTTTACGCCAACTGATTACATGCCGTGACTTTACCATGAGTACACCCCGTCAGGCTCTCTGGACGCTCGGTGCGATACTGCTTGAAGGTGTGGCACGCTTACAGGGGTATTATGATTTCTGGCGCAAGCGTGAGCAATATATCTGGCAGATGGTGGACTCTACAAAGGATTTAGAGGCGGGCCAACGCAAGATGCGTCGTATTTGCAATGCTCAGAGCGTGCTTGTGCTGCGTTTTACGCTCGAAGGCGCGTCCGGCAACGACACCGTGCGCGAACGTGAGGATCGCGAGGCGGCAGAGGCGGCGCGTAAACTCCTGCCACTGCTGCGAACCTGTGTACGCAAAGAGGACAAACTTTCGCTCAATGGGGCTGGTATCATGACCGCTGTTTTGCGTGCGGAACCGCATGGAGCCGAGATTGTGGCACAACGTCTCAAAAAAGTTGTGGAAGTGACCCCCGTTCGCGTGGGTGTGCGGAACCGCGAGGTCAATGTCACCGTGACGCATAGCTCACTCACATTTGCCGAACGCGGGGCGTGATATGGCTTCCCTGTCCGCGTACTACTCTAAATGCGCTTGTTCAAAAGTATTTTTATGTCACTCCCCCTTGACAACAACACACTTCATACGGTATATTAGTGTATATAATACACTAAGTCGTAGCTACCAGAGAATGGTACTTTCATTAGGAGAGTGTGTACTGAGTAGTTTGTCGAGTATTCGGGGGATAATTGGATGAAAGAGCAGCATGAGCAGAGTAGCGAGGCAAAGGCACATCGCTACGATGTGAGCAAATATGAGCGGCCTTCTGTTACGGTTGACGTGGTAATGATGAGCTTACGTCAGCGTGATTTGCAGGTGTTGCTGGTCAAACGCAGGTCGTGGCCCTATGAGGGTATGTGGGCGGTTCCGGGTGGCTTTGTCAACATGGATGAGTCGTTGGAGACCGCTGCGAAACGTGAGTTACAGGAAGAGACGGGCTTACAGGACGTGTATCTGGAACAACTATACACGTTTGGCGACCCCGGACGCGATCCACGTACACGCGTGATTACCGTCGTTTACTTTGCCCTGCTCGACTCTGAACGCTTGCAGGTGCGTGCGGCGAGCGACGCGGCAGATGTTGGGTGGTTCTCCGTGTATAGTCTGCCTCAGCTCGCCTTCGATCATGACAAGATACTTGATTACACGCTGAACCGATTGCGCGGCAAACTCGACTACACCACAATCGCGTTCAGTTTGTTGCCCGAACAATTCACGTTGCGCGAACTACAATGGGTCTACGAGATTATTCAGCACAAGAAGCTGGACAAGCGCAACTTTCGCAAGAAAATTCTCTCGACAGGCATTCTTGAAGATACGGGTGAGAAAAAGATGGAGGGAACGCACCGTCCTGCACGTTTGTATCGTTTCAATCCAGAGGCTGAAAAGAAGTTATAACCGTACCACCAGAGGGGAAGTAGAGCATGATAACACCAACTATTCTTGAGCAAGGGACAGCATTTTTACAGGCACTTGTTGACTGGGAGCAGCAACTACCTGCTATCGCGTGGCACGACCTGCGCGAAGATGTGGAGGCGGAGCGGGTCGCGCTGTTCAGTGTCGATATGATTAAGGGCTTTTGTACCGAGGGGCCGTTGTCGAGTCCGCGTGTGCAGGGGATTGTGCCAGCAGTTGTAGAGGTCTTTGAAGACGCGCACGCGGCAGGTGTCCGTGACTTTATACTGGCGCAAGATGCCCACACGCGGGATGCAGTCGAGTTCGAGAGCTACCCGCCGCATTGTATTGCAGGCACGAGCGAGGCCGAGACAATCCCCGAACTGGCCTCTTTACCATTCGCTGACCTGTTCACGATTGTGCCGAAAAACTCGCTCAATCCCTTTCATGGGACGGAGTTGCTGGCGTGGCAAGATATTCACCGCGACCTCAGCGTTGCTGTCGTTGTTGGCGACTGTACAGACCTGTGCGTTCACGAGATGGCGATGCACCTCAAACTTTATGCTAACGCACACGACCGCAAAATGCGTGTCATCGTGCCAACAAACGCTGTGCAGACGTTCGACACGCCGCTTGAGACCGCGCACCAGCTCGGCATCCTACCTCATAGTGGCGATGTGATGCACCTGCTGTTTCTGTACCACATGCGACTAAATGGAATTGAGGTTGTACGCTTGATTATAGCATAGGGAGGAGATTGTTGGAGTGTTAGAGTATTCTTATAGTCTTTTAACCTCTAGCACGTCTAGGAGGTCGTCAAGAGAATGAACGAGTAGACAATCAACGGTTTTCTGCTCAAGGCGGTGTGGGCGATCTAGCAGAATTGGCGTTATACCAACGGAACGCGCCCCCAGCACATCGGGTACGTAGGAGTCGCCAATGTGCAGTGAGTAATCGGCAATACTGTTTGTTCGCTGTAACGCGAGGTCGTAGAGGTGTGGTGATGGCTTGCCGTAGCGGGTCACGGCGGAGATGAGTACGGCATCGAAATACTTGATGAGGTCTAGACCTCTGAGAATAGGACCGAGCACAATACCCCAGTCGGAGATGACGCCCATTGTGTAACCCGCGCGTTGCAGTGCCTCAAGTGTTGGTAACACATCAGGGTAGGTTTCCCAACGTGTGTGCTTGCCATACTCTTCGGTGATTGCGCTGGCGAGTTGGTGGAGGCGTTGCTCGTCGTGTTCCGCGATGAGTGGGCGCAGTAAATTTGCGTAAAAGCCAACCCACATCGTATTGATGGCCTGCTCATCGCCCCAGGTGTACCTGTTAGCTCGCATGTGTTGAAAATAATAGTCTTCGGCCTCATGCATACGCTGTTGCATCACGTCCAACTGAATGTGCAGGCCCAGGCTCTGACAGACTTCAAGGCAAATCTCCGCATCTGAGGGCGTTGGACGCAACAGCGTGAAGCCCGCGTCGAAAAATATGGTACGAATCGATTGCGGCTGCTCAAATGGCATCGTGGGTATCTCCTCTTTAGCTGATAACTGTAGGAAGGCTACATAGAAACCGCAAGCATCTTACAACATCTGTGCAAAACGCTTGCGGTTTACCTGAAAGTTGCTTGCGGCTTCGTCAAAAACTTGCAGCTTTATATAAGACTCTTACGATCTTGCTACACTTCTTTTTTTAGCGTTTGACCTCTTCAAACAAACTTTGCAGTTTGTCGGCTTGATCGACGGTAATCAGTGTGTCGATAAAGCCATCCAACTCGCCATTCATGACGCCGGGGAGGTTATGGCGCGAAAGGCCAATGCGGTGATCGGTCACGCGATCCTGCGGGAAGTTATACGTGCGAATCTTCTCGCTACGATCACCTGTTTGCACCTGCGACTGGCGCGTCTTTCGTAGATCGTCCTGCCGTTTCGCTTCTTCCATATCCCAGAGCCTCGCCTTGAGTACCGTCATAGCTTTAAGCTTGTTTTTGAGTTGTGATTTCTCATCCTGACAGGTGACAACAAGGTTCGTCGGCAGGTGAGTGATGCGGACTGCCGAGTCCGTTGTGTTGACGCTCTGCCCGCCATGTCCCGTCGAGCGGTACACATCGATACGCAGGTCGCTATCTTTAATCTCAATCTGGATAATGTCGTCCGCCTCTGGCAGCACTATGACCTTCGCGGTAGAGGTATGAATGCGTCCATTCGCCTCCGTCGCGGGAACGCGCTGTACACGATGCGTCCCACCTTCATATTTCATGCGGCTATACGCGCCCTTACCCTTGACCACAAATGTTGCATCCTTGACGCCGCCCTGCTCAGTGTCGTTGATATCGAGTATCTCAACCTTCCAACGTTTCGTATCCGCGTAACGGGTATACATGCGGAAGAGTTCGCCCGCGAAAAGAGCCGCCTCGTCGCCACCCGCGCCACCCTGAATGGTCACAATCGCGTTTTTGTCGTCGAGTATATCTTTTGGGAGCAAAATGATCTTGACTTCTTCCAGCAGCTGCTCTTTATGTGTTTTGAACTGCTGCATCTCTTCGTAGGCCATGTCGCGCATCTCGCCGTCTTCACTGTTGTACAGCTCTTGCATCTCACCAATCTGCTTGTCGATGGCGAGCAGTTCGTGGTATTTGTTCGCGACATCTTCTAAGTCCGCGTGTTCACGTCCGTAGCGTTGCAGTTGTTCCAGGTCGTTCAGCACCTCTGGTTGTGCCATCAAATTGTTGAGTTCTTCGTAGCGTTGCGCCAGGCTCGCTAGCTTCTCCATTAGGTCCATTATTGTCTTCCTTCCGAACGTCCGCCCGCCTGAACAATACGCTGTTTTTGCGAAACACTCTGTCGCGGGGTGTCCTCTTCTTGTAGAATATAACACGGTGAGTCGGGCAAATATTGCACGAAATAGGGATACATATTTGCTTGAGTCGAGGCACGTAGAGGCGTCGCTACCCGTCAGCGAGTAGGTAGGGGTCGGTGAGTGTGCGTTGCATAGAGATTGTGACGAAAAAAGTTCGGTTCATAGAGATAGTATAACACATCACAGGTTGCGCGTGACAAATATGCGGGGTGGGGGGGGGGGGGGGGGTGGGGGGCACCCCGCCCCCCCCCGGGCCGGAATGTGGGGGCCGCGGGAGGGGGATTTTTTTTTTGTATATTTTTTTTTTTTGTGTTGTTGTGTTTTAGAGTAAAAAATAAAAACAAAAAATA
>JBBQVS010000112.1:0-10767 GCA_038211295.1 Ktedonobacterales bacterium | reverse complement strand
GAAGCCGCTCCCAAGATGAGTCTTCCCTTTTGCATTCGTGCAAGACAAGATCCCAGGAAGAGTACCTGGTTGCTAGACCGCACGCGGACCTCTGGTAACAGACGCAGCGAAGCGGCCCTAATGATCGAACGGCTTCTTTCTATACAAATCTCTTCACGATGATGTGCTAGTCGTCTCCTCTGCTTCACTCTTTTGCGGTTAAACGCAATCTGGTGTGGTCAGATGACATGTGAGGCGTTCGGCAAAATTGAGGTAAAGAACATGATTCGGATACAAGGCGCACAAGAAAAGCCCTCTTCTATATCAGAAGAGGGCTTTTCTTGTGCGCCTCTCGGTCATTTCATCAGTAATTAGACGAAATAAAATTCCCCGTATGTTTTTATTTCCACGTACCACCTTGTTATGTAACAGCACTATTATACATTTTTGTTGTCTAAATTTACCCAAAATACCTATTTAAGGATACTTATTGGCCGCACCACTTGACATGATATATACATTGTGTGTACATTATACATATCCAGTTATTCTAATCTGAGGAAATAATTATAGGAACAACCAAAAAGTTTGTTTCCTCGGTCTACTTCATAATTACAGGAGGTATGCTCGTGGCTCGTCGTAACACAATGGAAGTCTTATCAAGTGAAGGTACAAATGGAGCGGTAGCGCAAACAGATGAACTGCTTACTGTTCATGAGGTCGCTCGTCGCTTACGCGTCGATGACACTACGGTACGCCGATGGATCAACAACGGTATCTTAGAAGCAATCACGCTTCCCCATAGTGGCAAACGTCGCGGATATCGCGTGAAACAATCTACGCTCACAGAATTGCTAAAAGCACCCGTTCTTCCTGCTTAGATTGTTTTATAAGGGAGATACATTTTCCCACCTTGCTGAGGGTCAAACGTGAGATATGCGTTACTGGACATCGCACGTTTGGCCCTTGCTTTATGTAAGCGTTTATGGTTAAATGCCCCAATATGACAGACGAATTTTCAAAATACCACTCTGCACATCACGCATTCGAGGAACTTATAGCCGGAGCAGAAGAAACACTTGATACTACAAGAGCTGCTTTGCTCATAGCAGCTATAGAGTACCCGTCCCTCGATATTAACCAATATCTTGCTCAGCTTGATACGCTTGCGTATCGAGTACGTGCGCTACTGGGTTCATCACCTCAGAATATGCTACAAGCAGATATAGCATCGATTACTACAATTGATGCTATAAACAAAATATTGTTTGAGGAAGAAGACTTCCGAGGAAATACAAGTAATTATTATAACCCTGATAACAGTTTTCTTAATAAAGTGCTGGACGAGCACGTTGGTATTCCTATCTCGCTCTCGCTACTATATATGGAGATCGCAAAGCGTGTCGGCCTGGTCATCGAAGGCGTGGGCCTCCCTTTCCACTTTGTGGTGCGTTGTACTCTGCCTACCGAAATTCTGTATATTGACCCGTTTGAGCGTGGCCTTCTGCTTAGCGAACAAGATTGTCGCGAACGGATACGGCGTCTATCACATGGAAAAATTACACGTCTACCACAGCACTTTTTTGAGCCGATGAAGCCAAAACAATTGCTCGTGCGTATACTTAGCAATCTCAAAAATACATATTTAGAGCAAGAAGACTATAAGAAAGCTTTGATTACCACAAATTATATTTTGCTTCTTATACCCGACGCAGCACGCGAACGACGAGACCGAGGTACAATCCACCTTCAATTAAAACAGTATGCTCACGCGCTCCATGATCTCAAAGCATACTTGAAGCTGGAGCCACAGTCTGCTGACCGCCATGAAATTCAAGGTCACATCAAGACAATACAACAAATCATCTCTATGCTCAACTAAATGCTCCCTTCTATAAAACTCTCTCTCCTATTTCATCAACAGGCAAGCCTTCCAGTTGCATAATCTTGAGTGCATTTGTGGTGGGAGAAGGGCCGGTGCGAATATGATAGTCGAACACCATTTCCCCGTCAATCACCTCCTCCTTGAAGTGATAATTCTTGACACCAAGTAGAGTATTGGCGAGCGTTACCAGTTCCAGATCATGCGTTGAGATACACCCAAGACAGTTATGGCCCGCGAGCGCGTGTACAAACGAGCGACTACCGATCAGACGTTCGCGGTTATTTGTCCCCTTGAATATTTCGTCTATAAGAAAAAACAAAGGATATCCGTCTAGCTGTAGTTCACTCAAGAGTGCCTTGAGTCGTCGCACCTCGGCGTAGAAATAGGAGTAGCCGTCCGTTACCGAGTCACTCACCTTGATACAGGTAAATACCCTCAGCAGTGTTGTGTGCAACATGTTCGCGTTGACAGGGCCACCCGCGAATGCGAGGCACAAGTTGATGCCAAGTGTCCGTAAAAATGTGCTTTTGCCGGACATGTTTGAGCCAGTGATGAGAATAACTTCCCCTGTTCGCGAAAACGTGAAGCTATTTGTCACCTTTTGCTCATCGGTCAGTAACGGATGTCCCAGGTCACTCGCCTCGAAAAGTACGTCGCACTCCGTGGACATACTGTCAGGTAACACATCGGGTAGCGCGTATGATGGATTCAGATATGCGAACGATGCAAGCGAGTTCAAAGCCTCCAGCTCAAACCATACATCTAACCACTGTGGAAGATAGGCCGCGAGACGTGCTTTGTAGTGTCGCAAACGATATGCACAATAGGTATCCCAGGGAATAAGTGCATTTACAGGGAGCCAGAGATATGGATTTTTAGCGAGGGTCGCGGCATTAGCGATACGCGCAATGCCCTTTAGCATAGTTGAAGGACGGTGTTCTTTTTCCACAAAAAAGGGAGTACAAAGCTGTTTAAGCTGTGACGGAGAGTTGTAAGGATACCGTTCCAGATACTCGAACACTGTGCTTGTCGTCGCAAAGGCGTCGCGCAAGTAAAACGCGTCCTCAAAGAGGTCGCCGCGTATCTTTTTTGTGTTTAGAAAGAGAAATAGCGAACATACCAACGAGCCAATCCAGAGCGGGGAAAGAGCACCGAAAACATTAAGCACCGCAAGTACAAGAGTTAGTACGCAGAGTGCGAGCGACCCCCACAGAAGCGCGGGTAACGCGTCCGTGCCACTCATTTGGTTTAGCCAGACCGTAAGCCTGTCGCCTTCCAGTTGTTCCGCGATCTGACGAGACGCAAGCAGCGATTTTAGCGTAAGTTTGTCGCGGAAGCGCGTCTGTGGCAAGAGTTCACGCACAAGTGCCTGCCGATGCTGTATGATGTTGAGGTCAGGGTGCGTACTCAGTAACCACTCATGCAAACGTTGTGTCCCCGCACTCGATATCGCAGTATTGACAAGTCGATGTAGCGAACGCTCACCAGTAATATCAAGGTCTGACTCGAAGGGATGCCCCGCCTGTAGCGACATAGCGCGAATAGCAGGAATATTTTCCCAATCCAGGCGCATCCGTGCGATATGCATTGCTTTGATAGATGCCCAGATGTTATGTCGCACAAGGCTGCGATCAATTTTCCCCTGAAAGTAGGCAACCGTGGAGAAGATACTGATTGCAAGCAGCGCAAACACAATTGCAAGCCACCAAACGGGCGAGAGATAGCCCACGATGGTAAGCCCAATACCTCCAAAAAAGAGCGCGACCCGCGCCCACGAGTACCGATTGCTCCGTTGTTCAAGTATCTCTTTCCGTCGTGCAAGACGGATAATTTGTCGTTCAAGTGCCTCTATACGCTCTTGTTTTGTAATCACAATAGTCTTTCCTTTCTTTGTTACTCCTATCTTAATCTTATTCGTCTCCGTGAGCAAGAATGTAGCATTGTCCCCGCCAAAAGCGTATAATGGCGGAAGTACATTTTTGTCTTAGAGAAACGTTTTCTGGAGCGTGAAAGAGTGCATATTTTTGTCAACTACCCTTCACCTAAAGGCGTAAGGACTTGTCCCTAAACCGAAGTTTAAGACGAGAGGTCTGTTGACAAAGACCCACTGACGAAGGGTGTACCGAAGTCAGCAAGAGAAGTAGCGATGTACTTGTCTCTGATATTGTAGGACGCGTTCAGGTTAGTGTTGAGGCTGTCCTTGCATGCGCGGCAAAGGAACAGTGATTGAGAACGGCGATTGTTTCGGGCTTGATGCCCACAACAGCTACATGTTTGGGAGGTGTGACGAGAGTCAATCTTCTCGACGCGAAGCCCGTGTTCTTGCCCTTTATAGGCGGGTCGGGTGAAGATGTACCTTTACCGTTCTGTCCACATATATACTCTACTATATATACATGTAATATGTGTCGAGACTGAGTTTGTAAGAAAGGGGTGTCGCATTACTCCCATCACCGTCACAGACGTATGGGTTCGTTGCGACAGCGATTATGGAACTGACAAACAAAGGTGTTTTCGTTTCGGGTGGTGCCTCTGGCTTGGGTGCCGCGTGTGTGCGACTTCTAACACAGGCAGGTGCCAAAGTAACGATAGCCGACCTCAATGATGAGTTGGGCGAGAAGTTGGCACAAGAACTGAGTGGCGCAACCCGTTTTGTAAAAACGAATGTCACGGACGAGGAAAGCACGCAAGCAGCAATACAGGCAACCGTTGCCGCGTTCGGCGGCTTACACATCGCAATCAATTGCGCGGGTATTGGCAGTGCTGAGCGCGTACTGGGCAAAACTGGCCCCGCGAGCCTCGCGACGTTTACAAAAGTCGTCACGGTAAACCTGATTGGCACGTTCAACGTGATACGTCTCGCCGCCGCTGCGATGGCCGAAAACGCGCCAGAGGGCGACGGTGAGCGTGGCGTTATCATCAATACCGCGTCCGTCGCGGCATTCGATGGACAGATCGGGCAAGCGGCATATTCCGCGTCAAAGGGCGGCATCGTCGGTATGACGCTTCCCATCGCGCGTGAACTCGCACGCAACGGTATCCGCGTTATGACTATCGCGCCCGGCCTCTTCGACACTCCACTGCTCGCAGGCTTGCCAGAAACCGCACGTCAATCGCTGGGTCAGCAGGTTCCCTTTCCCTCACGCCTCGGTCAACCAGCAGAATATGCCGCTCTCGCCAAGCACATCATCGAGAATACCATGCTCAATGGCGAGGTGATTCGCTTGGATGGTTCGATCCGACTTGAATGGAACCGCCGCTAAAATACTCCATCGTATCATCAAAGATGTTCGCATCGCTGCTTTCAGCAAAGGGGAGCCACCAATGCACGGAAAGCTCCTCTTTGGGTGTTTCTATAGCAAGCCCATTTCAGTTTCTTACACGAATTGCAGAATTTTGACTACCATCTCTTTCGTCTATAGGAAGCACCCTCTCCCAAATTATCTTATACTTTCCCATTGATGCCTATACTAGCTACAACAACTATGTAACACAAAGTGAAACCACTGACTTTCATATATCTACAACGAATGAAATACTAATACACCCTTATGTACCTATTGATATTCCACTATGTTGAAAGGAACAAGTTAGCGGATTGGCGAACACGCCGACCATTTCATGGATGCAGGTGTAGCACCTGTGGGCCAGTTATCTGCCAGGCGATCAGGAAGGCCATCAAGATCACGTATACACGCAATGCCCACAGGATAAACACGGTGGTGCGGCTCATCTTCTGGCGTCCAAAGGGTTGCTTCGCGGTGGATAACTGCTCCGGCTCTAACACACCATGTACCCAACTTGCTTCCAGATGATTCGTCGCGAGTTTCTCTGTTGTTTCTTTGCTATCCATGAGTATTTTTCCTTTATTGTCCTGCTTGACAACTTTTTATGTGACGAACGCTTTAGACCGGAATGAGTTGCGGGAAAACAACTGTAACCCCATAGATTAAGCCCGCACAGATCAGAAAGAGGGTTACAGCGATGCCAAAGAAGTTCGCCAGTCGCCCATTCGCATATTTGCCCATAATCTCACGGTCATTGACAAGTAAAAGCAGAAACACGATAGCGGGCGGCATCGAGAGCGTCGCGAGCACATTGACGATCAGAACAATGTAGACCAGAGGCGCGTTTGGAATAAGCACCAGTGCCGCCGCGATACCTGCCGCCGCGATAACAATGGCGTAGAAAGGCCACCCTTCGCGCAAAGAACTATTCAGGCTATGCGAACGCCCTGTTACCTCGCCAAAGGCATACGCTGAAGAGGAAGAGATGGTCAGAGCCGCGACCAGACCGGCCTCAAAGATGCCAAGCGCGAAGAGCGTAGCACCCACGTTTCCAACAAATGGAACAAGAGCGTGAGCAAAGTCCGCTCCTTGAAAGTTAGACGCGTCAACATGATGAAGGAACAATGGCGTTGTTGCCAACACTGTTGCAATCGCGGTTGTTGCCGCAAACAACGCTCCCAGGCCCGTATCGATGCGTCCCTGATGAATGTCAGCAACGGTATAGCCCTTGTCAACAACGGCACTCTGCTGAAAGAACAGCATCCACGGCGTGACCGTCGCACCAATATTGGACATCATCAAGAGAATAAAGCCTGCTGTAACACCGCCGGGCAGTGGCCCCCAGGTGAAGAACGCACTTACCACTTGTCCGCTAACCGGATGCGTCATAATAGCCACCGGCACAAACAAGAAGTTGAACGCCGCAAACGCCATCGTGATGCGCTCCCACGTCCAATAGCGACGCGAAAGCGCAACTCCGATAATGATAAGGAACGTTCCCAGTACAGCAAGAACTGGAGGAACGCCGAAGAAGCCGAGACCAGCACGAACTGCAATAAATTCGGTGACAAGTGTCAACAGATTGCCAATGATAAGATCGCCCATCGCGAAGAAGCCCCAGAAACTGCCGAAGCGAGTGTAGATAAGCTCAGCATGTCCCCGCTTTGTCACGGCCCCCAACCGCACGGTCATCTCTTGCACCACAAAAGCCATCGCGAAGGTGAGAACGATAAAAGGCAGAAAAAAGCCAATCCCATACTTCGCTCCAGTGGTCGCGTAGGAGATCATGCTAGGGCCGTCATTTTCGCCCAACATCGCGAGAATGCCAGGGCCGATCAGTAACCAGAGTAGCCAGACGAGGCGGTTACGTCCACGCCCATTTCGTAGTAGGTGAACGCGCTTGCGATCCATTGCTCGCTTCACATCCTCATCGGTAAGCGTTGGTACGAGTATATCTATGTCTAACGGTTTGTTGCTCATCACTATTCCTTTCGTCGCGCCGCGTCTTGAGGGAACGCGCTACCCGCTCCGCCCACTGGACGAACAAGAACCGCCTGTGTCACAACATCACCGATTGCGTGCGTCTGCTCCCCAATACGTATAGTATAAACACCTCCATAAGGCGCAACGGCTTCTACACTAACAAGCACGCCCGGTACAAGGCCGAGTTCCGTGAGATAGCGCAACAAATCAGGCCGATCATCGCTTACACGTTGCACAATCACCTGCAGCCCCGCCTGAACCGTCGAGAGCGGCTCACCTACAGAAGCCGTGACACTTCCAGCTTTGTTAGGAATGGGGTCCCCATGTGGGTCTTCGGTTGGATTGCCCAGCAGTGTATCCATGCGGTCCACAAACGCCTCTGAGATTGCATGTTCAAGCTGTTCGGCCTCTGCATCAACCTCGTCAAGCGGAAAACCCATCTCGTGCACAAGAAACAGTTCGAGCAGGCGATGCCGCCGCACGAGTTCTGTCGCCATGACATGCCCCATATCGGTCAATTCTACGCCGTGATACGGCACATACCGCACATAGCCGCGCTCACTCAGCCACTTGAAAAGCTGCGTCACGCTTGCATCGCTGAGTTGACCCGTCGCCTCCAGAGGTTGCAGACGTTCGCGCATAACAGACGTGGTAATCGCCTCTCCGCGTTCGCGAAGTTTATAGCACAACTTCAAACAATCTATCGCACGGATTGGCAACGTGTGTAATTCTGGTGACATACGACCCTCGTCATCTTTCAGCATTCACAACAAAAATTTTTACACTCCTAAAATTATAATAACAGAGACAGCCAAATTTTGTCAAGAGCTGCTATACACATATTTTAACAGCGTACATACAAAAAATCTTCCCGCTAAAAAAGAGAGCGTGAGCGCAATGAATTATGCTCACGTTCTCTTTGTGGTGTGATATTAGCGGCGGCTCTGTGGCACCTCGAATGTATAGGTGTCGCCATGTTCCATATAATGAACGCGGTCTTCGAGGCCGGACATAGTGACCAGTGCTTTGAAGTCCTCTAGTGATGACTTGAACACGGGATAGTCATTGTAATGAATGGGGATAGCCTTACGCGGGTTGATAAGCTTGATTGCCTCTATACCCTGCTCTGCGTCCATTGTGAGCAGCACTCCAAAAAGGCGTGTGCCACCAAGATGCAACAACGCCAGGTCGATATCGGGATAGCGTTGCGGAATCGCTTCTAGTTGCTCGTGCAACAGCGTATCCCCTGTGATGTACAAGCGTAGAAGAGTCTTGCCTGTTCGCGTCTGAAATTCCAGCATACTTCCCATAACATCGGGTAGCGCAGCATCCATCAAGCCGGGGCCATGCTTACCTGGCATCGCAGTGATTCGTAACATATATTCGCCCTTTGTGATAGTCAGCGTCTCCCAGGTATGAAGCGGCTCAAGCATGGGAAAACCTTTTTTTCGCAGAGCAATGGCGGCCTGTGGCGTTGTCACAATCTTTGTTCCCTTATCGAGGTTTTTCTCAACGAAGCGATCAAAATGATCTTCATGCATATGTGAGAGCAGCACAAGGTCAAACGGAGGCAACTGCTCTAACGCGATGGCGGGATTGGTCAAGCGTGGCGAAGTCATACCATAGCCCAGGTGTACGTGGTCGCCCTGATGCAAAAAGTTTGGGTCAGTCAAAATTGTAAAGCCTGCGTACCGCAAAAGCACGGTTGCCGTGCCGATAAAGAACACCGAGCCTTGCGCGGCATCAATATGTTCCGTACCCTGTGGTAGTACCAGAGAGCTTGTGTTTTCTATGATATCCATGAGCGATTCCTCTTCTGTCTCTAAGAAGTATGTATCCTACCGTCAAGTTGTCTATGCTGAGAACACGTTTGACAAGCGAGGGCAGTGACAGTGGGGACGGTGCAAGCACTTCTATAGCAAGCTTACTTCGTGTATAATAGCGGGAACGTATTCCTACACACAACGGCGTGTGATCTTGCAGACCAACGATGGTTCATTTCATGCTAATCTCGCCTCAACCTGTTTTTTGGCGGGAGGAAGGAAGCCATTTTACAATGCCAGAAACGAACGATACACCGGCACAGCACGCGCTCAATAGTCGCAGCAAGATGATTACCGAGGGTGTGGTTCGCGCCCCCAACCGTTCGATGTTACGTGCCGTTGGCCTGACCGATGAGGATTTCAACAAACCCTTGATTGGCATTGCCAGTACGTGGAGCGAAATAACGCCCTGTAACTCACACATCAACAGGCTCGCGGAAAAGGTGCGCGAGGGCGTGCGCGAGGGCGGCGGCGTTCCCCAGATATTCGGCACAATCACGGTCAGCGACGGCATTTCAATGGGAACGGAGGGCATGAAGTTTTCGCTTCCCAGCCGCGAGGTCATCGCGGACTCCATCGAGCTGGTGGCGAACGCGCAACGTTTCGATGGCGTGGTCGCGCTTGGCGGCTGCGACAAAAATATGCCCGGTTGTCTGATGGCACTTGCCCGCATAGATGCCCCGACGCTTTTTGTTTACGGCGGTACAATTCTTCCCGGCGTGTGTCGTGGACAGGACGTTGATCTTGTGAGCGTATTCGAGGCAGTTGGGCAGTTTAGCGCGGGCAAGATTAGCCGCGAACAACTCGACGAAGTAGAGAAGAGTGCTATTCCAGGTGCTGGCTCCTGTGGCGGTATGTATACCGCGAACACAATGGCATCCGCGATTGAGGCAATGGGCATGTGTCTGCCCGGCGGCTCGTCGATGCCCGCCGTCACCGCTCGGAAGATACTGGACTGCTACGCTTCAGGGCAGGCGATTGTTCGCATGGTCGAACAAGGTATTACAGCACGGCACATTCTAACACAGACAGCGTTTGAGAATGCTATCAAGGTAGTGATGGCTCTTGGCGGTTCGACTAACGCCGTGCTACACCTGATTGCGATTGCACGCCAACTCGATATTCCGCTCGGCATAGACGATTTCACACGCGCCGGCGGCAAGGTGCCGCATCTCGCCGATCTCAAGCCCGGCGGCAAGTACGTGATGGCAGACCTTGATCGTGTCGGCGGGGTACAGGCGGTGATGAAGGTTCTACTCAAAGGCGGCTATCTGAATGGCGATGCACTCACTGTTACGGGCAAGACGCTCGCCGAAAACTTGGAACACGCACCCGACCTCGCGGAAGGGCAATCAGTCGTGATGCCGCTCGACAAACCATTGCACGCTACAGCACCGCTCGTCATTCTCAAGGGCAACCTCGCGCCAGAGGGAGCGGTCTGCAAAATCGCGGGCCTCAAGGTGAGCAACCACCGTGGGCCAGCGAAGGTGTTCAACTCGGAGGAAGAGACTTTTGACGCCATCATGAATCACCACATCACACATGGTGACGTGGTGGTCATTCGCTACGAGGGGCCAAAGGGTGGCCCTGGAATGCGCGAGATGCTAGCGGTCACGTCGGCACTGGTCGGGCAGGGGTATGGCGAGACGGTTGGGTTGATTACCGATGGCCGCTTCTCTGGCGGCACACATGGCATGGTTGTGGGCCACGTCTCGCCAGAAGCACAAGTTGGCGGCCCAATCGCGGCGGTGCAGAATGGCGATATCATCAACATCGACTCCGATCACGGTGCGCTCTCGCTTGAGGTGAG
>JBBQVS010000111.1:0-10998 GCA_038211295.1 Ktedonobacterales bacterium | reverse complement strand
CAGCGTGAGAACACATGTGTGTCACTCGTGTGGCGTGGTGTTAGATCGAGACCATAACGCGGCCTTGAACATCTTAGACAAAGCATTCTGTACCGTCGGGCAGACGGGAACAGCTAAGGCTTGCACCTTAGAAAACGCTTCCGGACACATGGCCTCTCCTCCTGTCTCGAAAGAGACAACGGGCAAGTCGCGTGGCGGAAAGAAGAATTCCCCTGCTTTCTAAGCGGGGAAGTGTCAAAGTGTATATATTGCTGTAACTCTTTCTTTTTGGAAAAGAGGGTGAGATATGAAAAACCTGTGGGCGCCCTGGCGTATGGCTTTCATCACGCCTAAGCCGGAGCAATCAGAGCAACCACCAGAATGCATTTTTTGTACGCAACCTGCCGCTAACAAGGACGACGAATACCATATCTTGTATCGCGGCGAGCGTTGTTTCATGATGCTCAACAAATACCCGTACAACAATGGACACCTGATGATAGCCCCTTTTCAGCACGTTGGGAGTATCTCCTTGCTCGACGCCGAGACGCTTGCCGAACTCATGGCGCAGGCGCAACTCGCCCTCAAAGCGATACGGCACGCAATGAACCCCGACGGTTTCAACATGGGTATCAACGAGGGCAAGGTCGCGGGCGCGGGCTTCGCTGACCACACGCACTATCATATTGTGCCGCGCTGGAATGGCGACACAAATTTTATGCCCGTCATCGCCGATATCAAGGTTATGCCAGAGCATCTCGACAATGTCTATACACAAATAAAAGACGCGTTACAACACGTTCAAGAAACAAACGTTTGAGCGTAGAATTTATTTCTTCCCGTAGGGATACCACCACGATTTCGCGGCACCCTCGAAATCCCAGTGTACGTGTTTGGTCTCACGGAACTCGTCGAGGCCCTCTTCGCCCAACTCGCGGCCTATGCCACTCATTTTGAATCCTCCAAACGGGCCAGCGTCGTTGTCGGTCAGGGGATCGTTAATCCAGAGCGTTCCGGCCTCGACCTCTTCAAAGAAGCGCTTGGCATTGATAGGATTGAAACTATACAGGTTCGCGCCCAGGCCAAATTTGTTGTCATTCGCGAGCGCGATGGCCTCGTCAAAGGTGCGATAGGTCATGATAGGAATAACTGGCCCGAACGTCTCTTCGCTCATAATCGCCATCTTGTGCGTTACGTTCGTCATGACCGTTGGCTCGTAGAAATAGCCACGCTCAAACTGTGTCGGACGTTGACCACCCGTTAAAATAGTCGCTCCCTGTGCGCGTGCCGCCTCGACCTGCGTCTCTACCTTTTGACGGTAGCTCGCGCCAATAATTGGCCCCATATCGGTATCAGGGTTCAGGCCAGAGCCGAGCCGCAAGCCACGCGCATACTCCGTAATCCGTTCAATGAATTGGGGCGCGATAGATTCTTGCACATACACCCGCTCGGTTGAGGTACAGACCTGACCTGAGTTTAGTAGCGCTGCCCACGCAACGCCGGGAACTGCGACATCAAGATTCGCGTCTTCCGCGACAATAAACGCGTCCTTGCCCCCCAATTCCAGATGTAGCTTCTTCATCTGTGGCGCGACCAGTTGCGCGATACGCTGCCCCGTCGCGAGCGAGCCGGTGAACGCGATAACGCGTACTCGTGAGTCAAGCACGAGTGGCTCACCACACTCTTTGCCATAGCCACTGATGATATTCACAACTCCCGACGGCAGGTGATCGAAGATTTCCGCGCAGAGGAGTGTTGAAAGCGGTGTCATCTCCGATGGTTTCAGCACAACCGTATTGCCCGCCGCGAGTGCTGGCGCGACCTTCCACGCCATCAGCAAAATAGGGTAGTTCCACGGTACAATCGCGGCAACTACCCCGTATGGCTCTTTGAGAACCATCGCGAGCTGTGTCTCCTCCACCGACGGAATCACACGGCCTCGACTACTACGCCCAAGCTCCGCATAGTAGCGAAAACAGGCCGCCGACCACGCCATTTCGTCTTTATTCTCGACAAGTGGCTTTCCGCCCTCTAACGTCAAAAGGTGGGCGATTTTATCGGTCTGCTCGGAGAGTTTTCGCGCGACCTCGTGCAAAAGTTCCGCTTTCTGCCCCGCAGGCAGTCTCTTCCACGCATGAAATGCTGCCTGCGCCGCCGAAACCGCGTCGTCAACATCAGCAGCATTCGCGGCAGGTGCCGTGTCAACCAGCTCTTCAGTAGCGGGGTTATGAACCTCTATCACGCTACTGGAGCGTCCCGACGTATGCTCGCCGTTAATCCACATCTGGTGGGGCATAAAAATTTCTCCTTTTGAAAAAAGGCTAAGGTTATTTGTTATACGTAAGCCTAGCAGTTTGAGGGAGAGTGTGTCAAGATGTGAGAGCAAAGCGTTGACAAAAGTCAATGCCATAAAACTCTGATTTACCCCTTTATAAGATGAGCGTCCGAGAACAGTTCATCCCAATCCTTCGCGGCGAGGAGATGGTTGAAGCCGTTGTCACCACTGCCGGGCCATGCGTTCGCCCCATAAGGATACCAGCAGTTGAGCAGACGCAAACGAAACCGCTCGAAATCGGGGATGCTCCCGTAGCCCGCGAAGAAGCTTTCCCACCAGCGTGTTTCTGGCGCGAGACACTGCGCCAGTTCGCGACACACATACACCACATCGGCAGTGCTCGCGCCCGCAGACGCCATCTCCATATCGACAATCCCCTTCACTTGCCAGCACGCGCCCTCTTGTTGTAAAAAGATTTGTTCAAGGTGACAGTCGCCATGTACGAAGCGCAGTGGTTCATATTCCAGAGCAAGTTCCGTTGCCGCCGTTGCCAGACGCTGCTCAAGCCGTTGCGCGGTCTCCTCAGAGAGCGTCGGGCGTATTGACTGTATCCACGAAAACAGGTCTTCCTGACATTGTTGCGCTGTCCAGATGCCATGCCGCCACTCATCATCGCTCAGTGGCCCAATGGGGCCATCGTCGCCTATCAAGTAGCCCGCGTAGGGAAATGTCAGCGCGTGCATCTGGCGTAAGTAGTCGCCTGTCGTGAGCAAAAGCGCGTGTAGCTCCTGCCGTGAGGCACGCTGCACCAACACGTCGAGCGGCGTACCCTCTAACGCTCTTGTCAAAACAAACGGTAGACCAAGCGGGTTGTCGTCGTGCTGGCTTGTGATGAGTACATCCGGTGTTGCGATACTGTGCTTCTTCAGAATGTGCCACGCGCTCCGTTCATGCTCCACACAGTACGCTCCCTCATGTGGTTGTGTGTACCATCCTTTTGTGAAGAGCTTTAAGAAGAATGTTTCGTCACCACACTGAATACAGTACACATGGTTGTATTCGTGTACCACCGTAACGATTATCGCGCCCTCGATGCCAATGGAACTCAATATTTTTTGCGCCTGTAGTTCAGAAAGATAGATGTTTTCATCGGTACTCTTGATACCGCGTATATCAAGCCAAAACTGTTCGAGTGTCTCTTCCGATACCTTGTCTACCATGTGCTTTTCCCTCGCTTCTGAACTGTGTAGGAGACAACAAAACATTCAGGCCCGTTGAAGATACACCTACTAGAAATAGTAGGTGTGCAGGGCAAGAAAATGTCGTAGGAAATGACATTATACAAGACGCGAGAGTGTTTCGCAAGAGCAGTGAAGGGTGCGTTGTATCACACCCTAGACGCGTTGCTCGTTCGTTACTGTGGCCTGTTGCGCCGCCTGAATCTCGTTGTCAAAGATGCGCCGTACAATCGCGACGGTGCTGGCATAAGTGGAGTCCATCCCAAAGTAGGAGAGGCTACCCGCGCCAAGATTTTTGCCGCGCGTGTAGGGCGTGTCCGAGGCATAGTGTAGGACTCCCAACTCATAGGGCAGACGAGCGAAGTTGATGTTTTCCCCGACGGGGTAACGCAGCAGATACTGGTCTTCATAAACAGCGTTGAGATAGGGGCCGCTCTCCATCTCGACGACGGTATAATTGGCATGATAGTAGAAATCGAGATACTGACGATTTTGCAGGTATGTTCCCTTTACAGATACGGCCCTTTGATTATCAAGCACTGAGCCATATATCAAATGAGGTTGGACATCTTGCGCTAGAAAACAGTTGTCGAGCCAGAAGGTGTTCTGGCTATGTTCGTCCATGACTACATTAGAAATCATGACATCTCCAATACTGCCGTTGAGGGTTGCGGCCTTGCCTAGAATGTAGATGCCACGAATCTGCGTTGTGTTTTCCATGATTTCGCGCATCATACGATAGGCCGCCATGCCAAGCGGATAGTCGATATTGAGGATGATGGCTTCACTTTTCAGCAAATCGTCCATATGCGGGAGTCGGCAGCGTGGGTCAATCTCGGCGGGATGAAGTTTCGCAAGGTCGATAATCTGTGCGTCAATCTCCAGACCATGCCTTGCTCCAACGTGCCAGATGCCCCGCTCCTGCTCTTCGCTCGCACGCGCAACCAGCATTTTCTGGCCATCGAGCGTGTGCGACCACTCGCGAGCAGTGAAGTAGAGAAAGTTTTGCCAGTTTCCCGGCACCTGTAATTGTTGCAGCTTCTGGCACTCGTCAGCTAGGTACAGGTCCTTCCCGCTCAAAGCGTAACGTGTTAGCTCCTCTTCGCGATTGAGCAGAGAACCGGAGATGAGATTTACAAGGCTATGCGTGTTGCTTGAGACAAAGTACATAGGACGGTCTTGCAGGTCAAGCGTTTTGAGCAAGTTTTCGACGGGCGTCCACCATTTCCGCGTGGCGCGAACATAGCCAACATGCGAGCCACCAAGCATTCGCAGGCTAAAACTCTTACGCTTCTGCCCAATGGTATGCAATGTTTCCCAGAGATGATCGCCCCAGATAACCTCTAAACGCTGCCAGTCATCGGGCGCGATATGCAACCGTTCGCGTAAAACCTTGCTGATCTCCGCGAAGATAGGCGAGGAGCGATCAATCTGAGACGTCTCTAAAAGCTGCATTGTGGTCGGCTCTGCATGGAGCGTGTAATAGATTTTGTCCCATTCAATTTGAAACGCGACCAGAATAGGTACAATATCATCGGTATCACTTACGCTCGCGACATACACCGCCAGCGTCTGTTTTCCGTCAAAAAACCACTTGCGACGGCGGGCGGACGCTGTGACTGCGTGCCACATATCGACGTGATAGCCGCGTTGCACAAACACTTCTTCCGATTGTCCCAGCAGGACGTGGTTACAATAGATAATCGACGTTGGGAGTCGCAGGACGCTGTAAATGAACGCCGACATGTCGGGAAAAGGCGAGCGAGCATCTGGGTGCAGGCTAGAATCGATATTGTAGTGTGCCTGCACTAGAGCTTTCAAGCTTACCTCGCCAGAGCTACGCAAGAGCGTGTTGTACGTGCGAATATACAACTCTACGTCACGCTTGCCCGCCTCGTGATACTTCTCGCCGTGCTCGAAGGCAGGGGTCACGTTTGTAGGCGGCCGCTCTGTATCGGACGTATCTGATTCGTCCGATAATAGTTCATCATCTACTTCATGAAGTGCTAGTTCCTGTGAGTCTGAAAGCGTTTTATGTTCCATCTGTCCACTGAGTTGTGCATCACGAAATGCATCAAAGTTTTTCTGTTTACGTGCCATACGTCTGTGTCTCTCTTTTCCATTTCAAGACATTATACCCGGTGTGGGAAGAGGTATGATAGATGCTAAAGGGAATAGTGGCGACCCGAAGAAATTTTACTCCCAATTCGGGGGATTTGTGCCACCAAAGCTACGATTTTATCGTACACTATTCTAGGAGGTGTTACTATAACATTGAGTGTCCCCATGCTCAATGTTTCCCCCTAGTACCGCCTCTTTCTTTGTGCGCGCTTTTCCCCTCTGTCCAGAGCAATGTGTCATCATTTCCTGGCAAGCGTTCACTGTCGTCCGCACGCTGTTTTTGTCGCCACTCACATCGCACCAGCTCGCTTTGTAGCAGGTGGCGTATTGCCGCGTCATACTCAGCCAACAGAAAGTCTCCGAAACGCGTTTCCAGTACCTGTTGCCGCAGGTCGGGCCAACGTCTCGTCTGCTGTGTCCTGCCCTGGCGCATAATATTATCGGTGAGCCGTTGATAATCGCGTTCGACACGCTGCCTGTATTGCACCTCGAACCACTCTTCATACAGAACCGCGTGATGGCGTTGTGCATACACACCGCGTTGATAGCGGCAGAGTGCGTCGTTCATACTGACAAAACTATCCTGGCGTCGCGTCGCGAATACCAGCGTGTAGGGTATAGCCTCGACGCTACCGGGACGCAGCAAAACGGGTAAGGTGAGTTGCTGAATTGGTAGCACAAAATAGCGTTGTATAGAAGCTATGAAAAGATCAATACATGCATGAAGCGTCTTTTTGCGCTCGCCCACTTCCGGCGAAAGTGCTTTCCAGCGATCCGTCCGCAACAATGCCGTGAGCGCAATGGCATACGCGGGCGAACGCATGGCGGTCAGAAAGAGCGTCTCCATCTGTTTATGTGAAAGGAAGAGGCATAATTCGGTAGGCGCGGTTCGCTTATAGAGCGCGGCGAAGTCGTCACTGGTGAAAACCGTGTTGCTAAACGGGTTGAGCAAGAAAATTGCGGGCGACTGCTCAACCTCAGCGAGAATGTAGGGGGCCGCCTCCAACCAGCTCACACCAAGAATAGCACTCTCTTCAGGAATATGTACCTCCTGATTCGCGCTCCGACGCGCATCTTTGCGCTTGCTACTGCCGGACGCAAGCAAGAGACCGTGAAGCGTAATTGGCTTGCTCTCCTGCTCCAGCGTCTGCGTGAGTGTATAAAGCGGTTGCAGGGCGGGATGAAGCGCATTAAGTGCTTTCCGACCTCTGGATGCTACGCCCAGCGCATCGATAAGATAGCAGCGTCTAAAAATGCGTGTTCCCGCGAGTGAGCGAGCATAGTCCGCGACATACTCATCGAGTAGCCATTGACGTACCAGGGCGAGGACAGCCGACTCTGTGAGACGGCGTGTTCGTCCGCGTCCCGCTTGTATCTGTGGTTGTGAGTTGTCTTCGAGGTTGTCCCATAACATCTTGTGTATATTTTACCATACCAATATTTCTTTCTCCACTAATGCTATCGAAATAAAAGTATAGTATTTTATGTTAGTATAAGCAAGTATACTATACTATACAAAATAGAAATACAAAAGGGAGTGAGCTAATGACAAATCAGCTACTTGGCATTCATCATGTGACCGCGATTACGGACGATCCGCAGAAGAATATTGACTTTTATGTTGGCGTGTTGGGGTTACATCTCGTGAAGAAGACGGTTAATTTTGACGTGCCAGACACCTATCACCTGTATTATGGGGACAATCTGGGGACGCCGGGTACAATCCTCACGTTTTTCTCTTGGCCCGATTCGCCAAAGGGGCGACGCGGGACAGGGCAAGTTACGACAACCTCATTCGTTGTCCCTGAAAACTCTCTGGTGTACTGGCAGGAGCGACTGAAGCAACAGGGGGTGCAGGTCGCGGGGCCAACAACGCGCTTCGATGAGCAGGTGCTGACATTTACCGACCACGAGGGGTTGGGCCTTGAACTAGTCGCGCACAAGGGTGCGGAACAGCGCACCGGCTGGACAACTGGGCCAGTGCCGATTGAGTACGCGATACGTGGCATTCACGCGGTGACGCTCTCAATTACGCGCAAAGAGCGCACCGTCTCGTTGCTTACACAGACGCTGGGCTTTCGTCTCATTGGCGAGACTGGCAATCGAACACGCTACGAGGTGGGAACCGGGGACAATGCCGGGAGTGGTGCGTTTGTCGATGTACTTGACCTACCTCATGAGCCACGCGGCGTAGAGGCGATAGGCTCCGTACATCATGTCGCATGGCGCATAACTGACGACGAGCAGGAACTGGCATGGCGCAAGGTATTGGTGAGTGCTGGTGTGAGTGTGACTCCGCAGCTTGATCGCGTTTACTTTCAATCCATCTACTTCCATGAGCCGAACGGCGTACTCTTCGAGATTGCGACGGACTCCCCCGGCTTCGCGATAGACGAAGCACCCGCAGAACTTGGCACGCGTCTCAAGCTGCCGCCGTGGTTGGAGTCGCAACGCCCGCAGTTGGAGCGCGATCTGCCGTTGGTACACTCACCGTTTGAAACACCGGGACACTAACGATGGAGAACCTTGAGAACCAGAAAAAAGGCAATATGGATTTTATTCATCACTATGTTCCGCCAACACAGGCAGGAAAACAGGGGCCAACGCTGCTCCTGTTACATGGAACGGGTGGCGATGAGAACGATCTGCTCGACCTCGGACGTATGCTCGCGCCAGAGGTAGGGTTGCTGAGTCCACGTGGCAACGTCTCCGAGAACGGAATGCCACGCTTCTTCCGTCGGCTCGCCGAAGGCGTCTTTGATGTACCTGACCTGATACAGCGCACACAGGAACTTGCTGACTTTGTAGAAAGCGCGAGCACCATATACAGCTTCGATGCGAAAAAGGTGATCGCGGTAGGTTTCTCTAATGGCGCGAATATCGCGGCGAGTATGCTCCTGTTACGTCCGCAGGTGTTGCTGGCTGCTGTGCTGTTGCATCCGATGGTGCCACTTGTGCCAGAGGAGATGCCGAAGCTGACCGGCAAACGCGTCTTTATTGGCGCGGGCCGTCGTGACCCGATTGTGCCAATGCAAAACACGGAACGACTTGTAACGTTGTTGCGAGAAGCTGGTGCTGATGTTGAAACGCACTGGCACAGTGGCGGCCACACAATTACTCATGAAGAAATACGTGAAGCAAAACAGTGGATACAGGTTTCGCTTTAGGCTTTCCTATTCGCGAATACAGAATATGGCTAGATGGCCTTCATTCTGTATTTGCGAACGGCTGGACGCTTTTCTGTGAGATACGATGCATCCGTTGGTTGCCTGTTGACCTTGAGTGGAAAGAGTAGTGGTTTCTTACTTCCCGTCCTAATGTGTTTCTTTTGCAGTGTCTCTAACTCGTTTGCGAGGGTCGCGATCTCACATAGAATTTCAATTTGCCGCTCCACATCTTTGCTATGCTCACGCAAGTGTTGTAGCTGTCCCGTCAACGACTGAAATTGCTCGTGCCACCATTCGGGCAGAGGTTCTTTGGTCTGCATCGGCAAAACATGCTGTGTTACTGATGATACGGTATTGTCAACAATGGTTGGTAGAGTCACAGGTTGCGATGTTGGAGGAACGCTAGATGTCAGAGCTTTGCGTTGTTGCTCTTCAGTGGAAAGGGTCGTCACATGCTGTTCTGCCTGCGAAATTGAAGGTACAGGTTGCGCGTCTTGTACAGGCCACGCTTTTTTTGTCTGACGTGTGAGTAACACGGCGAGTGTGATACTAAGCAGACCGAGCGCAATAAGGCCCGTGACAAGTAGTTGTGCCATAAATAAATACTCCTTTTTTCTCCTATACTGAGAATACGTTTTGCTGCGCCTGTTGAGTTACAGTGAGGCCCATAAAGCTCCGTTCTTTCTAAGACGGGGATAAAAGGGCGTTCCGTTCGGGGCGTGATGGGTTAGGGCAATGTACAAATTGAGTGTTAACATGATACGTATGTTGTGCTATGATTGTACATACGAACACAGAGAAAGACACCAAGATTAATACAACCTATCCTTCCGATGTGTACACCGCGTTAAAGCAGTTTGCACAGGAGGATAGCCGCTCGTTTCACAATATGGTCATCTAGATACTGCGCGACTACATCAAACGTCGGCTAGCCAAATAACAAGGGAAGGAGGACGCCACGATGCTCATCTACGAATACAAGATTGATGCCAACAAAAAGCAACGAGAAGCGATTGACAACGCTATCAGGATATGTCAGTTCATTCGCAATAAGTGTATCCGTTTGTGGATGGACTCTCGCGGCGTTGGCAACAATGATTTGCAAGTCTCCTGCTCAACGCTTGCCAGGCAGTACAGCTTTGCGGAGTGCCTCAACTCACAAGCCCGTCAAGCCTCGGCAGATCGAGCATGGTTTTCCATTCAACGCTTCTATGAGAACTGTAAAACCAAGAAACCAGGGAAGAAAGGCTACCCCCGATTTCAGCATGACAACCGTTTGGTAGAATACAAGGCAACAGGATGGAAACGAGAGCCTGATGGGAAGCACATCACCTTCACCGATGGGTGCAATATAGGACGTATCCGTTTAATAGGGTGTCGAGACCTCGCAACGTTCCCTATTCCCCAAATACGCCGTGTGAGGATTGTCAGACGGGTCGATGGGTACTATGCACAGTTCGAGGTCAATGCTCATCGAGAAGTACAGCATGTTCCTACTGGGAAACAGCTGGGCATTGATATGGGTCTCAATGCTTATTATACCGATAGCGAAGGGAACACGGTTGTGAACCCTCGCTACTTGCGAAAAGCAGAGAAGCGGGTAAAGCGGCTTTCTCGTAAACATTCCAAGTGCGTCAAGAAGAGTACCAACCGCAAAAAGGCACAAAAGCGACTGGCAAAGATGCATTTGAAAGTCCAGAGGCAGCGTGAAGATTTCGCTCGGAAGACAGCGAACGCGCTCATCACGTCTAGCGACCTGATTGCCTACGAGAAACTTTCCATTAAGAACATGGTCAAGAACCATCATCTTGCCAAATCGATAAGCGATGCCTCGTGGGGCAAGTTCCTCATGTGGGTCAACTACTATGGGACAATACATACTGTTCCTGTGACAGCAGTTGCGCCCAACTTCACGAGTCAGGATTGTAGCGCATGTGGCACTCGCGTCAAAAAGAGTCTCAGTGTGAGAACGCATGTGTGTCTTTCGTGTGGATTGGTGATGGACAGAGACCATAACGCTGCCCTCAACATTTTAGACAAAGGTCTGATGGTACTGTCGGGCAGACAGGAACCTACGGGATACGCAGCCTGTGAAACGCTTTTGGACAGAACGGCCGCTACTCCTGTCTCGAAAGGTGCTGTGAGAAAGTCGTCTGGTCGAAAGAAGAATTCTCCGTCTTTCTAAGTGGGGAAGTGTCAAAAAAATAGTTAAGGTGCC
>JBBQVS010000110.1:0-11214 GCA_038211295.1 Ktedonobacterales bacterium | reverse complement strand
CTTACACCCTGCTTTTCAGCAACAAAATCTCCAAAACAACCGCATGAGCTGTTAGTTTGCCTGTATACTCGTAAAGTTACAAGTAGGAAAAATGCAACTAGAACGCTCAATATTATGGCTACTGGAAGTGTAAAAATAGGTAGTAGCAATACCAGACCAAGAAAAAGCTCAAGCTTAGGAAGCCAGGTAGCTATAAACACGCAATATGTTCTTGGTAAACCAGTGAGTATCTCAACGCTATGAATAAAGCTTTCTCGTGTTCGCAATTTAGCTAGTCCAGCTAAACTGAATACTAGACATAGGCATGCAATAGCACCCAGGCGCCATGCATTTAGCATCTCTGTAGAAAAAAGCATGTTATTTCCTCCAAATAGTAAGAATGCTCCATTGTGGAGACAAGTTTAGTCTATAAAAAATCCTCTTTTTATAATTAATGAGACTGCTTCTGTCCGAGAGGTGACATGAAGCTTTCTGTAAAGAGCCGTTAGGTCAGCGTGAGAACTTGTAAGTTGTGTAGTAAGTTGTTCAAAGCTCTGAAATACTCCACTTATGCTCAGACCAGGCATTTTATTGAGAATAGAACAAAGCCCTGCCTGTTCCAGATGTTTTTTACTAACTACAACTACTTGTACTGATGTTGATGATGAACGAGTTATTTCACTCATATGGTTTACTCTTCCAGTAACAATATCTAATCGAAAGTTAGTTGTGACGCCTCTCATGTAAAGAACAACATCACGTTTTCAGGGTAGTTGAGGCGATTTTAGCCGTCAGAGACGACTAACTTCCACCAAGTTCTTAATCAAGAAGGGTTATTTAAAGTATAAACTACAACAGCAAGTATACTACCGAACTAGTACTACTAGTGTTTGCTATGAACGCCACGTATATTTTATAGCATGTATTTTTTCAAAAGGCAAAAGTAATAAGACATACGATGCATTCACTTTGATGCTTTAGAGGGATACGAGGGAAAACCCTCGAAAATGTGCGGGTTATATCCCTATACAGATGTTTCTAGTTGTTTTACTATATTTCTATGCACGGTTATATTTGTGTTTGAGTAAAAAGAAGGAAAGAATTTATGAGTCACAACAAAGAAAAACAAGTTTCTACGTCGTTTGAAGAAACAAGTACAGAGTCACAAACACATCGCATTTCACGTCGTAAGTTGCTTACTATTGCTGGGGCAGGTGCTGCTGGTCTATCTCTCGCAGCAAGTGTTACTCCTGAGATAATACTTGCTAGGAGCGACGGGGTAAAAGTTGGTATAGCAGCTCAAATAGTATTATCAAACGACGATGTATTGAAACAGCAAGTCATAACATCTGCTGGAATGAAAGTATTGTACCAACACTATGGAGACAAGATGAGAAACCTACCAGCTTTACATTATAAATATACTCATTCAAAGAGTGAGTTGGTAAGTATCTCTCTTGAACACCTAGGACAAGTCAATCGTACAATATGGGCTTTCTTACAACCTTTCCGTGGTATCAATCCCGTGGTAATGCAATACGAGTTTATACCCGCTGATAGTATGAGACATGCAGCTACAATGAATACAAATAGTAAGCTTTCGGGACGCGCCACTTTATACACAACATCAGGCCAAATTATTAGCAGTGCTATCTTCCGAGACAACTACGTAGTAGCTACGCATAAGCCAAATGCTATCCCCAATACTGGTGAGGTTTCCGCTAGTTGCTTCAGTGATTGCTTTAATGGCGTTTGGAATACTCTTCCATGGTGGGTACAATTGGCATGTGGCTCCGCGTGTGGAGGATGTTTTGGTGGAGTTTTGCCTGCTTGTTCAGGTTGTTTAGCATGCGGAGGTGGGTTTGCTCTAAGTTGTCTCGATAGGTGTGTAGATCCGCAGTGTTACACAGGCAAGATCGCTTGCCTTTAGCAGTTGTACCGTATTTAGTTGAGTTTTGTAAAAGAGTCCCACTACCCAAAACGAATGTTTTGGGTAGTGGGACTCTTTTACAAAACTCAAAACTCTTCCTAATCTGTGATGTGTTGTATCTCTCCCTTCTACGTCGTACAATTACTCTATCTTGCCAACCTCATACATCAATGCTATAAGAAAATAAAAATATAATGAAAAATGAGTCGTTGCTACAAGCTTCCTCTTCACCTTCTTTAACAGCAGAAAATTTGTACGAGCGTATGCTGCTTACACGTCTTGTCGATGAGTATGTGTGTGCTCTCTATAGAGACGCGCAAACGACGACATTCTCAAGTTGTCGCGGCTATGAGGCGGCACAGGTGGGAAGCGCGGCTTGCATCGCGATAGGACAAGACTTTACCCTGCCCTATAATCGCGACCTCGGCGTCTTTTTAACTATAGGAATGACGCCCTATGAGGTCTTTCGCGCCCACCTGACGCCACAACCAGACGCTCCCGCCCCTACGCAGTCGGCGCAACACGTTCCCTGGAGATATCACAAACACAATATTGTGATCGGCCCCGCGCCAGCAGCAACGCAGATTTTGCACGCCGCCGGCATCGCGTTTGCGTCAAAGCTCCGCAAGGTTCCCGTCGTTACAATTGCCTACTGCGGGGATGATGTGGTATCAGAGCCAGATTTTCTCGAAGGAATACGCTTTTCGGCACACCATCGCTTGCCCATTATTTTCGTGTGCGAACATCGCTGTCAAGCAATGCTCACACAAACGCGCTCCTGCCTGGCAACAGAGACACTACCACGGGAGTTGCGCCATGAGTCTCTCAGTGGCGTCGATGTCGTGACGGTATATGAGACAATGCACCGTGCGATGCACCATACACGCAACGGACTAGGGCCTGTTTTACTTGAAGTCTTGGTGCCAATGCTCTCGTCTTCACAAATTGAAGACAACAGGCATGACCCACTCGCTCATTGTATTCAAGCACTCAAGATGCAAGGAAAGTGGAATGAGCAATGGGCAATACAGGTACGCACTCGTCTGTTAGCAGACATTGAACAAGCTATGCGAGACGCCAGACGTGATACAGAAATACACGACGCATGAGCGTGACACACTACTCATTTACCATATAAGGAGTTTTCGATGCAGAAAAGCAATACTATTTTCTTTGGTGCCGACTACAATCCGGAGCAGTGGCCCGAAGCCGTATGGCAGGAAGACATGCGGTTAATGAAATTGGCACACGTCAACATGGCTTCCATCAACATCTTTTCTTGGGCGATGCTCGAACCCAGGCCCGATCACTATGTGTTTGACCAGTTGGATCGCATCATGGATATGCTGGCTCAGCATGGCATTGCTGCCGATCTTGCAACAGGCACAGCATCACCTCCGACCTGGATGAGCCGCCATTTCCCATCTATGCTCCCCGTCACGCGCAATGGTCGGCGCATGTCCCATGGATCGCGCCAACATTATTGTCCCAATAGTCCCGATTTTCGCCGTAAGTCCGCGGCCCTGGTGCAGCAACTTGCCGAACGGTACGCAAACCATGCGGCATTGACAATGTGGCACCTCAATAATGAATATGGATGCCACACTGGGGCCTGCTATTGTGACAATTGCGCCGCCGCCTTTCGCGTCTGGTTGCAGGAACGCTATCAGTCGCTCGAAGGTCTCAACACCGCGTGGGGAACAAGCTTCTGGAGTCAACGCTACTACGATTGGGAAGATATCCTGCCGCCGCGTATCTCGCCCGCGCAAAACAATCCAACGCAGAGCCTCGATTACTGGCGTTTCATGTCGGATTCACTGTTTGGTTGCTACAAAGTTGAGGAGGACATTCTGCGAGCGGTAACTCCCAATGTTCCCCTGACAACCAACTTGATGGTTGCCTTCAAGCCCGTTGACGGTTTCGCATGGGCAAAACATATGGATGTTGTCTCATTCGATATGTATCCACCACTTATCACACCTCCCTGGGAGGTGGCTTTTTCCCATGATCTGATGCGCTCGCTCAAGGGAGGCAAACCGCATCTGGTGATGGAACAGAGTCCCAGTCAGGTCAACTGGCAACCACAAAACCCTCACAAGCGACCAGGACGAATGCGTCTGCATAGCCTGCAAGCAGTCGCGCACGGGGCCGACGGCGTGATGTTCTTTCAGTGGCGACAATCCCAGGCAGGCGCGGAGAAGTTTCATAGCGCGGTTGTGTCGCACGATGGCAGCGAACACGCGCGTATCTTCCAGCAAGCCGCACAGCTGGGCGCGGAACTACACACGCTCTCGCCTGTCGTCGCCGACTCGCGCATATCCGCGCAGGTCGCGCTTGTGATGGACTGGCAAAACTGGTGGGATGTCGAATATTTGCCGGGGCCAAGCAACCGCTTGCACTACTGGGAGCAACTTTTAACGTACTACCGCGCTTTTCACACTCGCAATGTCGCGGTTGATGTTGTCTCCCCTGACAGCGACCTCAGTTCTTACAAGCTGGTTGTCGCGCCGCTCCTGCACATGCTGCGCCCCGGTGTCGCGAAAAACTTTGAGCGGTTTGTCGAGAACGGCGGTACATTTTTGACAACCTTCTTTAGCGGTATTGTTGATGAAAATGGTCATGTTGGCCTGGGTGGGTATCCTGCGGAACTACGGAAGCTGCTGGGGATATATGTCGAGGAGTTCGATCCACTCACACCGGAAATGACCAATAAGCTGCTTGTCAGAGAAGGCGCGTTGCGCGGGGCGTATCCCGCGACACTGTGGGGCGAGCTTGTTCACGCAGAGGGAGCGGAAGTACTTGGCACATTCGCTAGCGATTATTACGCCAACAAACCCGCGTTGACGGTTAATCACGTTGGGCAAGGCCACGCGTACTATATCGCCACACAGGGAAACGACGCGTTTCTCGACGCATTGACAGCACTACTATGTACACAAGCAAATGTGCAACCGGTGTTGTCGGCACCGTCAGGAGTCGAGGTCACAAAACGAGTGCAAGCCGATGGAAAAGCCCTCTACTTTCTGCTCAACCATACTGAGCAGGCACAACACATAACATTACCTGTAGGAAACTTTACCTCGCTTCTGACGAACAAAAAAGTCGAGGGGCAGCTTGAAATAGCAGGAGTTGACGCAGTGGTTTTGTTGCAAGAATAAGAGTTGAGTAAAGCAGCGACTAAGGGGGCCAAGCATAGCTTGCCCACGCCATGCCCCCCTGTCACATAGTAGTGGCGCGGCTTGCCCGCGCCATATCCCCGCCTATTCAACCATCCCAAACAGTGTGTTCAGCGACTCGGCAAGCGTAGGATGAGCAAAAACGCCTTCTTGCAAAACAGGATAGGGAAGCTTGCCAAGCATCGCGATTTGTAACATTGCCATGATTTCACCACCATCAATGCCGAGGATAGAGCAACCAAGAATAAGTTTGCTATCGGGGTCAACCAGAACCTTCATTATCCCTCTTGACTCGTCCACTTCAAGGGCGCGTGCCACATAGTTCATAGGCATTTTGGCGACTTTGAAGTTCTTGCCAGCTTTGCGTGCCTCGGTCTCATTTAATCCAATGCGCCCAAGCTGTGGGTCTATGAAGACAGTATAGGGAACCAGACGATCCGCAATGCTGGCCTGCCCGTGTTCGATCAGGTTTGTGCGAATGATTCGATAGTCGTCATAGGAGATATGCGTGAACGCGGGGCCACCCTTCACGTCACCAAGCGCGTATATTCCCGCAACGTTGGTCTCCAGTGTATCGTTGACGGGAATATTCCCAGACTTGTCCACCTGTACACCTGTCGCGTCAAGGTTCAACTTGTCCGTATTTGGCGTTCTGCCAGTGCCAGCCAAAAGATGCGAGCCACTCAGGGTGCGCTCACCTTCTGGTGTTTTGACGGTCAATTGAATCGTACCATCGGCATCTTTTGTGATGTGAGACGTGCTAGTTTCCAGCAGCACTTCAATGCCATCTTCGCGCAGAATTTTCGCAACTTCCTCCGCGATATCCGCGTCCTCGCGTGGTAAAAGCTGCTTGCCACGTTGCACAATCGTGACCTTGCTGCCAAAGCGGCGGAACATTTGCCCGAACTCCAGACCGATATAACCGCCGCCAATAACAAGCAGCTGTTCCGGCACAACGTCAAGCTCCATAATCGAGGTCGAGTTGAGGTAGGGGACATTTTCCAGTCCTTCCAGTGGCGGGACGGATGGGCGATCACCTGTATTGATGAAGATGAGGTCAGCCGTAAGCTGCTGCACACTACCGTCATTGAGATGTACTTCTACTGCTTTTGGGCCGACAAACGTGGCCTCGCCCATGAGCAGGTCTACGTTCTCCGACTTCTCAATGCGCCCCTGACTGCCATTGCGGAAACTGTCTACAATGTCCCGTTTGCGCTTCCTCACCGCGGTCATGTCAACGCTGACGGAGCCAGTGTGTACTCCAAAATCGGCGGCACGTCTGGCGACATACGCGGCTCTCGCACTCGCGATCATTGTCTTAGTTGGCGTGCAACCCTCGTTAATACAGGTACCGCCAACATGTTCACGCTCGATGATCGCGGTTTTATGGCCCGCCTGCCCCAAAGCAGTTGAAAGCGGGCCACCTGCCTGCCCTGCTCCAATAATAATAGCATCGTAGTGCGTTGTCGCCATATCTGTTGTATCTCCTTATATCAAAATGTGTTACGTTACGTTGGGCGGAAGACGCTGGTCTTCTTCCTGTGTAGTACGCTGTGTGCGTAGTATCGCACGTTGTGGGTTGAGTAGAGCATCCATGACGCGCTGCCTATGCTTGGGCAACGTATTTGCAGGCATCGCATCCGTTGCGAAATAGCGACATTCGCGCGACTCCTCGGTAACGGTCAGCGTGCCACTAAGTTCACGGCAGAGAAATGTAAGTACCACCTCTTGCTTTTGCGGCTTTGAATAGACACCCACAAGCTGCTCCACCTCGACAACCAACCCGGTCTCTTCGAGTACCTCCCGACATACACCCTCTTCAACCGTTTCACCTCTTTCCAGACCGCCCCCTGGAAGGTTCCACCACGCAATATCACGCCGTAAAGCGAGCAAAATTTCACGCTCTTTGAAAATAAGCGCATACACGCTTATGCGAAATTGAGCTGAATTGGTAGACAAGTCGAATACTTCTGCCACCTTCTGTCCCCTTTCTTCTCTGTATTAGAGCCGATAGACGGTGTAAGCAGTATCATGTAAAACGCGTTTAGCAATCGTGAACGCTTGCGCTTCGTCGAGTTCATCGGCCTCAATCATCTCTTGCAAGACCTGTGCAAGCACGCTTCTCCCACGTATAGCCCCCGCCCAGTGCATCTCAGGAATGTTGATGCCGTCCGAGCTATACAGTAACTTACTCGCGGGGGCAACGCTCAGAGCCTGCCGTGTAAAGGCCAGCATCTCCAATTTCTCAACGAAGGGAATAGTGTAAGAGAGATCGAAGTACACATGCGGATAAATCGCCGCGAGGTATGCGCCAAGCTGAGTATAGGGGTAACTTTCATGCAGAAGAACAATGGGCATAGTCTGATAGTCGCGTCGCTCAAGCACATCACGCAGCTGTAATGGATTGCCCAGTCGCATATCTGTATCACTGTCACCATAGCCCGTGTGAAACTGAATCGGCACCCGTTGCTGTGCCGCATGAAAAAAGGCTATATGAAGCAAATAGTCAATTAAGGGCTTGTGTGCAATTCGGAAGTGGGAGTGTTTGAGCGCGTCAGCGCGTGCCTGACTGAACGAATGTGCGGCCTCATCTTTGCTCCATTCAGCTATGTTCAGGCCCGTGCGATACGCGACAATGCTTTTGAGCGAACAATAGCCTTTTTCACGAATATTGCTCACCTCCGCCGAAAACTGATCGACCACATCATCGAAGTCATTATATCTCACAACCAGTCGTTGCATCACCGTCTCCAGTCGCAGCATAGTGGCAGTACGACACTGCCCCACCTGCTGTATCTGCTCCGATGAGTAACATGCGTCGGCAGGGGGATACGCGATATCCAGAACAAGCGCATCGATATTCGCGGATGTAACGAGATGGTGCAACAATGCATCCGCACTCATGCTATTGCGGGCCGCGATGATGGCGGCTTCCGTGTTTTCGCATTGATAGAGTGCGGCGAGTTGCCGCAGCATCCATAGGTAGTAGATAGTATTGGGAACATGCTCTTGAGCAAGACTTTCGTCGGGTGCCTCGGTAAAATAGCGGCGAAATTCCGCAACATCCATATGTTGCTGGGACAGAACAGGGTGGCAGTGGTTGTCTACAACAGGAATCGCGGTCAAGTCGAGCATATGTGACACCTCAAAATGATACTTTTCAGTACAGCATAGCACATACACCCGCGTCTTTGAAAAAAGGGGGAACCTCACAGTTCTGTACAGTTTTTTTTCGCATTCGCTCCCAAAAGTGAAACTTCTTGTATATGTGACGCGTGTTATAGGCAGATACAATACCTATATACAACGTCTATAAGCAATGTGCTACACAACGTTTAAGTTGGGTAGAATATATGATTAGAGGAGAATTAAAAATGGGCAGCTTTCTAAATGGTATACTCATCGGTGCTGGCATTGGTTTACTTGCCGCTCCTATGCGCGGCGAAGAGATGCGTAAAATGTTGACACAGCGTTTCTCGGAGATTCGTGGCTCCCTACCTGCCAACCCACAGTTGGATCAGTACACACAGCAAGTTACAAACAGCGTTTCACAGGGCGCAAGCAACCTGAAGGACTACGCACAACAGGCCGTTTCTACAGTAAAGAGTTCCGCGAATAACCTGACTGACATCGCTCAGGGCGCGGCTTCTAGCGTGAAGCAGACCGGCCAAGATGTTGCCGACACCACTAAGCAGACAGCTTCGGCGGCCAAGTCAAACGCAGCATCCACAACAAGCGCACCAACAACAACGGTGACGAGCGCACCATTCCCAAGCGCGTACCCAGAGTATGTCAACCCAGAGACCAACCCAAAGAAACCAATCATCTAGTCTCGAAAAAACCAAAAGAAGGTGGCTACAAAAACAGTGTTTTTGTAGCCACCTTCTTTTGGCCGCTTCCCTTTAGATAAAGGTACGTTCGATTTTAAGGTTCATCGATGTCAGGCGCGGCACAATATCGCCATAACCTCGCTCAAGGAAGTCCACGCCAGTGATGAGAGAAGTACCCTTTGCGATAGCTGCCGCGATCACGTAGGCCAATCCCGCTCGCAGGTCCGGAATTGCGATGGGGTGCTCACTCGCGACAAGCGGCGTTGGCCCCATGATGATCGCGCTATGCTCGTGGTTCTTGTCACGATAGCGGCAAGCGGCACCACCGAGGCAGTGAGTCGTAAGCTGCGTCTTCGCTCCCAACGCATCCAATGCTTTGAGATAGCCAAAACGCCTCTCGTACACCGTCTCATGCACAATAGAAATACCCTGCGCCTGTGTCAGCAGAATAGCGAATGGTTGCTGCCAATCAGTTGAAAAACCGGGATACACATCAGTCTCGATAACCGCAGGACAGAGTTCCCCACTGCGGAAGAAGCGTAACGAATCGGAACCCACCAGTTCAAAGCCGCCGCCAATCTGCCGATAGTAGGCAAGGAAATTCCCCAGCGTATCAGGCCGAATACCGTTTACTGTGACGTCGCCATTCGAGGCACAGGCCAGCGCGGCCCACGATGCCGCCTCGATGCGGTCCCCCAACACCTCCATACGTGTACCATGCAAGTGCTTCACGCCAACAACGCGAATTTCACGGCCCGGCGTGGTGAAAATGATCGCGCCCATCGAGCGCAACATGGTAATGAGTTCCATAATTTCCGGCTCGATGGCGGCGTTGGAGATCACCGAACTTCCCTCAGCAAGCACACTGAGATAGAGGAACGTTTCGGTTGCACCCACGCTTGGATAGGGAAGATGAATATGAGTTCCCTTGAGTGGCCCGTCACGCTGCGCGACGTATCCCTCTGATGTTTCTTCCGCCACACCACCAAACGCACGGATTGCTTCAATGTGAAAATCAACCGCACGCGTCCCTATCTTGCACCCTCCGACGACAGGGACAGCGACATGCTTGAAACGATGTAGCAGGACGCTCAAGAGCAAAATGGGGATACGATTACTTCTGAAATGCGGAATGGGAACAGTAGAGGTATTGAGTGTCGAAGGATCAATCGTCATCGGTTGCTCTGTACTATATTTGACATCGACTCCGATTGAGGTTAAAAGCTGGGCCGTAATATCGACATCGCCAATGGCGGGAATATTTGTGAGGACCGTTGGGGTATCGCCAAGCAGCGAGGCCACCATTGCTTTAATAACAAAGTTTTTCGCGCCTAAACAGGTAATTTCGCCCTTCACGGGATACCCACCTTCGATGCGATACGCTAATTCGTTTTGTATTGGCACCTATTTTCTCTTTTCATACTAAGCTTCTTCAGTGCGTAAGGCACATACTTTTTGTGAGTTACACAAACTCTCCATACGTTATATGCTATAAACGTGCAAAATGCAAAAAAGTAGGAGTACGTGAGGCATGCTTAGCCCCGACGTACCCCTACAGCTTCGTGTTCACACTACAAAACTTTGCAGTGTTCCCAGAAATAATGCAATGTTTTGCTTCGCGTTTTTGGGAGTCGTAGTCATATAAAATGTGTAATCACGCTGTCCAATATGAGTAATTGCTACACGGGCAATTTCTGCACAATCAGGGGAAGTGCGATCATAAATAGTTGCCTTTGTGTTACCTACAAAGACGCTTTGGGTTTCTGCTTTGAACGCTTGATCATCCGCAGGATTAGATGGAGACGCATTAATAAGTAGGGTCATCGAAAACGCTTCTGGTTGATGTGATGCATCATCAAATGGCACAGTAACTCCTGGTGGAAATACTGCAATTGTTTCATACTGGGGACTATCACGGTTGTCTTTGCCAGCACTCCAGCCTGGGGGAATGGCAAATTGAAAATGATACGCCTCATTTTTGTACACCTTCCATCCTGTTGTCACCGCAGGTTGGACAGGGCCAATTGTGGGGCAGGTGACAACCACAGGGGTTGCTTTCGCGGTTGCCGTCAGCCCAGCCGACCCAGGCCCTTTAGGGCTGCTATCTAACTCCACTTGCGTCGGGGTTGCTTTCACGCTGGCGGTATTTCCGCCCATACTACATCCTGCACTCAACAAGAGAAAAGGTAAAAGGAAGACAACTACAAAGTTTTTTACCGTATGATTTCGCATTAAAGCTCTCTTTTCCTACTTAGAGAAGTGAGTCTTTGGTGAGACTCACTTCTCTAAGTACTCTTCT
>JBBQVS010000109.1:0-11318 GCA_038211295.1 Ktedonobacterales bacterium | reverse complement strand
GGTTTCAAAGCTGACCCTAAAACCGCTGGCAAAGATGAGCAGGTGCTTTATCCAGACATAATTACCGTGCATCATCAAGCGTACTATCAGGGCGATAATAAAGCGGCTCCAGCCGACTGGGATAGTCCAATCCCTGTACCTTTTCTTAGCGCAACCGGCAACTATCTGCTTGCCCTTGCCGCGCCCGACCTCGACGAGTCCAACCTATGGCTCACAAAAACATTCCAGATACTCGCAAACGCGCTATCCGAACGCGGCATAGGTGCAAAGACCTCTAGCGGCTATGGTCGTATGAAAATCGAAGGGGTTGACGTGACACTGACGCCCACAAAGGAAGAGGAGGCACAGAAGAATGCTCCGCCCCCTAAACGTGACAGGCAACACGTCAAACCACCTACAGTAGGTGGGGAACTTATTCAAGAGGCAAAAGGCATTAAAGACTCGACAATATTGCGTGAAAGATTTCATTTGGAGGACGTGATAGCTCTGCTCACGTATCGAGAATATGACCCGCTTGATATCGTGGTAGTTATTGGTGCTGACTTTCCAGAGGCCGCAAACTGGAACGATGGTAACACACATAGATGCAGAGTAGAACGCATCGACGAGCAAGAAGAAGGCTTTGTTGTGTATTGCAAACCTGTACAGAAGAAGAACACGCAAAAGAACAAAAAAGGAAAAGGGTAGAGAAATGAAAAAGGCACTGCTTTTACTAACTGGTGGGCGCAGTCTCCCAGATATGCTTGTTATTAAGTATATGCGACCAGATATTATAATGAATATCACTACGACGCGTGGATTAACAACAGCAACGGATTTTCAGAAGTTTGTGTTAACACAATGGAATTGTCAGATGACGATACTTGATCCTGTTGACCCATATAACGAAAATAGCATTGTTTCGAGATGTGAGGAAGCTCTCGCGCTAGCACCTGATGCTGACTGGATCATACATAGCACTAGCTCACCAAAGGTCATTGGTATTTATGCTTACGATGTTGCACGTAAGCACAATATCCCTTATTGGATATTGGATACAGCAGGTAAGCAGGTCGTTTCACTCATTAAAGACCGCGCTGTCGATACAGAAACACTTTTTACAGCGAATGTGAAAGAGTATATGGGAGCATATGGGCGGGTATGTGAAATTCCTAGGGGAGCTGCTTATCAAGAGAAGACAAAAGCATGGTATCCAGTCGCACAGGCACTTCTTTCTGACCACGAAGCAACACAAACTTTGCTACAAGGGTTGAACAAGGCGAAAGGTGACAAACCATCGCATCCTCTTACACCTTTTGTAGGACTTAAAGCAGAAACTCTAGTCAGAAGTTTAGTGAAATATGCTTTTTTAACTATCACAGATAAAACGAGTGAAGGTTTAGAATGTACAATTGCAAGTGAGGAAATGTGGCAATTTCTTAAAGGTGATTGGTTGGAATTTTATGTGTGGCATGAAGCTGAAAAAGCATCATTTACTGATGACTGTCAATGGGGACAGAAAATTGTCGTGGATCAGAAGTTGGCAATAACACTGCCCTCAAACGAATTAGATATTGCTTTAACATACCAAGCACGTCTTCTTATTGCAGAATGTAAGACTTCAAAAAAGCCTTTTGACTCTGAGGATTTAGACAAATTGTACTCTATAGCAAACTTATTAGGTGGAGATTTTGTGAAGCAGGTATTTATTACAAGTTGTCCCAGACCAAACGGAGAAAATGAGCAATTTGATAATTTTAAGCGTCAAGCAGATGTACGACGCATCTCTATTGTAACAGGAGACCAGTTGTTGAATGTAGGAGAAATGCTACAACGTGAAATGGGCGCAATCGTGTCTCCATCTACTCTGCCAACAAAGGGTAACTAGTCATGCTCATACTCAACTTTTCGCACCCTTTGACGGCGGAGCAGCGCGAGCAGATCGAGAGGTTTGCCGACACCCATATCGAGGAGGTACGCACCATTGCGGTGCAGATCGCGCAAGGCGAACCGCTTGCCGAGCAGATTGTCACGATTGTGAATGGTGTTGGCCTCTCGTCCGAGGAGTGGCAGACGCGTCCGTTTGTCGTCAACCCGCCGGGGTATGCTCCGGCGGCGTTTGTGCTGCTCGCGGAACTGCACGGGCGCATTGGACATTTTCCCACGCTGGTGCGGCTGCGTCCAAAGCCTGGCCCCGTCACCAGCTTTGAGGTCGCGGAACTCTTGAACTTGCAGAGTGTGCGGGAAGCGGCGCGAACACGGCGATAGCCCCGGCCTTTCCGCCAATTAACATTTTCGATACTCTAGTTAGTTGACGGAAAGGCAAGCGCATTCTTTTTTCCGGCTGGCCTCTACTCTTTCCTTTACACCAATCATTGGGTTATTTGACTCCTGCTGCTGTCTATTACAACCACTGAAACCATGAATTGTTGAGTTCTCTCTTACTTACAGGCATTTTGTGTCTTGACATTGGGGGATACCATACACACTCTATCCACTGTCCGCTAGACGTCAGCAGGTTTTGGTTGCTACATCGTTGCTACATACAGCTAAAATGGAAAGCGTCCCAAATGGCTTCTGATCCTACTTGAGACGCGAAGAAAGGCCGATGAGAGGAATCGAACCTCCAACAGCCGCTTTACAAAAGCGGTGCTCTGCCATTGAGCTACATCGGCTTGTCTGTATCATCAGTGAACCTGCTGGCTGCTGACGTTTCTGACACAGAGAATTATACTCTGAATTGCCTTTGAGAGTCAAGCACTTTTCTATGCAATTTCTTCGTACTTGCAAAGCTTACTTGTAGTGCTATGTGCGTGAGGATATCAGGCTACACTTCTGGAGTATGTTGTTATGTTAAACCAGCGACACGAACAGTTTGTAATAGATAAAAATGAACCAGTCATTCTTATAGTTGAAGATGACGACAGTATCGGCACGTTCCTGGTGGAGGCTCTTTCACAGGAAACACAATATAAGACAATACTAGTGACCGATGGCCTGCAAGCGTTGGAACTCGTCGATACCATAAAACCATGCCTTTTCATTACGGATTATCGTTTGCCGCACATGACTGGTCTGGAATTGTGTGACCAACTCAAGTCGATGCAGTTTTTCGAGAACACACCTGCGATTATTATGAGTGCTCATCTGCCGATGCAAGAGGTACAGAAACGCAATATGATCGGTTTGAACAAACCATTTGAACTGGATGATTTACTTAGTACCGTCGAACGTCTGCTATCGGCGTAAAGAATCTGATATGATACGGAGAAGTACATCATTGCGTAAAGGGAGCAATCATGCTAATTCTCGCGTTCATAGTCGGCATTCTTTTGATTCTTACTGTCTTACAAGATAGTTTTGAGGCGATTGTTTTGCCGCGTCGCGTCTCACGAAAATTTCGCCTCTCCCGCTTTTTTTATATCACGCTTTGGTCGTCATGGGCCATGCTTGGGCGCAAGATGCGCCCCGGCAACAGACGTGAATATTACCTGAGCTACTTTGGCCCGCTTTCCCTCATTCTCCTGCTTGTGGTCTGGGCGTCCGTACTGGTTGTCGGCTTCGCACTTCTACAATGGGGGCTAGGCTCACAATTTAGCTCGCCAGAAAAAGTTGTCTCGTTTACTACCGACCTCTATTTAAGCGGCACAACCTTTATCACCCTGGGGCTGGGTGATGTTATTCCTCACGCTGGCCCCGCGCGTTTCCTGGTTGTGCTCGAAGCTGGAACAGGTTTTGCTTTTCTCGCGCTGGTCATTGGCTATGTGCCAGTTATTTATCAAGCATTCTCACGCCGAGAAATCAATATCTCTCTGCTCGATGCACGCGCTGGCTCGCCTTCAACGGCGGCGGAAATGTTGCGTCGTCACTGTAAAGCCAACAATACAGTAGAGCTGGTGGCATATCTGCGTGATTGGGAAAAGTGGTGCGCCGAACTACTGGAAAGCCATCTCTCCTATCCCGTGCTGACATATTATCGCTCCCAACACGAGCGCCAATCATGGCTCGCGGCACTGACAACAGTTCTCGACGTGTGCGCTCTGATTATGGTTGTGCTGGACGATGTTCCCATTAAACCCGCGAAGTTCATCTTCGCTATCGCACGTCACACAGCAGTTGATCTCGCGCAAACCTATGGGACACCACCCAATATGACGACGAAACGCCTCTCGCAGGCAGATTTCGCGCATCTTTGTAGCGTCCTGACCGAGAACGGAATCGCGGTCTGCGATGGGCCAGAGGTGGAGCAGAAGCTTGCGGAATTGCGCGGAATGTATGAGCCATTTGTCGAGGCACTCTCTAAACACCTTATCATGGCACTTCCTGGCTGGACACCCCCTGCTGATCGCGTCGATGATTGGGAGACCAGCGCGTGGGATCATTTTCTGGAATCAACGCCGCGCACACTGGATCGTGCCATTCGTAGAGAGTAAGTGACGATGTGCCACACGGAACAACCGTTTCATACGTGGTAAAAAAGAAGAGCAAATAGAGTGTTGCTTATACTATAAAGGAGTTGAAAAAATGTGTGGTCGCTATAGCCTGACTGTCGATGTCGATACCATAGCAAAGGTGTTTGGCGTCGCGCCATCCGTGCGAACGTCGCCGCGTTACAACGTTGCACCCACGCAAGAGGTCGTCGCCATCGTGCAAGACGAGACAAAGCATCTTGATTTTTTGCGTTGGGGACTTATCCCTTCGTGGGCAAAAGAGGAGAGCATCGGCGCGAAGATGATAAACGCACGCGCCGAAACGCTCGCAGAGAAGCCCAGCTTCAAACGACTGCTACAGAGCAAACGCTGCCTGATTGTAGCCGATGGCTTTTATGAATGGAAGCAGGAGGCGGGCGGCAAGACACCCATGTACTTCACACTACCAGACCACGAGCCATTCGCCTTCGCCGGCCTGTGGGATACGTGGAAACGGCCCGATGGACAGGCAATTAGCACCTGTACGATTATCACAACAGAGCCGAACGCGGTAGTCGCGCCCGTTCACAATCGGATGCCCGTTATTCTCACGCCCGATGCACAGGACGAATGGCTCGATTCAGCACAACACGATTCACATGTGTTACAACAACTGCTTACGTCGTATACTGCAAGCGACATGCTTGTACGACCCGTCTCACGCAAAATCAATAGCCCGCAATACGATAGCGCAGACCTGATCGTGTAACGCAGGAGCTATCAGTCACTAATCATGGGTGCTTTGTGCAGGTAGGTGGTATCAGTGAGTTGTTTGAGCATAAAATCGGCAACGTCGGCGCGTGAGATACGCGTCCCCGTGTTGACGCCAACCCACCCTACGCGATACTTACCGGTGTATGGCCCCTCGGTTAACATCGGGCCACGCACAATCACCCAATCGAGATTACTGTTCCGCAGGACTGCCGCGTGCTGTTCCGCGTCCTGTAGCACTGTCCCCGACAGCGTTTTGAGCGCGAACTTGATAACGTGATTCATCACTTTGGGCTTGTCCTCTGGCGCGTCCACACCCGCCCCTGTCAGGCTCACCAGACGCGTAATGCCATACTTGTTCATCGCTGTCACAATGTTTTTTATCGCCATAGTTTGCATATCTTTAGGCGAGTTCTTGGTCTGACCCAACACGCTCACAACCGCGTCCGCTCCCTGCACAACCATTTCCACATTGGCGGCATTTGTCGCGTCCCCCGGTACTACCGTCAGGTGTTTGTGTTGAATAGGAAAGGTCGCGGGAGTGCGTACCAGTGCCACAAGTGTATGTCCTGCTGCAAGTGCTTGCTCTACAAAAGGACGACCAGTGCGTCCCGACGCTCCAAAAACAGCTATTTTCATCTATTACTACTCCTTAAAAGAGTTGAATTGTTCACACATTCGCTAAAACAAGTGTAGGTGATAGGGAGGAAAAGTACAAGTACGCAAAAAAATGTGAGCTAGTATGAAAAATCATACTCAGGAAAACGAAAATATTCTCCTATAAGCAGTTTTTGGGGAAGTGCATGAGAAGGCTTGACTCTCCCGTTAGGGGAGATGGTAAAGTGTCAATAGAGCAATTGCTGAACACACTCTGTACGGAGTACACGACATGATACGCATTGGAGATTTCTCGCGATTAGGTCAGGTCTCGATCAAAACGTTGCGCTACTACGACGAGGTGGGGCTACTCAAGCCCCTCTCCGTAGATCGCTTCACGGGCTATCGCTACTACTCGGCGAACCAGTTAGTCAGGCTCAACCGCATTATATTGCTCAAAGACCTGGGGTTTTCGCTGGAGCAGATCGCGCAAGTGCTCTGTGAAGGCGTCTCGCCCGAACAGTTATATGCAATGCTGCAACGCAAACACACGGAATTGCAACAGCATATTGTCGAGGAGCAGGCGCGGCTAGCACGCATCGAGGCCCAACTTGTCACTAGCATGATGGAGGATACTATGCCCAACTATGATGTGATACTCAAACCCGTAGGTTCTCAGCTTGTCGCGAGCGTTCGCGCCACTCTTCCCAACTACCCAGCTGTGGGTCGCCTCTTTGATGAGATTTATAGCTACCTAGCACTCTTCGGGATCAGCGGACACGACGCAATCGGCGTCGCGGTCTGGCACGACCACGAGTATAAAACCACCGATATCGACGGTGAAGCGGTAGTCTACTTGAAGCAAGCTATCACAGGCAACGAACGCGTCAAAGTTTATGAGCTGCCCGCCGCCACAATGGTCAGCGTCATACATAAAGGCGCGTACCAGACGCTGAGTCAGGGATACGAGGCAATAGGACGCTGGATCGCTGCGAACCCCTACACCATTGTCGGCCCCACCCGTGAGGTCTACCTGGAAAGTTCGCAACCGATACGTCAGGATGACGAGTCATACGTGACGGAGATTCAGTTTCCCGTGCTAAGCAAGGGAAAGGAGTAAAGGGGGAAAGGTAAGATAACGTAAGGTAAGGGGGCATGGCGCGGGCGAGCCGCGCCACTACTATACCCGGAGGAGCGTGGCGGAGCCACATGTTTTTCCTGCACCCCTTAGCGGTACAGATCAGGATTGATCTGATTAATTTTTAGTAACAGTCCATCGGCATCCTGCACTTGAAGTTGGTAGCCGAAGCCTTCATCCGTCACGGAGCGTACAATGGTTACGCCAGTCGCGCGTAGCTTCTTCTCAAGCTCTTCCAGCGAGGCACCGTACTCGAAGTTGAGTTCAACCTTGCCCTCGTGCTGCTCTGGATTCGCTGGATGTGCCAGCAACCCCAACTCTGTATTGCCAAAACGAAGTATTGCCCAATCACCATCGCGACTTCCATTCAGCACGGTTGCGCCAAGCTTGCTATAAAAGTCCAGAGCCTTCCCCATATCATCGACGTGCAACATTGGTTGCAGAGTAACAGAGGCAAAGGGAGCCTGTTCGTGTTTTTGATTTTCCATGAGAGTATCCGTTTCCTTTTGTGAGAGGTACGTTATAAAGACGCGCTCAACGAGATCAGATAAAGAAAGCTGCTCGTCGATGGAACGATGCTTCATCTGCTTGACCGTGTTCGGTGTGAGGTACACATTAAACTGTTGTTTCTCTTCTTTCATTGCTCTTCTTTCATTGCTCTCCTTTCATTGCTCTTCTTTTGCTAGCATGCTATTATGCTAGTAGCATAGCATACATAAAGATAGAAGTCAATGGTGTGTTGAGTGTGCGCTTTTATGGAACGAAACGCGTGTTTGCCACGTACTACATGTATCAACTACTCAGAAGTGAGAGCATGACATGACAGAATTTCAACAACAGCACCCAAAACTGGCGGGAACCTTCATCATTTGTTTGATAGTAGGATTCTTACTTTTTGCCATAGCAGTCTCAATCTATCCCGCTTTCATACTTCCTGTGATGAACTTTCTGATTTTTCCCGCTCTTGCCTGTATTAATCTTTATCGCGGCATAAAAAAGATGAACGGCAAGGCAAAGCTTGGAGGAAAACAGGTCTGGTACAGGCAGTACAATATCACTCTTACCTTTGGTTTGTTCGCTTTCTTTATCATGTCTATGTTTTATCATTTCTTGCCTGATTATAAATTTTTTCTTGCCAAAAATGATGCATTCTATTTTTTTGTTGCTATTGGTCTAGCTCTTTTCGCGTATTCGTTCTTCTTGTATAGAACTGATGGGCGGAACGAACTGAAAAGGGATGCATAGCACATGGCAACGGATACGTTACTGGTTAATCTAGGAATTGGCTTGATTGGCATTGCTGCTTTAGAATTTGTTTTAAGCCTTTTCGTACTGTACGGAGATGCAAGACAAACGCGCGACACAAAACGCCTGGGGCGATACTCGCACTGGTATCATCGTCCCACAGCACTTTTAGGTATCGGTATGATGCTTTTGTCCGTTACTATAATGCTTTTTGGCTCCGCCGAAATCCTACAGAATAGTGCCTACAGGCTTGTCGTGTTTCCCATAGTAGTTGTGCTGGCATGTTTCGCGATATTTCTTCTGGTAAGGTCAATACTACTGCGTTTCAAGCTTGCGAGAAACAAGGCATGACAGGGACGACGGAGAGCATGGCATGAGTAAGCCGTGATATGCCAGAATACGTCCATACATATAGGGCTAATAAGTGAAAGTGAAAACAATCTGTGGTGAAGTTTCAAAAAGAACATCCGATACTGGGAATTTTCGCTATAGTTTTTTTCTTGTTCTTTTTAATCGTGTGCATGGTACTTTTTTTACCATACATGCCAGAAGTCCGCTGCATTCGATGCACGGGGAGGAATGGCACACGGTGCTTGACAGGAGGGTATCCCCCTGTATATACTCTCATGGAGAGGTCTGTGAGTAACGCCCGCCTCTCACACAGAACAGGAATGGCTCTTGGGCAAGAGAGCATCGGTGCAAGACCGTAGAAGCCCCTGCGTTCCACGCACGGGGAGTTGTCACGGGTTCTTTCTCTACATAGCCGAAAGGCGGCGATCTAAAGCAAAAAAGGCGGTTTAACATATACTTCACACGCTCTATTCCGTCCTGCCGCATTGCACAACAGGACGGAGCGTGTAACGCGTCAGGCGAGAGAGTTGCTGACGGCTTCCACTGGCGTGAGCATGTACTGTTCCGCGTCGAAGTGGCGTGTGCGGCGGCGGAAGTCGAAGGTGAAGCCAGGCCAGATGGTGGTGTTGCGTCCCGACGCGTCGAGATACCAACTGGCACACCCTGACGCCCAGACGGTTCCCTTCATACGTTGCTGCACCTCGGCGTTGTACGCGCCTTCACTTTCCGCGCGTACCTCGACGGTCTGCAATCTACGCCTATCCATTGTGCGTAAACAATCCATAATATAGGCAACCTGCGACTCAATCATAAACACCATCGACGTATGGCCCAGTCCGGTGTTTGGCCCAATGAGCAGGAACAGGTTGGGAAAGCCGTTGACCGTCGCGCCCTTGTATGCGTGTGCGCCCTCGTGCCACGCATCGCTCAGTGATTGCCCGCCGCGTCCGTAAATGGATTGTGGCAGGTGCGCGTCTGTGACGTGAAAGCCTGTCGCGCAGATAATCGTATCTATCTCGCGCTCTTGCCCGTCATTTGTAACTATACTGTGCGCTCGTACCTCACGGATAGAATCCGTGACGACCTCGACGTTTGGTTGTGTCAGCGCAGGGTAAAAGTCATCCGAGAGCAGAATGCGCTTACACCCCATCGCGTACCTGGGTGTCAGCTTCGCACGCAAGGCGGCATTGGGTACTTGCTGTTCCAGATGCTCCTGAGCGATTTTGACCGCGCTCTGTATCATCGGGGAACGGTGAACAAGCCCCAACGCCGAGAGTTCGCGCAACCAGTAGATCGACGTTCGCATGAGCCGTTGCGCGACTGGCAGCAGGCGGAAAAGCGTCTGCTGCCAGCGTGCGATGGGATGATCCTGACGCGGCAATATCCATGGCGGTGTGCGCTGAAACAGCGTGAGCGAGCCAACGACTGGTTGAATACGTGGCACAAACTGAACCGCCGATGCCCCTGTTCCAATCACCGCGACGTGCTTGCCCATCAGATCATAGTCGTGTTGCCAGCGTGCTGAGTGAAAGAGCGTTCCCGCGAACTGCTCGATGCCGGCAATCGCTGGCAACGATGGCTCACTCAACGGCCCATTGCCAAGAATCAGCACGTCAGAGGTGAGCCGTCCCTGCGAGGTTGTGATGTGCCAGCGTTGGTCAGCCTCGTGCCATGTCGCGTCCTGCAATGCGGTGTTCCACTGGATATGCGGCAACACGCCAAAACGTTCTGTACACGCACGCAGATAGGCGTTTATCTCACTCTGCGGCGAGTACATGTGGCTCCACTGCGGATTGAGCGCGAACGAAAAAGAATACAGGTGCGAGGGAACGTCGCAGGCGCACCCTGGATACGTATTATCGCGCCACGTCCCCCCACTCTCCGCAGCCTTCTCCAACACAATGAAATCGGTGTAGCGATTGCGTTTGAGCTGTATCGCCATTCCCAGACCAGCAAACCCTGTTCCAAGAATGGCGATACGCACATGGCGGACTGGCGTTTCAGTGGATTGCGTCTTCTCACCTGTCGTAAGCTGAACCATGAAAGTGCCATCTCCTTCTTTACTCACACAGTAGAGTATCTATAGCCTCTCCATGCTAAATTATAGCATCATTCATAGCGACGACCAGGACGAGACGGACGCGAGAGAAACGAGGGCCGAGACGGACGCGAACGCCCACGTCCCCTCATATCGTCAACGCCTTCCTCTTGCGTATGCGTCATTTGCCATGTTGTGCTAAAAAAGAGAATCCAACCCCACAGCAGCAAGGGCAACCCTAGCGTTACCAGTCCTTGCCCCGACCATGTCAGGGTCAACGTCAGGTAATAGCTCACCAGCGACGCTAGTAGCAAGAGTTGTAGCAGCAGAATAGAGCGGCGGTTCGTTGAGCCAAGAGCCAGCGCGAAGGGCGCAATGAGATACCAGGGCCAATAGGTTGGAAGCAGGACAGCGAAGAGCAACAGCAGCCAGCAGCTAAAGAGGGCCACCAACTCTGTCGTATCCGCTAGCCAGAGTCCGAACAGCAGAAAGAGGGCCGAGATACTCAGCGCGACAAGCGACCAGTGTTGCGGACTCGTGAGCCATGCCGAGCGCACAGGCAGATTGAGCAGGGCGGCATTCAGCGAATTGGCGGCGGTAGTGGGTAAAAAGGTGTGGTGTAGTTGTGTTAGTATGCCTGAGAAGCCTAGCGCGTGCCAGTAGGGAGCGTATGCCAGCACAACCACAACGGCAGAAATCAACAGCATTCCAATCCACCACAGCAGACGATGGCCTGCGCGTAGCGTGTGTGACTGCTTGAGCATCAGGCGAAAAAAGAGGGGCAGCAGTG
>JBBQVS010000108.1:0-12038 GCA_038211295.1 Ktedonobacterales bacterium | reverse complement strand
ATGGGGGACATTGATCGCAGGGACGGAGCGGCAAGCCCAGCACTTGCCGACGAATACGTTCGTCCTCGTTGAACACAGAGACAAAGTGCTTCCCACGCCGTTGCGCGGAAGCAAAGATGCGCGGGTAACGCTGCTCTGGCTTCTCGTTGGCGTAAAAAATCGCAAGCAGAGTGGGCAACGGTTGCGTGTGCTGGTCGGAAATGTGCATATGTTGGGTTCTCCTTTTATTTTTAATACTCAACACTCAAGACTCATTAATCATATTAGCATTATAGTTAAAGCAAATCATTTTGTCAACAAGACTCAAAAAACAGGTAAGACTCATTAAATCATTAGACAAAAATAACCAAAAAACTTATAGTAGCAAGAATGGATGTGCAAGTATCATGCCTCATTAAAGAGAGACACTGTAATGGAAGAAAAATACTACAAGCCAGAGGATGTTATGAAACTCCTCGGTATATCTAAAGCAACGCTCAATAGAAGAGCAGAAGATGGAACCCTCCCAAGCGAACTAGCAGTAGGAAAGAAACGGGGAAGAAAATATCCAAAAGAAGCTATAGATGCCCATGTAAAATTACTTAAACCAAAAGAAGTAGCGAAACTGTCCTTTGGCTCAACCACTAATAACGAATTGTGGGCAAGCTACCAGAATCACTTCAACGTGTATGACGTTGAAGACATCGTGACGTATGATCGGCTTTTAGAATGGCGTGAGGCCAACGATGCTATCTTTATGTCAGCAAGAGAAGGTGGGAAACGCATAGCAGGGGTGACTATTCTCCCACTAGCAGAAGATGTTATCAAATCTCTCATAGAAGGCAAAATCAGAGAGCAAAATATAGAATCATGGTCAATAAAAAAATGGTCAGATACAAACTTAACGGTCTATATCCCTAGTATTTCTATACATCACACAGGTGATAAAGAAAAAGACAGGGAAAGAGGGCATTTTATCATCAGGAGTGCTATACGCTGGGCAATCTCATTAGACAAGCAGTATGATATCCAAAAATGGTATGCTATAGCTGCGACGCCAGAGGGCGAGAAGTTAGTCAAGCATCTCGGCTTCAAAAAGATTGCGGGGAAAAGAGATGCCTATGTACTGGAAGATATTCACGAGGCAACAAAACCTATCAGAGCTTTTGTGATGATGCTGGAACAGGAAGAAGACTCATTTCTGCCCGCTCCAAAGACGAGAAATTATACACGGCCCTCGTATTAAAGTGTAGATAGAGTTATGCCTCACTCTCCTAGTGCATTGGGGCGCATATCTGAACAATTCATTTTTCTCAGAAAAAAGTGTTGACAAGTCGCTAAGGGTATGGTATCTTATTTATGCGAACACCAAAACACCTGTGATGGTGAGAGCAGGTCACACAATGGCATTAGCGGGAGTGGCTCAGTGGTAGAGCATCTCCTTGCCAAGGAGAAAGTCGCGAGTTCGATCCTCGTCTCCCGCTCCCCCCTTTCTAGGGCGACGTCGCCAAGTGGTAAGGCACGGCTCTGCAAAAGCTGCACCGGCGGTTCAAATCCGCCCGTCGCCTCCAAGAGACGTGATACACTTATCACGTCTCTTCTCTTTTTAAGCAGGACAAAATCTTCCCATGCGAGAACAACGCAGCTATTCCACCGAAGCAATCATACTCAAACACTCTAACCTCGGCGAAGCTGATCGAGTGCTAACCCTCTTCACTCCATACAAAGGCAAGTTCAGCGCGATTGCCAAAGGTGTACGGCGTCCAACGAGTAAGAAAACAGGCCATCTTGAGTTACTCGCACGCACACAACTTCAGGTCGCGGTAGGCCGTAACCTCGATATCATAACGCAGGCACAGGGGCTTGAAAGCTTTCTCCATATGCGCTCCGAACTCTGGCATCTCACCTGTGGCATCGACCTAACCGAACTCGTCGAACGCTTCGTCGAGGAAAATACTCCACACAACGACGTGTATGTTCTCCTACAAGAAGCTTTACGAACACTCGACGCCGACGCCGAGGACGTGCAACAACAACGACGCCAAACAGGTGAGCAGACGGTAGCACCCGCAGAGAAACCAGGAGATACGCGTGATCGCACAAAATTGCTCATGCGCTACTTTGAAATTTACCTGCTCTCAAGCGTCGGCTACGAGCCTGTCCTTCGCGCCTGCGCCAATTGTGATACCGAGCTACGACCAGAAGAGAACGGCTTTACACCCGCGCTTGGCGGTGCGCTCTGCCCCAATTGCTCGCACCTGTGGAGCCAATCGCTCTCGGTGAACGCCCTCAAAGTCCTGCGTCTACTTCACCGCTCCGATTGGCAACACGTCCCACGCTTCCACCTCGACTCACACCTGCATACCGAACTCGAACGCGCCATGTACGGACTCTTACGCTTCCACCTTGAACGCGACCTCAAATCATGGAGCTTCTTAGAGACGTTGCGGTAAGCTTAAACTTTCTTCCCACCCTCTTTACTTTGCAAAAACATCAATATCTGTATGTGCACCTGTTGTACATCAACGTTCAGTTTTTTCAGCACATCTACCCCAAGCCCTTCACCCTCACGCACCATGCCAAGCAAGATATGCTCTGTACCAATGAAACGGTGATTAAGCTTTTTCGCTTCGTCACCCGCGAACCCTAATGCCTTCCGCGCATGCCTGGTCATACTAAACTTCCCTTTTACCTCTTTCGTACCCTTTGCTACAAATGTTCCTACCAGGTCGCGCACCTGCACCACGTCCCCTACCCCCATGTTTTTTAGCACCATCCCAGCGATTCCCTCCTTCTCATGCATCAGACCGAGTAAGAGATGCTCGGTTCCAACATACTCATGCCGCATCTGCCTACTTTCTTCGTATGCAAAGGCAAGCACACGCCTCGCTCGCTCAGTAACTTCAAATTCCTCAAACTTCTTCATCTTCTCCGCGCTATCCTCTACCGCGTTGACTCTTTGACGCCTTACGTACTCCTCTATCTCGGCTCGCCTGAAACGATATTCGCCGCCAACACGATACGCCGGCAATTCACTTTTCGCTACGAGACGACGTACAGTCACAACATCAACCCGTAAGAAGTTCGCCACATCTTCGGTTGTCAATAACGGTTCCATAGTCTACCTCGCTTTGCCATACCTAGCCAAACAACACAGTAATATACCTAACTATACATTACTCTAAGCTAAAAGTACATACACAAAAGCACTTCTACCCACGAAAAAACTTGTACTATATGAGACAATAGACGCAAAAAGCATAGCGGAGCCACACCGCCAGAAGAGCCGCTTGCGCGGCTCCACGCGTAGCATAGAAGTAGCTTAGCTGCGTCCGCCCCCTCCATACCCCCACTACCACGCCACGCACCACTCAATCGTTGTGCAAGCAAAAAATACTCCCAACTCTGCTTTGCCTGCCTCTCGTACTTGACACTCTTCGCTGGCTTGTCTATAATAGACTCGCACCAGTAGAGAAGTTCAGATCATGCAGAGTGCATTCGATTATTTACCCACAACACTCATAGTACCCACTTGGAAAGGATGTACGATTTTCATGATCTATAATGTGGCGCAGCTCATGAAGTCTCCCGTAGGAACTTCACTGACAGCAAATATTGATGAAGAACATGTCCAGTTTGACGAAGACCTGAAAGTGGTTGGCCCCATTGTAGGCCAGACACGAATGCGGCGCGTCAATCAGGGCTTACTGGTCGATGGCACGGTAGACCTTACCCTTGAACTTACGTGTACACGCTGTCTCAAACAGTTCGAGCAGCAAATGCACCTCCCGTTCGAGGAATTGTTTTATCCAACGCTTGATGTGGTCACAGGCATCGCGCTTCCTCCCAGCGAGGAAGAGGACGCGTTTCCCATTGACGACCATCATCTGATCGACTTGACCGAAGCAATACGGCAGCGCATACTGCTCGAACTCCCAATGGTAACATTGTGTCAAGAGAATTGCGCGGGACTTTGCTCACAGTGTGGGCATGACCTCAACGCTGGCCCTTGCAACTGCAAACCAGAGATTGATGAACGGTTCAGCGTACTCAACACGTTACTATCACAAGACGCACACAGATAGTGGCGTCCTAGCAACATAAGCACACGAGTAGGGACATCTGGACACGTCCAGGACACAATACTGGTGGAAGAGGAGAACAAATTTATGGGCGCATTACCAAAACAACGCATCTCACCCGCTCGCCAGGGAGATCGCCGTTCACATCATCACCTGACATTGCCACAGTTGGTCGCCTGCCCACAGTGCAAGCGTCCACGCCTATCGCACCACGCTTGCCCCAATTGCGGCTTCTATCGTGGTCGCCAGGTGTTTCTGCCACGCGCGAAAAAACAGTAAAGCAAAAGGCGACGCTTGCGTTTCCCTTCTGGGCCGTGGCGTCGTCTCTTTTTGAAAAGTGTGAATATGACGACCAAAGTCGCCTTTCTTTTTCCAGGACAGGGAAGTCAAACAGTAGGCATGGGCGCCGACGTGTACGCTACATCGCCGGCAGCAAAGCAGGTCTTTGCGACTGTCGATGAGGCGATAGCCACTCCCCTTAGCCGTCTCTGTTTCGAGGGACCCGAAGAAACACTACGCGAAACAAGCAACGCGCAACCCGCTATTGTCACCGTCAGCCTCGCCCTTCTTGCCGCGTTTCAAGAGTCGCTTGCCCTTTCCACCGCACAGCCATCATCATTGGCAACTCCGCTTGTCCCCAGCTATACCGCCGGACATAGCGTCGGCGAATACTCGGCACTTGTCGCGTCCAACGTGTTAAGCCTCACACAGGCCGCCCGTCTGGTACGCGAACGGGGCCGCCTGATGCATCACGAGGGAACCATCTGCCTCGGTGGCATGGTAGCCGTTATTGGCATGGACGCGGATGCCCTGCAAGCCGTGTGTACGGACGCGACACTGCAAGCCCAATATCCCAAAGGTACTACCAGTACTCATCCAGGTTTGGGGCAAGTTGCGATTGCGAATTATAATGCACCAGGGCAGATTGTTATTTCAGGAGAGCAGAGAGCGTTGACGATAGCTTCCGAACTCGCGAAGGCACGCGGCGCAAAACGCGTAATACCCCTCTCGGTAAGCGGCGCGTTTCACTCACCCGTCATGCAACCCGCCGCACACGGACTGGCCCAAGCGGTTGAGGCCGCCGATGTGCGGGACGCAAGCATTCCCGTCATTGGCAACATCGAGGGGACACCTCTGCTCAAAGCGCAGGACATACGGAACGAACTGACGCAACAGATCGCGTCTTCCGTGCAGTGGGTGCGAACTGTCGAGTATATGGTCGGCGCGGGTGTCAATGTCTTTATCGAAATTGGGCCAGGCCAAACACTGACGGGCATGGTCAAACGCATTGCGAAGGGCGTTACAACGCTCTCGCTGAGCAATAGAGCAGAGATTACAAAAACTGTCAGCCTTGTACGTGATATGAACCTGCTTCATAACGTATAATGTGCGAGAGACCCCGCAAATCAGTGATATGCTGCGGTCAAAGCATGGCAGCAGAAGGAGCAAGCAAGCATGGCAACCGAGCAGCTAGGCGTCGTGCGTATCGCGCGACAAGTCCTGTCAGCCATTGTGGTCAATAGCGCATTGCAAATTCCAGGGGTCACGCGTGTTGCTCAAAGCAATGACCAGTGGTCACGCTTCCTCAACCGCGAGGTTCCAACTCAGGGAGTCGCGTTGACCATCAAAGAAAATACTGTTTCTGCCGACCTCTATCTTGTCGTTGCAACAGGCGTGAACATTGTCGAAGTTGGGGCAGCCGTACAAGAAGAGGTGGCATCATCGCTTGAGGAAATGGTAGGGATGCAGGTGCATGAGATCAACGTCTATATTCAAGACGTCGCATAGCACACAACCACACACTGTGGTACTATCTACTATCACCTTCTCAGCAGTGACCAAGAGACAGGACATTCAAGAAAGAGACGATTGTCCGACCCAATCCGTATCAATTATCAGAGGAGATTTTTTCTCCCTGATACACTAGGAACAATTCGAGGATACTATACTATGCCAGGGATACGCAGACAAGCACGCATGATTGCATTGCAAACACTCTATGAGTATGATGTAGCACAACACACGCCCGCCGAGGTTTTGCAGCGCCATGTTGAGGAACGTCCCCTGCCATCCCAGGTGGTAGAGTACGCCGAAGTATTGGTTCTGGGTGTGTGTGAGCATCTCGCCGATATCGACGCACATATTCAAAGTGCCGCTCGTGAATGGCCTTTGCAGCAGATGGCTCGCATCGACAAAAATATCTTGAGACTTGCAATCTACGAGATTTTATTCAGTGCTACCGTTCCCGCCAAAGCCGCCATCAATGAAGCTGTTGAACTCGCCAAGATATTTGGAAGTGATACGTCCAGCCGCTTCATCAATGGCGTCCTTGGCACCATATTTAATCGGGCGCAACAACCGCCCACCCCCATAGCTGAAAGCGAGGTCAAATAATGGCAACAGTTTCAGAACGACTCAAGAAGATTATTGTCGATCAACTTGGTGTCGATGAAAACGAAGTCGTCCCCAGCGCATCTTTTGTCGAGGACTTGAATGCCGACTCACTCGATCTGGTCGAACTCATTATGTCCCTTGAAGAAGAGTTCAAAGTCCAAATCTCCGACGAGGACGCGGAAAAAATTACTACTGTGCAAGAAGCCGAAGACTACGTGGAAGAACACTCCCGCCAGTAATAACAACTAGCAACTCAACACGCATACACGGAGATATAGGGGGATACAGGCAGAGGCAGAGCAGAGCAGAGCAGGGAGACCGCAAGGGTCTCCCCTACATCTGCCTGTATCCCCACACATCCTATCCCACCATCTTTCTTACCCAGCTTTCTACCTGTTTCCTAACTTCCAAACTATTCGTTGCTTTACCTGTCACAAAACATCGGCTTCGCGCATCTCTATTAGAGGAGCGTGGTTCACACTCGAAAAGACCCGCGCTTGTGATTGTGAAAGAAGTTCCCTGTGGATACACTTCCTGCGGCACAGGCGGTTGAGACGCTTGTTCATGAGTATTACAAACTTGTCTTCCATACCATCTACGGCCTGACCGGAGATTGGGAGGAAAGTCAGGACTTAACGCAGGACACATTTCATCAAGCATTAAAAGCAATTGATGCCGCCCGCACCGAAAGCGGCGCGAACTTTCACGCCAAAGCCTGGCTTCTCCGCATCGCTCTCAACAAGGTACGGATGCAGCGACGCCGACGCGGTATCTTTCGCTTCATCCCATTCTCACGTATCCATGCCGACAACGAGCAAGAGCCATATGAAACATTGGCGGAGTCACTGCACGCACAGGCCATACCAGTACAACCCCCTGGCTATGGCCCGCGCGAAACAAATGATCCCGCCGAGCAAATCACGGAACAGGACATGGTACGGCGCACCATGACACGCCTGCCAGAAGCGTTGCGTACCTGTCTGCTGCTCTCGATCATCGGCGGCCTCTCAGCCAACGAGATTGCCGCGTTGCTTGACATGAAAGAGGCCGCCGTTCGGCAACGTCTGACCCGCGCCCGCAAGCAGTTTCAACAGGAGTATCTGCGCGAGAGCGGCGAGGACGTCTTTGTTGGTTCTAGCTCTAGCCACTCATCCGCCTATGCTTTACATGGCAATAAAGCCGAACGGATATTTACCGATAAAGAGAAGCAAGCCCATCGCTTTGCCCTTGTTCCACACTAGTTAGAGAGGTAGAGTAACACAACGTATGCACAACGACTCAATCGAGACATTGCTCACACGCCACTATGGCGGCACCGCCGTTGCGCCCGCTCATCTTGAGCAACGCCTGCATACCTCTCTACGACGACGGGCAACAGAGGTACAGCAAGAGCAACAGCTTATTACACGCTTTCACACAAAAGCCGTAAGCCGTCGCAGAGCAATGCAGTTTGTCGCCCTCAGCTCTGTTGGCTTGAGCATCATGAACATTGGTCTGGAGAGCCTGCAAGCATTTGAAGCCTCTATGTTAGGACAGGAAGCGGCACAGCACGCAGTTACACCGTAAGCTCTTTGCCACGAGACAGACACGCGCAACGAAAGACATCCATTCTCGATATGTTGGCGTAGTAGTATGTAGAATTAAATAAAAGTATAGCAAGAAATAAACGTTACGAAAGCTATGAAAGGACACTACAATGTTCGGACACACACCTGAGTTAATCTTTTTGTTCGTTATCGCCCTGCTCATCTTCGGACCAAAAAAACTGCCAGAAATGGGCAAAGCGATTGGCAAAACCGTCACCGAGTTTCGCAAAGGCATTAGCGAGATGACTAACCAGAAAGAGGCCGAGGACGTAAAGACTCCCTCCACGCTGAATTACGAAGCAATCGAGCGCGAAAATGCCAGCCAGCGTATTGTTAGCGAAACGCCCGAAAACGAAGTCGTTGGCCGCAAAGAAGTCAAAATTGACTAGTGCTAACTACTATCGTCTGTCTGGAGCGTGGATATGGCAACCGAAAATATGAATAAGCAAGATGCTATGCTCTCATTCGACGGCTACTCACCAGAGCCGGAGGATGAGAGCGAAGAACCGGGAATGTCTCTGATAGACCACCTGGAAGAGTTGCGCTGGCGCATTTTCAAATCGCTGCTCGCTATTGCAGTCTGCGCGATAGTCGCGTTTTTCTTCCGTGATTATATCATCACATTCCTCAAACAACCCTTACCCTTACAAAATAAAAAACTTTACCTCACCGGCATCGCTGAGAGTTTCACCGTTTTCTTGATGGTATCAATTGCAGCCGGCTTTGTCCTTGCCCTACCTGTTGTGCTCTATCAGACCTGGGCTTTTATCTCGCCCGGCCTGTATGAAAAAGAGAAAAAATACGCCGTTCCGTTCATTTTCATTGGCGTCATTCTCTTCCTGGCGGGTATCACCCTTGGCTACTTCGTACTACAATACCCTGTAGGCTTTCTGGTTACATTCGGCGGCGATAGCTTCACCGAGATTCTTACCGCAGGAAGTTACTTTGGCTTTATCGCGTTCTTCATTCTGGCCTTTGGCGTCATTTTTGAACTGCCACTCGTGTTGACCTTTCTGGCATACATCGATATTATCAGTTCAAAACTACTTCAAAAGAAACGTGCGGCCTCGCATGTGGGAATGTGGATCGCAGCGACTATTGTGATGCCGGGTGCCGACCCCTATAGCCCGATCATTCTGGGCGCATCAATGTCGGTTCTCTACGAACTAACAATCATCTTCATCAGGTTTCTGAAGAAATAAGCACACCATTGGAAGAAACGCTTCTAGTACAACAGGGGCGTTTCTTCTCTGCTCCCGAACCGCAAGAATAACACAACAACCGCCGCGAGATAGAGCGCAGCACCCCCAAGAAAGACTGGCGCGTATCCCATGTGGGCAATCAACAATCCTCCCAATGGCGTTGTGATCGCCCACGCAACCTGCATAGCCGCTTGATAACTACTATTCGCAACTCCACGCCTCTCCACCGGTACAGCCTCCATAGAGTACACTTGAAAGATACCATTCCCCATATCCATCGCCCCCTGACGGAAAAGATAGAGCAACGCTGCAAGTGGCAAGATAGGAGTGAAACCAATGATGAGCAGGAGCGGTATGCTTAGTAGCCGTGTAAACACAACCGTTTTCATCTTGCCGAGCCGCATCGCAAGCAGAGGCGCGACAAGCGTAAAGAGCGCGTTGATACCGTTCGCGCCCCCATCTATTAGCCCAAAGAGAGCCGGTGAGGCTTTGAGGTGTTGCACGAAATACACGTTAAAATAAGGGATAAAAAGGCCCGCACCCAGACCAACCAGAATCCATGCAAGTAGAAGCGCGGAAAAAGGACTTGTAAGGACGGCACGTGGACGCGACAAGGCAATACGCTTGTACCATACCCTTACACCCTGTAAGAACCACTCTGCCATATTCTGGTTCAGAGTGGCACGTGCTGCAACAGCCTTTGCTCGCGGCGGTTCAGCGCGTAGCAAGAAGAGCGGAACGAGGCTAGGTATCGCAATTACACCGGCACTCAGCAACGCAAGCTGGTACGAACGCACACCACTCTCAGAAGCGAGTAGCCACTGAACCTGGGGTGGGAGCGGTGCCATCAACCACGCAACCATACGCAACCACTGCGGCAACGCGCCGCCCAGCACCTCGCCTAACACCGTCGTGGCAAGCTGTACCACAATATTCAAACTGAACAGGTGCGAACGCTCCTCCGGTGTGCTATTGTTGGTGAGATAAGGGGCGTTGACGACCAAGAAAAACGCGGTAACGATACCCGCGACAAAGCCGCTCACAAGCAGCGGCAGAGGGTGACGGAAAAGAATTTGCCCCGCCCCAACAACCCCGAAACTCAGTGTCATCAGAATGAGAATGATTTTCCCACCGAAACGATCAACGCACAGGCCAGCGGGAAAAATCGCAAGTCCTGCTCCCAGCGTTAGTACAAACAAAACAAGACCGATAAAATCGGTCTTGTAGCCCAACGAAACAAGATAGAGATTATACAGCACAAGCAGTATACCGGCAGAGACGCCGCTTAACGCATTGCTGATCAAATAAAGTTGGGCGTTCCGTTGGAAACGCCCAAACGCAAGAACATACTTAACGAATAGAGACATCTTTGTCATGTGCCGATACGGTTGGTACTACGCGCTCCACAGGAAGCGCGGCGGGTACATTTGAGATGGCTACAGGTGCATCGTCAGCCATAACACGCTGTAGCCCCGGCGTTTTTACCTCAAAGACGCTGGTAGAACCGTTCAAGCTACGATCATGCTCGGCGATTTCGCGCTGTAAACGCTTGGGCGTAAGAAAGGCTTTTGCCACCGTCTGCACTTGAATAGTACGCGCCCTGAATTCAATAACCGCGTTCGCAGCCTTGTCCGTTACCTGCTCTACTTGCCTGTCAAGTTTATGAACCTGAGCGGGGCCTTGCGCGACAATCTGCACAATCCTATTGCCATCCGCCGGCGGTTGCTTACCATCAACCATCGCTTCCGTTGTTTTATTGAGACTATTGACGGTTGGACGCAACATTTTTACAAGATCGGCCTTCTCGCGTACCCAGCTAAGCGCAATCGCCATGACAAGGTTGAAAACAAGCGCGATCACGATAAACAGAACAGCGTAAAGACCAATAATAATCGCAGCAATTTGCCCGCCAGTGGCAATAATGGGGTTATTATCTGCTAAGACCATAGGCACCATTCTTTGCCTCCTCTCCTACAGGAACGCCACCAAGTGCGCCAGCAGTGATGGTCTCTGGATTTGAACGACCCACGTTCTCGATTGCTTTGAGTTGCTCTTTCCGTCTCTTCTCGGAGCGCGTTCTCGTATGGCCTCTCCCGAAGAAGACACGCACCATTTCTTGACCCGCGACCACCGCCGCGACGGCACGCACGCTTGGAGCAAGGGCAATCTCACCCGTAAGTTGCGCAGCATTGCTCACGGTTTGCACCGTGTGACCAGCCGTTTGCGCGGTATCCTTGACAATACCAATTGTCTCCTGCACAGTCGCAAGCAATGGCTTCACCTCTTCACGCACCGTTGAAATAGTACGGATGAGCGCGACCACTGACAACACCTGAAGCAGCGTTCCGACGACCATCAAGGCCGCAAGTAACATGAGAAAAATGTAGAGCATGTCAAGTAACACATGGAAAATTGCAGCGAGTACGATAGCGACGATAAGTACGACCAGAGCTACTGCTGCGATAATAGCCACGTTGCGAATTGCACCCTTCATAAAGTGCCTCCCAAGTAATAAATTTTAATACAAGAGCTAATTCATTATAACGCATGGGAAGAGGTCGATGGGAAAAAGTCAGTGTATGAGGGAAATCCCACGCACTTTCCTCTCAAGAAAGTTCTATACCATTCTAACACGCGTGACCCTATATAAATGAGTACATTTGTTAGAAAAGCAGGAGATTTGGATTAGAAAAATAGTGTAAAGTGCTACTATGACGGGCTATAGAACAAGTTACAACCCCATTTTTGGTTTTCTTGAAGAGGCACGTCTCTATCAGTGTTGACATTTTTGTCTT
>JBBQVS010000107.1:0-12245 GCA_038211295.1 Ktedonobacterales bacterium | reverse complement strand
TGTCACTCGTGTGGCGTGGTGTTAGATCGAGACCATAACGCGGCCTTGAACATCTTAGACAAAGCATTCTGTACCGTCGGGCAGACGGGAACAGCTAAGGCTTGCACCTTAGAAAACGCTTCTGGACACATGGCCTCTCCTTCTGTCTCGAAAGAGACAACGGGCAAGTCGCGTGGCGGAAAGAAGAATTCCCCTGCTTTCTAAGCGGGGAAGTGTCAAAGCAGATAGTAACATACCTTTAACAGACAGCGATTTTCTTTAGAAGGGCGATACGATGGTTACGGTGCAAGCTATCCTGGCACAGGGGCGACAGTGCCTGTTGCAAGCGGGTCAAGATTCCGCCCGTCTGGATACACAGATACTACTGGAACATGTGCTGGATATAGACCGCGCCACGCTCTATGCATATCCCCAACGCGAGCTTACCGACGCGCAAGCGCAACAGTTTTTCGTGTACATCGAGCGACGCGTACAGAGTGAACCGATTGCGTACATTGTTGGACATGAAGAGTTTTATGGTCTCGATTTTCTGGTTGATAAACGCGTGCTGATTCCTCGGCCCGAAACAGAATTGCTTGTCGAGCAGGCACTACGCCTTGTGCGGGAAAAGATCGCACAGGGACACATGCCTCTTATCGCTGACATTGGCACCGGAAGCGGGGCAATTCCCATTACCCTCGCAGTAGAAGAGCCGCTTCTGCCCTTTCTCTACGCGGTGGATATTTCCGCCAATGCCCTCGCAGTAGCGCGAAAAAATTGTCAACGCCACGCTGTCGAACAACGCGTGCGGCTTTTGCAGGGCGACTTGCTTGCGCCTCTGCCCGAACCAGTCGATCTGCTCATCGCTAACCTGCCTTATGTGGGGACGAACGAAATAGACGTGATGACGCGGGATGTAGTTGAGTACGAGCCACATCTCGCCCTGTTCAGTGGGCCGCTTGGTCTGAACCTGCTCCACCGTTTTTTCGTGGAAGCTCCACAAAAACTAAAGCCACACGGCGCAATGCTTTTAGAGATTGGGTATCGCCAACGCGAACCCCTCACCTCGTTTTTGCAGCAGCTTTGGCCCTCCGCTACTTTGACCTTTCAAAAGGACTACGCCGGATGGAACCGTATGTTACAGGTGGTGCTTTAATCGTTTATATGGTAGGAAGTTACTCTATCGCTAACAGTAAATATAGGAAAGTATAAACGGGGGCATCTCTATGGGTCAGGCGGCTGATATTCAGCAACCATTACAACCTCTCTTTGGTCTCTCACCGCTTGCGGTCTTGTGTATCGGCGGTGTATGCGCGTTTGTATTAGCATACCTTTTCACCTTTGGCGTCATCGCGGTGAGCCGCAGAGCAGGCTGGCTTGATATGCCAGCAGATCGACGCGTTCACAAAATACCAGTGCCACGTCTTGGCGGCGTCGGTATCTTTCTCGCGTTCGTGCTCACTTCCGCGTTATTTTATATCACGACACACGGCCTGGAACAAAAAGAGGTCGTCACGTATTGTCTGTTCCTGGGTGCCTCGTTGTTGATTGTTGCCGTTCACGTCTACGACGATGTAAAGGGTCTCAAACCATTGCTCAAACTGCTCGCGCAAACGCTTTCCGTCCTTATCATTCTAGGCCCATTCAACGGCAGGTTCAATGGTGTACTCTTCTTCGGCTTCAGCAATCCCTTTAGAGCCGCTGTGATACAGCATGATACTCCCTGGTATCGTCAGGCAGAACTGACACTGTTTGGTCTACACAGTCCCGACATTCGTTTTCTGGCGATACCCGCCGTTATTTTTACCTGGTTCTGGATGGTAGGCATGATGAATACCGTCAACTTCATCGATGGCTTAGACGGTCTCGCGACTGGTATTGTCGCGATTACAGGTATTTTTATAACTCTCATTAGCTGGATGCTTGGACAGCAGAGTATTGCGATTCTTGCCGCGATCTTTACCGGTGCGACACTTGGCTTCTTGCCCCATAACTGGAATCCCGCAAAGATTTTTATGGGCGATACTGGCTCACAATTTCTCGGCCTGGGGTTAGCGGTGCTTTCGATTATTGGGGGCGCAAAGGTTGCGTTGGCCTTAATGGTGCTTGGCATCCCCATACTTGATGTCGCGGTAGTCGCGATCAACCGCATTCGACGCGGACAGCATCCCCTGCACTATGATAAGACGCATCTGCACCATCGCTTTCTCGCGACGGGGCTAAGTGTCAGGCAAATCTGCTATGTCATGTATGGACTGACCATTCTGTTTGGAGTGCTCGCGCTAAACATTCCTCGCATCTACAAGCCGATAGGCATTCTTCTGGTAGGCGCGACCATGACCGGGTTGATTGTGTGGATGGATTATCGACAGCGCAAACGTGGAGCAAACATCAAACTGGACGGGCCGGAGCCAGCACCACAACCAGCAGGAGACAGTAGTGTGCTACTAGAAGAGGGACAACCGTATCCCTCGAAACATGAAGCCGAGAAAGTGGGACAATAACTTTTTTCTACGCCATAAAATACATTAGGGATGGCATGGTATAGGGCCACTTGCAGGGATGTTGGCATGGCGGAGACAAGCCAGCATCCCTGCAAGTGGCCCTAAAAGTTAGTCAGACCTATCCTTCGTGTACCATACTAACGACACTTTCGCGCATCGTTTTGTGCGCGGCCTCTTCGATAAACATACGCTTGAGGAAGTGGCCCGTGTAGGACTGCTCGTTCTCCGCGACATCCTCCGGTGTTCCCTCCGCCACGATATAGCCGCCGGCATCGCCACCTTCGGGGCCGAGGTCGATAACCCAGTCAGCACTTTTGATAACATCAAGGTTGTGCTCAATCACAATTAGCGAGTTGCCTGCGTCTACAAGACGTTGTAATACTTCAAGTAAGCGATCCACGTCGGCAAAGTGTAGCCCAGTTGTTGGCTCATCGAGAATGTACACGGTACGCCCGGTTGCGCGTTTGGATAGCTCAGTCGCTAATTTGACGCGTTGCGCTTCGCCGCCGGAGAGCGTGGTTGCCGGCTGGCCCAGGCGCATATAGCCCAGACCGACATCATTGAGTGTCTTCATTTTATTGAAGATGCTCGGCACATTCGCAAAGAAACTGGTTGCCTCCTCAATCGTCATATCTAACACTTCGGCAATCGACTTGCCCTTGTAATGTATCTCCAACGCCTCGCGATTGTACCGTTTGCCTTTGCATATCTCGCATGGCACATACACATCGGGCAAGAAGTTCATTTCGATCTTGACAATGCCTTCACCCTTACAGGCTTCGCAACGTCCACCCTTCACGTTGAACGAGAAACGTCCGGCAGCGTAGCCCCGAATACGTGACTCCGCGACCTGCGCGAACAGTTCACGAATGGCCGTAAAAGCGTTAGTATAGGTCGCCGGATTCGAGCGAGGCGTGCGTCCAATCGGCGACTGATCGATATCGATAACCTTGTCCAGATGCTCCATGCCCTCTATTGTATCGTGTGCGCCGGGCCGCTCGTGAGAGCGGAAGAAGGTGTGCGAGAGTTTGCGGTAGAGAATATCGGTGATAAGCGTACTTTTGCCCGAACCCGACACGCCCGTTATCGCGACGAACTTGCCAAGCGGGATGTCAACCGAGACATCCTTGAGGTTGTTTTCACGCGCACCCTTGAGCAAAAGCGATTTACCAGTTCCAGCGCGTCGCTCGGCTGGTATCTCGATGCGCTTACGGTGCGAGAGATAATCACCCGTAAGCGAATTTGTGTTGGCGACAATCTCTTCATAAGTGCCGTCCGCGACAACATGTCCACCATGTTCACCCGCCCCCGGCCCAATGTCGATGATGTAATCCGCCGCCCGCATTGTGTCTTCGTCGTGCTCAACAACGAGCAGTGTGTTGCCGAGATTGCGTAGACGCGTCAACGTCTTGATGAGCCGTTCGTTGTCGCGCTGGTGCAGGCCGATACTTGGCTCATCCAGTATATACAGCACGCCCATAAGACCAGAGCCTATCTGTGTCGCGAGCCGAATACGCTGGGCTTCACCGCCGGAAAGACTCATCGCCGCGCGGTTGAGGGTGAGATAGTCCAGACCAACATCGAGCAGAAATTGCAAACGGGCGCGAATCTCTTTGAGTATCTGGCGTCCAATGAAACGTTCGCGCTCGGTCAGCGTACCCAGCACCAGCGAGCTTTCCAGATCGATACGTGCCATCGGGTCGCCCAACATGTTCAAATGCGAGCTAATTTCTGGCGTCGTGCTGCTTTTCTTCTTCTTACCATGTCCATTGGATTGCACAACCGCCTGTGGAAGCGGGGTCGGTTGCTCCTGATGGTCAAGCTCCAGCTCTTGAAAGAAGCGTTGTGCTTTGTTGATTGAGAGTTGCGTCACCTGCACAATGTTGCGTCCACCAACCGTTACCGCCAGCGTTTCAGGCTTGAGCCGCGCCCCATGACATTCGGGACACAGGCGCATTGACATATACTGCTCGATCTCTTCGCGCACACCCTCGCTGGTCGTCTCTTTATACCTCTTGTCGAGATTGGCAATGACGCCCTCGAAGTGAACTGAGTAGGTGCGAGCGCGTCCATGCTGGGGGGTATAGTGAATGCTCAACGCATCGGGTGTGCCATGCAGCAACTTCTGTTGCACGTCGCTACTCAGGTCACGCCACGCGGTGTTGAGATCGAACTTGTACGTCTCTGCCATCGCCTCGATAATCGCGCCGTGCCACTGACTGTTATTGACCACCTTCGCGTAGGGCGCAATCGCCCCCTCCGCGATACTCAATTCGGGATGCGACACAATTAGTTCCGGGTCGATCTCCTGCTGCATTCCCAGCCCCGTGCACGTTGGGCAGGCACCGTGTGGGCTATTGAAGCTGAACGTGCGCGGGGCAATCTCTGGCAGGCTGATGCCACAATAGACGCAGGCCGCACGCTCGGAGAACAGTATCTCCTCACCTTCGACAACTGAGACCAGCACGACGCCGTTGCCCAGCTTCAACGTTGTCTCCAATGAGTCCGCAACACGCTGCCGAAAAGACGGCTCGATGTCTTCATGGAGCACTGATGCGACAGTTGGCTCAACCAGACCATCATCATCTATAAGATGCTCTTTCGGCGCGTTGACATCATAGAGGGCAGGGCGTTCCGCGACACGCTGAAGCTGCACCTCTTCGGTGGTTTCGGCTCGCTTCCCTTTACGAATCACGAGACGGTCAACCACAACCTCGATTGTATGCTTCTTCTGCTTATCAAGGTCGATCTCATCGCTCAAATCGTATATTTTGCCATCGACGCGAATACGCACATAGCCAGCGCGTCGCATATCCTCGAAAACGTTCTTGTATTCACCCTTGCGACCCTGAATGAGGGGCGCAAGAAGCAGAATACGCGTACCATCGGCAAGACTTAGCACGGCATCGACGATCTGTTGAATTGTCTGCTTGCTAACCTCACGCCCACACTTGGGGCAATGCTGATGTCCAATACGAGCGTAGAGCAGACGGAGATAGTCGTAAATCTCGGTGACGGTGCCAACCGTCGAGCGCGGATTATGTGTCGCGCCCTTCTGGTCAATCGAGATCGCAGGCGAGAGACCATCAATGTGGTCAACGTCAGGCTTCTCCATCTTGTCCAGAAATTGACGCGCATAGGCCGAAAGCGACTCGACATAGCGGCGCTGCCCCTCGGCAAAAATAGTATCGAAGGCGAGGCTACTCTTCCCGGAGCCGGAGAGACCTGTGATGACCACCAGCTTATCGCGGGGAATGGTCACGTTGATATTTTTCAGGTTGTGCTCACGAGCACCACGAATCACAATTTTATCTAGTGGCATAACGTTACACCGTCCATCACCATCATTGGGCTATAATATTTTCTCGCAAAAAAGAAGAATATAGTGCTGTTTGCTCGTAAAGAAAAGTCTTTTAATAACAAAATACAAACAAACGTTCCATATAACACTACTATACAAATCCTCTAACGTCAAGAGGGGAAAACAGGAAAAAGTGGGTAGAATCCAATCATTTATCTGGCTCTGCAAGCACGAAATCGCGCGTTGCCACATTTATAATGGGTATACACTTCTCTAAAAGAAAACAATATAGACATGAGTAATATTTCCTATTGGTGAGAGGCGCAACTAGTGACATAAATACATCGTATAAAAGGGTAAGTGGCACACGTAAATAAGATGCGTAAGTGAGACGATAGGTAAAGGTAAGAAGACACATGATAGCGAAGAGATAGCCATGAGGAAAATATATGAACGCGGAGATAGAGCTTAGCTTTGAGAAACGCCATCGTCTGATACGCGAGGTTATAGAAACCGCCGTTTTGACACTCTTACTGTTCCTGGTCATTCATTCGGCTGTTCAGAATTTTAACGTGGACGGACACAGCATGGAGCCAAGCCTGCATGATAGAGAACTCATTCTCGTTGACAAGTGGACCTATCTGTTTCACGCACCCACGCGCGGCGATGTCATCGTATTCGTTGCTCCACCTGAACCCAGTGCGGATTACGTAAAGCGTGTTGTTGGCATTCCCGGCGACATAATCACGATTACTGACGGAATGCCAAGCGTAGATGGTGTGGCACTAAAAGAGTATTATGTACAACCTGCTCGCATGGGCGCGACACCCGGCGACAACCCAATCGTAAAAATGATTGTGCCACCTGACGACTTCTTTGTGCTTGGCGATAACCGCGTCGGCAGTTCGGACTCACGCACATGGGGCTTTGTGCCGCGCAAGAATATTATCGGGCGTGCCGCTCTTGTGTATTGGCCCCTTGGACAGGACAATAGCGGTCTCTTGCCCAATGTCTCGTCCGTATATGGGAAAGTGCAGCAGGCGCAAACGGTTCACCCGACATCATTCACCTCTGGGATACCCAATAGTCATGGTATCGATGTCAATACTATGTTTTTAGTGGCGATGCCGGGGGTATTCATGGTATTCTCTTATAAACGCAGAAGAAAACATTGAGAAACGATTAGCAGATAGGCAAATAGACACGCGTAATTTTACAGGAATTGCTAACGCGAAGAAGCAAAATGTAGGAAATCAGCGCAAGGATGCGCCGCAGAGAGTCTGATGAATGAGGGTTGCCAACCGTGAATCCAGAACTTGATTTTGAAAGACGTTATCGCCTGGTTCGTGAGGTCATTGAGACACTCGTTTTGACAGTGCTGATGTTTCTTATTATCCGTTTAGCCGTACAGAACTTCAATATCGACGGACACAGCATGGAACCGAACTTGCACGATCAAGAGCTGATTCTCGTGGATAAATGGACGTATCTTTTCCATGCACCGGCTCGCGGTGACGTGGTTGTGTTCGTAGCACCACCCAACCCTACCCTCGACTATGTGAAACGCGTGATTGGGTTGCCTGGCGACGTTATCACAATTAAGGACACAACCGTTTACGTCAACGGAACCGCCCTCACTGAGCCATATGTACGAGCCAGCAATCAAGGTAATCCATTCTCTCCATTTATGAACCGCGTCATTCCACCAAATACCTATTTTGTACTGGGCGACAACCGCAACGGTAGCTCTGACTCACGCGATTGGGGCTGTGTGCCGCGTGCGAACGTGATTGGACGCGCCGCCCTTGTCTACTGGCCCTTCGGACAGGATAACAATGGCTTGCTACAAAATCAAGCAACACATTTCAACAGTATTCACGCCCCCTCACCAACAAACTCTACCGACATATGCCCGATTAGCCCAAACAATCACGTCACCAGCGTGACCACGCCAGCATCGGGAACAGTCAACACAAACATGGTTTTGTTGCTTGTGACGCCCGGCCTGTTTGTCGCTTGCTCCCGCCGCAAGCGTGTCTAACAACAGCTATCCAAACATCAGGTTCATCTCATGGTCTTTCAATTGTACACTCGTGATGGTGTGATTGATACGCGCCTGTGCGTCCGCGAAATGTTTATTGAGCAAGGAAGTGATGTCGGCAGACGACATGACAAGCCCGATTATACCTGAAACGGTAACATTTGTCGCGACCAACTTTCCATTCTGTGCCTGCGGTACGCTCGTAATCGTACAGGGCTGCCCGTAGAGCTTAAAATCTAGCTGTACGTTGTTCGGAGTAATCTGTACATTTGTGCTTTGCACAGGATCGGCAGGAGCGATGTTGAGGACGAGCAGATTATTCAAAACCACCTCTTGTACTGGAAACGTTGTTCCGGCTGGAATTTGCGCGACCTGCGGTGGAATCTGGTTGATTGCCGAGGTCATAGCGTTGTCGATCTGGGTGGTCGCCAGATCGTGAGCATAGGGACGCAAGGCGAAAACCCAGACCGCGCCAATGACAATGATGAAGATGGCGAAGGTGCTGAAGCATCCCAACGCGCACCCGACGCGACTGCGCCGACGACGCGGCGGGCTTGTGGGACTGGTGGTAACAGTATCTGGCTGCATGTCCACTCCTGTACGTATAGTATTTGGCTGATAGGGATGCCCTGAAGCAAGTCCCTGTGCTTGTGATACGTTTGGCGGCTGCGGAAAGAGTGCAGGAGCCGCCTGCTGGTTTTGGTTTTGTTGTGAATGTGGCGAGAGACGAATAGGGCTTTGTGGTGCCTGCGGCCTGATCGTGAGTGCATCGCTGCTAGCGGATGTAACCGACAGACCACAATTGTGGCAAAAGCGTTCGTTGAGCTGTAGCGGTGCATTGCAACGTACACAATTCATGTGTGTCTCTCCATTCCAAACGTGCTCACGGTATCTCTTCCATATTAGTATATGCCGTGCCAGCAGAGAAGTCTATGAGCAACCTCACAAAGCACTGCTTCCGCTCAAGTTCTCCTATCGCGACTTATTGAAACAGAAAAGCACAATCGTGAGATTAGAAATCTCCTGCGTTCTACACGTGGGAAGAAGGTCAATTGAGCCATAGACAGAGCCAGCACGCTACTGTCCTCATCTGTCCGACGTTACAGAAACTCGCGTTGCAGAATCGCGTCCATCGACGCGATGATGTGCGCTCTCCTAGTCGGGTCGTCGTTGAGGAGCTTTTCAACTTGACCGATTAACAGCAACTCTTGTTCCATAGGCAAAGTATAGCCGTATTGCTGATGCACCGCGACGGCGGCGGCACTCTGCACCTTCTCGTCGTCGCTCATCTGTCGTGGGGGCTGCCGCTCGCCGTTGCGTTGCGTGGTCGTTCCCGGCGGACTCTCCGTTTGCGACGGCGTTACACCATTCGCAGCGAAAGGGATATCAGTATCGATCAGGTGCGCGGAATGTGTGGTTGCTCTATCAATATGCACGCTAACGGTTTGCGTCTCTTCGTCCAGTTTTGTGATGATGCCTTCGAGATAAATTACTTCGGGTGCGCCCCAGAAGACGCGCTCTCCCACATGGAGAATCATGGTGTCCTGTTTCCCTTCTACTCTCACATTTCTCGTTTTCTTTCTACTATATCATACGAACAGAGAGGAATTTTTTCAAATATGTCTGTGAGGAAACAAAAGAGCGGTGCGTAGTGTTATAATAGATGAACGCTTTTCCTACACACTATTTCCTTTCCTCCGCGATTATGATATTGTACTCATGGCCCTTTTGACGCAGATAGCGATATTGCGCTTTTGTATAAAGCGCACACATGTAGAGGACTCACTTACACACCATGCACGAGAAAAGTTTACTCACGCTGGAGTACCCAAAAATACTGATAAAAGTCGCACGCGAGGCGGCATTTTCTGCCAGTAAAGACCTGGTGGCGGCCCTGGAGCCAACGCCAAATCTGGATGAGGCGCGGCGTCGCCTTGCTTACACAACCGAGGCTTCCCGCTTGATTGACTTGCACGCGGACGCAGGCGTGGGTGGCGCACACGACATTCGCCCCTCGCTCGTCCGCGCCGCTCGTGATGGCGTCCTGAGTCCCGCCGATATGGTCGAGATTATGGAGACGGTACGCAGTACAATCAACGTCGCTCGCCTGCTTGATCGGATTGATGCGGAAGTTTTTCCGCTCCTGCACATGCTCGGTGGCGATATTCCCACGCGCCCACAGATTGTACGCCGCATCGAAGAGACGGTAAGCGAAGATGGCGATGTGCTTGATTCCGCTAGCCCTGCACTCCGTAAGATACGCTTCGACCTGCGCGGTGCAAGCCAGCGACTGCAAGACCGCTTGCGAACGCTTGTTGGCGAATTCGGCGGCGCGTTGCAAGAGCCGATCATCACCATCCGCAATGATCGCTACGTTGTTCCGGTGCGCTCGGAGAGTCGCGGTCAGGTGCGCGGCATCATTCATGACCAGTCATCAAGCGGTGCGACTGTATTTGTGGAGCCGATGGTGGTTGTCGAACTCAACAACAAGGTACGCCAATTCCAGATCGAGGAGCGACAGGAGATCGAGCGTATTCTGCGCGTGCTTTCCGCCGAGATTGGACGTGAGGCCGAGGCTCTCAAGGTCGCGGTTGAGTTGATTGCGGAATTTGACTTGCACCTCGCCAAAGCCCGATATGGGCGCATGACACGCTCGCACGCGCCCCGCCTGAACGATCAGGGACGCATTGACCTGCGAAACGCACGGCATCCTCTGCTGACGGGGACAGTTGTACCGACGAACTTTCATCTTGGGCGCGACTTCTTTATGGTGGTTATCACCGGCCCAAATACGGGCGGCAAAACCGTTGCGCTGAAAACTGTTGGTCTGCTGACACTCATGGCGCAGGCGGGAATGCACATACCCGCCGACGACGACTCAGAGGTTGCAATCTATGAAGATATCTTTGCCGACATTGGTGACGAGCAGAGTATCGAGCAGAGCCTGAGTACCTTTTCGTCGCACCTGAGCCGTATCATCGAGATACTGCGCCGCGTCGATGAGGAGCAGCAGCGCGGCACACCTGCCATCAGTGGCGCGATGGCGGGAACGTTGCTCAAAAAGCAACGCACATCGCCAATCATGATTTTGCTTGACGAGTTGGGCGCGGGTACTGATCCAAGCGAGGGGTCTGCGTTGGCGCGCGCCATCCTGACCTTTCTATTAGAGCGGCGCGTCACAACCGTTGCCACAACGCACTACTCTGAACTCAAGGCGTTCGCGCACGAGCAAGAGGGTGTAACCAACGCCTCCGTCGAGTTCAACATTGAGACGCTTTCACCAACCTATAAGTTGAGCATTGGTCTCCCCGGACGCAGCAACGCGCTGGCAATCGCGAACCGTCTAGGACTGGATGACGCGATTATTCAGAAGGGACGCGAGTTTCTTGGCAGCGAAGGCGTGCGAATGGAGAGCTTGCTGGAGGGCTTGCAAACGGAGCGCAAAACAGCAGAGGATGAACGGTATCACCTGAACATGGAGCGCGTGGAGGCGGAGTATCAGCGTAAGCAGCTTGAGGAAGAACGGTACAAACTCGAACAGGATCGCGTGCGTATTCTTAACGAGGCACGCGCACAGGCACGGCGCGAGTTAGAGCAAATACAGGCGTCACTCTCAAAGGTGAAGGTTGACGTAAGCCGTATCAATCTGACACGCGAACGCCTGGGCGAGATGCGACAGCAGGTGCGAGGTCTTGACGAGAAAATCACGATGGCACCTGAGCCAAAGCGTGCCGCGAAACGTGCCGCGACACCCGATACAGAGGTAGCAAGTGGTGGTACGGGCGAGGCTCCCCTGCGGATTGGCGATACCGTCTTTGTGCAGAACTTTGGACAAAACGCGGAACTGGTCGGGCTTTCGGCAGACCATAGCGAGGCTGAGGTGCAGATGGGGGCGTTGCGCTTCCGCGTCAATGTCGATAATATCGAACGTTTGAGCAGGCGCAAGGCGACGGCAGAGGAGCGACCACTACACGTTGTCTCTTCCGATATCAATATTCCACGCTACGAAGACCGCCCGGCGGTGGATATGCAGCTTGATATACGCGGGTGGCGCGTCGAGCAAGCACTTGAGGAACTGGATACCTACCTCGATAACGCGGCAATGGCGGGCCTCGCTGCCGTTCGCATCGTACATGGCAAGGGTACAGGCGCGTTACGTGCGGCTATCCGCGAGCAACTCGCGCACCATCCACTCGTAAAAGCTTACGCCTCAGCTCCCCCCAAAGAAGGGGGCGATGGCGTTACGGTTATCACACTGGCAGCATAATAAAACACTTGTGGATAACGGCGTATGAAGGAGTGATGTGTGGTGAGACAAGCCTCACCACACAACACTCCTTCATAAGCCGTTATCCACACTTCACACATAGCAACTTATAGGCTGCTTTATCCTCCACCATCAAGCCAGTACACAAGAATG
>JBBQVS010000106.1:0-12282 GCA_038211295.1 Ktedonobacterales bacterium | reverse complement strand
GACTTCTACGACCAGTCGGGTCGCCTGTTCGGGGCCAACAACGGTTACGAGTCGCTCGCGGCATCGCTCGATATTCTCCATGCGTGCGGTGATGAACGCATGTTGTGACGTGCCTTGTGCCAATCCTGTCATGCCGCGCTGAGCGGACTGGTACTCCTGCGTGATCTGACGCATCAGGGTCGCGACTTCGCTTTTGTTTTCGGTGGTTTCCATAGCTTTTTCCCTCACCCTCTCACTAATAGCATTTGACGCCGTGTTGCGTTTTGATGCGAATGCCGCGTAGCTCCTCGAAGCGTACCTGACGTCCGGCGTAGCGAGAGAGGACGGCGAGGATGCTGTGTGCTAGAAACTCCTCGACGCGGGTGCCGCTCTCGAACCGCTTGACGAACATGGGGTGGACGTGGGCGTGCTGGGCGATGGTTTCGCAACTGGCGTTATAGCACTGACGAAACTGCTTGAAGGTTGGGCGCAGGTTGCCCTCTATGAGGGGCAGGGGCATGGTGTCATCGGTATACATGATGAGTCGTGTTCCTTTCGTGCTTGACGTACTGGCCCCCCAGAATGCTACAATGCAAGGTTGTAGGGCCATGTCTAACTTTCTTAACTGAATAAGGTAGTCCTATACGGCTAGTCTTGTTTGGTAGACGGGACTAGCTTTTTTATGCGCCCTGTCTGGCGAGGTAGAGAGGCTTGCACACCGTTCTTAACAGATATACAAGCCATCTGTAACCTGATATAATATACTTGTGATAGTAATTTATGGTTACACCACCATTATACCTGTGTATAACTGTTCGTGTCAAGTATATTCAATGCGAATATTTACACAAGTGTTAAATTATGTGCAGTTTCGGTGTGACCTATACATAACGAGGACTAAATGGTATGAATGAAGAATGGGTCACAATAACTGATGCCTCTGAACGTTTACAAGAGGAACATATACGAGTTGGACGGAACACAATCTCTCGCCTTTCCAAGAGGGGAGTTATACAAACGAAGGACAACCCATTGGATACACGGGTGAAACTTATAAATTTTCATGAGCTTCGTGCATTGTTCAAGGAGTATGGAAATAAAACCAGAAGTGCTAGAAGTGAGGTGGACGAGGAAGAAGGCGCAGAACTTGACGAGCTTGTTTTGGAAGAAGATGTTAGAGAGAACAAAGAGTAAAGTAGTTATTTTAGCAGGAGTTATCACGGATGGCTGAACAATGGATGACAATACAACAAATATCGGAACGTTTGAATATTGGTCGTAACAAAATCTCGCTACTTATTAGCAAAGGACTGATACAAACAAAAGCGAATCCTCTGGATGCAAGAGTGAGGCTTGTCAACTTTGATGAAGTACGTATACTTTTCGAGACGTATGGTGGTCAAACTAAAAGTGACAAAAAAGCAAAACCGTAGAAGACACATGAAAATACATTTTTCGTTTAATATTTATTAGGATATGACAATAGGAGCATGTATAACCACTATTGGTAATTACGTCCTATTGTACATACACATAATAAAGATAACCGTGAACGGAGAAACCTTCTCTATGACGAAGCAAAACAGGCTTTTGGTGATTGTCATATGCGTCTTACTGCTACTCTCAACGCCTGCTGTACTAACCTTCTTCTTTTTTCAAGCATATAGGAGCGTCACATTGGGAGTCACGATGCTTGTGTTAGCCGCATTTTTACTTTTCGCAGGTGTTGGACAGATGCGAGCGGCGAAAGCAAAAGGGACGCCTTTGCGCTGGTGGAAACAACTGGCACCAATACAAGCTATTTGTTTGGGAAGCTTTGGAGGGTTATACACACTTATTGGTGTTCGCGAGACAGTTAAAGGCATACTAGTTGACGGTATTGCTTTTATGTTTGCGCTAGTTGTTACAGTTTTCTCTTTCTATGTACTTGTTTTAAGTTTGCAGCAGTTCAACGCTCAGAGGGCGGCTAAAAAAGCGCAGAAGCAACCATTATAAGAATGTCAATGCACCTTTAAGGGCATGAAAGGGAGCATACGAGCCACGAAGTGGCGATACTTGATTGTATAGTAGTGGCGCGGCTTGCCCGCGCCATGTTATTTTGCCCGCGCGTATCGGCTTTGTTGCTACTCTCTTTTGGCGCGTTGCTGCAACTCATACAGTTTGCTAATTGCTTCGATGGGTGTGAGTTCGTCGATTGCGAGCGTTTTGATTTCCTCTACTAGAGGGTGTGGTTCGGAGGCGACAAGCGTCATTTGCCACGCGGCGGGCATGGTCATGTCGCGCATGGCTTTGCGGCGTGTTTTGGCGTCGCCCTTGTTCTCCAACTCTTCTAGTATCTCTTCGGCGCGATGGATGACGGGGCGTGGGATGCCGGCGAGTTGGGCGACATGGACGCCGTAGCTTCTATCGGCACCGCCGGGAACAATTTTTCGCAAGAAAACGATGTTGCCCGCCTCTTCTGTTACGGCGACGTTGAGGCAATGGACGCGCGGGAGCAACTGCGCGACCTCGACAAGCTCGTGATAGTGAGTGGCGAAGAGGGTACGCGCACCACTGCGTTTGTTGTTGTGCAAGTATTCGACGATGGCGCGTGCGATTGCGAGGCCGTCGTAGGTGCTGGTGCCACGTCCAATTTCGTCGAGAATGACGAGGCTACGGGGCGTGGCGTGATGCAAGATGTTCGCGGTCTCGACCATCTCAACCATGAATGTGCTTTGGCCTGTCGCCAGATCGTCCTGTGCGCCGATGCGGGTAAAGATGCGGTCTACAATGCCGATTGCCGCCGCTTCTGCTGGCACGTAGCTGCCGATTTGTGCCAGTAGCGTAATGAGCGCGACCTGGCGCAGGTACGTTGACTTGCCCGCCATGTTGGGGCCGGTAATAATGCCAATCTGCGCGGTGCTGTTGGACAGGTTGGTATCGTTGGGAATAAAGGGGGTATCCGATTGGGCCTGTTCCACGACGGGATGGCGACCCGCGACAATGTGAATTGTGTCGCCATCGTTCAGATGTGGACGACAATAATTGTTGCGTGCCGCGATCTCCGCGAGGCTAACGTAGACATCGATTTCCGCGAGGGCGTGGGCGGTATCGAAGATACGTTCTGCGGCGTGAACGGCGATATCGGCACGGAGTTGTACAAAGAACTCGTTTTCCAGTTTGTTGATGCGGTCTTGCGCGTTGAGGACGAGCGTCTCGTACTCTTTCAGGTTTGACGTGATGTAACGTTCGCAGTTCGAGAGTGTCTGACGGCGTACATAGTCCACTGGAACGCGCTGAAGCTGCGAGCTAGAGACTTCGATGAAATAGCCTGTGGCGCGGTTGTAGCCAACTTTCAGATTGTTAATGCCTGTGCGTTTGCGTTCGCGTTGCTCCATGTCCGCGATCCATTTGCGTCCATTTTGTGAGGCGTCGCGTATCTGGTCAAGCTCTGGACTGAAGCCGAGGCGCATAATGCCGCCTTCCACGAGGCTCACAGGCGGTTCATCGACAAGGGCGCGTTCAATCAAGGTGATGATGTCGTCGTTACTGGTGAGTCGCTCGATGAGCCGTTCCAGCGAAGGTGTTTTGTCCGCGAGACAGGCGCGTATCTCGGCGGCTGAGCGCAGGCCATTCGCGAGGGCGGTCAGGTCGCGGGGCGTGGCGATGCGTTGACGCACGCGATTGATGAGTCGCTCGACATCGCCCGCTTTTTTCAAGGACTCGCCGAGCCGAGCCTGTAGCAGTGTATCGTTGAGCAGTTCCGCGATAGTGTTTTGACGTTGCTCTAACTGTGCGAGGTCGAGGAGTGGTTGTCCAATCCAGCGTCGGATGAGGCGGCCCCCCATTGGGCTACGGGTGCGGTCAAGCACCCAGAGAAGCGACCCCTTGACGCTGCCGCCGCGTCCACTCTCGAAGAGTTCAAGGTTGCGGCGCGTGTGTGGGTCAAGCGTCATAAAGCCCAGCGTTGAGTATGTTTCGAGCGCGATAAGCTGTTGCAGCAAGCCCTTTTGTGTTTCCTGAACGTAGGCAAGAATCGCGCCTGCCGCGCGAATGGCGAGTGGCAGGTGGGCGCACCCGAAGGCTTCCAGCGAGGCGATATTGAATTGTGTCAGGAGGCGATGGCGGGCGTCATCCTCCGAAAAATAGCGGGCGTCGTAGGGGGTGACGTGTCCCGCGTGGCCCGTCAGAAGTTTAGTAAGTGGGGCGATATCGTCGTCGTCGTCGTCTTCAAGTGCTGGTATCTCCGCGTTCGCGTTGCCGTTGCTGCCAAGCTTTGTTACCTGTTTCTCGTTCATGACTGCCGCGAGCCAACGCTTCTTGCGGCTCCCCTGGCGGTTATAGTGCGCCTCGATGATAACTTCAGCTGGCGCGACGCGGGCGATCTCTTGCTGAATGGCAAGCTCTGGTTCGGGCGTTCCCAATTGTGTTACCGCGAACTCGCCCGTTGTGATGTCGATGTACGCGATGCCAACGGCGTTGTGGCCGACAATGACGCTGGCGAGAAAGTTATTGCGTTTGGCGGCGAGCATGGTTGGATCGATCACTGTGCCGGGGGTCACGATACGCAGCACTGCACGGTCTACTAATCCCTTTGCGAGCGCGGGGTCGCTGGTCTGTTCGCAGACGGCGACACGGTAGCCCTTGCTCACGAGACGCGCGATGTAGCTATCGGCGGCATGATGTGGAATGCCTGCCATGGGCGACTTTTCGCCGCGCCCAAAGTCGCGCCGTGTCAGGGCGATCTCTAATTCGCGTGCGACAATTTCGGCGTCCTCATCGAACATCTCGTAAAAGTCGCCCATGCGAAAAAAGAGAATGGCGTCTGGATTTTGTTGTTTGATCTGCAAGTATTGTGTGCGTACAGGACTATGGACAGGATTTGCTTTCGCGTACTCTTCAAATAACACCTTTGTGACCTCCCTGGAACATGCGTCTAGTATAGTGCTATTCTTTTACGGCGTCAATTTTCTGGCTACTGCGTTTCTATTCAGTGCTTGCATCTTCTCGTTGGTGAAAAACGTGTTTAAGTTGAGCTTTAAATTGATACTGGAGGGGAAGAGGACAATGCGACAGCTGTTGCTCTGGCAAAATGGTAAAGTTACCTGTGATTGGTCATCGAATGCGTTGCATCAAGCACTGCAAGACCATACGGCTCATGTGTGGCTGGATGTACAAGGTGAGGATATAGAAAACACGAGCGAGATGTTGCGCCATGACTTTCAGCTTTCGCAATTGACATTGGATACAATCGCGGAAGAGAAGGAGCGGGCGCGACTGGTCGAGCAGCATAATTATTTCTACCTTGTGGTGCATGGACTCACGTTCGACCCCAAAACCGATGAAGCGGACACCCCAAAGCTTGATATCGCTTTTGGTAAAAACTTTATTGTTTCGGTTCATAAAGAACCCCTGCCGTGGCTTGATGAGCTGATCCAGACGGCGATAAAAGATAGTTCAACAGAGAACATTATGAGTCGTGGTACGCCACGCCTGTTACATGCTGTACTTGACACACTAGTAGATAGCTATTTTCCTATTCTGGAAGTGCTTGACGATGTTGTCGATGAGCTGGAAAACGAGACCATACAGGATGCGTCCAAACAAGTACAGGGGCGATTATTCCGCTTGAAGCGTTCGCTGGCACAGATGCGACGGGTCATTAGTCCACAGATTGAAGTCATGAATGCGCTCATCAATCGCACAGGTGATTTTATTCCAGCCGAGGCCGAGCCATATTTCGCTGACATACACGACCATCTTGTACGAACCTTCGAGGTGTTGGACTCTTATCGCGACCTGATGAGCGGTCTATTGGACGTGTATCTGACGACGGTCTCAAATCGCCTGAACGAGGTAATGAAGCAGCTTGCGATTATCTCCACAATCTTTCTGCCAATCACCTTTGTTACTGGCGTGTTCGGTCAAAACTTTGGACATTCACCACAGGTTGAGCATGACAACGGAGCTAACTTCTGGATTGTGATAAGCGTTATGCTGCTGATTACTCTGTGCCAACTGCTCTATTTCAGGTATCGCAAGTGGATTTGATGCGTGGGTATACGTTGTATCTCCTCGTGCGGTATACTGTGTAGCACAGGTAATAGTACAGGTAGTATTTATAAAGTGAGAAGTATTGTATGTTTTATGTTGCTCTTATCCTTTTCGCGCTCATCGGGAGCGCGTTAGTTGTGCTGACAATTGAGAATATCGCCACGCCAGTACAGTTTGTGCTATTCACATGGCAAACGCCAAGCCTGCCATTAGGGTTGGTTGTACTGGGAGCGTTTATTCTGGGCGCGTTCTTGCTCTACATCGTGTCTGCGTTTTCCGCGTTACGCGACGGACGCGAGCGGAAACGCCTGCGTAAGCGTGTGAGTGAGCTTGAGCAGCAACTTGCCGCAACAGTTCCGACTACGCCACAACCTGTTGTGCAGACGAACATACCCATTATTCCTATGCCAAACATGGGGACGCCACCATATGGCAGGTAAAAGTTGTTGTCAAGTTTGCCAGACTTTCGCCATGAGACGTGACACGAGTCCGATGCGTGGCGATCTTTGTCGTGCTATCGCAGGTCTATTTTCTGGCTCTAGGATTTCTGTGGGCATCGCGTAGCTGAGAAGCGCGGGCAGAGGAAGCGTCTGCTGCCCCGGTGCGTCTACAGATTGTTGTGTCTCGTCTGCGACAATTGGCTCGATGGCAACAGATAACACACTCAACTCTTGTTGCTGTTCCTGTGCCGCGTTCTCTTCGCTCATAAGTTTCTGGAGCAGCAACACTTCGGTTGTGTCGGCGAGCGAAGTCGGGACTGACTCGGTTGATGTGGACTGTTGTAGATGCTTTTCCTGTAATACTTCCGCGTCGCTCATAGAGTCGAGCCAGTTGTAGGCCCCTTCCAGCGCATTGCGGCACCATTGAGTGTAGTTGTCGTGAATGAAGTCGAGGCGTTCGCATTGTTCAAGTTGTTGCAGTGTATGATCGAGCCATGTATCGCCGCGTTCCAGCATTGTATCAAGCAGGTCGATGTCTTCCACTCCACACGATTGTAGACGGGTAAGTGTCGCCAGTGCGATTGGCGAAGGTTGTGTCCGTTGCAAAAGGACGCTATTATCGAGAATGTGCTGCTCAACAACGGCTAGCTGTTCCTGTAGGGTAACGATACGTCGTTGGCGTTGCCAGTATTGATAGTGCTGGTAAAACGCTTCTACATGTTGTGGTTCAAGTTGTGAGAAAAGTTGTTGTTTCTCGCCAACTGAGAGCGCGAAATAGTTGTTTTTGTCATCTGCTGTACTCATATATTTGTATCCTCTACTGAGGGTTGCCGATTGACCTTTTCAGATGGCGGAGCCTGATTCTCCTGCCGCCCCCAACGTTCTAGCCAGCGCTGTACAAGCTTGTTGGTACGCATGTTTTGCGCGTCAGACATGCTGGATGTGCTGCCCTGTGTATCCGAGAGCGCGGCACTATGGAGCCACCAGGGAAGCACGACCTGCGGTTCCGTTTGGCTGGCGTAAAGCATTGCCTCTTCACTCTCTGGAAGCAGGGTACGCTCTGCCTGCGAAGGTGTCGGCGTTGTTGTATGCATCACTTGATTGGCTAACACGGGCAACACGCTGTCCGCGATGAGAAGCGTTTCAAGGTCTGGTAGACGACTGTGGTCAAACAGAGCCTGTGAAATTGTTTCAGAGGCGTGTATGGTTTGTGTAGGTGGTGTCTGCCCATTTGTGTGCGGGAGTGTTGCGGGAGGCTCTTGAGAAGTGGATGCTGTTGTGTAGCGTGTGAGTGCTTGTATAACACTATTTGTAGCAGAGAGTGGAGGCGTGTCAAGGCTCTGCTGTTGAACGTGCTCCAATTCGGTCACAAGATGCTTTTGCAGGGTGTGTAGTTGCAGATCAACCTGTCGGTGGTGCAACCATTGGCGATACTGACTCATGTGTCTCCCCACTTCTCAATGCGCTATTTTTTCTCGTGCACACAGTGTACTTGCGTTGTCGGGGCAGTACACCGTGTGTCAGGTACAGAGACAAGAAGGTAATTACAGGGAGTACTATGCTGTACCATCTCTCTCAACGGCAGTATTGTACGAGATGCGTAGCAGTATACCCACGATAATGTAGTTGGCGATGATCGAACTACCGCCATAACTCAAGAACGGAAGCGGAATACCCGTCAAAGGCAAGAATTTCATGTTGCCGGCGATGATGATAAACGCCTGTATGGCGAAGATTGAGGTGAGGCCAGCAGCGAGTAGTTGATTAAATATATTGGTTGCCTCGATTGCGATACGAAAACCGCGATAGATAATGAGCAGGTAAACAGCAATGATCGCGAAGAGGACAGCTAGACCAAGCTCTTCGCCAAGTGCCGTAAAGATCATATCGGATTGTATGACTGGCACAAAATGCTTGCCCGCGGGATGCCCCAGTCCAAGTCCCGCACCAAGAATGCCTCCGCTAGAGAGAGCTATTAAGCCTTGTACGATTTGAAGTCCGGCGTTACTTGCGAAACTATCATCTCGTGCCGTCCAGTTCTGCCAATCGACGATATTGAAAGCGACGACAGCGAAGCGTGCGCGAACGTAACTGAATAAGGTATAGCCAATGAAACCAAGTGCTGCAAAGATTAGCAAGCTCGTTACGACATACGAGATTTTTCCACTACCCAGGTAAAGCATCGCCATGAACAACCCGTAAATGAGCAATGCCAGTCCAAGCTCACGCACAAACAGAAAGAACAGTAGTGCTATACCTAGCATCAGAGCTAGTGGTCCGAGGTGGCGTAACGGAGGCAGGCGGAATGGCCCGAACTTCAAACTCCCTTCGGCGAGTACGTCACGGTTCTCGCTGAGATAGGCTGCAAAGAAGATCACGAGACAAATTTTGAGTAGTTCGGACGGTTGCAAGGCGAACGGCCCGATGTTCAACTGGTCATGAGTAGGGCTATCAAGATTCTTGACACGTAGCGTATTGACAAGAGTTGTACAGACCAGAACGATGCCTAGTAGGGCGGACGTGTACTTATAGCGTGCCAGCACATTGATGTTCCGCAAAAGAAAGAGCGTTCCCAGGCAGACGATGATGCCCAGCAGCACCCAGACAAGTTGACGTGAGCCAAGTGCGGGGTCTGGAAAGGGGCTGAGGTCTGGCCCAAGCCTCGTTGCCATGAGTATCCCTATTCCGCTTAGCAGTCCAACAAGCGGGAGGAGCACCTGATCGGCCTTGCGAAAGAAGATACTCATTACCATATTCGCGACCAATAATGCGATGATGAGACCGACTGCGGGAATCAAGCCCTGAATTGTTGGCAAGTTTCGGGTGCTGAGTGATGATGTCTGGTCTTTGTTCGCGAGAAGCAATTGAGACATTTCGAGGATAAGAATCAGGAAGGGAACAATAAAAAGTCCCAATTCTGTCCAACGGTAGCGTTGAGAGACGCCAGGGGATTGACTTGCCATTATTGAAACCTCTCTGTAGTAGGATGTTATTGTGTAAGCTTGAACTGAATATAGCCAACGCGCACAATGTCACCCGCTTTTGCTGGTAGCGCATTATACGCTGGCTGGTTATTCACAAACGTGCCATTGACACTCCCTGCATCCTGTACTGACCACTGTCCGTTGCGAAACGACAGGCGTGTATGCTCGGACGAGATGAAGTTATCGGGTAGTTGAATTGTATTTGTGGGGCCACGCCCAATAGTTGTTTGTGTCTCAAGGTCAAAACGTGTCCCCGGCGTGATGCTGCTTGGCCCGCTATCGACGACGACGAGATGGCCAAGCACTGGTGCGGCCTGCCCTGCTCCATCGGCACTGGTGAGTGCAGTTTTACGCAGGTCGCGTGTAATCGCGATAACAACCTGCATCAAGAAGAGGTACAGCAGGACAATGAGTAAGAGTCGTAATATGAGTAAGAAAGAGTCTAATGGCATTGATGCTCACCTTCGCTCAAAGTAGAAATCATAGCTTCCAATGGTAAAGCGGTCTCCATTGCGGAGGGTGTGTTGTCGCATTCCAGGCGTTCCGTTAATTGTGATGCCATTGGTGCTGCCCAGGTCAAAGATCGCGAACATACCATCAGGTTGATATTTTATTTGTGCATGATAGCGTGAAACCCGTTTATCTTCAACAATAATGTCATTGCTTAATTGACGACCAATATTGATAATAGCTTTTTCAATGCGATATGTTTGCTGGCCTGCCTGTGGCAGACGAATAGTAAGTTGTGCTGGCGGTACATTTATTAGAGGAGCCGAGGGTATTGACGGTGGTAACTGCGGCATATTAGGGCTACTTGTGCCACCATAGGGCGGATTATTTGGGTTGCTCGTGCCGCCGACATAGGGTGGTGGCTGAACCTGTTGCGCCGGGTGACGCGGTGATGACGCACCGCCGTCAATGCCTGGAAGTTGCTGGCCTGTTGGCAACTGTGCACGTATTTGCGCGAGTTGCTCGGCACTCAGAGCCTGAGTATGCATTCCACCGTCACCACTTTGACGGTCTGCCAGTTCGGTCTCAATTCGTAAGATGCCTGGCCGAAGCGAACTATCAGCGTGTAGACGCAATACTGGAATGGTTCGTAGAGTATAGCGATGGTGACGAGCAAACTCTACAAGCTTGTTTTGCCAATCCTGAATGTACATATTCTGACTTGGTGTTATCTGCTGATGATCTTTGATGCTCATGTATACGTCATAGACGTTGGGAGCCAGACGGCGCCCCTCGCCTTGCAGACGCGTGTTGTCTTCCATCGCGCGTTCAAGTTTCCGCTCGATCTCGACGGGTTCAAGCCGCGATGGGAAAAGCCACGCGAACGGGCCTTCAACCATCCGTTGTATAAAGCCTTCAAGCCGTGTAAGTGGGTTTTGGCGAGCGTTCAATGGCTCACCCTCCTAATTTTGTAGTCGCTGACGCGCTTGCAGTGCGTCAGCAGATATTTGAGCTTTCAACGCTTCGATGCCTGAGAAACGCTGCTCACCGCGCAAGCGTGCGATAAAGTCCACCACGAGACGTTGCCCGTAGAGATTCAGGTCGGCATCGAATAAGTGTACCTCTATTCTACGTTCTGTTCCGTTAAACGTTGGACGAACTCCAATATTGGCTACACCATTGTAGACGGTGGAAGCCGTGTGTAAGTCACTCTGCACAGTACTCGCGGCGTCCTCCACACAGATGCGGACGGCGTATACGCCATCGGCAGGCACCAAGCGGTGTGGTTCTGGCAGGAGGTTCGCGGTAGGAAAGCCAAGTAAACGTCCACGCTCGTCGCCATGTTGCACAATGCCACTGATGATGGCTGGATGGCCCAGCAGGGCGTTTGCCTCCTCTATCTTGCCCTCACGTACCAGCGCACGTACTCTTGTGCTACTGATGCGTACCTGTGCGTCCTCTTCAAGGGGCAATGCACGAATCTGGATGTTGTGTTCGCGCCCGTACTGTTCAAGGAACATTGTATCGCCCATGCGGTTACGTCCCAGACTGAAATTTGCGCCAACAACAAGCCCTTTAACGTTGAGACGTGAGCATAGACTATCCATAAATTCGGTTGCGCTCATCGCGACTACTGCCGGTGTAAAATGAAGCACAACACTTTCAGCGATATGTCCATACGTTTTCGCAAGGGAAAGCTTCTCTTGCGTTGTCGTAATCACCTGTACATCGATGTCTGGTCGCACGACCATCAGCGTATGTGGCTCAAATGTGACAAGTACAGGTAGTGCTCCCAGTGTATCTGCCATTGCTCGTAATTCATGCATGAGGTGCTGATGGCCCCTGTGAATGCCATCGAAGTTGCCGATGGTGATTGCAATGGGATGGCGTTGCTGTTCTGCTGTTAGGGTTGTTGTAAATTCCATACGTGCGTGGGCCGTTCCTTCTGATTATGTGCTGGTGCACATTGCCCGTTCTTCTGTTCTTTTGCATCATCTTACCACAGGTGTCAGGTGGTAGCAATAATAGACTCCTCTTGTCCATGCCAGAGATGTTGCATCTCCTCGCACTCGCACAACAACTGGTCAAGCGTACCCTGTGCCTCGATTCTCCCCTCTTTTAGCACAAAAATTGTGTCCGCATGGCGCAGTACCGCTTGTCTGTGAGAAACAACGAGATACGTTGCATCTTTTCGCTCAAAGAGTCGTTGCCAGAGAAGTTGCTCAGTCTCGCCATCGAGTGCGCTCGAAAGATCGTCAAAAACGTAGAGTTCGGCGTCCCGCACAAACATACGCGCGGCGGCTGTGCGTTGTACCTGTCCGCCCGAAAGCTTCATGCCGCGCACGCCAATCTCTGTGTGTGTACCCTGTGGGAAGCTCGCGACATCGCATTTCAGC
>JBBQVS010000105.1:0-12366 GCA_038211295.1 Ktedonobacterales bacterium | reverse complement strand
CTGCAAATCTTCTCGAAGCCCGTCGTCAATCGCCCGACGGTGTTCTTTGAGGTGATTGAACGTAAAGGCGCACGCGGTTTTGGCGAGGGCAATTTCAAAGCACTCTTTGAGGCGTTAGAGCGAGAGCAGGACTTACGAGGAAATTTATAGCCATGAAACTTGTGACGTTCTTGACAGGAGAACGCAAAACACGCGCAGGCGTTTTGCGAGAGCAGAGTATTCTCGCGCTGGAATATCCTACGCTGCTAGAACTGCTCCGCGACCCCGACGGGCTTCCAAAAGCGCAGGCAGCTGGACATCCGCGTCATACAACTCCAACTTACCTGCCTCTCGCGGGTGGGTTGCCTATCGCGATAACTGAACTGTCAAATACACTGCACGCGCAATCCTCGCCGTATGAAGAGTATACGCTGAACGAGGTTGTGCTGCTGCCACCGATTCCAGAGCCGCCAACCATACGCGACTTCTACGCCTTTGAGCAACACGTCAAAACCGCGCGTGCCAATCGCGGCCTTACGATGATGTCGGAATGGTATGAGGTGCCAACGTTCTACTTTACCAACAACAGCGAACTGTACGGGCATGATAACCCTGTGCCTTACCCCGTTGGCAGTCATGCGCTCGACTTTGAACTAGAGATTGCCTGCGTAATTGGACGCGATGGTAAGGACATTCCCGTCGAAGAGGCCACTGATTATATCGCAGGTTACACGCTCATGAACGATTGGAGTGCGCGTGACTTTCAAATAAAAGATATGGCCATTGGCCTCGGCCCTGGGAAGGGCAAAGATTTCGCAACCTCGCTTGGCCCAGTGCTTGTCACGCCCGACGAGCTGGCGGCGCGTCGGACTGGGCATGGCGCGACTGAACGCTACGATATGCCGATGGTTGCGCGGATCAATGGGCGGGAACTTGCACGCGGCAATTTCAATCGGATACACTACAGTTTCGCGCAAATGATCGCGTATGCTTCACGCAACGCGCGGCTTCGTATCGGCGATATTCTTGGCTCTGGTACAGTTGGTACAGGCTGTATCCTCGAACTTGGGACACAGGTTCATCCCTGGCTGCAACGCGACGACGAGGTTGAACTGGAGATTGAAGGTATCGGCGTACTACGCAATAGAATCATCTAGCATGAGCAAGAAAAATACTGTCAAAGGAGACACCTATGCCAAGTTACCATCGTTTGGGCAAGATACCACCCAAAAGACATACGCAATTTCTCAAACCGGACGGCGGTTTTTACGCGGAAGAACTTTTCGGTACAGAAGGCTTTTCGGGCAATTCCTCGCTAATCTATTATACCTATCCACCCACACGCGTCAAAAAGGTCGAGCGTTTCCTCGCAGAGCAGTATGCGCCACAAGAGTGGGATGAGCGGTTGCAACGCCATCATCACATGAAGACCGCGCAATTATTGGCAGGTGGAGACGCTGTACTGGGTCGGCGGACGCTCATGTACAACAAAGATGTTGTGCTGGCGGTGGCGAAACCTACCGAGGCCATGAACTACTTTTACCGTGACGGTGATGCCGATCTCGTGTATTTTGTGCATGACGGACAGGGTGTGCTTGAAAGCACATTTGGCTTGTTGCCCTACCACGAGGGCGATTACCTCGTGATTCCACGTGGCACAACCTTTCGTTTCACTCACGACGCCAGCAACGTGGCAAACACGTTTCTCGTGATCGAGGCACGCGGAGCTATTGCGCCACCACACCGTTACCTCAATCACAATGGACAATTTCTTGAGCATTCGCCCTACTGTGACCGCGATATTCGCCGTCCCCAAGAGCTTGTGACGCATACTGAGCGCGGCGACTTCGAGGTTCGCCTGAAAGTTGGCGATACCCTTACCCGCTACTGGTACGACTTCCACCCCTTCAACGCCGTTGGCTGGGATGGTCACGAGTACCCCTATGCGTTCAACATCGCCGATTTCGAGCCAATTACGGGTCGGGTGCATCAACCGCCGCCGGTGCATCAGACGTTTCAGGGGCCAAACTTTGTTATCTGCTCATTTGTGCCGCGCAAACTGGACTATCATCCTCTGTCGATTCCTGTGCCATATAATCACAGCAACATTGATAGTGAAGAGATGATTTACTATGTCAACGGCAATTTCGGCAGTCGGCGCGGTATCGAACGCGCCTCTATTACGCTGCATCCACGCGGTATTCCGCATGGGCCACATCCGGGTGCTGTCGAAAAAAGTCTTGGCGTTGAGCGCACGGAAGAACTCGCGGTCATGGTCGATACGTTCTATCCTTTGAAGCTCACGACCAACGCCCAAACAATTGACGATGCCAACTATCCCTATAGCTGGCTCGAATAAGTGAACTCAACTACCTCTTGCAGTGGCTTGAAGGGTGGCTGCAAGCTCTCGTCTAATTAGTGTGGTGGCAAGCTCTCATTGCTATCCCAGACTTTTTCGTTTCCCTCGTTGTACATACCGCTTGGCAGCGAGGTTCCCGGAAAGAGCCGATCATGCACGACCTGGGGCGCACTCCAACTTGTAGAGATGGTGCTAGTGTTCGTGGAATCCTGCTCATAGCCGCGCCAACTCTGTGCCGCCCGTGGTTGCAAGAGTAGCGAGACCTGGACACATCCCCAGAGCAATACGACAATTACAAGAAACCAGAAGAGTTGCCCTGTCGTCTCAACGCCGAACTGCCATAACACGACGCCTAGTAATCCCAGAGCCAGCGCACTTACCAGGGGCAGAATGCTTTGTCTGGAACGTGACCTGCTCCGTTTCGCGACAACGGGTGCGCGTCTTCTGCGTCGAGCTATACTCAACGAGACCGCGATCTGTACACAGCACCCCAGTAAAGCGACAATGACAAGCAACCAAAGTACGAGACTCACATGTTGATATTCCAATTGCCAGAAGATCAATGCGAGGACACCGAGGACACATGCGCCAAATAGCGCGACTACTCCTCTTCTCATCTGCCGCTTTCCTTTCTCTGGTTCTATCTAAAAACGTCGTGAAGCCACTTGCATCGTCTCTCGTAGGATGCGTATAATGAATAGGGTAAATTGCTCACCGCACGCAAGAGTCGAAACAAAGGAGTTTCGGATGATAGTTTTGTATGAGCACAGGCACGCACTTCTTCTACAAGCCACACGGGAAAATTCCTCTTTCCGTACCTTCTCTTACTCGTTTAGCAGTCTTGTACATCATACCCCAAAACACAACAAGCATGTCAAAGGAGATATGGCGCAATGACGACAAACCCCCGCATTATTAAGTTTTTCGAGACCACATTAAGAGATGGTGAACAGACGCCGGGTGTAAATTACTTTCCAGAGGAGAAGTTGCTTATCGCGCAAGCACTCGCCGACATGGGTTTCGATACGCTCGATTGTGGTTTTGCGTTCTCTTCCCCCTCCGAGTTCGAGTGTATCCGCCTGATTGCCAAAAAAGTTCGTAACGCTGAGATCTGCTCAATCGCGCGTACTCATCTTAGCGATATTGACCGTGCGTGGGAAGCTCTCAAAGACGCGGAAAAGCCCGTGTTGCACCCCTTTGTGAGCGTTTCGCCTCTGCATCGGCAGGTAAAGCTTAGCAAGACGCGTGACGAGGTACGCGAAATGGCACGGGTAGCGGTTGCTCACGCACGCGGCTATACAGAGAACGTGGATTTCGCGCTCGAAGATGCGACACGCACCGAGCATGATTTCATTCTGGAAATGTGCGAAACCTTGCTCAAAGAAGGCGTGCGCTTCGTCTCGATCTGTGACACGGTAGGGTTCGCGCTCCCCTGGGAATTTGGCAAGCTGGTTGCGGATGTGAAGGCCACGTTTCCCCAAATTCGGCTCTCGGTGCATTGCCATGATGACCTCGGTCTGGCGGTCTCCAACGCACTGGAAGGATTACGCAATGGCGCGGAACGGGTGGATGGTTGCATGAATGGGTTGGGCGAACGCGCAGGCAATGCCGCGAGTGAAGAGGTCATCATGGCTATTCGTACCCGCTCGGCTGACCTGGGGATTGATACCCGCATCGACACGACAAAGATTGTGCCAACAAGTGAGCTTGTCGCGAAGCTTTCCGGTATGCAGATGCAGTGGACAAAGGCCGTTGTTGGGCGCAACGCGTTCTCACATGGCGGCGGCATTCATCAGGATGGTGTCCTCAAAGACACGCGCACCTATGAAATCATGCGACCAGAAGCTATTGGCTTGACCTCCTCTGACCGTCGTATGCACATGGGTAAGTTGTCGGGTCGCGCTGCTCTCGCGTCCCAGATGCGCGATCTAGGCTACACACTGGAAAAAGATCAGCTCAAGCAGGCATTCGATATGGCGAAGCTGCTGCTCGGCAAAAAGAAAGTGCTGGAAGAAATGGACTTGCGCTATATCGCGGATAGTGCGCTGGGAAAAACAATGGTATAATTTCCAGATATTGTAAAAGGGGAAAGAAATTTCCCCTGTGCCTGTTGTAAGATAGACGCCACACAGAGTAAAATGGACTATCTTACCTTTCGCAAGCGTGCAGTGGGTTGCTGCACCTGTCCTATTTGTATTCCATGGAGCTACGCTTATGTCAAAAACAATGTTTGAGAAAATATGGGATGCCCATGTTGTGCGCGATGTGGCGGGGGAGTCAACAATCCTCTATATTGACCGTCACCTGGTGCATGAGGCCACGTCCCCACAGGCGTTCGCGGGCCTGCGTCAGGCGCATATCGGTGTACGTCGCCCCGACGCTACCGTCGCGGTGCTTGACCACAACGTCCCTACTGTGAATGGGCGCAAAATGCTTGACGTGGTGGATAGCGCAAGCGAACTGTGTATCACCACGATGGAGCAGAACGCCGCTGATTTCAAACTTACACTTTTCGATATGACTGACGCGCGTCAGGGTATCGTCCACATTATCGGGCCGGAGCAAGGCTTGACGCTGCCCGGTATGACGCTGGTCTGCGGCGATTCCCACACCTCGACACATGGAGCGTTGGGCGTGTTCGCCATTGGTATCGGCACAAGCGAGGTCGAGCATGTTCTGGCAACGCAATGCCTGTTGCAGCAAAAGCCTAAAACCATGAACATTCGCGTCGAGGGCAACATCGCTGACGGCGTTACCGCGAAAGACCTGGCACTCGCGATCATCGGGAAGCTGGGTACGGGTGTTGGCACGGGCCATGTGATTGAGTTTAGCGGCTCGACAATTCGCAACCTATCAATGGAGGGGCGCATGACGCTCTGCAATATGGCGATTGAGGCCGGAGCGCGTGCCGGTATGATCGCTCCTGATGATGTCACCTTCGCGTATATCAAAGGGCGACGGTATGCTCCGCAAGGCGAACTTTTCGAGCAAGCGGTCAGCGTGTGGCGACAACTGGCGAGCGACCCCGACGCGCAGTTCGACAGTAGCTACGACATCAACGTTGACGGGCTGGGGCCACAGGTAACATGGGGCATCAACCCCGGCATGGTCGCGGATATCACTGCGTCGGTGCCAGACCCGACGGCAGAGCATGATCTGCTGAAACGGCAGGGGTATGAACGCGCTCTGGCGTATATGGGTCTGCACGCGGGACAAAAAATCACTGACATCAAGCTCGATACTGTCTTTATCGGCTCCTGCACAAACTCGCGCTTGGAAGATTTACGTATGGCGGCGCACTACGTCAGGGGCAAGCATGTTGCCTCAACGGTACGCGCGATGGTTGTGCCTGGGTCAATGCAGGTGCGGCGCATGGCGGAAGAAGAGGGCATAGCCGATATTTTCCGTGACGCCGGTTTCGAGTGGCGCGAGGCGGGTTGCAGTATGTGTATTGCGATGAACGGGGATCGCCTGACCGAGGGCGAACGCTGTGCTTCAACCAGCAACCGCAACTTCGAGGGTCGGCAGGGACGCGGCGGACGCACGCATCTGGTGAGTCCAGCGATGGCCGCCGCCGCCGCTATCGCTGGACACTTTGTAGATATTCGAGAGGTGCAATAGCATGGAGCCATTTACTACACATACGGGTCTGGCGATGCCGTTAGACCGTACCAATGTCAATACTGACGAGATTACACCCGCGCGTTTCCTTAAAACAATCAAGCGCACTGGCTTCGCGGATGCACTCTTCGCCAACTGGCGTTTCGCCGCCGATGGCCGCACTCCTAATCCCGACTTCGTGCTAAATCAACCGCGCTATAAGAGAGCTACGGTACTGATCGCGGGCGATAACTTCGGCTGTGGCTCATCGCGTGAACATGCACCCTGGGCCATCCGCGAGTATGGTTTTCGCTGCATTATCGCGCCCAGTTTCGCTGACATCTTTTACAACAACTGCTTTAACAATGGTATTCTTCCGCTTGTACTTGACGATGCAACAGTACAGGAGTTAGTCGCGGAGGTAGAAGCGCATGAGGGCTACACATTAAGCGTTGACCTCACGGCACAGACCGTGACAACCCCAGAACTGCGCGTCCTGCGTTTCGAGATTGACCATTTCCGCAAAGAGGCTCTGCTGAACGGCCTGGACAACATCGGTTGGACGCTCTCACACAACACAGAAATTTCCGCCTATGAGCAACGCAGGAAACAAGAAGCCCCCTGGCTGTTTCCTATGCCTGCGTAGAGTTTCTCAAAATGTAGGCAAGACCCTCGCAGTCTCCAACATTTTGAGAAACTCTTCACCTATGTTGATAATAAAATAAGGAGCCACATGTGACGACGCAACAAAAAGAGCAGAGCATGGAAGCGTACCAGACTCTTGACATGGAAGGAAACCTGCTCCGCCAGATGCCAGACCTGAGCCATGACCGTCTGTTAAACCTTTACCGTTCCATGCACCTGGGACGGGCGTTCTCGAACAAAATCGTCGCGCTACAGCGGCAAGGACGCGCCACCACATTTGGCTCGCTTGTGGGACAAGAGGCGTCGGCAGTGGGGCTAGCCGCGCCGTTGCGGGCGCAGGATTGGCTCTCGACCTCTTATCGTGAAATTGCCTCACTTATGGTCAAGGGTATTCCCCTCTCGACGCTTGTCTACTCCTTTCGAGGTTACACACCAATATTTCCAAAAGAAGCACATTGTATGCCTATTCAGATTGTGATCGCCACGCAGATGTTGCACGCGGTGGGACTTGGCATGGCGGCGAAAATCGCTGGCGATGATGCCGTTTCGGTTGGTGTCTGTGGTGATGGCGCGACCTCTGAAGGTGATTTCAACGAGGCGTTGAATTTCGCGGGTGTATTTCAAGCTCCCGTGATTCTCTTTGTGCAAAACAATGGCTGGGCCATCAGCGTTCCGCGCCACAAGCAGAGTGCCGCGCCTACGCTCGCTGCTCGTGGCGCAGGTTTCGGGGTGCCAGGCATACTCGTAGATGGAAACGACATTCTCGCAGTCTATGACGTGATGGAGCAAGCGGTTGCGCGTGCGCGTGACGGACGCGGCCCCACGCTGATTGAAGCTCTTACCTATCGTATTGGCGCACATACTACGGCGGACGACCCGACGCGCTACCGTATCGCCACCGATATCGAGGCGTGGCGGCTCAAAGACCCCATTACGCGTTTTCAACGCTTCCTCACGAAACAGGGCATTCTCTCGGACACACAAAACCAGCACGTGCTTGACGAGGTTGAAGCCACCATCAATCAAGCCGTGACCGATGCCGAAGCAATGCCCACACCCGCGCCTGATGAGTTTTTCGCGTATATGTCCGAAAGCCTCTCGCCGCGTCTGCAAGCGCAGCGAGACGATGCGCGACGTTTCTTGCCAGAGATGTAGAAAGAACACACATATGCAGATGACGATGATTGAGGCTTTGAATAATGCCCTCGCGCTGGAATTGGAGCGCGACTCGCGTGTGGTGATGCTGGGGCAGGATATAGGTGTTAATGGTGGCGTGTTTCGCGTGACGGAGAAACTGCAACAGAAATTCGGCGAGCAACGTGTCTTCGATACGCCCCTATCAGAGTCGGCGATTATCGGTAGTTCTATCGGTATGGCGGTCTACGGGTTGCGTCCCATCGCGGAAATACAGTTCGCGGGCTTTCTCTATGTGTGCATGAACCAGCTGGTTTCGCAGGCGGCTCGTGTACGCTTTCGTAGTGGCGGCGTTCAGACCTGCCCTCTGGTAGTACGCGCTCCCTATGGTGGCGGCGTTCGCACGCCTGAAATGCACTCGGATAGTCTTGAAGGTGTATTTATGCAAACGGCGGGCCTCAAGGTTGTGATTCCTTCAAGTCCCTATGACGCGAAGGGCTTGCTCGCGGCGGCTGTTGCCGACCCCGATCCAGTGCTGTTCCTTGAGAATATCAAGTTGTACCGCTCGTTTCGTCAGGAGACGCCGCAGGAGTATTATACGCTGCCACTTGGCAAAGCGAATGTTGTACTAGAGGGAACGGACGTAAGCATCTTTGCCTATGGCGCGATGGTCGCGGTTGTCCTCGAAGCAGCGCGTGCGACACAGGAAGCGGCGGGTACAAGCTGCGAAGTCATTGACCTGCGAACCGTCTGGCCCCTTGACGAAGAGGCTATTGTGCGCTCCGTTGAAAAGACGGGCCGCGCCATTATCGTTCACGAGGCTGGACGCGCTGGCGGAGTCGGGGCCGAGATCGTTTCTATTATCAATGACTCTTGCCTGTATTCACTGCTCAAACCTGTTGGACGCGTCACTGGATATGATACACCCTACCCTGTTCCTGGTCAAGAAGACTATTATGTTCCCACGTCCGCGCGGGTACAGGCCGCGTTGCAAGCTGTGATGGAAGAATAAGCAGAGAGGAAGGATATCTTATGCAAGAGTTCAAGCTACCCGACCTCGGCGAGGGAATGCAAGAGGCAGAGATACGACGCTGGCTAGTCGTGGCAGGAGAGGCTGTCAAACTCGATCAACCGATGGTCGAGGTCGAAACCGATAAAGCGGTTGTCGAGATACCTGCTCCGATTGCTGGTGTTATCGCGCACATTTCCGTGCCAGTAGGGGCAGTAGCGAAGCTTGGCGAGGTGCTTGTAACCTTTACAACAACAGGAAACGAGCGCGTACCCGCTACCGCCCCTATTTCTCCTCCTATTTCATCCGTCTCAACCGAAGCTATCCGTCAGGACGAACCCATGTTGGCGCACTCTTCAGCAACGAATGGTGCAACGCAAAGACGCCGTGTTTTAGCCGCGCCCGCCGTGCGGAAGTACGCTTTTGCATCAGGTGTTGATATAGAGCAGGTGACGCCCTCGCATTCTAATGGACGCGTCACAATCGAGGACGTGCGAGCGTATAGTGAACGCGTGGCAAAACCGACGGTTGCTTCTGGTGAAACACATAGTTCGGCGATGCACAGCGTAACGCAAATTGAGCCACGCGAGGCCGTGCGTCAGGCGACACCCGCAACAGGGCAGGAACATGGAGCCTCTGAGGAGCGTAAACCATTGACAGGATTGCGACGCCGCATCGCGGAACATATGGAGCATTCGTGGCGCAGCATTCCGCACGCGACCTCGTTTGATGAACTTGATGCGACGGAACTTGTCGCCTTACGTACATTGCTCAAACCTGTCGCGGAGCAGCGCGGAGTGCGCCTCACCTATATGCCGTTGCTGCTCAAGTTACTCTTGCCTGCTCTGAAAGAATTTCCTGTTTTCAATGCTAGCTTCGATGAGGAGAAGCGCGAAATCGTGTACAAACATGCCTATCATATCGGCATCGCAACCGACTCGCCAGAGGGCTTGCTGGTTCCCGTAGTGCGCGATGCCGACAAACTGACGATGGTACAGCTTGCGAAACAGCTAGAACATCTTGTCGCGGGAGCGCAAAAACGCTCGCTCACGATGCAAGAGGTCGCGGGTAGCACCTTTACCTTGAACAACGTTGGCAGTTTTGGTGGTAGCACGGGTACGCCCATTATCAACGCGCCAGAGGTTGCGATTCTCGCGGTTGGGCGCGTACAGGAAAAAGCGATTGTGCTAAACGGGTCGGTGGTTATTCGCGCAATGATGCCGCTTGCTATGTCGTTCGACCATCGCGTTATCGATGGCGCGATGGCTGGTCGTTTTCTGACCCGTTTCAAAACGCTGGTTGAGCAACCGCAGCAATTATTGCTGGATATGCTCTAATGAGTTAGGTGTGTGCTAAGAAAGGCAAACGTTCATGGTTGTTGGCGATGTTACAACGGCGGTTGATGTTCTCATTTTGGGAGCAGGGCCGGCTGGCTATGTCGCGGCGATTCGCGCCACGCAGCTTGGAAGACACGTTACGCTGGTCGAGTCGGGGCCAGTTGGTGGGACATGTCTCAATCGGGGCTGTATTCCGCTTAAAGCTCTGCTTTCCTCAACCGAACGCTATCAACAGGCACGCGCCACCGATCTCGCATCAATGGGCATTCATGCTGAGTCTGTCACCTTTGATTGGACGACGATGCAGGTATGGAAACAAGGTGTGGTGGAACGGCTCGCGAGTGGTGTGCGGCGTCTCATCAAGGGCAACCATATCGAGCTTGTAGTGGGGACAGGCTGGTTTATTGACGCACATGAGGTACGTGTTGAGGGCGAGTACGGCACGCATCGTTTCAAGTTCACAGATTGTATTATCGCGACGGGAGCCGAATCCATCCCCTATGAGGGAAAAAAAGCCGTCACGCCCGAACATATTTTACAACTTCCCACGTTGCCACAACGTATCAGCATCGTTGGCGATGATTATATTGCGCTCGAACTGGCAACGCTTTTTGCGCGACTCGGCGTCAAAATCACGTTGTACTCCCCCAATGAACATCTGCTTGCCAACGTCGAGCCTGCTGCGTTGCGTTTAGTGCAGGCTGGCCTTCGCAAACTGAGTATCGAGACAGTTGCGCTCAAACATACAGAGCGCACAATCGAGGATGAGTATTGCATCTACTCAAGAAAAGCGATTCCCAATACAAATGGCTTGCATCTCGCGGAACTTGGGATGAAGCTGGATGCTAACGGGGGCATCGCGGTCAACACAATGCAGCAGACGAGCATTCCCCATGTGTACGCTATCGGTGACTGTACGGGTGGGCAGGCACTGGCGAGTGTCGCGATCAAGCAGGGCAAGGTCGCGGCAGAAGTGCTTGCGGGCCAACGCGTCCAATTCGCTCCGCTCGTCACGCCGCTGGTTGTTCACACGACGCCAGAGCTAGCAACCGTTGGCATGACAAGTGCGGAGGCAACCGCAGCAGGCTACGCACCCGTAAGTGGACGTTTCCCATTAGCTGCCAATGGACGCGCCCTTACACTTGGGGCAGACAACGGCGTCGCGCTGCTTGTCGCCTCAAAAGAGGATGGCGTAGTGTTAGGCGCGACCCTCGTGGGGCCGCGTGCTGGCGACCTCATCGGGCAGCTCGCGCTCGCCATCGAAATGGGCGCGACCCTGACCGATCTCTCAGAAATGCTCTACGCGCACCCCAGCCTAAGCGAAACGCTACAAGAAAGTGCTGAAAGTGCGCTTGGTAAAGCAATTCACATTATGGGGTAGCGTGTCTTGTGGTGTACCTTTATTAGTCTTTACTACTGGATAGTGAATTACAGGCCCAATATCAAACTGTCCACTCGGATCAACTCGCATATTCGGTACATTGCTTGCATACACATACCCGCCACCTTTAGAGTCTTACCGCGTTCAGCGTCCCTGCATCGGGTCGTAGTACCTCGTGCCGAACGTGTACAGGCCCGTGTTCGCGTCGAGATAGCCACTGGCGAACTGCCAGGGGTTGCTCACCGTCTCGCTCTTGTTCAGGCTGGTACCATAGGGGTCGTAGCGGTAGCTGTTCTTGACACCACGAATAGTAACCTTTCTTTTAGTAGCTGTGTTGTTTCTTAACTAGATCCCATTATTTACGTTTATTCAAACGTTTTGTATTCACAAAAGCGAAGAAAATAGCTGTAGCACCAATTATGAAAAAAGCTATTGATGACATGGCAGTAAGGACAATTGATGTTGTTTGACGATTTACTTAATGCTTCAAAAACAATCTCTGAGCCTGCGAATACCATGATACATATTCCTGAGAATAGTAGCTTCTTTCTTGGAATACCTTCTTCCATAAGAGTCTTCCCTTCCGTATGTTGAAATCAAAGTGTCGGCCTGGAAAAGGTTTCTTCGTTAAACCTGTAAAAAGGGGGAAAGAGCATACTTCTAAGTAGGTTTGCCCTTTCCTGTTTGCTCTTTCTAAACTAAAAACAATTTGTACTTCTGATCTTACCCCGAATTTGTGGAGTAGTGAAAGCTTAGGATATACTATTCCTGAAGGAGGACCTGGGTCATGCAAAAGACCTACACAGCTGAATTTAAACGGGAAGCGGTGCGGCTAGCTCAGACCAGTGGCGAGCCGATTACGCACATCGCTCGCGATCTGGGGATTTCTGATACGTCGATCCATCAATGGAGGAAGGAGTTG
>JBBQVS010000104.1:0-12703 GCA_038211295.1 Ktedonobacterales bacterium | reverse complement strand
CCCGAATGTACAGGGAGACCGCGAGGGTCTCCCCTACATGTTGGGATATAGAAACAGACAAGATGTTGGGATATAGAAACAGACAAGATGTTGGGGAGACCCTCGCGGTCTCCCTGTACTCAGGTAAAGTAGGAGAACATACGTGGCAAAGCGATTGCAATTCAATGAAGAGGCGCGGCACTCCCTCAAGAAGGGTATCGACGCGCTTGCAGAGGCGGTCAAAGTTACCCTCGGACCAAAGGGCCGTAACGTCGTACTGGACAAGAAGTTTGGTGCGCCAACCATCACCAATGACGGCGTGACCATCGCGCGTGATATTGACCTGCCCGATCCATTCGAGAACATGGGCGCACAACTGCTCAAAGAAGTCGCGACCAAGACCAACGACGTCGCTGGTGATGGCACAACCACCGCGACAGTTCTCGCCCAGGCCATTGTGACCGAGGGCTTGAAGAACCTCGCGGCAGGCGCGAACCCGATGATCTTGCGGCGTGGCCTCGAAGCAGGCGTGACGGCGGTCATCGAAGAGATCAAGTCGATGAGCAAGCCAGTCGAGACGCGTGAGCAGATCGCGCAAGTCGCCTCTATCTCCGCAGCAGATGCCGAGATCGGCGAACTGATCGCCGAGGTCATGGAGAAGGTTGGCAAGGATGGCGTAATCACGGTTGAAGAGGGCCGTAGCATCGTCATGGAGAAAGAGTACACCGAGGGTATGCAGTTTGATCGCGGCTTCATCTCGCCCTACATGGCGACGAACCAGGAGAACACTGAGGCCGAACTCTCCAACCCGTACATTCTCATCACCGACAAGAAGATCAGCGCAGTAGCCGACATTTTACCTGTGCTTGAGCGTGTGCTGCAAGCGGGCAACAAAAACTTTGTCATCATCGCGGAAGATGTCGATGGCGAAGCGTTGGCGACTCTCGTTGTCAACAAGCTGCGCGGTGCCTTCAACGTGCTGGCAATCAAGGCTCCTGGCTTTGGTGATCGCCGTGAAGCAATGCTCGAAGATATCGCCGTCCTGACGGGCGCAACCGTCATCACCGAGAAGCGCGGCCTCAAGCTCGACAGCACGACACTGGACGACCTCGGACAGGCACGCACCGTCACCGCCAACAAGGACAACACAACCATTGTCGAGGGCATTGGCGAGGGGCAGGCCATTCAGGGCCGCGTGCGTCAGATTCGCGCACAGATCAACGACACCACCAGCGACTATGACCGCGAGAAGCTCCAGGAGCGTCTGGCGAAGCTCGCGGGCGGCGTCGCGGTTATCAAGGTCGGTGCCGCGACTGAAGTCGAAATGAAAGAGAAGAAGCACCGCGTAGAGGATGCGCTTTCCGCGACCCGCGCCGCCATCGAAGAGGGTATCGTCCCCGGCGGCGGTTCCGTGTTGGTCGCGGCAATCTCCGCGCTCGACAAAGTGCAGGTTGCCGCGGGTGAGGAAACCACAGGCGTCAACATCCTGCGCCGCGCGTTAGAGGAGCCATTGCGCCAGATCGCCTTCAACGCGGGGCGTGATGGTGGCGTGATTGTCGCCGAAGTTCGCGGCAGCAAGTCCGGTATCGGCTTCAACGCCCTCACGGGCCAGTTCGTCGATATGTTCGAGGCCGGCATTGTAGACCCTGTGAAGGTCACACGTTCCGCGCTCCAGAACGCCGCCAGCATCGCCGGCATGGTACTCACCACCGACACTCTCATCACCGACGCCCCCGAAGAGGCCGGTGCAGCATCCGCAATGCCCGGTGGCATGGGCGGAATGGGTGGCGGCATGGGCGGCATGATGTAGTCTCTCCGCAGTGAGAATAACGCAAAGAAGACGCGAATGGTATGTACCACTCGCGTCTTCTTTGCGTTATTCTCATGTTCTTCACATCCTTCATGTATCATCTCGACTGGCCTCTGGATACAGCGTTTTCGCTTGGTTCATACTATAGCGGACAAAATCCAGAGTAGCTTGGAAATCCCCTGGATCAGCACGTTGGCGACTAGAGATTGCCGCATCATCGCGTCCGTTCCACGCTCGATCAATAAGCCCCTGCCAAGAAGGGTCGAAGTTTGCCTTTGCCCACTCAGCACCTGCCAGCTTAGAGCCAGTGAAACCACTATGAAGGTCATGTACCATTTGGCTGTAGTTCAAGATGATGAAGCCCTGGTAAAACCGATTATTGAAATGCTCAGGATTGTTCAAAATCTCCTGCCCCCAACGCTGAATGGTTGCCATAATCTGCTCGCGCAACGTTTCAACAGGGATCGGATCGACCAATAGGGCTGGAGAAGGCCCCGCTAGAGTGACCCCATTTGCACGAAGTACCCATCGAACAACGGTGTTATTATCATGAGTGGATCGGAGAAGTGCGCGATTACCATGATCGAGATACCAGAGTTGCTCATCAGTACGAGTAGAGTGACGCAGAATTTCTCTAGGAAAGTAGGAACCTTCCAGATGCTGCGCCCATGAAACAGGGAGACAATAGACGCGCTCATGCACTTCTTGCAACCTATAAACTTCCTTATACGAAAGTTCTTCTTCCGTTACAATAATGAAATCAACATCGCTGTGCAGATCGAAATCTCCTACTGCAAATGACCCTTGAAGGTAAGCACCGACGAAGTTGTTGCTCAAGACCGTTTGCACTCTCTCTACCAAATTCCGTAAAATATGATTGAGTTCTGGATAAGGTGTTGGGAGTGTCGTACTCATGCTTTTTCTACCTTTCATTTTAAGCGAACCGTATGGTTATAGAATGGAGGAAATGTACCATGAACCCATAGAAGCCATACTTTCCATAACCCTCACACCCCAAACCCGATATGACTACTCACCACCACGCCCGCAACATCGTACAATAGCACCCGCACGGGGGCGAAGATGTCCTCTCTATCCGTCACAAAGAGGACGCGCCCATCGTCTACGCTATCCTCAAAGATAAGGCCGTCGGTTGAGAGGATTTTTGCGCGTGTAATCGTTTTGCCGTTCATGTTGACAATGCCACCCGCATAGAAACCACCCTCGACCCACCCACCCGCGATATTGACATGAGGCATCTTTTCCACGTTTTTTGTGCTGATAGAGCCGCCCCCTTTGAACACCCAGTTGTGCTCGCCCTCCTGTCGCGCGAAGCACGCGAACTCCCACGTCCGCGCGTTCGCGTCCACAAAGGTGAGCAGTGCCGCGTAATGAAGCGGAATGAGCCGCTCTTTATGAAAACGAATTGTCGCGGCAACCGCGCCTACACCGCCATCCGTGTACATCACGCCCATACGCGTCCTGCTCTCTCCATGTATCGAAATTGTACTATCGGGCGTTCTAATGGGCGTACTCAGAAAGTCAATGATGGTCTGCTGCGGAGTATGTGCCATTCCTGCTCACCTCGTTACATGTTCTCTATCACAATCGGCTCAACCTTATCCGCCAGGGTAAAACCTAACACTCTGGAATAGAAGTATAGTTCAGCCTCCAGAGCGCGTTGAATGTTTTCGGCACGTCGAAAGCCGTGTCCCTCGTTCTCGAAAACGACATACGCGACAGGAACCTTTTTCGTCCGCAATGCCTCTACCATCCGTTCGGCCTGATTGGGTGTCACAACCTTGTCCTGTAAGCCCTGAAAGAAAATGGAGGGAACCGAAAGCTGGTCTGTATAGTAGAGCGGCGAGCGTTGATGGTAGAGGTCACGCTGCTCTGGATAGGGGCCAATGAGCGTGCTATCATAGCGTGACTCGAATTTATGTCCGTCCGCCAGCAGCGACTCGATATCCCCGATACCGTAGTAGCTCGCGCCCGTCTTGAACGTGTCGCGGAACGTCAGCGCACACAGAGTTGTATAGCCACCCGCGCTCCCACCCGTAATAGCAAGTTTGTTACGGTCAACATCGCCGCGTCGCACAAGATAGTTCGCGCCATTGATGCAATCGTCAACGTCCACGATGCCCCACTGCCCGTTGAGTCGTTCGCGGTACGCGCGACCATAGCCCGTGCTACCACCGTAATTTACGTCGAGTACGCCAATGCCGCGACTCGTCCAGTATTGAATTTTGAGGTTGAACGCGCTGGTCGTGGCGGACGTTGGCCCACCATGACTCATCACAAGTAACGGTGGCAACTCGTTCGCGGGTGCCACAAAGTCAGGGTTATGCGGTGGATAAAAGAAGGCGAACGCCGTTCTTTCGTGTTCAGTTGGAAACTCTATCGCCTGTGGCAACGAGAAGTATGCCGCATCCACCACCGTCGGTTGTACCTGCTGCGATGGCTCTATGGCACCTGTGGCAAGGTCAAGCTGCACAACCATCTCCGACCTGTCCGTCGCCGCCGCCGAAAAGACCACACGATTACTTGCGACCTGCACGCTGTTAATCACAGTGTAGAGTATATCAAACGTTGTCAGGTCGCCCGTTGTCGTATCCAGACTGGCAAGATACGTGTCTCCCTGCTGTCTGTATGTACAGATAATACGCTCAGACGAGGCGAAACCATAGGTTGACAGGCCAAATACCCATTGCGGCAGGCCGAACTCCGCGTCCTTCGCGCAAAGCGAGTGGTACGCTCCGTCTTGCAAACGATAGAGATTCCACCACCCGCTACGGTCAGAGACAAAGTGCAGTATCCCGTCGGGCGACCACGCGGGTTGAAAAACAGACTCACGTATTCCACCTGCGACGCGTTTGCCGGTCACAATCTGCCCATCGACGATATCGCCAACCCACAACTCTGTACCATCCCAGGGCATATTCGGATGCTTCCAGGTGAGCCACGCCAGTTGTGCGCCGTCGGGACTCAGGCGCGGCGTTGAGTAGAAATCGTTGCCCGATACCAGTTCGGTGACGCGCCCGCTACCATCCAGCGCGATACTCACCAGCGTATTCACGGCCTCGCGTGTCGTATCGGTATGGTCTTCACGCACACAAATTAAGCGATTACGCCGTTGGTCGATACTATAATCGGCATAGTATGTGCTCGCGGATGGCGTGATTGGTGTCGGTGCGGCATCGGGTTTCAGATGATACACGCGCTGATCGCTGAAATTCGAGAAATAGATGATGCCATCACTCACGACGAAATCGCCGCCACCGTACTCATGTACACTGGTGCGAGCATTGAACGGTTGCGGGAGCACATCATGTAGCTTCCCCTCCGCCGTTCGGCGCACAATTACATTGCGCCCGCCCTCCGATGCGCGACCCTCAAGCCAGTATGTATCGTGTCCGTCCAGCGCGATCATCCCAGGGCGGGCCGCCCCCGTCGTAATCAGCTCAGGGGTAATGGGCGATTTCCAGGAGCCATAGGGGGCGGTCTGTGGCCTGTGGTCGGCTGCGTGTTGTGATGGTATAGTCATGTTCTATTCCTCTTCCTCTGCATTTTCCTCTGTGAGTTCTTCCCATAATGCCTTGACGGTATGCGTGGTTACGCCGAAGCCGAAGCCGCGCCGTTGCAGAAACGAGCCGAGCCGCGTCCGAAATACTTTGTAGTCCATCGAGGGCAGGCGTGCCAGTGACGCCGCTTTTTTGCGGCCCGCGAGCAACGCGCGTTCCTCGTCGTGCTCAGCAGTGACCAGCTCGTCAACAAGTTCACGCTCGACACCTTTCATTCGTAGCTCATTTTTGAGCACGTTGGAGCCACGTGGGCTGAACTGCTCGCGTGACGCCACCCAGAACGATGCAAATGTGCGGTCATTGACGAAATCAAGCCTGTCCAGACGCTCCAGCGCGGCGTCAATGATTTCGGGCGGCGTCTCCTTCTTTTTAAGGTAGCGGCGCACCTCCTCACGGCTACGTGGGCGGAACGAAAGAAAATTGAGGGCGCGGTCAACTGCCTGTTGCAATGCCTCCTCGCTCCGCAACTGCACAAGCAATTCGGGCGTAAGAGTTTGACCAACCTTGAGTTCCAGTTGAAGCACAATCAATGCGTTGACGCCCAGCAAGAATTTGTCGTCTGCGAAGACGTTAACGCGTTCGGTATCGGTTGCTTGTGTCTGTAGTGAGGTAATACGCATACAGTTATTGTACCACGTCTACCTTGATACCCATGCCACGCACAAACGCGACTGCCTGCGTCGGGTCAATCGTCGCCCCTTTGAGTTCGGCAGGGCCAACGCGCATTCCATCGATCTTCGAGCCACGCAAGTCTGCGCCCACGAGCTTCGCTTTAGAGAAATCCACTTGTTGTAGATTGCAGTTCAGGAACGTGACGCCGGACAGGTCGGCCTCGAAAAAATTGGCCTCGCTTAAATCGCACTGCTCAAAGCGCACACTTTTGAACTTCGCGCGGGGAAATTGCGCGAAACTGCCGTAACACTCTTTGAAAAGTACGTCTTGTAAGAGACCTTCGCCGCTTTGGAATCCAATCAACTGGCATCCCAGCAACTCGACCCGCGAAAGCGTCGCCTCCGCCCATTCCGCGTTCGCTAGATCGCACACGATAAAGCGACTATCAAGTACCTGCACCTTCTTGAAATGGGTCTTGCTCAATAGCACGTTCTGTAGTAACACCTGATCGAAGGAGAGATGCCGCGCTACCTGCTCCGAAAAATCGTCTTGGACGAGTGAAAGCTGTGTGTATTGTGTATCATCCTGTAGCGTTGCATCGGGCAGACCCTTCTCAAGCCCCTGTTTGGGCATATTTGGCGGCTTGATAGGCTTCTCTAGTTTGTTGCGTTTGGTAAGAGCCATATTTCCTCTTGGAGCGTTTTGGCTATTGTACCATCTCCTCGTGTGCAAAAGAGGGCAAGGCAAGTGTGTGTGAGGAGCTAGGGATGGTGATGGTGCAGGCGGGGAGAGGAGAGACTATCAAACGTTTGTTAGGGAGGGAGCAAGCAGAACTTCACTCAACCGTTAAGGTCGAATGAGAGTTTGCCGCGAAGGTTAGGAGTACATCATTTCAACTTCGCTGAATTGTGAACCAGGGAGTTCTGGTAACATCTCGATCAAAGGTACGTCTTTCTTCTCGGTGAGCTGATTGTTTTCGTCCACGAAAACGACCTGTGGAACAAGTGCGCGAATCTCTTCTTCGTTGTATTGACCATAACTGATGATGATAACAATATCGCCCTCGGCAGTCAAACGGGCCGCCGCGCCATTTAGGCAGATGACACCAGAGCCACGCGCACCCGCGATAGCGTATGTTTCCAGGCGTGAGCCGTTGTTGATGTTGACAACCTGTACTTTTTCGTAGGGATAGATGTTTGAGGCTTCAAGCAGGTTCTGGTCGATGGTGATGCTTCCAATATAGTTGAGGTTGGCCTGTGTGACGGTGGCGCGGTGAATCTTCCCTTTGCACATTGTGCGTTGCATGTATGTATAGACCTTTCTTACAATTACGCGTACATTTCAAGACGCGAGAAACAATGTTCCCCCGCCATATTATACTAAACGGCCCACCATAGCAAATGGGAACATTATAGGGAAAAAGGTGAGGCGTTCCCGTAATTAGTCCCGTGTTATCGCAGGGACGCGAGCAATGCTAACCCGTATGCTTCCGCGACACTCTGCGCGTCATGCATCGTGTCCCCTAGCATGAGACGGTACTGACATTTCCAACGTCGGGCAGGCCAGGGCGCAAGTTTTATCAAGGTATAGGTTTCAACGCGCTGCTCTAACGCGTCCCGTAACGCGACTTCACCGAAAGTCGTTATACCGTGTTGAAGCAAATCGCGTTGGAGTGTCTCAGGCAACATACATGCTCTCGCGGATTTGCTCGATGCTCAACGTAGTGAAGTCGGTGCGTGGAAGTTGTTTGGGCATGATGGAGAAGGGGCCAGTCCAGGCTTTCGCGTGTACTTCAAGCCAATCGAGGACTTCAAACGCCTTTTCGCGCGACTGCTCCACAATAGGGTAATGCAGAGCGGCACGGTCAAACACCTCTTGATCTTTGGTGTAGACACTACCATCTTCGCGCACCACCACATCTATGTACAGGTCAATATACACAAGCTCCTGCGAAGTGCTGCTATATGCAGGCGTTGGCAACACCACATCACAGTAGCTACTGGCGAAGCTGCCATCTGGGTGATAGCGATTGTGGATGGTATACCACTCGTCAGACCAGAAGTAAGAAATTTGATGCTCATGCGAAAGCCACGTACTGGGCCGCCAACGCATCGCGGTTCCAATCGGCGTCCAGACCGAGACAAAGGAATCGCTAATGGGAAACTGGTAGCCCTGCCATGTCGCCCACTGGCTTCCGTCAACCAGCATTTTTCGCACGTTCGCCTCAAGTAACATACTGAACCCTTTCTCTAAGCAGTCAGAGCAACTCTTTCCTGTCATGACACATGCTCTTCTTATGTTACCACAAGGTCGAAGATATTTCCCTCTTCCTTTTTAACCTATCTCTATGGTATACTTGGCGTAGCGTCAGTTCCTGATGAGCAGGCGCGAAGAGGCCGCGTTGACTCCCCTCTGATATGGTATCAGTTGCAACGAGGCACCAAGCAAGAGCTTCTTTTTTCATAGAAGGGTAGCAGGGATGAGCCTGTTACAGAAGCGAAAGGGGTATTCCTTCATGGCACGCGTTGCATTTGAACACGTCTACAAAATCTTTAACAAGACCGAAGTTGTCCACGATATCAGTATCGATATCAAAGATCAGGAATTTCTCGTCCTTGTCGGGCCATCGGGTTGCGGCAAAAGCACCTGTCTGCGTATGGTTGCGGGACTGGAAGAGCCAACCGATGGCGATATCTACATTGGTGATCGCGTCGTTAATGGCGTTGACCCCAAAGACCGCGATATCGCGATGGTTTTCCAGAACTACGCGTTGTATCCACACATGACCGTCTTCGACAACATGGCCTTTGGTCTCAAGCTACGCCACTTCCCCAAAGCCGAAATCAACAAGCGCGTAGAAGAGGCCAGCAACATTCTTGGTCTTGAGCAATTGCTCAAACGCAAACCAAAAGAGCTTTCCGGTGGACAGCGTCAGCGTGTCGCGCTTGGTCGCGCCATCGTTCGCGAGGCCCAGGTCTTCTTGATGGACGAGCCGCTTTCCAACCTCGACGCAAAACTTCGGGTCGCCACCCGCGCCGAAATCATCAAGCTGCATCAGCGCATTCAGAAAACCTTCATCTACGTCACACACGACCAGACCGAGGCCATGACAATGGGTGATCGCATCGCCGTCCTCAATGGCGGTGTCATTCAGCAGTTGGGTATTCCCCAGGAACTCTACGATCATCCCGTCAACATCTTTGTCGCGGGCTTCATCGGCTCGCCATCAATGAACTTCTTCCCTGGCGCGAAGATCATCACCGACAACGGTGTCAAGATTGTGCTTGAGGGCGTTGGACAAGTGCCAGTGCCAGCATTGTACGCGGATCGCGCGAAGGCAGCCGTCAGCAGAAACCTCACATTCGGCGTGCGCCCCTCGCATCTGGAGGACGCGGCGATTGTCAGCGAAAGCTCGGTAAATGGTGTAGAGAACTCCACGCTTGAAGGCACGGTTGACGTTGTGGAAAACCTCGGCAACGAGCTACAGGTGTACCTCACAGCCGCCGGCAAGAGCGTCGTCGCCACACTCAGCCCACGCTCCCGCGTTACATCGGGTAGCCGCGTCAAGCTGTTCGTTGATAGCGATCAGATTCACCTGTTCGATACCGACAGTGGCGAAGCAATATTCTAAACACCAACGCGGCGTTAGGGAGTAATGCCCTGTAGTGTCAACAGAACCGACAAAAGCACTCGCGCGCCCTTCAGGACGCGCGAGTGCTTTTGTCGGTTCTGTTATCTCCCTATAGTGATTGTCACTAATATCTAGCAGCGTGTGACAATAACGAGCACAGGAACACCCTTATCGTCACAAATATCTGGCGAGACCTACATCCGCATAAATCCATTGACAGCAATACAATACAGAGATATCATGAGGCCGTATATTTAGAGAAAAATAGCGTCGATTGGAACATAAGCGAGAAAGAACAACCCAAATGAGCCAGATATTCAACACCTCAACAGATACCTCGTGGAAAGAAGCTGACACACTCATCAGCAACCTGCGTGCATGGGGCGTTGAGTATCTGATAGGTCTTGAGCAAGCTTCCTCGCCCATCCCAAGAGATCAGTTATCTCCTATTGAACTCATTAAACGTTTAGTACAACAGAACGAGAACTCGCGCATACGAGACGCAAGCATATCGCTTTTTTTACTTCACCCCGAACTTACAGATACCGTACAAGAAGCCATAGAAACGAGCGAACCAGAACTTGCGGAACAAATCATCACATTGACACTCGCTACTCTCTACTTGCAGAGCATATGGTCAATTCGTCTCGCACTCGCCCTTGGGCATCTCTCCAACTTTCCTGAACGGCCATTTGCTCACCTTTGGCAACAGCGTCATCTCCCTGCTCCTGCCTTCCATAATGGCGAGTGGGGACTCGTCGCGCTACAGGCATTCGAGCAAAGGCGTACAGGTATGCCATTCGCGTTTCTGGGGGATTGGCAAAATCAGCTTGACCACCTCTTATGGCAGGAAGAAACTCGTCATCGTGAAAGAACTGTTTCTCTTCCTCCACACCTTTTTGCACACGAAGAAGATACGAGTCAGGAGTTCGACATGAGTATGCGACCAAATGTTGACAAAAAAGCTATCGAGTCCTTTCTTCAACAGTTGGGACATGCCTTTCGCAAACCGGGACGCTTGTACCTCGTGGGTGGGGCCGCTCTTGTTCATGCGGGAGTACGACCCGGATTTACGCAGGACATCGATATACAGGTAGGCGGGGCGAACGAGGGCGACCTCATCATCAGCATACAACAACTCATACAGCAGATGCAGATCAACATAGAGTTTGCGTCCCCAAAGGATTTTATTCCCTTGCCATCGCAATGGGAAGCTCATGCTCAATATGTGGGTCGTTACGGACAGATTGAAGTCTTTTACTTTGACTTTTACAGTATTGCCCTCAGTAAAATAGAGCGGGGCACGACCCGCGATATAGAAGACGTGAAGCTGCTTGTTCAACAACAACGCATCGATTTAAATGAGCTTGATGCAGCATACCAAGAAGTCTTCGCTCAGTTAGGTAAGGGACGTTACCCAAAAGTCACCCCAGAACGCTTCGCAGAGCGGTATGCTGCTCTACGACCTCTGCTTTGAGGAGGCAAAGGGTCGCTTTTTACACGAGAGAAAAATAGTAAGCCCTAAAGAGCAGAACTAGCCTATGGTATAATGAGACCGACAGGGAGAAAAACCAGTGGGGATTCATCACGATGAGCACAGCATCTTTATCTTGCTCAACTCCAGAGGCGAAACTCTCCAGTTCGGGAAGGTTGCTCTCGTGAACCCGCAAGAGCCAGACATCCAGGTGCTCACCTTCGCGCTGCCGCATCATTACCAGGAAATCTTGCACGAGTTGGTACGTTGTTTCCAAAGACGAAGCTGCCTGTCGAAAAGCGGCGAGATGTTCTTGTTCGATCTCCTCAAGCTTGTCTGGATGACGCATGAACAGCGAGACGGCAGCTCTCGAAGAGAAATGTGGCAAGCGTCGATTCTGTACGCAAGCTTCTGCCTCATGTGTTTTGAGGGTTTTCAGGAAGCGATAGACCATCCGCTGAGAGCCAGGATATCCTTGAGATGCAATGTCCTGCCAGAGGCGCGTTCCGTTGTGTTCTCCTTCTTTCCAGCGTTGAAGCACGTAAGGCGCATACCCATCAAAATCACTCTCTCGTTTGCGTCTTGGTCTCACATCAGGAGCGACTCCACGTTTGCGCCAATGACGCACGGTTCGCTCACTCACCCCAAGACGCTGGGCAATCTGCTGGCAAGTCAATCCTTGCTTGAGCCAATCCTCGACAGAGTGATAGCGTGCCTCCCGCTCCGCTCGGTGCTTGGAGATCGTCCGTTTGACATGCTCCCCCGGAGTCGGTCGCCATTCCTCAACCACTGTCCGAACCTCTCCGGGAGCCGTTGTTGCCGCGGTTTCTTCCTCAGAAGCAGCCCTCAGCTCGGTGAGCACGCGTGCGAGCAGGTCGGCAACGGCTTCTGACAAGTTCTTAGTGACATGAAACCGGTCAGCCACCTGAACCGCTTGAGGCGCACCACGAGAGGCGGCACTAGCATACTCACTGCCCCGATCACGGCTCACATGGGTGATCTCAGGATGGGCTTGCATCCAAGTCATCGCCGTTTCTGCCTGTCGGTCTGGTAACAGATCAATGGCTCGATGAGTCTCCAGGTCTACCAGGACCGTGCCGAACGTTCTGCCACGCCGAAACGAGAAATCATCAATACCCAGGCAAGAAACATGCTCCACAGGCTTGCTGGGCAGAGCCATCACTCGGCGAACCACCGTCATCCAAGAGGTTGCAACCCCCAGACGCGAGGTCAACCGTGCTCCTAATCGGCCACAGGTGGCCAATCCAATGGCGGCAATGGTTTCGCACAGTCGCGTTGTCATCTGTGCCCACGGAGCTACTAGTTGGGGCAAGCGTTCGACAAAAACCTTTCGCACGCAAGCAGGGGTGTCACAAAAGAACTTGCGAACGTGGAGAAGCAGTTGGACAGGCTTCCCAGCCCAGGGCAGGTCTTTGACCACACGGCGGTACCGACTATGCAGGCGTGTCGCTGGTTGACCACACACGGGACAGAAACAGCTTCTTGAAGTTGAAGTGATAGACAGGCGAAGGTAAGTATCTCCTCTTTCCAGGTGGGTCAGTTCTAACCCATCGCCCAGAGGGAGCAATTGAGATATTTCCATGTGTGAAGAGCAC
>JBBQVS010000103.1:0-12793 GCA_038211295.1 Ktedonobacterales bacterium | reverse complement strand
CGCGGGCAGGGTCTAGACACGGGCAGGGCGCGGGCAGGGTCTAGACACGGGCAGGGCGCGGGCAGGGTCTAGACACGGGCAGGGCGCGGGCAAGCCGCGCCCCTACAATACACGTGTGAGCTAGGGTTGACATGTCATGTTCTTTCTTCATATACTCACTACATGAATATCCAGAGAACGATTATGCGTTCTTGTAGATTGCATGATAGGAGACAGACGTATGTTGAAACCTCGCCTGTACGCGTTACACACTCTCTTTTTGCTTCTGATTGCGTGCCTTCTCTTTACTGCCTGTGGTAGCTCGACTGGCACCACTAGCGGCACTGCGGCAACGACGACCCCTAAAGTGGTTACGCTAAAAGTGTTCGCGGCAGCGTCACTTACGGAAGCGTTCAAAACAATCGAGAAAAAGTTTCATGCCGCGCATAGCACTATTACGGTCACGTTCAATTTTGCTGGCTCACAGGCTCTTGTGCAGCAACTCAAGAATGGTGCGCCCGGCGATGTCTTCGCTTCCGCCGATCAAACAAACATGACAAACGCGACAACGAACGGTCTGGTCAGCGACTCACAGGTGTTCGCGCGAAACAAACTGGTGCTCATCGCGCCCGCTAACAACAGTAAAGTTACCTCGCTGAAAGACCTTGCCACAAAGGGTATCAAAATTGATGTAGCGGCCCCCACCGTGCCAGCAGGCAAGTATGCGCGTCAGGTTCTGGACAAGATGGGCAAGTCACCCAACTATGGGGCGGCGTATGAAAGCGCGGTCAAGGGAAATTTTGTGTCGCAAGAGGATAACGTCAAAGCAGTTGTGACAAAGGTGCAGTTGGGCGAGGCCGATGCGGGTTTCGTGTATCTCACCGATGTTACCGCAAAGACCGCCACACAAGTCAAAGAGATCACCATTCCCGATGATTTCAACGTCGTCGCGGAATACCCGATTGCCGTTACCAAAAACTCACAAGATGTTGCTGCCGCAAAAACGTTTGTAGCATATGTGCTTTCAAGCGAGGGACAAGCTATTCTACAAAAAGCACGCTTCACCCCTGTAAGTGCGTAGATATACTTCAAATAATCTGCACATTACGTTCGTGGAAGGAGAACATCGTGCTGCCGACAGCAAATACATCTTCCAGCAAGCTTTCAGCGTTCTTGCTTTACTGGCCTACGCGTATTCTGGTAGGCGTGCTGGCGGGTATGTTCTTTCTCTTTCTAGCGATTCCTCTGGCTTCGTTGCTATTGCATGAGCCGCTTGCGGTCTTGTGGAATGCGATCCGACAACCGGAGATAACACAGGCACTTGAGTTAAGCTTGCTCACAACGACTTGTAGTACGCTGCTCGCGGTTGTGCTGGGACTGCCAGTCGCGTATGTTCTGGCGCGTCTAAAGTTTCCCGGACGCAAGCTTTTGGAGACACTGGTAACAATGCCAACGGTGTTGCCGCCTGTGGTCGCGGGAGTGGCTCTGCTCCTCACCTTTGGGCGCGTGGGCCTGCTTGGTCGCTATCTTGCCCTTGTCGGCGTCACAATCCCCTTTACAACGCTTGCGGTTGTGATGGCCCAGACGTTTGTCGCCGCTCCTTTTTTCGTAAATAGTGCCAAAGCTGGCCTCGCGCAACTCGACCAACGCTACGAACTCGCCGCCTATACGTTACGCGCCTCGCCATTCTACACGTTTCGCCGCGTGACGCTACCGCTTATTGCTCCCGCGCTGCTCTCCGGCATTGGCCTGACGTGGGCGCGAGCGTTGGGCGAATTTGGCGCGACCATCACCTTTGCGGGCAATTTTCCGGGCATCACCCAGACGATGCCGATAGCGGTCTACATCGCGTCTGAAACCGACCTTGACCAGTCCATCGCGCTCTCTGTTGTGCTGCTCGCTGTCTCCTTCGGCGTTCTACTGGCACTACAGATCGGGCGTTTACGACGGTAAAGGCTCGATCTGTCCGGTTTGTATTTTCAGTCGACTACAACCGCTCTTTGCCTCTGTGCATTACGTCTTGCGCGGTCACTTGCTGATCTGTTCCTGCTGGCCCTTTTGCCTCGTCAGGAAAGGAGCGAAGCGGGTCTTGTGTGCTTGGCTCGCCCGTCACCTGATTGTAGCCGACCTCGACCACCTGCTCGGAGCGGATGGCGTTGATTGAACGCTGGCCTGGAGGGGGCGGTGTCGCTGTCGGGCCACGCTTCGAGGTGGGCCACTGCGGGTAAATCGGCTTTATGCTCTGCTGCACTTCACGCGTTGCGTCAGGAGTTCCCTCTTGTAATGCGCGTTGCTCATCTTGGTTTATACCTTGCTGTAAAAGGGCTTCTTCGTTGGACTGTGCGTCAGTCCTGGGTTTTGGTGTTGTATTCATAAAAATAATTCCTCCTCATATGTATGTACGTCCGAGTCTTGTGAAGTGTGTACTCACAGGCAAAATGTCCGATAAGAAGAAGAGAGTAGCAAACCCAGAGCGGGAGAGAACATTTCTGGCGAGCTAACGCGTCTCTGGTACTTCACGGCTATATCGCTCGACAAAGGAACGCGTTTCCGTTCATTGGTTGCAGAGCGCGAATTTTTTGTCTTTTACTATTGTACACCGATCTCTTTAGTGTGTGTAGGAGATACGAGAGGAGTCTTATGAAAGTTCTTATCACAGGCGCGACTGGCTTGCTTGGCAGCCATCTTATTCAAGAGTTGCAGGGGCGGGGTGAGCAGATACGTGCGTTGGTACTGCCTATAGAAAACGCGACAAAGCTCACAGCACAAGGCGTCGAGGTCGTGCGCGGCGATATTACCGACGCGAGCAGCCTGCGCCCTGCGGTGCAGGATATCGACCTTATCTTTCATCTAGCGGGTATGATGGGCGTGCATCGTCCGATAGCGGACTACCGTCTCGTCAACGTCACGGGTTCCGAAAACCTCTACAAGGCGGCCCGTGTCGCTGGCGTCCAGCGTTTTGTGCATACCAGCTCGCACACCGTCTACGGCTTGGGCTACGGACGCTTTATGACGGAGGGAGACCCGCTGCGTCCAAACGCCGATCCGTATCCGCAGACCAAAGCCGAGGGTGATCGCCTCATTCGCCGCCTGATGCTCAAGAGCGAGATGGAGACGGTGATTGTGCGGCCCGGCACGTTCTTTGGCCCCTACGATCATCTGCACTTTGGACGCATGGCCCAGAAAACAAAGGATGGCAAAGCACTGCTGGTCGGGCGTGGCACAAACGCGCTTCCCTTCTGCTACGTCACCGATGTTGTGCAGGGCTTTATGCTCGCGGCGTACCACAAAAACGCAGTTGGCAACGTCTACAATATTACCAATGACCGCCCTCTGACACAGCAAGAGATGTACAACGCCATCGCCGACGCGGTGGGTGGCAAGCGTCCCACGCTGCATCTGCCCTATCTGCCGATCTATTATGGGAGTCTTGTCGCGGAACGTATCGTTGCCCCGCTGACGCACACGAAGCCGGTTGTGACGGAACTGGGCGCGTTGATGTTCGGCTCAGATAATCGACATAGCGTCGAGAAGGCACGGCATGAACTTGGCTTCGAGCCAAAAGTATCACTGCGCGATGGTATCGCACTCGCGGCGGAATGGTTCAACAATGGCGGTATGTCCCAACCAGCCGTCACACAGGCCAGCCAGAACGCCGCGCTCGCAGGTGCCGCGAAATAACACAGGGAACATACAGGACGCGCCCCACGTGTTGCACGTGGGGCGCGTCCTGTATACGCGACATTTAGTCCGCGATAGTCGAGACTTTTTTGCCAGCTTCCTTCAAGCCAAATTTCTTGATGGTGCTGCGGAGCCAGCCCGCCGTAGGGCCGTTATCGATTTTCTTGCTTGTCTCGACCAGAAACGTCGCCGAGCTGGGACGCGACGGTAACAGGTTCTCCTTGCGTAACCGCGCAAGCTCGTCATAATGCTGATAGGCCCAGTACATGTTGATACGGCAGCCGCGACAGTTCTTTGTGTCATTTTCGTTCGATGTGCCGCATTGTGGACATTCTGTCATTGTTGTGCTCCTTCCTGACTCATTCTCCGTCTATACACCGGCTTCTACTTTGCCCTGACCAGGGGCACGAACCTCGTGTGAGGCGTTGATAACGGGCAAACTGCGGAGTTTCGCGGACTTCCCTTTGTTTCCCGCGATGATATCGGTAGCGGTCTTGCGTGCGACTTCGAGGCCGACGCTGCTCAATGTTGGGGTGTGACAGAGCATGTTGGTATAGGACACGTTCGCCAGTGGGCAATAGCACTCGCCCGCTTTGATGCTGCGGCGTAGCTCGTCGGCTTTAGGCGTCGTCCATGTCTCGCGAAAATTGTAGTTGTGTTCGCGCAGGTTGCCAACTGATTCGGCGCGAATACAGCAGGTCCAGACATCGCCATTCGGGGCAATCTGGGCCGAGGCAAAGCCAGCCATGCAGGGAATAATCTGCCGCTTCTCTATCAATGTGCTTTTCACGATATCGTAGTAGCGGTCGCGAAACGATTGTGTGATGCGCGAAACGCCCGTAAATTGCGCCTGCCGATTTTCCTGTTGCAGTCTATTGATAACCGACTCATATTTGTGATGCGGGGGCGTAATGCCCATACCAACCGTGTCCAGTTCCACCCGCTCCTCGGCGATCTCGCTGATAAACGAATCGGGCTTGAGTTCCTCGGTAACAAATGCGTGAATTGTGTCAAACTCGTCGATGTTGAAGTTTGAGATGACGGTATGCACGCCAAGCGTAAAGTTTTTGTAGCGTCCTTTGAGTGCTTTGAGGCCCGCATAGGTACGCATCGCACGCTCGAAATTGCCCTTGACGCCGCGTATGATATCGTGCTTCTCGCCTACGCCGTCCAGCGAGAGGTTGATAATCACTTCGGAGGTCGGCGCGGCCTGTAACACGCGTTCGATGCGGCCCGGAATGACTTTGTCTTGAATGCCATTGGTAGGAATATTGATGATGCCGGGCCGACAATGGGTGTAGGCAGCCGCGACCATCTCCGGCAGGTCTTTACGAAGCGTTGGCTCACCGCCGCTGAACGTAAACCAGAACGCGTCGCGGCCTACCGACTCGAACGTCTTGTTATACTCTTCTATCGTAAAGTCGTCGTTGGGACGCTGCCACACATTACATGTTTTGCACCGCGAATTACAGCGATAACTCACGCTAATCGTCAGGTTCAACGGGTTCGCAAGCGGCTTGCCCAGCGCGTAACCTGCCTGCATCTTCGCAACATTTGGTAATATCTCGAACACTCTGTTTTCCTCCCCTACAACCGAACAATACAGGTACGTAGGCTTTCTTTTTGTCACCTTCAGTAGCCACCAACACACTTCTTCTGCATACTCTAGTGTAGCGACCCGCGCCAAATATCATTGGAGAAAACGCGACCTACGAAGAAATCTCTCGTATTTGGCCTCTTCTACAGGACTATAAGCGTGCGATGTTCGGTTCACATTCATCAGCACTACTCTTTTTTTCAGAAATATGCCGATAGAGTAAAGAGCGGACACAAATACAACCGCAATTTATACAAAGGAGGAGAGAAGAGACGACGGTTGTCTCTTTGACGTAAGAAAAAGCCGTTCTGCTGGCGGCTTCCTATTCGCTACAGAACTGGCACAAAAAAAGAAAAGTGGAGAAATAAACATGGTTGCTCATCAAAAACGCTCTTTAAGCTTGCTTGTCGGTGCTATATTCGCAATGGCATTGACAATTCTTGGCGGGACCGCCGCCTTCGCCGACTCTATTCCCGGCACAACCATTGTCAGTGGCGCAGGAAGCGTCGCGCAAACGGTTGCGTCACCAACGATTCCTGCGGTCACCTTGACTGGTGTTGACCAGACAATCAACTATACTCTTCCAATCGTTGTCACCGACGCGACAGGGACGGGCAATGGGTGGAACCTTACCATCACATCAACAACCTTTTCAACGGGTGGCAGCACCCCTCATACGCTGGCGAACAACATCTCGACAATCACGGGCGTAACGTCCGTCTGCTCGACTGGAACCACCTGTACCAGTGCTAGCAACGCGATCAGTTATCCGCTCGCGATGCCCGCTGGAGCGACAGCACCAACGGCGGTAAAACTGTTTAACGCGGCAACCGATTCGGGCATGGGCAAGTTCACCATCACCCCAACAATCGCGCTCAGCGTACCAGCGAACGCCTACGCGTCATCTTCTGGCTATAGCAGCACTATCACTGTCGCAGTGGTAAGCGGGCCGTAATTATTCCTTGCATCTGCTCACCTGTGAGGTGGGAAACAACGCTGTTTCTCACCTTTCAGCACATTATGCTCTTCATGCCACGCTATCTTTCAGCAGGAGGTACACTACAATGAACCGATTATTTGCTTCTTTCTCTTATCAAACAACGCCTCATCTTTTTGTAAGCATGTTGTTTCTTACACTACTCCTCGTATATGGCGTTCCCGTAACAGGACGTGTAGTTCATGCGGCGGGTGGTAGCGCGAACTTCAGTATGCAACCTGCCTACATTGATCCCGCTAATACACTCACGAAATCGTATTTTGTCCTCGCAAGTAAAGCGGGTGCGACCCTACAGAATGGTGTTCGGATCACAAACACAGGTTCAGCGACTGGAACAGTTACGCTGTATCCCGTGGACGCGACAACGGGCCAGAATAGCGGCCTTGTGTATAGTCCACAGAACGCTCCGCGTACTGACGTTGGCGCATGGCTTCAACTGGGTCAGCGGCAAGTCACATTGAACGTGGGCGAGAGCGCGGTGGTGCCATTTCAACTGAACATACCTCAAGATAGCTGGTCAGGTCAGCATATTGGGGGCATCGTCGCGGAAAGCGACACACAGGCCAATACGCAACAGCAAAATACATTTCATGTGAATGTAAAAAGCCTCTCGATTGTCGCGGTTCAGGTCACTCTCGATGGCCCCCTCACAGAACAGCTTGACATGATGGACGTACAGGCCGGTGGCGCGAACGGCTACCAGAATTTCCTTGTCAACTTGAAGAATTCAGGTACGACACTCCTGAAACCGTATGGAGTGATACAGGTCACGAATGGACAGGGAACCGTCCTACAACATATCGCGGTCAAGCTTGACACATTTCTGCCCCACACAATAATCAATTATCCTGTATATGTGCAAAGTAAGCCGCTCACAGAGGGAATATATACTGTCGATCTCCAACTCACCTACGGGCATCAGAAGACGCTGCATACGAAGAAAACGCTGACGATCACAAGGCAACAACTCGCGCAAATATACAAAGCGCAAAGTCCTCTGCGACTCGTCACGCTGCCTTCGGGTTGGCAGGGACTCCTCATAGGGCTACTCTTGGTTCTCGTCGCGGGTTGCATTCTGTTCGCAAGCTACACGCTCTGCCGCAAACTACTTGTTTTGTTGAGCAAGAAACGCGTGCGAACAAACGTAGTGAGGCCACGTTAAGGCAAGCGTCTCTCGGCTTACACAGCTCTTACATGGCGTGGCTTGCCTACGCCATGTCCCCAACATGCGCCATGTCCTCTACCCCTCACGCTTCTCGGTCTCATTCTCCGTCCTCCAAATTTGTATCTGTTCAGGCGCGTGTGATAGAATCAGGCCCGTATAGATATTTTAGCGAAGCAGAAAGAGGACAGCGCATGGCGACGTACTATGACCCCAAGGATTTAGCGCACTTCCCCGATATGGGCAAAGATGCGCCTGAACTGTGGAATAAGTTTCTGGCGTGGTACACGGCGGTCTTTGCCGAGGGTGCGCTTTCCGAGCGTGAGAAGGCATTAATCGCTCTCGCCGTTGCCCACACAGTACAGTGTCCTTACTGTATCGACGCCTATAGCTCCGCCTGCCTTGAAAAGGGGTCGGACATCGAGCAGATGACCGAGGCGGTGCATGTCGCGGCAGCTATTCGCGGCGGCTCGTCGCTCGTACATGGCGTACAGATGCGCGACCATGTTCACAAGGTCTCGATGTAGCAACGGGGAGCAGCATGGCGAAAATTCTTCCGACACTACGCAAACGCGAACACTTGCTTTCTAAGACGCAGGAGCAACGGCATATCCTCGAAACGCTGCCTCTACGTTCGTTTGGGGAGGCAGCGGCCAGCGCGGGCCATCTTCCCCTGCGAGCGGCAGGCATAAGCACACTACAGATCAATGTTGGGAAACGGTGTAACCAGACATGCGCCCACTGTCATGTTGATGCTGGGCCGGATCGTAAAGAGGTCATGCCACGCGACGTGTTGGAGGCGTGCCTGGACTTTCTGGCGCGAACAAACATCCCAACACTCGACATCACGGGTGGCGCACCAGAGATGCACCCGAACTTCCGTGAGCTTGTCGAACGCGCAACCGAGCTGGGGCGGCATGTGATTGATCGTTGCAATCTCACCATCACTCGTCTTCCCAATTATGCCTACCTGCCGGAATTTCTGGCGCATCATCGCGTCGAGATTATCGCATCCCTGCCCTCATACGCACCCAAACAGACCGATACACAGCGTGGAGATGGCGTGTTCGAGGACTCACTCGCGGCCCTGCATCAGCTTAACGCGCTCGGTTATGGTAAAGAGGGGACGGGGCTTTCGCTAAGCCTTGTAACCAACCCTGTCGGGGCATTTTTGCCTGCGAACCAGCAATCGTTGGAGAAAGATTGGAAGCGACAACTCAAACGCCGCTATGATATCGACTTTAACAACCTCTATACCATCACCAACATGCCGATTAGCCGTTATCTGGACTTTCTGATGCGCTCCGACAACCTTGAAGCATACATGGAGAAGCTTGTTACCGCATTCAATCCCGACGCGGTTGCTGGCGTTATGTGTCGCACCACGCTTTCCGTTGGGTGGGATGGTCGCCTCTACGATTGCGATTTCAACCAAATGCTCGACATGTCAATCATACCGCAGAAACACCAAACAATTTTTGACGCGAACCTCGCGGAGTTAGCGGAACGTCCAATCATGATCGGGCAACATTGCTACGGGTGTACCGCTGGTGCTGGTTCCAGTTGCGGTGGAGCGACAGCCTAGAAGCTACACACCGAGCTGTTCCACGAGCCGTTCGGCGAGCGCGAACGAGTAGTTTTGTCCGCGATCATGCGGGTATATCTGAAACATATTCGCCAGCCACAGGCCAGCAAGCGGCGTTGCGAGCGGGGGAATGTGCTCCCGATACTCTCTGGTCACGATAGGTTGCGCGAACGGTGCCTTGAATAGCCAACTTTCCTCCACGTCTTCGGATGTGAAGCTTGGCACGAGCCGTTGTAGATGCGGGAGGAATTCCGCCATCACCTCTTCTTTGCTTTGCGTGAACAAGGGGTCGCTCATCGGACGATAGTTTCCGAGATAGAGCAGGTGCTTCCCATCATACTCGGCGGGCGAACGAAAATTCGTGTGTTCAAACAGGCCTGTGAAGGGGTAGCCGCTATCACAAATGTTGATCCAGTAGCTATCGGTCAGTTGTCGCTTGAGTGCCAGCACCAGGCAATGCGCCCCATATGCCTGCCCCCAGTCGTACTTCGCGCGATAGTCTGCCGACAAAGCGGGGATGAGTCGGCACGAGAGACGGGTTGGCAGCGTCGAAATCACGCGGTCAAATTCCCACTTCCCCTGATTGGTCTGCACCTGCCATTGAGTGTTTCCCTCGACCTGCCCAACCTGCTCGACGCTTGTACTCAGCAGCACCTTCCCACCCTGTTGCATGATACGCTCGACCAGTCGCTCGTACACGTGCTGAAAGCCGCCGCGCATATAGCCTAACTGCGTCGTGCGGTCATGGATACGCGCCCAGAACCAGGGCAGGGCAATCTCCTCTTTCATCGCGCCGAACTTCCCCAGGAAGAGCGGCTCAAAGAGCATTCCGTATGGTCGCTTGCCCATCCAGCGGCGTAGCCAAGCGTCGGCGGTCTTGTCTTCCAACCACGCGGGGTTCGCGACCTTGAGAAAGGCAAGCACAGCCGCCACACGCACGCGTTCGTCGGGACGAAGCGGATTGAAGCGCAAGAGTGATAGCGGCGAGTCAAGTTGTTCCGTCTTGCCGTTGATAAGGCAAACCGAGCGGGGCCGCGCCCATTCCAGCCGTTCGCTCAAGCCCAACTCTGCAATTGTTTGAATTACGGTTGTATCGGAGCGGAAAAGATGATGATAAAACTTCTCCAGCCACACCTGCTCGTCGCTACTCGCGTGAAAGCCGGACGCGAGTCCGCCCGCGACTGGCTCTTGCTCAAACAGTGTCACCGATTGGCCCGCTTGCGTCAAACGATATGCGGTCATCAGACCCAACGAGCCACCACCAAGAATCGCATATTTCATGTATGTTCCCTTAGTTGCAAAGTATTTTTTACACATTCTAACATACGTGGACAGAGAGCAGAAACATTTTGGGCTATTCATCAGGCCCGCTACATTTATGGGACGTGACATAATGGAAGTAATCAGCATCATACCGATCAATGGAGAACCTGTGAACACACGCGCAACGTCGTCCTACTTACGTATTCTCGTCTGTCCGCTTTGCCACACACATTTTACGCAGGTGGGTAGTATGCTCAAATGTGAGAATTCGCATACCTTCGATATCGCGAAAGAGGGCTATAGTAATCTGCTCACAAAAAAGCTGCCCGACAGCATGGGCGACACAAAGGAGATGCTCATAGCCCGACGGGCTTTTCTGGAGCAGGGCCACTATCAGCCGCTTGTGACAGCACTGCACACACTTGTGTACGAGTATCTCACGCGCGAGCGCGACGCGGAAAACGTGCTTCCCTACCTCAACATCCTTGACGCGGGTTGTGGCGAGGGCTATTATCTTGGACAATTGCAGCGCGCGCTCGTGCAGTCATTGCCAGAAGCGCACATTGAGTATGTGGGGTTGGATATTGCGAAAGAGGCGATGCGAATGGCGGCGAAACGCTATAGGTCGATACATTTTCTTGTCGCCAACCTCAAAGAGCGACTCGTCTTCGCGAACGACGCCCTACACATCCTGCTCAACATCTTCGCGCCCCGCAACGCCAGCGAGTTCGCACGCGTCCTCACGCTCGGCGGTATCGTCCTCATCGTTATTCCCGCGCCCCAACATTTACAGCAACTCCGCGCAAAACTGGGCTTATTGAGTATCGAAGAGAACAAGCAAGAGCATGTCATAGCGCAATTTGCCCCCCATTTCACCTATATAGGCGCGACGGAGGTCAACCGCGCCCTGCACCTCGACCAGCAAGGCGTTCTCCAATCGGTCATGATGACCCCCAACTACTGGCACCTGTCCGACGAAATCAAATACGCGATGCATGAGCTACACGAGATAGAGACCGAACTGGCCTTCACCTGTCTGGTCTTTCGGAAGGATACGCAAGGGGACTCCTAATACTCGCTCAATTACTGGTTTATCCTAAGGAGCGAGAAGACCCCCCCGTTCTAGGGAGTGGGATGAAAGCGGCCTCCTGACATTTTTTGTATGCATATGGTGTAATAGGTACATGGATACAAAAGAGAAACCAACCCTTCGCGCTTCACAGGAGACGCGACATTTCTTAAAGGTCATAGCCGCTTTGACGGGGGAAACCATGCAAGCAGTTCTTGCACGGCTCATCAAAGCAGAATATGACCGCGTGAAAGAGGGGAAATAACTCATGACGCAACGAGCCTATAAGTACAGGTTCTTTCCCACAGACGAGCAAGCACACACTCTCGCGTGTACGTTCGGATGTTGCAGAGTCGTGTACAATTGGGCGTTGCGTCATCGTACCGTTGCATGGTTTGAGCATGGGCAACGTATGAACTATAACGCCTTGTCGCAAGCCTTGACCGAACTCAAAAAGCAAGAGGGGACACAGTGGTTACAAGAGGTGTCAAGCGTTCCTCTGCAACAGAGTTTGCGACATCTTGAGAAGGCGATGGGCAACTTCTTTGAGAAACGGGCCAAGTATCCAAGGTACAAAAAGAAGCACAACAAGCAGAGTGCAACCTACGTCACTACCGCCTTTGTGTGGACTGGCTCTACTCTCACCCTTGCCAAGCAAAAGAACCGCTTACCATCGTGTGGTCACGTCCGTTACCCGACAACGCGAAACCGTCAAGCGTGACGATCACCAAAGACAAGTCAGGCCGCTACTTCATCAGCATCTTCGTGGAGGAAGAGATAGAGCAACTTCCCCACACTGATAAGAGTATTGGCATAGACTTAGGCTTAAAGTCCTTCCTCATCACATCCGAAGGGGAGACGATAGACACCCCCAAATACTACGCACGGTACGAAAAGAAGCTAGCGAAACTTGAACGCAAGAAAGCCAAGAAAAAGAAGGGGTCAAAGAACCGCAAGAAGGCACGTATCAAGGTTGCACGGCTTCATGCCAAGATAGCCGATACGCGCCGTGATTTTCAGCACAAACTCTCGACAAGGCTCATTCACGAGAACCAAGTGATTTGTGTCGAGTCGTTAGCGGTCAAGTATGACAACAAAGTCAGTAAGGCCTAGTTGCAGAGCCATTGACCCGAATGAGGGTACTGAAAGATTTTCAGTAGCCAAGATGCCACATATCAGTTCGCACTGTTGCAGAGCCATTGACCCGAATGAGGGGACTGAAAGGAATTTTCCTCAGCGCAGCGCACCCCTTAATAGTCGTTGCAGAGCCATTGACCCGAATGAGGGTACTGAAAGTATGAAGCCATTGACACGCTCGTATCACGCTTTTCGTTGCAGAGCCATTGACCCGAATGAGGGTACTGAAAGTATGAAGCCATTGACACGCTCGTATCACGCTTTTCGTTGCAGAGCCATTGACCCGAATGAGGGGACTGAAAGACGGACAGAAAACAACACAT
>JBBQVS010000102.1:0-12853 GCA_038211295.1 Ktedonobacterales bacterium | reverse complement strand
CCCCAAACCACCCACGAAACCAGCCCACAAGAACTTTCAGTACCCTCCCCACCGGGTCGTGCCTTGAAACACCGGTACGGCAACCCGGATATCTCGCTTCGTGGAAGCACCTTTCAGTACCCTCTCCATCGGGTCGTGCCTTGAAACCTCGGCAACACGCGACATGCAACAAATTTGGATCACAACTTTCAGTACCCTCTCCATCGGGTCGTGCCTTGAAACTAATCGTCGGCGCGAGGGACAGGTCAAAGCCCAGTATCCCTTTCAGTACCCTCTCCATCGGGTCGTGCCTTGAAACCGCCACAAAAGAGATAGCCGTTCGTGGTGAACGCGACCTTTCAGTACCCTCTCCATCGGGTCGTGCCTTGAAACCGCGTGGGTTTCGTTGTGTGCAAGTGATGTCTAAACGCATTTCTGCCAGAACAGGCCCTTTCCTGGGCTTCTCAGAGCCTCGTTTTTCACCACTTCTCTCTTTCTAGTATACACTACTTTCCCTATTTTCGCAAATCGTTTTTTGTCCCAAAAGAGGGGGGATTTGCGAGCGTTTTTGAGCGATTGCACGCACGTATTTTTATATTTTGCTTTTTATGCATGTGATACATGGTTGCTTCAGATAAAAAAATTGCTCTCACGACTCGATTTGCGAAGAAGGTGTCGTGAGAGCGGATTTTTCTGGCATTGTGCCTACACAACGTCATTGCAGAAACGCCGAAACTCGCAGGTGACGCAACGCCCTTGCGCGACGGGTGGCAGAGGCATGATCTCCCTCGCAACAACCTGGCGGATAGCCGCGACGGTCTGCACCACCTTTTTGCGCAACGATGGCGTAATGACAATCGTTTCTACATGTTTCGTTGGGATAGCATAGATGTACCCCTGCTTGACCTGTACATGCCACGCCTCCTCTACCAGCAGCGCGTATGCCGCGAGTTGTAGTTTGAAGTGCGGCCCCGCCTTCTGCTCCGAATATTTGTACTCGACAATACTCACATCGGCACCCTCAGCTGCGCGTGCGGGACTCGCCAGCACAAGATCGATTCGTCCCGTGAGGCCCAGCCGCTCTGACTGTAGTGCGAGATGCAAGAAGCGTTCACCTTCAACTACACCGTAGTTCCGCAGGCTCCGCCGCACTTCGCGCTCGTCCTCTTCCATGTGTTTAAGCGTACCCTCTTCCATTAGAACCGTTACGGGACGTATCTGTGGCAGGCAATAGCGGTAGAAGACGATACGCGGACAGCACACATATTGTTTAAGATCGGTCACTTCTATGAGCCATTCGCCCATCTCAATCCTCCTCCTGTTTAAGTATGCGCCGTTCCGCCCAACTCTTTTCATCAAGCGGATACAGGTTGATTGTCGCCCCATGTTTTCCGACGCGTTTACCAATGAGTACCCACAATTCGCGCTGATGTGTGCGTGTCAGCTCACCCTGAAACGCGCTATATTGAATGCGCTCCAACCCGTAATCCAGGCAGGCATCGGCGACTTTTGTACGCGCACCATCATGCGAGATATCATAAATGAGCAGGTAACGCATAGCATCACCAGCCCGACACAAACGGCTCATACTGCGGACGTTCGTCGCGGAGAAAAAGCGCGAGGTGACGCGCCTGACTTTGCAGAATAAAACGCAGTGCCTGCCGCTTCTTTTCGTACTGCTCGCTACTGGCTAACCGTTCCAGAACTTTTTCGGCGATCTTCTTGCGTGTCTCTTCGTTGAGCAGATGTTGTTCGTCCTGCTCTAAGGGAAAGTTTTTGTTGACAAGACCGATAATGGTACGGTCAACAACCGTCTGCCGAAACTCTTCGATACAATCGAGAACAAGACTTGGTTTCCCCGGACGATCCGCATGAAGAAAGCCGCCATATGGGTCAAGCCCCGCGAGCGTCAGAGCCTGTTCCACCTGACTGTAGAGGATTGCATAGCCGTAGTTGAGCGCGGAGTTCAACGCGTCGGTAGCACCGCGCGTCTCCCTGCCAGGCCAGCCCAGCTCTGCGGGAATAATGCGCCCGATCATAGTCCAGTAGCGATGCGCGGCCCGTCCCTCGACGGAGAGCAATTGCCCACGAATGTCATCAATTCGTTCAGCATGGAGTTGTTCAAGCTCGCGGAGGAAGTCGCGCATCGCTGTGGCGGCGAGCATAAGCTCTTCGTATAATGTCGGGTTGGTCTCTTTACGATACTTTGCAACATAACGGAGCAAATTGGCGTGGTTTTCCAGTTTGCCCGCCACAAACGCCTTCGCAACCGTCACGCCCTTTGGTTGTTCATACGCCAACAATTGGGCGCGGCGCGTAAGTACGGTTCCGGTCAGACCCGCAGAATAAAGACCCGCGATTGGTTGCCCGCGCCCCGAAAGAAAATGAATGACAATCCCTTCTTCACAACAAACGCGCACAACATCGCTTGAAATCGCCACACCACCATCGACGATGATGACCGATTTCAGATGAAGCAGGGGAACTTCTGTGACCACCTTCTGTTCGCGTGTGACGCGCAGCCGTCCCTGATGCTTGCCGAGGAAAGAACCTTTTCCTTCAACTATCAATTCCATCTACTCTCACTCCTGAAAACTCTGATTTCAGATGCATCACATACGCATCTATAGAAGAGTATAGAGGATCAATACCGCAGGGATTGCGGAAATTCCGCACGAAAAACCAGAAACCAAAAACATCGGCACATCTGTTACATGTCTATCTTGTACCAGCCATTTCCCTTGACCACGTTTTTCCCAACGTGGATCAGTTCTCCCCACACCAGCAGGTCTGCGAAGGGGGCCATATCCCCGCTAAAGGTCGCTTTTCCGTGAAAGCCACTGATCGGCGTGAAGCGATGTTGTCGGTTAGAGTAGCTTTGCACCTCTTCCCACATCGTGTCATCGCGTGTACACACGATGTCTGTGGCAAGCCGTACCAGATCATCCGCGTACAACTCATGAGGTGAACGCGCCATCTCTTCGCCTTCGCGCAACTCACCATACGTCACTTCCAGCGCGAAACGCCGTTCCAACAGGCGCAACACAAGTGGACGAAACGCCGCCGAGCGCACCAACTGCTCACGGTCAACCAGTCGCGTTGGCGTCAAAAAGTCGAGCGTGACCCGCTTAGGCGCGAGCGTCGCCGCCCGCCGCGCAATGTCCTCCGGCGTTACCGCGAGCGTCGGAGCCTGCGTGACGGCCTTACCCGCTTGATACAGTGCCTGCCGTTCCCCAGTAATAGGGTGATACGACTCGATACACTGTATCTTAAACGTGCCACGCTGCCCCCTGTTTTCTGGCAATTTACGTCCCAGACCCGACGCTTCCAGCGTGTTCAGAGAGAGCACAATATACGGCAATAGCTCAATAATTGTCCCAAAAAGCGTCAGGCCAAAGGCAAACGTCTCGCCCGGCTCATATCGTCGTGCATCCCCAAGTGGCGGCAGAATAATATACGGACGTGGCACATCCCGTCCGCGTGGTCGCTCCTCTCGCAGTGGCGCGACAAGCGCACTCACAGGACACATCGTATGCAACGGACATTCCGCGCACGTGTTCGCCAGCTTGTTCGTGCAAAAGCGTTGCCACACCGACTCGAACAGGTTCCCGCGCAAAGCCGCTCCGCTATGGTCATCCAGTTCGAGTGGTCGCACAACCACCGTTGTGAAAAGCAGATGGTACGTTTTTAGCATTCTCTTTAGAAGTCTCCCTTTTCAGGTGCCAGCCGTTGATACCAGCTATAGCCGCGACTCGATTGAGCCAGCCGATAGGGCAGGACAACATGATGCAGTATCCGCTCCTTCCCAGGCGTCACCCGCTCTTTACTATAGATACTCGCGCGTGAAAACGTCAGGCTCTTCCCACAATCATCGAGCATCTGTAATGTCCCGTTGACCGCGAACGCCTGCGGTTGAGTTGGCGTCAGGTGCGTGAAATCTGAAGAAAGCACCTGTTCAGCCTGTGGTTGCCCCATGACCTGCACAAACCCGCCGCGCTTGCCAAAGTAGTTGATACTCATAAGTAGGTGGGCAATCTCCATTGGCACCTCCGCCCCGTCGGGAGCGGCAATGGCAAGCTGGAATGCCTCACGGTACGAAACATATTCACGAAAAGAAATTGTCGAATAAAACGGATACTGGCCTCGATCAATACGCGCGGCCATCTTCTCGCGCATTCGCGCATCAAAGGCGTCTTGCGTCTCGTCTGCCTTCTTTGCGTCCTTCGACTCGACGGGCCGCCAGATTTTACTAAAGGTTTTGAAGACAAGAATATCGCGCGGCAACGCAATGGCTACCGCGAGATCGCGTAATTGCGGAAAAAGTTCTGTGCCACGCTCTGCCCCCAGACTACGTAGCGCGACATCGAGAAGTGCCATTTTCACAGCATAAGGCGTCACAACCAGCAGCGTCTTGCCACCAGAAGAGGTAGCTGCTGCTGGCTTGAGCGAGAATGGCGCGACGGGTAAGTAACGTGCGATCATCCACATAAGAGGTACTCTTTCTTTTGCCCAAACCAGCGCGTGCGTAGCTAGCGTCCTACACGTATCCGAAATGGCGTAGTTGTGTCAATCAGAGTACGCATCTGTGTCGCGAACTCACTGATACTCTTGAACGTTTGCATCTGTACCGTAGGCGCATCCGCCCCATTGAGCGCGGTCACAATGTCTTGCGTCTGACTCTGATAGCCTTGTTCGTTCTCGCCACTCATCAACGGACTGACAAGCGGTGCCGGCAACACACCTGCGCTCGTGGTAATCACACCCTCAAGTCCAACCAGATGCGGCAGTTGCGACGAACGCATGGCACCATTTAGCTCGACGAAGGTGTGGAGCAAACTCTCAAGCAGAAGCTTGGCACGTTCCCCGCGCTCCAGATCGTCCTCAAACGCATACTCCTGTAGAATATCATTATAACCGATGCGGGCAAGTTCCAGGTGACACACAATAGCGTAGACCCCGCTCGACGCTGGACGATGAAACAGACTCTGCCCCAAGTTTGAGCCGCTTTTCTCCTGTCCCGCCGCGTCTTCGGAACGCTTCTCTTTGCCACGCTCCGAGACATATTTGACATGCAGGTAACTTTCCGTGCGCGTCTTGTCGGGCAAGCCAATAACCCACCCGAACTCACTGACAGATTTACGCGGAATAGAACGCTTGCCTTCCGTGACAAGAATACCCGCAACGTCGTCAATGGCACAGCGTTTGAGCATCGCGGAGATAAACTGTGCGTCAGAAACCTTTTCGGTCTCAGCCAGAAAAGGCTTATCAGCGTTAATACGGTTCGCGTTGAACCGCGAACAACTTTCACACAGCGCGGCCTCACGCGCACGCGCAAGCTGGTAGAAATGCTCCATCAGAATGTGCTTGAGCATGTCGCCCGATAGCGCGTTGACGCTGTGCAAGGTGCCAGAAGAATCGACAATCTCGACCATGCGTGTCTGAATCTGGTTGCCCTCGCCACCTTCGTTGTTCAGACTATGCATGTTAAGCGTAGCGCGTGCCGCGAGCGAAAATGATGCAATTTGTGTGGTCATCGGAAAAACTCCTCTATCTCTTTACCGTCATAAACAAAAAACGTTTAGTGTGTATCGTGGTTGCTGCTGTCGCGCTGAACGCCGCCCTTGAAAGAATAGCCACATGCAATCAGCATAGAGCCAACCAGCTCGGAGCCGTAGGTGTTGATAAGCTCCACAACCTCGCTAAAATCGCGCTCGCTGGTCGCGAAACGCAGATTGTGCGAGATGCGATCCTGTGATGTCAAGGGGCGAGGATGTTCTGCTCGCGTTTCGTTCGTGATTTTTCGCACCGCCTTCTCGTCCTCGCGTGCGGTCTCAGCATTGTACTCAAGCAGAAACTCAGCGAGCGCGATGGTGAACTCTTTCCCATAGCGTGCCTTTCGCATGAGTTCCTGACCCAGCCCATAGCGCACCTCATAAGTGCGATCCTCGTGCTGGCTCCGCCGATACTGCGCGAACACGGTTGAGCGGCGAATGGCGTCCGCGATACGTTGAAAGCCCTGACTCGCGAGAATCGCTACCGCGTCCGCGTTGTTTTGTGTACCCATGATAACGTACTCCAATCCCTTATAACTGAGTTGTTTGATGTAGGGGTTTTTTTCGCGTGCATGAAGCAGATAGCCACTGTACGCGGTAGTGAACTTCCAGAATGGCACAAGTGAGTTGCCTGAAAGAAAATCGCGGTAGAAACGCAACAACTCATACTCTTCCGCCCCTTCCTCCCCTTTGCTATTGCGAATGTTGCGGACAAGCTGCACGTGTTCTTCTAGCACCTCCTGCGTCGCAAGCACCTGTTCCAGGTTCTCTAATCTGGGCAGCCAGGTTGGAATGCCAAGCGTCGCGAGGTTCATCGTCGCGTGAGCACTGCCCAGATGTTTATAAAACGTCACCTCGAAATCATGGGCCAGGCTTGTCGGCTCTTCTGGCAGCCACGCTTCCAGGAATGCATCATGCTCAAAAAACGTTTTGTATTGCTCGACCACCACCTGCGCGAAACGTAACGAGGCAAACACGTCCAGCTTGACGGCGGTTGTAGACCAGAAGACGGCGCGAAACTCCTTCATGATGTTCTGCAAAAGCGTGAGCTTGACAAAACGCGGTTGCAACACATACGTCTTACGGTTGTCGCTCTCGCGTATCAAAAGCGGCGCGGCAGCCTCCATAAAGCCGCGAAACTTGAGCAGTTCAAGCAGCCAGAAACTCTCTTGATTGCCAACCGTCAGTTCGTTCGCCTTCGCCCGGTTCGCTCCCTTACCCATTGTCGGATTGATAATTTGCAGCGCGGTCACTGTCGCGCTTTCCTTGATGCCCAGCTCTTTTGCCATTTTTTGCCAGCGTGACAGTGCGCCCGCGACATCATTAGGAACCTCATGAAAGAGGTCTAGGAGCAACTGAAGATGAAGCCGTTTCTGCTCTGGCGTAAGCTTGTCCCAGCGTATCGCCAGCTCGTTGAAAGACGCGGCGATCTTCATATGGTTGATGGCCCGATAATGCCCTAACCGCGTATCTGGCTCACAGAAAAGCGGTAATTCGGGTGCCTTCCTTATCCTCGCCTCTGGCGTTTGCAGGCCCGGCCCCAGCTTTTTGACAATCTCACGGTACGCTCGATCCTCTTCCATCTTCTGGTCATAGTCAAAGCCGTCGAGTTTGCGCGTATTTCCCTTCTTCTCCTGCTTTTCGCGCTGTCGGCTTGAGTCAAGCGGTAACACAATTTGCAAACTCTCCATCTGAGCGTCGGCCAGCGTTTCAATGTCTATAGGAAATTTAAGTATGATGTCCAGCGACGGGCCACTATCACGCAGAAAAATACCATCCTGCGTTCCGTGCTGTAGCAACGATATATTCCCCATCACAGAGGCCAGGCCAACGGCGAGTAACGTATCCGCCGATGTCCCATTGGCCTTCTCGACATAATAACAGGTATCCATACATTCCTTTCTACGGCTTTTGCCGCGTTCCTCACATCGTGATACTTACTTATCGCCAAAGCTGTCGGCACGCTGATCGGCGAGTCGCAGGGCGCGTACAATCACGAAGTACAACCACGTTTCGAGTTCTCGCCCTCGTTTCGGCTCTGTGATAAGCGTCCTTGCCTCATCGGTTGATGGCGTAAGAGTTCGCGCTGACATCACCTCCGTTTTGAGGAGTGTGGGCGTATATGTCCAGGTGCGCGTCTGACAGGTCACTTCAAGAGCTTCCTGTATCGCCTCTGCCGCCCCCGGTTTTAGCTGAAACGCCTCTGACGTATGCGCGTTCGCGCTGTGGTGACGCGCTATCGCGGCACACACTGCGCGAAGAACAGGGAGCAAGCGACTATCACGCGTCTTTATACCGAGGCTATCGGCAAGCACGCTCATACTGGCAACCACACTTTCGCAGGCATGGTTAGGCCGCTTCGCGTGCGTTTCGCGCTGCCATTGCCTCTGCTGCGGAGACTGTGAATCGTAGTCGGTCTTCGCGAAAAAGAAGGTTGGCTTTTGCGAATAGACACCCCAGCCCTCACGTTCGTAGAGCAAGTGCTGCCATTCCCACGCCCACTGCTGCCACTTCACGCTGAGCTTTCCCACATCGTGACAGGCAATCGCCAGACGAATAGCCTGATCGATAGTCCCATGTGGCACCTCTAACAATGTCTCTAACATGCCTGTAACATACGCGAGTTGGCGTGCGATGCCCGCGTTATAGCCGTTAATCAACCCTTCAATGTGTTCCTTATAAGAGCGTTGCTCGATTGGTCTTGCTTTCCCCTTTTTCGGTTTTGCGTCTAGGCATACACTCTGATAGGTCGTCCAGGGCATGGTAAGCCGTTCATCACGTAGAAGAAACCCCAGGTCTTCGTGATAGGTCGCAAGAGTGCTTGGTAGAACAACCATAACGGCATTGCGTAATGAACGTTCCACGCTTTGCTGATTGCCAGTATAGGCGATTTCTTGCCAGTGAAACGTCGTCTTCTGTCGTGAGTCTGCTTCCGCGTCTTCCTTTACAGCGTCCGCTATCGCCTCCTTACACACCCACTCGGCATCGCCTCTTTGCTCTTGCAGGTGTTTCATGTGCGCGGCAAGCGAGCGGGGATGCATAGAGAAACTCTGCCATCGCCAGGGTTCGGTTGTGATGGCCGCGTTCGGGTCGTCGTGAATAAGAATCTGCACCTGCGCCACATCGCGAATAAGCGTTGAAACCGCGCTAGATGAACTCTCCTTCAAGCTCGTAAACACCTCGTTCACAATGCTTTCGCGCCGCTTTTTGAAGCGTTCGAGCAGCTCCGTATCTTCTTGCGTATGCACGATATCCAGCAAGTTTTGCTCCGCGCGAAAGTCTACCGATTGCTCACCATCAAGCTCGCGCACAGCTTGCAGCGTTGCGTCACACAGAGACGAGTCATAGGGAAGCGTCGTTACCCGTTTCCCCGCGTCATCGAGAGGCAAGTCATAAACAATAACCGTCCCGTGCTGCCGCGCGAAACGCGCACAGCGGCCTGCACGTTGTATTAAGCTGTTAGCGGGCGCGATCTCCGTGTGCAACGTTCGCACCGAGATATCCAGGCCAACCTCAACAACCTGTGTCGCCACAACAATCATATTCTTCCCAAAGTATTCTCCATCCCGCCACCCGTAACGCGTCTCGTCGGGCCAGGTAGCGGGTGCCTTGCCAAGTTCCTTCATCACTCTTTCAGAACGCTCTCGACGGTCTTGCGTTGTCAAACGGCTATGCAAAAGCACAACCTCTATGCCACGCTCGTTCGCGCGTTGTTTGAGCTGCCAGTACGTCTGTTGTGCGCGTCCCACCGTGTTGCAAACAACCATTGAACAATCAGTATGTTGAGCCAGCAGAGCCTCGGTAGTCATCGCGTCGTCCGCAACCTTGAAGAAGCGTTGCCGCCCATCCGCAAGCTGGCATAACTCTTCTTCATCCTCAACAATCACAACTTCCGCGTTGAGCAACACCTTGAGTTCATCGAGTAGCACACGCGAAAAAGTGGCGGTCATCAGAATAAAGCGTGAGATATCTTTGAGTTGAGCCAGCATTGCCAGCGTGGTTGTTCGCGCACCATAGATACTCTCACCGCTCTCTTTTAGTGGGTACAGATGAAACTCATCAAACACGAGATACGAGCCAAGCACCGCCCCCACATTCATGTTGGCCCGACTCCGCCCCACACCATAAGGAAGCGCGAGCAGACTCGCGAGCAGTTGATCGATGGTACAAAAGGTCAGCAACGACTCGAATTGTGCATCGTCAGCCTGCTCACCAGTCTGAATTGAAACGGGGCTTCGCTCCAAACGCTTATAGAGCCGTCCAAAATCGGTTCCCCGTGTGCTATCCAGACGCGCGATACGTTCGGAAAACTCTGTGTAAAACTGCGTCGAGAGAACCCGCAACGGCGTCGCATAGATGCACGAAAGGGGCAAAGCGTTCCCGTCGCCGTCCAGATTTTTTATGAACGGCGCGAGTGCTGCCCGCGTTTTGCCCGCACCTGTCGGTGCTTGCAGGATAACATTTTTTCCCTCCATGATGAACTGCAAAACCTTGCGTTGAAATGGGCGTAGTGCTTCTTTTTCAGGTGCCATTATTCTTCTCCTATTCTTCTCCAAAGAAGGTATCAAACAACGCGTTATCATCCGCCGCCGATGGCGTTTGAGACTCAGTACCGTACATACGGGCCGCGCGACGCACATCCTGCATGATTTTCTCGCGCAGACCGCGTGGCTCAAGCACCTCGCAATCGGCTCCCCAACCGCGAATCCAGTTCTCGATCTCCAGCGTATCGCCAATCTGGGCCGTCCACTCACACCCTTCAGGCGTAAGCGTAATCTGCTGCGAAGGATGCCAGAGCGTCTCTTGTACCCGTTGCCGCACATGTTCCGAGAAGCGCAGGCGCACAGTGATCGGGTCTTCGCCATACATCACGCCCCACGAGCGTGCAAGCAGTGCCGGGCCATCGAAGTTTTCAGGTATGGTAAATGGCTCCTCCGTCACAGTTGCGGACTCGATGCGTTCAAGCTTGAACGTGCGGAACTCGTTTGGTGGATCGCTCATCCCAAGCACATAAATGGTGCGACCAATGCCCGACGGTTCCAACAGGTAGGGCGAGAACAAAGACGAAAACTTCTTTTTACGCGGTGCTTTGTACAGAATGCGTACCTTGCGTTGCGTCGTCCAGCCAATGGCAAGAGCTTCAAAGATGCCGGAACGGTCATCTTGCTCGTGTTGTCGCTGCTCCGCCATCCGCACAAGCGTGGATTGATGATGACGAAGTTGCTCAGGCAACGCATCAATCAGTTGTGTGAGGGCAAGAATAACGTGCCGATTGCGCTCATCGTGAATCTGTGAGAGAAGACGACCCGCCACGTAGAGCGCGGTAGCCTCGGCAAGGCTTAAATGCACCTTGAGTAGCCCGACACGCGCATCTTCCATCAGTATCCAGAATTGCCCATCTTTACATAAGGGAAGTCGTGCACTCGTAGATAACTCATCTATATCGCGTTTGGCAGTATCTTCACTTACCCCTAATCGCGTTGCAATATCACTTGTGCGTAATCTTTGCCCTTTTTGCTCGAAAAGCTTTTGTAGCAGGTAGAGGCGATCAGCTTTATTGTGTCCATCGGACGTTGGCATGATTGGTAGTACCTCGCTTTCTTTCTTCTGAGGCAAGTATACAGGGCAGAATCCGCAGGGAATGCGGAATTTTTTCCCAATATGCAACCAGAAGGAAAATCTCTAAAAAACTGAGGATTTGCTCAAACAGCAAGAGGTAAGAACATGGGGGAGAGACAAACCAGAGCAAATGGCCCGATAAGAAGAACATACAATACTTACCCCTACACTACATTTCAATATACCAATTGATGAGTAAAAGTGTAGCATAGAACATGGAAAAATGACAGAAATCTAGGACTGATGTACCACGCTATTGTTGTACATCAGTCAGTCGTGCGTGCCAGACGCTGAAACATACGCTCTCTACAGAACAAAAAGCAAGAAAAAACAAAGACGTCCGAACTGCTCCAACACGTTTGTTGACTGCTTTTCCCGCTTTTGCTATACTGCGCGAGCCATATCAGTCAGTATACTACCAGCTCTTTCCTTCCTATACAGAAACGCAGCATACTTCTGCTTGCTTGACCCGTAAGAAACCACAATTTGACAAACGCATTGGAACGGAGATTACATCATAGTATTACCAGAATACCCGTTTATAGATGTTCAGGATTATCTCGCACTCGACGAAAAAGCCAGGAGTGTGCGATACGAGTACATCGATGGACGTTTACGTATGCTGGCAGATGGAAGTCCTGACCACTCAATTATCGCGACCAATATAACAAGTATTTTGCATAGCGCGTTACGAAAAACACCCTGTACGGTGTATAATTCTGATATTCATTTCAAGCTCTCGGAGTCGCGCTATGTTCATCCAGACGTGACCGTTGGGTGTGACGAAAGAGATAGAGAGAAGAAGAGCAATATTCAATACCCGCGTCTCATTGTCGAGGTACTTTCGCCAGTCACTGAAACTATAGACAGGGGAGAAAAACGTGAGATGTATCTTGACTATCTCTCTCTCGAAGAATATATTCTTATTACATCACAAAAGAAAATGGTCGAAGTCTACCACCGCGATGAAGCTATATGGGTATCGCGCATCTATAAGCCAAATAGCATGATTGCGCTGACAAGCATCCCCGTATCCATACCTTTTGAGGACATATACGAAAAAACAAGCCTCGCCTGACCTGCTTCCAAATCGTGCAACACACAATCTTTCTTTCCGCAAAATAAACGTGAGCATGGCAGGGCAAGCCAGTGCCACTACTATACACGTGCAAGCAGCGTCACGGGTAATATAGTAGTGACGGGGCTTGCCCCCGCCATGCTTCGGATCATCCCATGAAACGGCACCATTGGTGGACGAACTCATGGACAAACTCGCTTTCAGTACCCTCATCATCGGGTCATGCCATGAAACGAAGAGAATGTCGCACACCTGGAACCGCGGCACTGGACTTTCAGTACCCTCATCATCGGGTCATGCCATGAAACACACCCTCGACGTGCTGGGCGAACTCGCCGATTGCCTTTCAGTACCCTCATCATCGGGTCATGCCATGAAACCAATCAGCAGCGCAACAGGAGCTTGCCACGCTCTCCGAACTTTCAGTACCCTCATCATCGGGTCATGCCATGAAACCTTCACAATCCGCTTCAATAGATGAGGTTGAAGACTTTCAGTACCCTCATCATCGGGTCATACCATGAAACCAGTCGGGCCCTACGGAGTGGCGGGTGCAATCCTACTCTTTCAGTACCCTCATCATCGGGTCATGCCATGAAACGTTGTACCTTGATCTGGCATTGTT
>JBBQVS010000101.1:0-12959 GCA_038211295.1 Ktedonobacterales bacterium | reverse complement strand
GAAACGACCAGAGGTGCCATTCGCGGTGGTCTCGAATCCAGAGTTTCTGCGCGAAGGCTCGGCGGTGCAGGACTTCCAGCATCCTGACCGTGTGGTGCTTGGTTGCGCCGATAAAATGGCCGCGCACCATGTCGCGTTGCTGTATTTGCCTTTGCGAGCGCACATCGTAATCACAGATCTATACACCGCCGAGATGATTAAGTACGCATCGAACGCGTTCCTTGCCACAAAAATTTCCTTCATTAACGAGATTGCGCAGATTTGCGAGCGGCTCGGAGCCGATGTGAAAGAGGTCGCCGTTGGTATGGGTTACGACACACGCATCGGGCGTGCCTTCCTTGACGCCGGTCTGGGCTATGGCGGTAGCTGCTTCCCGAAAGATGTACGCGCCCTGGCACACATGGCGGATGAAGCGGGCCTGCATCCACAGTTGTTGCACGCGGTAATGGAGATCAACCACGATCAGCGCCGCTTGATTGTGTCGAAGTTGACCGCTATTCTTGGGTCACTGCGTGGTTGCAAGATTGGTATACTTGGCCTCGCGTTCAAGCCAAACACCGATGATATGCGTGAAGCTCCCTCGGTTGATATCATTCGTTGGGTCACAAGTCAGGGCGCGACGGTGCGCGTCTACGACCCTATCGCGTCTGAGACCGGTCATGTCGCGCTCGAACGGGCCGAAATCCGCACAGACGATGTGCATTTCTGCAAAGACGCTTACGAGGTCGCGGAAGGGACAGACGCGCTTGTGCTAGTGACGGAATGGAACGAGTTTAAGTCGTTGAACATGGGCCAGGTGCGTGCCTCGATGCGGCGCCCTGTGCTGGTCGATGGTCGCAACATCTATGAAGCGTCCGAGATGAACGCGTTGGGCTTCATCTATCGTGGTATGGGACGTGGCACAAGCCCCGCGCCTACCGTGTTACCTCCAAGTGATACCTCGACAATACTTGAAGAGGTGCAACAACCTGTTCTCGGTCTGGAGGCCGCGAAGTAATGGAAGAGGAAGATCAGTCATTGCTCTTTACGCCGCTTGTCGGTCAAGCGGGGGCCGCGCCCCCCGACTGGCTTTTCGGGCCTGCGGGTGTGGCTGGTCTTCCGACGCCCCTGTGTCTTCCACAGGGCGTCAATGTCGCCGTTGGTATCGATATTATCGAGGTTGACCGTGTGCGAAAAGTCTTCGCCCATCATGGCGAACGGTTTCTCAAACGTGTCTTTACCGAGACCGAGATACGCCAGTGTCGGGGTCGTGTTGAGAAGCTCGCGGGCCGTTTTGCGGCAAAAGAAGCAATCAGCAAAGCACTGGGAACAGGAATACATGGCGTTGCCTGGCGCGAAATGGAGGTCGTGCAGCTCCGAAGCGGACGCCCCTCTGTGCGGCTACACGGCAATGCCAAACGCCGTGCCGACGCTCTCGGCCTGACCGCCTTCGATGTTAGTATGGCTGACCTCGCGCACCTGTCTATCGCTATCGCGGTAGGCGTGCAGGTCGCAGGGACTACTATTGCAGATGTCTGAACAAGCGTTAAACGAATGGATGTAGGACGAGAGCATGAGAGTAGTAGTACAGCGCGTCAGTAGCGCAAGTGTGGTGGTTGATGAACAAGCCGTGAGTCAAATTGGGCGCGGCCTGCTGCTCTTGCTTGGTGTTGGGCTAAATGATAGCGAGGCGCGGGCAAAAACGCTTGTCGATAAGATTGTGCATCTCCGTATCTTCGCGGATGCCGACGGAAAGATGAACGCCTCGCTGCTTGATATCGCTGGTAGCGTGCTTGTTGTCTCACAATTTACGCTGTATGCGGACACGCGCAAAGGTCGCCGCCCCAGTTTTATCAACGCGGCCCACCCCGCGGTTGCGAAGCAGCTCTTTGAACATTTCAAAAGCCTGCTTGCGGAGTACAAGATTACCGTAGCAAGTGGTGTTTTTGGGGCTGATATGCAGGTCACACTTTGCAATGATGGCCCCGTCACGCTGTGGCTTGACAGCGAAGATTTGCCTCGGTAAACGAAACGTGCATCTTCTTGCTAATTTGGCCCGTACAACTCTTGAGTATAGGTAAAAGGTGATATACTTATGATGGTTCGGTACTAAATTTTCTGACACTCTTTGTGAGAGAGTGTTAGCTAGTAGGGGAGCAAAAGATGTCGGTGACACCATCTTCCGCAATCGTGGGCGTTTTCAGAGAAGAAATAGCCGCAGAGCAGGCAATGGACGCATTTTACAATGCGGGTTTTACACATGAGCAGATTCGTAAATCTGTACCCGCCACCTCCGGTGGGTTCTTTGGGGACATCAAGAACTTATTTACAGGGTCAAGTACAGCAAGTGATACAGTTGCCCATGATCTAACTAACATGGGGCTTTCAGATGAAGAAGCACATTTCTATTCGCAGGAGCATAAGGACGGCAATATTATTCTCGCAATCTATGCCCCTGGGCGCGAACAAGAAGCACACGTAATCATGCAGCAATATGGCGCATACAACGCTATCCCAACAACGGACGTACAGCACGAGTCAGAAACCACAAGCGACATCCAACCAGATGCTCTCGTGGTAGCAGACACGGCACATCACACGGTAGTGGAACCCTATGTAGCCATGCCTGTGGTAGAAGATACTACAACGCACCACACAGAACCTCACACGGACGAGCCAACAGCAGAAGATGCAACGCATTATCACCCTATTGTGGAACCCTATGTAGCCACGCCACCAGTGCAAGACACCACAACTCAGCCCACGGACGAACCAGTAGCAGAAGACGCTATCCAGAGTCATGAAGAACTACATACAGACGCTCCAGTAGTACAGGAGCATGACGTAAACCCTTGGTCAAAACATTACCGGCCAGAACCCTCTGTACAGCAGGAACACGGCGAAGCTCAGCAGTCGGTAAATCCCACTCTTGCCCCCAGTAGTGATTTGACCGATGAGACACTCACCACGCTCTCCGAGGAGAATGGTCTTGACCCGTACCATCCAGCAACACAGGTCGTTACCCCCGAACCCTTGACCACGACATCAACCGATCACACAATCGAACCTGTAGTCGCGACCACAACTGCGTCGGAACAGAGCGTAGAGGCGCACGATGCTCCATCGGAAGTCGCCACCGAGCACGAGTCAGCGCACCAAACCACGTTGGATACAGACGTTGAGCCACACCCCCTTGCTGCTACAACGCCTATACTGCATGATGAGACGCATGAATTCGATTCCACCACGCATCATGCGGAGCAGCAGCCAGCACCGGAAGCGATAATATCAGAATACGCCATCGAGCATCACGCCGAACCATTGTCTGCTGTACAAGACGCAGAGCCACTCACGACCCACGACCATACTCATGAGCAGCAATCCACTCACATAACGCAGAGTCAGGAGCCAGTAGTGAACGAGACCGTTACAGAACACGAGGTTCAACCGCCAGCCGCGCAGACCGAGCAAGAGGTTGTTCACACGTATGACACGCCAGAGGTGCAACCACTGTATGCTGCCACCGCGCAAGAGGAAGTTAGTATATCTAGCATTCAGGATGTGCAAGATGAGTCATCAACGTTAGCCGACGCTCCCACAGAGCCGTTGGTTGCAGACCCGATTGCCGCGCATGAGGGAATCAGTCTCCCGCAGGCAGTACAGGGCGAGGCTACGTCTATCGAAGTAGCAGAGCCACAGGCAGTACAGCCAATTATGGATACCACCGATAACACTGCTTTGTCGCAGGAGTCTCCCGTAAGCGAGGTCACGCCTGCACAGCCAGTTGCTTCAACCTCTCATGAAACCGAACTGGAAGACGAGTTAGCCCAACTGCAAGCGCAAATCGCAGTTCTGCAACAGCAATTGCAAGATGTTAAAACGCAACTGCAAACGGCTAAGAGCCGCGAAGAGCAGGTTAAGAAAGAGAAAGAGCGTGAACAGTTGCTACAAGGCTTGCGACAGCAGATGCAGGCCCTGCAAGCAGAACTGGCGGCTACGCACACGGAACTACAAGACACACATGCCCGCATAAGCCAATACTAGCAAGCGAACATACTGTAACACTGGCATAACGGGGAGGGGGCAAGAGAGAGCATGGCACGGCTTGCACCCTCCCCGTTATGCCACTCTCAGTCTCTCATGTTCCTCATCCTCCCTCTTTGCGCTTTCAGAAAAACTCACTTTGTGTCAATGCTCCTACACTGTTCTCATCGTATTCGCACAATGTAAACAACCTCATCAATCTACATTTTACAGAAATATTACAGTATTTAACACACCTTAAACAGAATTTCATACTGTATTGCTATAATAATCTTCGTAGCACGTAAAATTTTAGTCTGCTACGCATTCATACGGAGGTATCATTATGTTTCCCAAGTCCTGGGTTGGGACGACGACGGTTCAACTTCCCTTTGGATTGAACGTCTCTCTCTACGTTGTCGCATGGGTTGTCGTGCTTGCTGCACTCTTCTTTATCTGGCGACGAGGTCGTTCGCTCGGCTTTATGCGCTGGACAACGCAAGACATTCTGGTTGTGGCAATGCTTGGCGTGTTGCTTGAGGTCTATGACAACCTCATCGGCGACCAGTTTATTACGCCGCTCATCAATCTTATTCCGTTCGGTCATGCGTTCGCGCTCAACGACTTGCCCTACATGTTTCTGCTCATGGTTGGTATCGCAATGGTACGCAAGCCAGGCGTGGCGACGGCGATGGTGTTTCTCAACTTTCTGTTAATGCAACTCTTTTATAGCGGACAGGGCCTCAACGTGCTGGCATGGCCTTACGGCATCATGCAGGGTGTTTTTATTGACCTATACTTCGTATTGCGTGGCAATCGCGTTTTCGCACGTGGTGGCGCACAGGTCATCATTGATGGCTTCTTCATGGGGGCGTTACGCGCCTTTCCCGCCACGACCTTTCAATCCGCGATCATGACCCCACTCCTGTTTGGTGAGACAAAGACGCTTGGCTACATTTTCTTCTACACGCTTTTCAACGTGATCGGCAATGGTATCGAGGCGGCGATCTCCGCGCCACTCGCCATTCGTATCGCGCAATCGGTCAACCCATCAGCACGCCGCACCGCGCCTATCGCGCGTGATGGCACCGATGCAGGAGTACCAGTTGTGCCACAAACCGCGAAAGAAGGAAGCGCATTATGAACCTGAGATTACTTGGCATTATTGGGGCGGTCTTGACCGTCCTGCTCGCCGCCGATGGCATTTACATGCTTGTGAGCCACTATAACAAGGACGAGACGCAAGGCACCTTGAACTTGCCCGACGGAACAACCATTCTGATCGCGGCGGGCATTCTGCTCATCGTCACGATTATCGCGTTTGTCATGTCTGCTCGCGCGAACGCGGCGGGAGTTGTGTCCGTTCCTGTCGCACCAGAGGCAGAGGAAGTCATATCCGATAGAGCGGGTACTGAGACCAGAGGATAAAGGGCAATATGCCAGACATACGCATAGATCACCTGTCTTTCGCCTATCAGGATACCTCTAGCTCTGTGCTAAGGGATATCGATCTGACAATTCCGAGCGGGCAATTTGTGCTGCTGGCGGGGCCATCTGGGTGCGGGAAGTCTACTCTCGCACTCGCCCTTGCTGGCCTGATCCCCACGCGGATTGCAGGCGATATGAAGGGCGATATTTATCTGCCACCCATGAGATGAGCCTGCTGGCCTATCGCCAGAACGCGCATCATATTCCCACGCAAGGCACCTATCCACAGGGCAACCAACGCCCCAATCCCTACGCCGCCGAGCGCGAAGCAGATCCCTACTTCGCGCTCATCACTCACTTCGCCATCGATTTTGAAAAAACCTATATCCGCTGGCTCTACGAGGCACTGGAGATGATAGAACAGAACCGGTCAGATCCACCATTAGATGAGTCATAGGAACAGGACAGGAGCTTCGCGTTGTATGCTGGTTCGTCCATATTCAAGAGCCTCATTTCCTATAAAGAAAATTTCGTCTATAATGATATTTTATTGTAGATGTTACACCTCCTATTTTTAGGAGATAGAGGAGAAGTACATCATGGCGAATGAAGAGCACAAACACATAATTCTACAAGGTGTGAATCAATGGAACACGTGGAGACGTGCTACTCACGACCTCCATCTCACTCCTGATCTGAGTAATATTGACCTCTATAACCTCGACTTGAAAGCAGCTAATTTTGCTTTTACTAATCTTACAGGAGCAAACCTTGTCTTTGCGAACCTGAGTGGAGCGAATCTTTTTGGTGCAAATCTCGCTGGCGCAAATCTTCATCGAGTAAATCTTATTGATGCTGAGCTCACAGACGCAAATCTTACACAAGCAGACCTCACGGAAGCCATCTTTGTCGAAACGAGACTCTTAGAAACAGATTTTACAAACGCAGTATTCGGACGCACGGTTTTGGCAAATCTTCATCTGCAAGGATGTAAAAATTTGAGCACGATCAGTCATAAGCAAACTTCGACTCTGGGTATCGATACTCTTCTCAGATCGAAAGGAACTCTTCCCGTAGAATTTTTGCGTGGTGTGGGACTCTCGGAGAGTTTTATCGCATATATTCATTCTCTTGATGACGGTTCGATCAACGAGAAACCAGCGGGAAATCCAGATGAAAGAGGACAAGCATGAGTGAGAAATACTATTCGGAGTTTCCACTTTATGAAGAAATATTCTCTGTCTTTATGGATCCAACTAAGCCTTTCAATGAGATGCTAAGATGGACGAAGGACAAGCCAGAAGGTGATGGGAAAACGACCGAGCCTTACTATCTTGATTACGCCACATTCTGGGATAAAGTAAATGACCTGTACATTGACTCGCGGTAATATTCATTCAACACCTTTCCTAATACCTGTAGGTACCGAAAACGGTATCTACTTTTTACCTCTTGATCTCTCCGGCCCTCTGGAATTGACCAAACGTGAACGGGAGGTTTTAACGGGGGTCGCGCAGGGCGAACGGAGCAAGGAAATTGCGTTACGGCTTGGGATTACGGAGCGCACGGTTCGGGCCTACTTAACGAACATCTATACCAAGTTGAACGTTGATTCTCGCTCATCAGCAGTCGCGGTTGCCGTTGCCCGTGGTCTCCTCTCGTAAAAGAACGAGGAGCAGTGAGGTGAAAGAGCAAAACCTTAGCGTTGTATTTCGTTCCGTTAATACTCAAGGGCTGAGATGTGATGCTGTGACCTCTTTGTGAGAGACTAGAACTATCCTGTTCTTTGATTGAGAGTGGTTCCTTTGGCTGCTTAGGTCTCTCGTCGGAAATTGAGCGTACATGAGGGAGCAAAGAATGAGACCAGTTGAAATCTTGTTAGTCGTGACCGATCTCCTCACTTTTCTGGTGCTAGCAGTACCCCACCTCCACGCTACACGCTGGATGAGGTACATAGTACTTATCATGCTTGCTCTAGCAATTGTGCAGGTACTCATAGAAGGGCAACGGTGGCAAATGATCCCGGCATATGTGCTGACGGGACTTTTAGTGCTCGCCTGGTTGTCGCAGAACGTTGCGCCAGTGGATGGAATTGTCAAACAGATACTCACCAATCGATTTGCCGTGGGTTTTGCGATCATCCTGTGCATCATTGGCTTAGGAATATCAGCCGTTCTTCCCATTCTTCTCCCTGTCTTTCGCTTTCCTCGCGCCTCTGGACCATACGAAATCGGGACAGTCATCTACCATTGGACGGATGGAAGTCGTCGTGAGGTTATCAGTACTGATAAAAATAGGCGTCGTGAACTGATGGTGCAGGTATGGTATCCAGCCAAGAAGGGTTCCTCATCCTGGCATACTCCGTATATACAGGATGCCGACGCTGTTGCGACCGCGCTGGCGAGGCTGCACCATTTCCCAGATTTCTCCCTGCAACACCTCAAATACGTCACGACGAATGCGACGGAGTCGGTTCCTGTGGCGGATAATCAATCTCGCTATCCCGTGCTCATCGTCCTAGAAGGGATCACCGGTTATCGACAGATGCTCACCTTTCAGGTTGAAGAGTTGGTCTCGCATAGCTACATTGTCGTGGGTATCGATCAACCTGGGGTTGCCGCCTCGGTGGTGTTCCCCGATGGACATCAAATAACTCTCACCCCTGAACTCTTCCCTCAGATCCAGGCTCTGGTCAATCAGAGTCTCAGTCCAACCGAACAAGCACCACACCTCTTCGGTCAGACCTTCAAGGACGGGATAATCCCGTATCTTGCCCAGGATGTCAGCTTCACGCTTGATCAGCTTGCTGCCCTCAATACGAGAGACCCTAAGGGTCTGCTGACCGGGAAACTGGATTTAGAGCATACCGGTGTGTTTGGAATGTCGCTTGGCGGTATGGTAGGTGCCGAGGCTTGTCTGAAAGAGTCACGCCTCAAAGCGTGTCTGATGATAGACGTGGCGATGACCGCCGATGTGGTCCATTCGGGTTTGCAACAGCCAGCCATGTGGATTACTCGACCTGCCGACTCGATGCGACTCGAAAGGCAAAAAGTGGGCGGCTGGGCAGAGAAGGATATCGTACAAACTCAGACCACAATGCACGAGGTATATAATAGGTTGCCAGCAGATGGCTACTTCGTGCAGATACCTGGGACATTCCACGTCGATTTCACTGACATTGACCTTCTCTCGCCGATGTTCCCAACGATTGGCTTCAGCGGACCGATTGGGAGTCAGCGTGCACATGAGATCATTAATGCGTACTCGGTTTCATTCTTCGACAAATACTTCAAGGGTGAGCCAGAAGTGCTGCTTGCTAGGCCGTCGGCATACTATCCTGAAGTTATCTTTGAAACACATGGGCCATGATTCGCTCGCCACTCGTTCGAGGTCTCCATTGAACTCTGCGGTTTGTCACAAAAAATCAATGGTTTTGAGACGCCTGATTGGCCCAACGGTGTGCTTCTGACGAAAAACCATTCTTGTGCTCAAAAGTGGTTTTTCGTCAGAAGCACACCGTTAGTACCTGACTCAGCTCTGTCAAACGTATCCACAAATTGCCCAAACCTACAATCTCATCCAGGACTTTACTAGTACGATGCTGTGAAAGCCGGTCTCACCCTGTCTTGTAGTCAATGTCCCGTTGAGGGGCATGTTCACAGGTTGAAGCTTCTCAAGAGACAAATGTATGGAAAAGCGAGCTTCCAGACGTTGCGAAAGCGGGCACTGCAATGCTCCTAGCAAAAGTAATTAAGAGGGACACGTCCATGAAGCGTCAAAAGTTCGGGAGACTCATGAGTGGTGACACATATTGAAAGTATCCCTGTTCAATAAAAAATTGATCTGAGTGCTTGAAGAGGAAGATAGGCTGTAGGCAGAAATGTGTAAACGGTCTATGGGTCAACGGACCCAAACCTGAAAACGGTACGCGAAGGATTTCCCACAGCAACTGATAGGAACTTCATTGAGAAGACATTGACAAATGGGTTAAAATATGTTACCATGAAGTCACATATGGAAGAGGAATTTACCCCTATCTGGCGAGCACTGATTGATCCACATCGACGCGCCATTCTGGATTTACTCAAAGAGCGTCCACGGACAACTGGTGAACTCTGCTCGGCATTCACGGTATCGCGCTTCGCGATCATGAAGCACCTTACGGTTCTGGAAGAGGCTGGGTTGGTGCTCATCAAGCGCGAGGGTCGTGAACGGTGGAATTACCTCAATGCCATTCCTCTCCAGCAGATGTCCGAACGATGGTTGAAACCCTACGAGGCCCACGTTGCGGCCTCCCTTCTACGTATGAAACAGCATGTCGAGACAGATGAAGAAAGGGAAAAGAGTATGTCTGAACAAAGCGCATCAGTAGTCTCTGTGTTCCACACAGAGTTAGAAGTTCTGATCAAAGCTAGCCCCGAACGTATCTATCAGGCACTCACCCGTGATATTGCCGAGTGGTGGGACCCGAATTCGAGCTGGGGCCGTGGAAAACTAGTGCTAGAGCCAGAAGTGGGCAAGCGGATGTGGGAGGATTTCGGCAATGGCGAAGGGGCACTTTTTGGTGTCGTCACCTATGTCGAGCACAACAAAAAGCTGGAGATTGAAGGCGATCATGGCCTGGGCAGCGGCGTGCAGGGCTACATTCGTCTTGAGCTTGTGCCGCAAGAGGGGGGAACTGTGTTGAAGTTCTCGCATCGGGCCTTTGGGGAGATTTCTGAGAGAAGTAGGGGCCGCTTTCCAGAAGGCTGGAAGCATCTGCTCGCGGTAAATTTGCCGAAGTATCTTGGGCGTAGTGAGTGATGTATGATCGTATTTGACATGTCGTGCCTCCTCGTGGAGGCACATACTTAATAGAGATCATCACATCATTTTAAAAGCTTCTGTCAGGAAGTTGTCAAGCGCCGTTCTCAGGAGACCTTGCGCTTCTAGAACCATTCCATTTTAAAATTCTGTTTTTTTACGGATGTGGCAAACCCAACGTCCTCTTCCTACTGTAACGTCCTTTCACGGCTTTATGCTAGTGATCCATATCATGCTGAGTCGTAGTATGTTCATGCTGTATATCTTGCTCTGGTGTCCTCATCATCCGCAGCATTGCGGGACCACCAGTGCGGAGAAAGCGGATTATCAAGATGGCGGCCAGAACAAGGAACAAGATATTGAGAACCGTCGTGTAATTCCACTGAATGCCCTCAGTAATCGCCACGATGTTGCGGTTCTGTGGGATGATGCCAAGAGCCTCGAACAGAAACTCGACGACATATCCGGCAGCCGCCATCGTGATGTAGAATGTGACCAGGATGAAACTCATGACCTTCCAGCCGTAGTATTTGCGGTAGATGTCCAGAATGGGCAGGATAATCAGGTCGGCAAAGATGAAGCTGACCACGCCGCCAAAGCTGATTCCACCACGCCAGAGCACGGCTGCCAGCGGCACGTTGCCGACGGAGCACACAAAGCTCACAATGGCAACTAATGGCCCCACCAGTGGTCCCTCAAATTTTGCAAGAGTAGGATTATTAGCAAAGAAAAACACGCGCCAGAACGAGTCAGGAACCCAGGCCGCCAATGCTCCTGCAATGAGTAACCCAACTACGATATCTACCCAAACTGAGGCCCAATCCATAACAAAGTACTGGCTCACGGAGGTAAAGCCCCTACCGCTAAATAGTTTTGAGAAGAAGGAGCCGCCTTCCACACTCATATCCATTGCCGCGTGTCCCTCCATTCTGCCCATCATGCCTTTTTCTGCCTGAGCTTTTGCTATCTGCACCAGCTTTGGCGTTAAGGTTAGTCGGAAGATCAGTGCAATGAAGATGACCATCAGCACCACGAGGATAATCCCAAGCTCAATGACCAGATTTGTCGAGGCCAGTTCAAAGGCCATCGACGCGGTGAAGCTCGCGCCTTTTTGAAAAATGGACCGAGCGAGTGCAACGGAGGCGTAGGAACACGAGCTGGAGGCAATGCCAAAGAGCGTAGCAAGAGTAAGACTTTTGGGTCCACTTCCTCCTAGTGTCTTTGCAAGGGCTTGATGTGACACGACTGCCTGGACGACTCCTGAGAGCGCGAAGCCAAGTATGAGCGGCCAGAGGATTTCCCACGCCATACTGAATGCCATAAACAGTGCTTGTCCAAGACTCTGAAGAATTTGCATATCACTCTTCTTCCTATGGAACGACATGGGCCATCTCATCCTCTCTCTGTTCCCGTTGGGGAGAGCGTCCAAAACGCCGTAGCCGTCGTGTGCCTTCCTCTTCTTGTACAGACAAGAATAAACCCCCCACTAGGAGGTATAGAGTAAGTATAGCCGTTCGTGTCAAGCGTGTCGATGGAAGGTCCAAAGAACACCTCTTTCGCCTCCTACACAGACCTCTTTTTAAAAATCCTTGCTCAGTTGGGAGGGAAAACAGGATGCGGCGGAATGTTGTGAGGTGATGGTGATACCGCGGATCAACGATGTGATGCAAATGTGATGTCAGCGAACCATACTACGAACAGAGAACGAGAAACATCGTTTTTTGCGACGCATCGGGGCGATCTCAGTGTCTTCGCAACACTACAAATGGTGAGATCGACACTGCCACCTTTGGGCAGAGGAAAGAAAGAAGACAGGCATGACAATCATTGGGTGCTAGTTTTTCTTGCGATCATTGTAGCTGTTGTGTGGCTCGTGATACGCCCGCAGAAGAACCAACAGACACCACACCATACCACTCTCATCTCTCCCACAACAACCATACCCTGCTCAGAGAAACGTGCAAGACGCTTCGCCATCAGTTCAACCATCACCCGAGATGTATCAAGAAGGGGAAAAGCAGTACACGTACTCGCAAGCGCAGTATCCACAACAAGAACGACCACCCGTGGACTAGCTCCAGCCTAGAATGCCGATCTACAGTTTAGCGTAGAGGTATCCCCATATTATATCGTGACACCCAATCGGACTATACTTGGATACCAGAAGAAGCTACTTCATGCTTCAGAGGCTTCCATTACGTTGAAAGGACAAAGATCGTTATGAAACTCGTTAAGAAGTTCAGCTGTTTCATTCTTACATTGATGTTGTGTACAGTGTTTTATGCTATAGGGACTGGGAGAGTTCATGCTGCCTCCACTGCGCCTACTCAAGGGGACTCCTCCATCTCAACTCCCTACGAGAATGTCCAGATGGGTATAGTATGCGAACCCATACGTCCACATTGTGCATCACCGCGCTATTATTGACCCAGCGATTTCGCAACAGTTGGACGCCAGCGAGGTTCAACTCGTACAAAAGGTATTGTCAACTTATTGGTAGGAAAGAAGTTTCTTGTTGGGTTATGAAAGAAGAAAGATGCTGGAGAGCAAGAAGTAACTGCGGATAATGGTGGTTATGCAGCCGGTTTGACCCTGGTCACCTCGTCCCACACCTGGAAGCGGCCCTGTAAAATGGTACGGTACTCCCCAGCACTCAGACGGTGTCTTCGCGGTTGAAAATGGCGTGAGATGGGACCGAAAGCCGAGAGAAAGCGTTGTGCCTGTTT
>JBBQVS010000100.1:0-12987 GCA_038211295.1 Ktedonobacterales bacterium | reverse complement strand
TGGGAGCCGCCCGACGTTGAAATCTACTTCATGCACTGCGTCGATGACGCGGAAGCCGAGGGTATCTTTAAGAAGTTTCTGGAGGGGCCAACGAAGGGGCAGGTCTCCATTCGCTTTGAAGCATGTCCGCGAGGCTATCAGCTTGCCACGCGCTTTCTTGCGGGCAAGCGCGTTGTGCCAGAATTTAATCCGATGTTTGACGTATAACCCTTGTGTTATATGTGGATTACAGGGTATACTTGCAGCAGGCGACCTGAACTTTTTCCTCTATCTGTAGATGCGGTGAATAAGTACATTATCAGTTGTCGTTACAACAGGAGGGCCTTCATGTCCGAGGAGAAATCATTTCCCTACCGACGCGTTCTTATGCCCCTCTCTTTTGCCTTTGTTCTTCTCTTAGTCCTTGCTCCTTCCGCACTAGCGCATTTCCGTCCGCACGTCTCGATTGTTGGCGCGAAGCAGCGTTATCTCGCGCTCGGCGATTCGCTCGCGTTCGGGTATCAGCCTGACCTCAATTATGACGATGGCTATGCCGACGATTTTTATGCATATCTACAGGGACACGGAGTGAGCAAAACTGCGAACCTCGGTTGTCCCGGTGAAACGAGCGTCACGATGCTAAATGGGAAGTGTCCCGTTCCCATTCTTCGCAAGTATCCCTATCTTGGTTCACAGCTTAACGCGGCCCTGTTCTACATGGCCCTCTATCCGGGTCAGGTTAGCCCTGTGACGCTGGACATTGGCGCGAACGATCTCTTGCCCGATATCAACAAGAGTACGTGCGTCGTCAACACCGCGAAGTTCGCCACCGATCTCGCGATCCTCGACACCAACCTGACGCAAACGATCTTGCCGAAACTTCATAACGCCCTTATGGTGCAAGGCAAGCTTACAGGTGATCTCGTGGTGATGAACTATTACGATCCCTACCAAAACATTTGCCCCAATACCGTGTCGTACATTCAGACCATCAACCAGCATCTTGCTGCCGATGTGAGCGGTTACGGCACAATCGCTGACGTCTTCACTGCTTTTGGTGGGGCCGCGACCCCAAACAGCACCATTTGTAGCTATACGTGGGAATGCAGTATCTTTCATGATATTCACGCGAAAGACGCAGGCTACAAGGTAATCGCGTCTGCTTTCGAGAGCAGCGTCAACTACTAGAGAAGAGAAGCGCGGGTTGGGAGCGTGTAGAGAGGATACGCGTGTCGCCAGGCAATCCGTGCTTCTGCCCCAGGCCGTTTCATGCTGTCCCTGTGTGCGTCTTTTTGTTGCCCCGCACTCGCTCGCCTTCTTCCTAAAACTGCTATACTTGCAACGACTGATAGCGTTTGAAACCTCAACGGCAAAGGCACGTAGAATATCATGATGGCAACACTAAAACTTTTATTAGTAGACGATCATGGGCCGCTTCGCAAAGCATTGCGCGAAGGGCTTGAGGCTATGGGCAGCGTTCAGGTTGTCGGAGAGGCCGCGACTGGACGCGAGGCACTGACGCGTGCGCTGGAACTGGACATGGATGTAATTTTAATGGATGTACAGTTGCAGGACGCCCAGGTTGGGCGGCACCCATTAAGCGGTGTTGGAGCAGCCGTGGCGATTCGGCGTGAGCGTCCACGGATGCCCGTAGTCTTCTACTCCATTCAAGATGACGACGAATATTACCGTGAGTTCCGCGCCTCTGGCATTCTCACGCATTATGCCTACGTGCGAAAAAGCAACTATCTTTTACCGAGTATGCTTGTACCGCTTTTGCGTGACGCGGTAAGTGGACGTAGCCTTGTAGACCCGGAGATTGAGGATCGTGTACAGGAGGTACGCGATCTGGACGAGCAATCGCCCCGCGCCCTGCTTGAACCAAACGAGTTGCGCGTCGCCGAACTGATGGCGCAGGGCATGACCAACGAACAGATCGCGGCCCGCTTGAACTTACATGATAAACGCGCGGTGAGCCGCACCAATGGACGTATCTACGCCTCTTGGGGCCTGAGCGATAACGCCGTTGACGACAAAGTCGCACGTGCACGCGCGACATTGATACATATTCTTAACCGTATGATTATGTGGGACGAGGCAGGAGTCGCGTTGGTGCAAGACCGTCGAGGCGATTGGGTTCCTCTTTATAAAGAAACGTAAAACAATGGCATTCGGTACTTTTCTTGACCCCGCCCACCTGTTACAAACACTTGTGCTGGCACTTTCAATCTTCAATCTGATCGCCTTTCTCTGGCTCGCCTTCACTGTGTGGCTCAATGGCAACCGTAGCCGCCTGATTGCGCGGGTTGGCGTTGTCGGTCTGGGCCTGTCCGCCCTTTTTTTCTTTCTCCATGCCCTGCTGATCGCTGGCTCCCTGGCACAAACGACGGGCCTAGTAACGGCGGATATCCTGTGGCGATTCATCTGGTTGCCCGCCCTGGGCGTTCCCTATATCTGGCTTGTGATCGGGTTGCACTATGCCGCGCTCATCAATCAGGGGTGGCGACGCCGACGGCCCATGCTTCTCATCGGTAGTGCGCTACTTGGGTGCAGTGTGCTTGGGTTGCTGGCGTCCAACCAGGCAACCTTTACATTTGCTGGCACAATTCGCCTGCTGGCCTATAGCGACGTGCCGGAGCCAGAAAGCCTGAGCGTTATGTCTCCGCTCGTGTTGCTCCCTATTCTCTTTTTATGCTATGTGGCTTTCTGTGCTATTGGCCCCTGGTTTACACCGACACGCGTCGGGCGGTTGGTGCGTGTGCTCTGGCAGGCCCGCACGAAAAATAGTCGTCCACTCCGCCAGCAACTCGCGGCGGCATTCTGGGATGACCCGATACAGGTTGACCTACTTGAAGAACCTGTGCTCTCCTGGCATCTTGCGCGTCCGGGCCTGCTTGTCGCTGCCCTGCTGATGCTTGGCTTGACGGTGTGTCTGGGACTGCTTGGCGTCTGGGCAATGATAAACTGGGTACAACATGGAGGAAATAGCGAAATCGCTGTCCCAACGACCATCTCTGTCCTGCCGCTTCATCTGCTGGTACTCGATATTGTCGCGACTGGTTTTGTCTCGTTGATTATTCTGTTGCTAGGCTATTCGATTGTGCGGCATGGTATCTTAATTGAGCGTCCGCTTGCCCGACGCGGCTTCTTTGAGCAGTGGCGCGGCATCGTGATTGTCGCGACAACCATCGCTATTTTTATCGCGCTCCTCGTCGTTTTGACGCAGAGTAACCTCGGTGGTCTTCTCCTGATTACCTCGCTGGCAACGGGGGCATATGCACTGTTTACCTGGAGTAGCTATACGGCTCATGATCGCTATATCTCCATGCTTGGCCCATTTTTACGTAGCGCGAACCTGCGTCCCTGGCTACAAACGGATGTGGAGAAGACAGAGCACAGCATGGAAGACCTGTTTTTTCATCTCTGTAGCGATGTCCTGGAAGTGCAATGTGCACGACTTGTTGTGTTGACCGGCTCCGTACAGCGAAACTTTACCTATCGCTGGCCCCTCGTCGGTACATATGATGAGACAACCAACGCCCTGTTCGCGGAAAAACTAGCCTTGACAAAAGATATACCCAAACATAATACGGCACTCCTGACCAAATATACGCCTGTGCGCGTGCGTATGACATTGCAGGGTCAACCTATTCTGTGCTGGGTTCTGCCAATCTATGATGAATTGGGAGTGGTCGCGACCTTTTATCTTGGGCCGCGCCATGACGGGAGCCTTTTTACAGAAGAGGATATGGACCTTGCTCATGCCTGTGGGCAACGTATTCTGGACACGCTGCGCGACCACGAGGCGATGCAGGCCGTCGCCGATCTCTTACGGCGGCGCATTGTGGATGTGAAGCTATTGGATGCCCAGCACCGACGCGTCCTGCATGATGAGATTTTGCCACAGATGCATCTTGCCCTCCTGCGACTGGAAACGGTGCGGTACGCCTTGCAGAGCGGAGTGGAACCGGTGTCGGACAAAAGGAACGTACCCGCGCGGGAGGCTCTCGACGACGCGGTGCAGACGATCAGCGATGCACACCGTCGCCTTGCCGCGATGATGCGAGCCAATACGCCGAGTGCGCCACATCGTCTGGAGCGAGACGGAATGTTGCACGCGGTTCGTACCATGCTCAAGCAGGACTTCAAGCAGGCATTTGACGAGGTAGAGTGGGCTATCTCGGAAGAGACGATGAGTCAGATCGACGAGGTAGTGCCGCCAGCAATCTCCGAACTCATCTTTGCCGCCGTTCAGGAAGCATTACGCAACGCGGCACGGCATGGACGGGGAGCAGATGTACACCGTTCCCTGCGCCTCACTCTTAAAGCTTCTTATTGCCAAAGTATCGAATTGTGTATTATTGACGATGGTGTTGGGATGCACGCCTCAATCGGCCCGACCACTGGCACAGGTGGAGGACTTTTGACGCATAGCGCGTTGCTGGCTATCGCGGGTGGTAGTCTGGTTGTGAAAAGTACACCTAACGGTGGCGTCACAATCCGTATCTTTCTTCCTGCTGAGTCCCTGCGCTAAGAATGTTACTTGTTTTCGGTTTATGAAGCGTCTCATGCATAGCAAGAAACGCAAGGAGGTTTTTATGATACTTATCACTGGCGCGACAGGCTATATTGGACGGCAGCTTGTACTTCGCCTGGCGGCTCAGGGCGAGCGTCCACGCTGTCTTGTGCGCGATATCACACGCGCGAAGACGCTTCTACCTGCTGACAAAGTGGAGCTTATCGAGGGCGACACCACTCAGCCAAACACACTGAACGCTGCTGTCGCAGGCATCGATACGATTGTTCACGCGGCGTTTGTTACCGCAGATCATAAAGCATTGACGGCGAATTATTACGAGAATACCAACGTCAACGGTACGGCGAACCTGATTAAGGCCGCGAAAGACGCGGGCGTAAAGCGCGTGGTCGAGATTGGCGGGCTTGGTACAAAGCCGGATAAGCCGGGCAGCTATATGCAGGGACGCTACCTCGCGGAGCGGATGCTGATTGATAGTGGCCTTGATTATAGCATCATTCAACCCTCGGTACTCTTTGGCAAAGGCGCACCCTTCATCAAGGGATTAGCCGACCTTGTGCGTACCGCTCCTGTCCTGCCGCTTATCGGCGGGGGCAACACGATGTTTCAGCCAATCTATGTCGAGGATGTCGTGACCGTTATTGTCAAAGTTCTGGAAAGTCCAGAGGGTGCAAGCAAGAAAACGTATACTATTGGTGGGCCTGCCTACTATTCGTTCTCGCAGATTTTTGATGAGTTGCTGAAAACTATGCACAAAAGCCGCCTCAAGGTGTACGCTCCAACGCCAATTATCGGACTCGGCGCGGCTCTGCTAGAGGCCGTGTTACCCAAACCACCGCTTACACGTGCCGCTATGACGCTTTTCACGTTCAACAATACCACAGACCTGAACAGTGTCGAGCGCGATTTCGGTTTCACCCCGATGTCATTTTCAACCTACCTGGCGCAAAACGGCGTGCAATAACATATAAACAATAAAAGAACGGCAAAAAAGATATGCACGCTGTCAGGGCGCATATCTTTTTTGCCTCTTCCTATTCTTAGCCCCTATTTTTGTAATTGTTATGATATAATTCTCGTGCATAGGCGTTTATACTACATACTAGACCTCTTTTTATAGCTTCTCTTTTTTAGTTTGTATGGAGGCACTCTCTTGGCTGTATCACCTGATGTAGCATCAAAGGCCAGTAACGATTTGCGAGTAGTTGGCGATTCGCTGAGAAATGTTGCGCGTTCCCTGCACGAACAGACGCACAAATTAGAGATCGCTGTGGAAGGTCGTTACGCAAGTGAGGGGGGAGATCCGCGTGTGCGTCTGCTCAGTGAAGCGTTGCATGTGAGCCGTGTCACCGATCTGGAACTGGGCCGTCTCAATCAGACCATTCAGCGTATCCTACAAACACTGCGGGCGCAAGGCGTCTCTATCCCGTCGAACGCGATCTCCGAGCGTGAACGGGAAGAACTCACGTCGAGCATTATCACGCTGACACAACAGAAAAGCGAGCAAGAGACGCTCTACGAAATCGCCCGTACTCTCAATTCAACGCTCGAATTCGATGAAGTGTTGTGCCTCGTAATGGATCGCGTCATCGAGTTTGTCAATGCCGAGCGTGGTTTCCTGATGCTGGTCAATCCGCAGACGGGGGCGGTAGAATTCACGATTGCCCGCGATAAAAAGGCGCGTACCATTGATGAGGGGGCGTTCAAGATTAGTCGCGGCGCGGTGATGCGCGTCATCAGTAATCGCGAAACGCTGCTTGCCGATGATGCGCTTTTGGATGATGTGCTCAAAGCACATGCGAGCGTTATGGCGTATGGCATTCGTTCAGTGCTGTGCGCTCCCCTGATTGTGCGCGACGCCTGTATCGGTGCTGTCTATGTGGATAGCCGCATCAACGCAAATCTCTTCGGGCCAAAACACCGTGACATGCTCAACGCGTTTTGTAATCAAGCCGCGATTGCGATTGACAACGCGCGGCTCTTCGCTGACCTCAACAAAGCCATTCAGAAGGTGCGCGAGGACAAAAAATACATGGACAACATTTTCGCGTCTATCGCGAATGGCGTTGTTACCACCGACTCGTTTGGCATGATTACAACCTTCAACGAGGCCGCGAGCGCGATTCTCAATCTCAACCCGACAACCGTTGTGGGGCGGCACTATGCTGACGCGTTTCACCATTTACCACAGCTTGGGCTGATAGAATTACTGGGAACCGCGATTGCCGAGCATGAGCATGGGACGCGGGTGCCACGTGCTGTGGACTGTGAAATTCCGGCACGTGAGGGCATGGTCAATCTGATTATGTCGGTCTCTTCTCTGCGTGATATGCAGGGTGAACCAATTGGTACAGCACTCGTGATCGATGACCGTACCGAACTGACGCGTTCTGAGGCCAAAGCTGAGCAGGTGCGGCGTATCTTCGAGCAGTATGTGCATCCAAACGTGGTGAAGCAGCTCATGAAAGACCCGATGGCCCTTAATCTCGGCGGCGAGACGCGCGAGATTTCGGTTGTCTTCGCGGACATTCGCGGGTACACGCGTCTGAGTGAGAGTATCGCGCCGGAGCAGGTCATGAACTTGCTCAATAGCTATCTCGAAATCATGGTCAAAGAGGTGTGGGACGAAGAGGGAACGATTACCGCGTTCATGGGCGACGCGCTCATGGCGATCTTCAACGCCCCGCTTTCGCAGGAAGATCACGCGTTACGTGCGATTCGTGCGGCATGGAAGATGCGAATGGCGGTTCTCAACTATCAGCGCACACACGCGCAGGGTCTGCAAATTTCGTTTGGCTTTGGCGTCAACACGGATCGCGCCACCATCGGCAATATCGGCTCACAGGGACGCATTCAGAATTACACCGCTATTGGCGATGCCGTCAATGTTGCCTCGCGTCTGCAATCCAACGCCTCCGATAACAACATTCTTTTGAACAACTCCACATTAGACCGGGTGCGCGACTCTGTGCGCGTGGCGCAAATGGCCCCTCTGTACGTAAAAAATAAGTCTATGCCGCTCAATGTGTGGTGTTTAATGGGGGTTGTATAAGCGAAATCACAACACTTTCCGCAGCACGAAGCCCATTTGTTGAATACGCACAAAGCCGAACCATTCGTAAAGACGGTGCGCGTGCGTGTTATCGTCCTGCGAGTTGAGCATGATACGGCTCACATGTTCGCGTTGAAAAAACCGAATTGCCTCCGCCATCAAGCGTATCCCGATCTGTTTTCCGGCGGCGGAGGGATATACCGCGATACGTACCAGGTAGCCATAGTCGCTATCGAGTGCGTTGAACTGATAGCCAATAACGCGCCCGTCCAGTTCCGCGACGACGAAGTAGGGGTGCGTTGCTGCGACATCGGCAAAGCCTGCCGCGTCATATCGCCACAAGTCCTCGAAGCACGCTTGCTCAATCATGAGCAGGGCCGCCATATCTCCGGCCTGGCCCCACATGTCGTGTACATTTACCTTCCGCACAAGCACGCGCAAGTTGCCCTCTGCGGGAATGCCATACTCGTATTTATCGTAGGAATGCAGGCGGCGATAGGGCAGGAAACCGTGTTTCAGCAACACCTCGCGCAACCAATCGCGTTCAGAATCATTGCCCGAATAGTGTAGGTGTTTGACGCCCTGCGCGATGAGCTGCGCCGAGAGTGCGTCAAGCAAGCGCAACAAAATGTCCAGGTAGTGGCTACTCTCTGTCCAGCTAACACCGAAGCCACCAAGCCATGCTGTTGGCTCGTTCACGTTCTGCGACAGCAGGAAGCTATGCATCGCTTTCCCATTGAATATCCCCACCGCCGGATTATGTTTGAGCAGCAGGGGCAACTCGTTTAGCGTAAAGCGTTGATAGATGTACTCAGAAGTACGTAGCAGTCGCTCAACGGCGGGAATATCGCTCGCCGCCAGCGGGCGTATCTGATACGTATCCAGGTGTGTCGCACGCATGGCGTATGGGCATCCTCTCAGGCGTTATGTGTATTGGGAGGCGTGGGGGGCGTTGCATCCGGCCCCTTCATCTCGCGTCGCAGTTTTTCTACATCGGGCTTCTTGAAGTTCCGCATCCGATAGCCCGTCAAGCCATGAATACGGCGCAATTCGGCAATGAGGACATCAGTATTTATGCGTAGCGGGTCTACAGGTGGTGGGCCAAAGCTATCGACAGCCGCGTCACCGCCGAGCAACTGATTCACGCAAGTCGCGACACACATACCTGTTGCCTGCACATTGTAGCCGCCCTCCTGTACCATAATCAGGCGTCCCTCGCAGAGCAAGTCAGCGAGATTGAGAATGATTTCGTTCAGCCGAAAAAAGCCGGCGGTAGAGAGGTACATCTGTGTTCCCAGGCTTGTTGGTGGAATGGCGTCCTTCCAGTGCGCGTCGAAGCCTGCGGAGACCAGAATGAGTTGTGGATTGAAACGATCTGCCGCCGGGGCCATCACCTGCCGAAACACCGCTTCATAGGTATCGAAACCACAGGTCGCGGGCAGGGGAACATTGATGGTTGTGCCAACGGCCTCACCCTCGCCCAATTCGTCGGAGGCACCCGTGCCTGGGTACAGGGGAGCTTGATGAATGGAGAAGTAGAGGACGCGTGAGTCATCATAGAACATGTCTTGTGTGCCGTTGCCATGATGCACGTCATAATCAATAATCATCACGCGTTCGAGCTTATGATGGTCAAGTGCATAGCGAGCGGCAACCGCGACATTGTTGAAGAGACAAAAGCCCATCGCGTCGTCGGGTTCCGCGTGATGCCCCGGTGGGCGTACCAGGCAATAGGCGTTCTTGATTTTCCCGGCCATTAGCGCATCAAGCGCGGTCAGCGGAGCACCTGCGGCCCGTGTTGCGGCCTCGTATGAGTGCGAGGACACGTAGGTATCAGTCGCGAAAAAAGCTGTTTTGCGCCCTTCTTGCGCCTTTGTGGTCATCAGTTGCGCGGCCTCTTGCACCTCCTGAATGTACTGGTGGTCATGGACTGCTGCTAACTCATCTATGGTCGCGGCACGGGGCGCGAGTTGCACCAGCCCTTCACGTGTGAGCCAGCCAAGTTCTTCAAGAATCGCGTAGGCGACCTTGACGCGTTCTGCCCTTTCGGGGTGGTTCTCCGAAGTGATATGTTCCAGAAAAATGGGATCATAGATGAGCGCAGTAGTCATAATGGTTCCTTCTTATAGCACCTTTTGGACGAGTTCGGGAATGTCGAAGATGGTATCCGCGACGGGTACATGGGCGGCCTGCAATGCGGCGACCTTGCCCTGCGCGGTTCCCGTATTGCCGGAAATAATTGCGCCTGCGTGACCCATGCGTTTGCCCGCGGGAGCGGTGCGCCCCGAAACAAAGGCCACAACGGGTTTGCTCATGGTTTTGATGTACTCGGCGGCATCTTCTTCGTCACTCCCGCCGATTTCGCCACACATCACGATCACTTTAGTTTGTGGGTCTGCCTCGAAAAGTTTGAGGTAATCGACGAACGTCGAGCCAATAATGGGGTCGCCACCAATACCGATGCAGGAGGATTGACCGAGGCCAGCCGCGGTGAGCAATGACACCACCTCATAAGTAAGTGTGCCGGAGCGCGAGATGAACCCGACGGGGCCAGGTGTGAAAATCTGGTAGGGGATAATGCCAATCTTGCCCTGCCCCGGTGTACACATGCCCGGACAATTTGGCCCGATCAAGCGTGCGTTATGCTCATGCACGACCAGCATTGCCCGCGTCATGTCCACAACCGGAATGCCCTCAGTGATGCACACAATCAAGCTAATGCCCGCGCTCGCCGCCTCCATAATCGCGTCAGCAGCCCCCGGCGGTGGCACAAAAATACAGGACGCGGTAGCTCCCGTCGTCTGAACCGCTTCCGCGACGGTATCGAAGACCGAGAAACCTTCAATCGTACTGCCGCCCTTGCCCGGAGTGACGCCCCCGACAATATTGGTGCCTGCCGCTTTCATATTGCGCGTGTGATACAGTCCCTCGCGGCCCGTGATGCCCTGCACAATCACCTTTGTTGTGCTATCTAGCAAAATACTCATTATTCTCTTCCCTTACTCTATCCGTGATTCTGGTTGATGCACTGCTGCTGAATGCGCCTCTGCCCCACGTGTATTGATGGCGGCTACAATCTTCTCGGACGCCTCGCGCATATCGCGGCCCCATTCAAGGCCAGCATCCTTCAACAACGCTTTTCCCTCTTCCGAGCCTGTGCCAGAGAGTCGAACCACAATTGGCATTCCTTTGGGCAGGTCTGACTGGGCCATAATAACGCCCTTCGCGACCTCTTCGCCGCGTGTAATGCCGCCGAAGATATTGACCAGAATGCCTTTGACCTGTGGGTCACGTGCTACAAAGCGCAGGGCCTTGTACATGATCTCAGCTTTCGCACCGCCGCCAATGTCTAAGAAGTTCGCTGGCTTGCCGCCCGCGCGTGCCACCATGTCGAGCGTTGTCATCACTAGACCCGCCCCATTCCCGATGATGCCAACATCGCCATCGAGTTTGACATAGGTCAGCCCAGCTTGTTTTGCCTCGTACTCAAGTGGATTCGATTCCTCTGTCTCGGCCCAGCCTGCATACTCTTTTTGACGGAAGAGGCCGTTATCGTCAATCAGTATCTTGGCGTCGGCGGCTTGCACCTTGCCATCGGCGGTGAGCGCGAGCGGATTGATTTCGGCAAGGCTCGCGTCACTCTCAATAAACGCTTTTGCCAGCTTTGAAAGAATATCGCCTGCTTTTCCGATGGTGTGATGTGGCAGGCCCGCGCGTGCGACCAGTTCGCGAGCCTCGAAGGGACGCAGACCCCAGCGCATGTCAATTGGCTGCCGAATAATCTTCTCTGGCGTATTTGCCGCGACCTCCTCGATATCGATACCACCCTCTTTGGAAATCATTACAACGGGCGATTGCGTCTTGCGGTCAAGAATAATGCCGAGATAGTATTCTTCCGCGATATCAATTTTGGATGTCACCAAGACTTTTTCAACTGTGAGGCCCTTTATATCCATACCTAATACTTTTTGGGCGGCGACACGGGCCTGTTCTGGCGTATCGCCAAATTGGATACCGCCAGCTTTCCCGCGTCCACCAACGTAGACCTGTGCTTTAATAACAACGGGGCCGCCCAGTTCGCGGGCAATGGCCTCGGCCTCGTCGGGCGTGTGCGCGACGCGACCAGGCTGTACTGGTATCCCGTAACGGGCCAGAATGTCCTTCGCCTGATACTCATGAATCTTCATTGACGTGTACTCCTTGCGATGCAGCATGAACCACTTATGAGGGTGTGGAAATAGCAATGTGACTAAAGTCATGCTAGCACTTAACAATTCTGCATGTCAAGAAGAATAGTTGCGTCTTCTTGGTACAATAGGGAACACACGCAAGTATGCTCAGAAAGAAGTTGCTTGGAATGGATAAGAAGAAAACTATGATCGCATCGCTTATTCGCACGCGGATCGAGTCGCGCCCTCTGTTACCCAGAAAGCCAGAGGAGCCAAAACGCTCATTTTTCTCGAAACTCTGGCTTACAACCGCTATTTTATTAGTTATTGGTATTATTGTTGTGAGTGTCGTGAGCCTCAATGCTGGCTCGTGGCTCAAGAGTATGCATGTGCCTGACGCGAACGCGCAAAAGCCTATGCCCGCACCTGTAACGACGCTAAGCGTGCAACGCACAGCACCCTATGCCGGTATCGACGTAGGCGTTGTTAACGCGCAATATGCCCTGACATTTCCCGATGATGACATTCACCAGGGACAGGCGACGGTACGCCTGAACATGCATATCAGCAATCATACGCCCGATCAGATTACCCTTATTTATTATGATATCGCTCGTTTGCTTATCCCGAACACAAAGCCACTCACCCCCACTAATGTGCATCTTTCCGTTGGCCCAAAGCCAGGGGCAAGCGAGAATGGGTGGCTCGACTTTGCTCTACCAAACAAGAGTGTACAACTCAAAACGCTGGGGTTACAACTTGGCTCGACCATCCTCAATGAGACATTGGTCAAGATACCGTTTACGGGAACTTTCAATGCCACGCAATACGCGACTTCCACTTCCACGCAAACAACGACGATTGCGTATGTCTTTTTCGGTCACGCCTTGACCTATCATCTGACGGGAGTCGAGAAGCGTTTCGCGTACAAGGGTATACAAAGCAAGACGGGTCAGCAATTCTACGTGCTCAGCTTCGCCGTTGACAATCCCGAAGGGGCCGACACTTCACCGGGGTATAGCTTTGATTATGTCCGTCTGGTCTTCCCCGGCAACGAGCGCACACCAACAGACAACAGCCTCCCTTATACCTTCAAAGGTGGCGCGAAGGGAGTACGTGGCTCGGTTGTCTTCTCCGCTCCCGTCGGACTGAAGACGCTTACAATCGGTCTGCTTTCACAAAATGGCAATGGTGAACTGGATACCGACATAAATATCTAGGTGCGATGTAGGAGACGTGGGGGGGGGTTT
>JBBQVS010000099.1:0-13118 GCA_038211295.1 Ktedonobacterales bacterium | reverse complement strand
ACGGGTGGCGGCATGATCTCCCGTGCAACAACCTGACGGATAGCCGCGACGGTCTGTACCACCTTCTCCCGAATAAGCCGACGCACTCTCTGAGATAGTGGCACAGTTCACACATGAACCTTCTATCCTGTCCAGGTGGTGGTTCCGCAGGCAAGAGTGGAGCCATACCTGCCTGATCGAAAAGATTGGCGCGGGAGTAAATGGTGCGTGGTGACACCCCTGTTTCCGCACCTCGTTCTTTAGGCGTGATCCCCCATAAAATCACGGGGCGAATCACTTCATAATTGATGTGAGCCGCATCTTTAAGCAGTGGTTTGATCTGCTGCCACTCATGAGTCGGCTCACGACGTTCATGTCGACGTTTAGGCATAGAAGGTTCCTCGAAAGGCTCGCAGAAATGTGTTGGCTTTCCTCGAAGAGTATAGTACACGGTTTCTGTTGTCCAGACAAGTCCCACTTTTATCGCAACGAATACTTTGAATATGTGTCACCCCTCATGTAAGTCGGTGTCTTGTATAAGTTCGCATATACACCATTCAATGCGGTTAACTCCTCATGTGTGCCTTGTTCACTGATCCCAGTGTCGGATAATACCACTATTCTTTGGGCGTTGCGAATGGTTGATAAACGATGGGCGATGACTAGCGTTGTGCGGTTGTCGGCTAACTTCTCCAATGAATCCTGCACAGCCTTTTCACTTTCATTATCCAGCGCACTCGTCGCTTCATCAAAAATGATAAGAGGGGAATTTTTGATGAAGACGCGCGCGCGATACTCAACCGTTGCTTTTGCCCACCTGAGAGTCTTACGCCGCGTTGACCGATATCCGTGTCATAGCCATCCGGTAACGCTATGATAAAGTCATGCGCGTTCGCTTGTTTGGTTGCGTCAATGATTTCTTGCCTGCTGGCGTCAAGTTTCCCATAGCGGATATTGTCCGCTACCGTTCCGGCAAACAAATAGACCTCTTGCTGGACAATACCAATATTCCCTCGTAATGAGCGAAAAGTAACATTTTGAATATCCTGCCCATCCAGTAGTATTTTCCCTACATTTACTTCGTAGAAACGCGGAATCAACGAGCAGAGTGTTGTTTTGCCAACGCCTGATGACCCAACTAAGGCCACGTATTCACCAGCTTGTATCTCCAGTGATAGGTTTTTTACAATATACTTATGCTCTTCTTTATATTTAAAGCTGACATCTTTAAACTCTATATTCCCCCGAACCTGGCTCAGATCGATTGCATGTGGTGCATCTTGCAGATCAGATTGCACCTCCATAATATCCATAAATCGGGTAAACCCAGTAATTCCTTCTTGATAGAGCCTGCCAAAGTTGACTAATTTCTGAATTGGATCGATGAGGATACTAACACAGAGTAAATAGGTGAGTAGATCAGCTAAATCCAGGGAAGCGTGAACAATAGTGACACCCCCAAAGATGATAATAGCGATGATAATAAGCTGTGTGAATGCAATCAAACCGCTGGAAAAGTATGCCTCGCTTTTATAACCGTCTCTGCGACTGGCGACAAAACGATTGTTTGCGTAGGAGAACTTACTTTTTTCGACCTCTTCGTTGGTAAATGATTTTACCACTCTGATGCCTGCAAGTGCATCTTCAACTTGTGCGTTAATATCACCAATTCTATCCTTGCTACTACGCAACGCACTATGCATCTTTTTATTGAAATAGAGCGCGTAAACAGCCATAATTGGCAAAAAGAGAAAGATGATCAAAGTGAGCGCAACATTGATTCGCAACAAGATGATGAAAGCACCGATGACCGTCAAACAGGTAATGACGATATCCTCAGGACCATGATGATATAACTCGGACAGCGCGAATGTATCATTGGTAATCCGGGTCATTAATTGACCTGTTCTTTGTTCATCATAAAAGCTAAACGACAGCTTTTGGTAGTGCTCAAATAATTCACTGCGCATGTCGCTTTCCATCATAGCACCCATCATATGCCCTTGAAAGTCAATGAACATGTTGCACAGTGTATGGATACCAACCAACGTTAGCATGAGCACACCCATCAGATAAATATGGTTGAGCGCATCAGGCATGTTTCCTTCTACTCTCAAAAAAGCGTTGCATGGATGTGACAATATAGCTAATACCAATAAGTCGCTTTCAAACAAGAGTCACACAAAAAGCTACTTGATACTCGATATCCAGCGGCATCAGCTAGTCGCAGAGACGCAGTGTTGTCCGCGGAAGCACTACAGTATAACATATGAGAGGTGCACCAGGAAAAACGCACAGTGTACGGACCTCATTCTCTGACGCCCTTTGGCCGAAAGACCCACGTTCGTGGGTCTTTCGGCCAAAGGGCGTCAGAGAATTACGCAGTGTATGTGATGTAATCAACCATTGACCACCGGTCGTTAGTGGCAACCAGCTTAACCGTATGCGTACCGCTACTCAGTCCGGTTTTGCTGAATAAGACTTGGTCATAGGTGTCACCTCCACCATTGTCTTCGCTGAATGTTCCTTGCGAAACGTTGTCGATGAAGACTTCAACAGTGCCAGCACCTGCTGCCTTCCAGACATACACCGTCACCGCTGTGCCAGTGAAGGAGTATTGACCATATGCACCAGTTGTCTGGCCCCCATGTGCCGTCCCATTGTACGCGCCGGAGTCGGAATAGAAGTCCCAGCCGTTGCCGTATGTCCAACCATTCGCGTTATCGTCTACCTTCGTTGTCTGCGTTGTACCGCCGCTACTCGTGGTCAGGCTATAAAAACCGTAGCCATAAGCATCAAGGGTCACGCTAAAGGTGTTGTTTGTGATGCCTGGGCCATTGCCACCATTGAGTAAGTCCGTTGTGGTTTGGTTGGCTACCGTGAAACCGTTCAAACGGGTTGTGATTGTTTGCTGACTACCCTGATAATTGAAAATGACCAGGGCATTCGACCTCCCGTCGGGACTTGTTCGCACAAAGGCGTAATACTTCGCGTCGTCGTTGGTCGTAACCTGCTTGCGCGCGCCCTCCGATTGCAAGACCACGTTGTCTGTCACAGCGTTTGTGATTTTGGCGAAGTTTGGCCCCTCGCCGGCCCAGGTATCTAGCTTGCCAAAGCCTGTTCCAGGATCCCAAATGACAAGGAAATTACCAGAGGTGGCGATGGTTGCGGCTTGTAAAAGGTGGGTGGCCGCGTCAGAAGTTTTTGTGAAGTCAGGCGCGGAATAATCGGTTCCACCCGCGTTTACAATATCGTCGCGGTTACTCAGCTTCGCCTCTATCCCAGACGGATTATTGTTAGTGATAGCGTTCGTTGCGGCTCCATCACCCCAGAATGCTGAGTCTGTTGTCGCGTCAAAACCGTAGGTACTGATCGCGGAAGAGTCACGGGGCGTTTCAGAGGCCGCGAGTCGGTCGGGGCCATAGTTGTGAACGGTTCCAACGATGGTGGCTTTCATACACGCTCCGTCGCAGTTTATGAAATAGCTGGGGGCGTCAAAAATGAAGCCATCGAGTCCCGTATCCAACCAATGATTGAGTACCCCAACGATGTACGTGCGCCATTCCGCAGTGCTGTAGTCACCCGAAGGTTGATCAGACCAAACGCCATAGTAGCTCACATTGCTACCCGCGTCGGCATCAGTGACCCAACGACCGCTTGAATATGATCCCCCACACGTATCGCAAGGCTTGTTCACGTCACCCGCCTGTGACCGCCACTCGAAATACTGCGCGGGACTATTCGCGGGTAGGTTCGCGTGGTTCGTGCCATATGTTTTCACATCGGCCTCGGCCTGTTTGAAAAGAGAGGAGCCAGTCCAAAGATAGGATGCATTGAACCAGGCGTCTACCGCGATCCCTTTGCTATGAGCCGCGCTTACAAAGTCTAACCAATCTTGGTCTGTACCAAGCGAAGGTTCAACATGATAAAAATCGGATGCGGAAAATCCACCGTAGAGCGATACTGGGCCGGCCTGAACGGGCCAGTCGATGTTTACAACATGATAGCCATTGCTCTTTAGTGTATCAAGTTGACCCTTGATGTCGTTGAGAGTCTTGCCATCTGAACGTACGTTGATCGTTTTCTCGCCGGTCAGATGTTCCCACCATTTTGTGATGCCAATACCGCTATTCACCGTTGTATGAGCAACGGCATGTGCGTGGACGCTCTGACCAGACGGAAGCAGTAGGGCCAGCAACAATAGACCAAACGCACAGCGCAAAAGAGTATGCCCTATGTTAAGAGGCCGTAAAGTCTTTGCTGTGGAAGCGTAAAATCGTGTCTTCATAGTCTGTAATCCTTCATTCGATAAGTACGAACGATGTTCCATAAAACAACTTTTAAGAGAAAGACCCAAACGTGAATATCATTTCCCCCTTTCATTCTGCTCGTTGTACACGCACCGCACCGCTTGCTACGCGTCCTTCCTCACAGAGGAGCGCAACCCCGCCACCGAGCAGAGGCTTTGTATCATCTCGCACGTCGAATATGAGGCGATCATCAAGCCACGCCTGTAGATGCGTGGCGACCACCTGTAGACTCAAGGTGGTGGGAGAGCCGAGTTTCCAGGAAGCATATGACTCGGCCAACACCTGCTCGCCATCGAGAATTTTGAGGAGGCGCAAAACACCATCCTGCGCGAGTGTAAGTGCGTAATAACGACGCATCCCTTGAACGCAGGCTCCGATCCCCATCGCCTGCGCCATATGTGGGGTCAGCGTCGCGCTCACACGGTAATCTTTCCACTCACGTGTGCCTTGTATAATCAGACCGCGCCCCTCGTTCTGCATGAGGCGATACGGTTCGGGCCATTGGGGTTCAAATTGATCCATCCCATCGACCCACGCTCGATGCCACATCGCGCCGCCTATCTCTGGCCGTGTCAATGTAACCTCTGGTGTGCCATCCCAGGTGAGAAAATCGAGATAGACGCTTCCCGATGTTTCGTGTGCCGCGTGAAGTTCTAGCCCGATTTCAGCAACCGGCGACCCATTTGTACTTGGAACAGTCCATGCTAATTCGCGCTCCTCGCCGGGCGCAAGCGTTAGTTCGGGGCCTTGTAAGGCGACAAGTTGATCGTCCGCGCCATATAGATGTAGAAACAGGCGACAGGCAACGGGAAGCGTATTAGCAATATCAGCACTCATGTGTAGTCGCACACGTTGACCGGAGTAAAGCGTAGGGGACGCAAGTAGCATATAACCGAACATGTGGATTGCTTCGGGCGGTGTAAACGTCGGCGTCACAACCTGTACGGAACTGTGCGGGGCCAAATGCGTGTAGCGTATCGCCATACTGCGCTCCCCCACGCTGCTCTGGCCCACGATGTTCTCTAGCTTCGCATCGCTTCCAGCCTCAACATGGAAGCCTTGTAGTGAGCCGGGTAACTCGAAGTGGAACCGTGCGCCGTGCTTGGGTATGATGGCTGGCTTGCCCGCTAACGCATTGCCGATATTGACTATATGATAAGCTTCCGTTACCGCATCGGTAATGGAACGGCCCCCGTCAGCCGTTGGCAGATATAGACGATCCGCAAGCGGGCCACGCCAATCAGGGCCGCCTTCCAACCCCGGCAAGCCATTTTTGATTCCCAGAAGACACCCAAGATTGCCGGAATTGCAATCTGTATCCCAGCCAGAAGTATTTACAATCATCAAAGACTTTTGAAAATCGCCGTTTCCATATAACAAACCGAGGATGATAAGGGCATGATTTGGCACAATATGACAATTGCCACTAAACTTGTCATAGCCATACTCGGCAACAATACGCCTACGCGTCTTCCGCCAATCGGCTTCCTCGGCGTGCCATGCGCGAATATCTTGAATCATGCGGTGCATCACCGACTGCTTTGGAACGAAGGAAAGGCCCACATCTAGCAGAGTTTGTATGTCCCCCTCGACAAACGCCTGAGCCTCCATAGCCGCCAAAATCTGTGCGCCATAAATGGCCTCACCATCATGGCTAACACTCGCCGCACGCCGCGCAAAATCAGCCGCGAGAGCAGGGTCGCCTGGGGCGATCATGGCCCAGCCATCAATAAATATCTGTGAGCCAATCTGCTCGGCGACAACCTTCCCATTGAGCGCAATCGAGCCGCTGACAGGAGCGGCAATCCCTTGCTTGAGACGCAGGTACGCAGTGTGTTCCGTCGAGTTACCCAGCCCGCCCCACCAGAGAATGGTACGTCCTTCAATAATGTAGTTGAGCCACGTCTGCCCAATCTGCTCAGGGGTAAGGGTGCGGATATTGCCGTAATCGGGCAACGCTCGCAAGAACGTAAAGGTTCCAGAGAGATCGTCGTCTGTCACTAGCAAAGGAACATTACACTTTTCATGGACGTAATAGGTAATCTCGCCGAGCTTCGCCATAATCTGTTCATACGACCAGCTTTCAATTGGTCGGCCAAGATATACACCGATCATCTTGCCCAATACACCAGCATACACACGTTCCGCATACGCACGCGGCGATAGAGGTAATGACATTTAAGACTCCAGTCTTACAAAAAAAATTTGAAGGCAAGTATGGGAATAGGTTCCCGCACTTTTGACAAAAAGGTTATTCAAACAAAAGGCATCCGTCCGTCACGCGCTCTTAAAACTTTCCAGCGATGCCAACACTTCTTGTTTCGTTGGAAGACCCGACTGTGCGCCGATTTTGGTTACTTTGAGCGCGCTCGCGGCAACAGCGAATTGTAAGGCTTCTTTATAGCCTTTCCCCTCAGTCAGTGCCACCGTCAAAGCTCCCACAAAACAATCACCCGCCGCCGTAGTATCCACAACATGTACACTTGGCGCGTGTTCACGAAGTAGTACCCTCTGTCCAGAAGCGTCTTTCGTTATCAAAAGTGCGCCACGTGCTCCAAGCGTTATCACAACAACAGAGCTTCCATTGTTTTGGAGTATAATGCCAGCATGTTGCGCGTCCTCTACGCTCACTATGGGCACACCACTCAGCATACTGGCCTCGCTCTCGTTCACAATTAGCACCGCGACCCGTGTTAGCACCTCCTGCGGAAGCGCATACGCGGGCGCGGCATTAAGAATTACAGGCACGCCAGCTTTATATCCCACCTCTATCAGTACTTGCACCGTTGCTAGCGGTATCTCAAGCTGTAGCACCACCGCCTGTACCTGCATGACCAGCGCGGCGGTCTTCGCACGTTGCTCTTCGTCTACCCCAACACAGCTATTCGCCTCCGCAGCAACAATAATGGCGTTTTCACCAGCAGGAGACAAAAAGATACACGCAAAACCGCTGGACTTTTCCTGCTCAACCACCACAAGGCTCGTATCAATCTGTTCATGATGCAATGCCGCAACCAGTTGCTTCCCGGCGGCATCAGCACCAACGCAACCAGCCATCAGCACCGAGGCCCCCAACCGCGCCATTGCGACTGCTTGATTTCCACCCTTGCCACCCGGAAATGTATGCGAACGCGTGGCAAGCAAGGTTTCACCGAACACGGGTAAGCGCGGAACCTGTATAACCTGGTCTGTATTAAGACTTCCTACAACAAGAATTTTTCTCTGCATCAACCTGCTCTCCTCTAGAAATTTCACGGCCTCTTCCACCCAGCTTTAGCCTTTCAATCCTCCGCCAGCGTAACCCGCGATGAAACGGCGTTGGAAGACAAGAAACATAACCACTATTGGCGCAATCGCTATCAGTGAAGCCGCGTCGGTCAAACTCCAATTGCGAGCAAATTGTTGATGGAACGCCAACAGGCTTATCTGCACGGGTTGCAGGGTGTCGCTTTGGATAAAGGTTGTAGCGAACAAAAACTCATTCCACACGGCGAGCGCCGTTGTCAGACCAATTGTCAGAAAGCCGGGCCATGCAAGCGGCATAATCACCCGCCACAGCACGCGCCATTCGTTCGCGCCATCTATGCGTGCCGCGTCGGCATACTCACGCGGAATAGATACCATGAATGAACGAAGGAGCAACGTTGCAAATGGTGCATTGGTCGCGCAGTAAATGATGACGAGTCCAAACAGACTGTCATACAGTCCAAGCGTACTCCACAAGAAGAAGAGCGGTATCAGGAATATCTGGAGCGGAATAGCTGAACTTGCAATGAGATACAGCACAACAATGTTGCCTCCGGGAAGGTCGAGTTGGCTCATTGTGTACGCAGCACAGCCTGCGATAATCCAAACACCGATCACCGTTCCCCCCATCAAAATGGTGCTGTTGAGGAGTGTTGTCGCGAACCACCCCTGCTCCCAGGCCGTAACGTAGTTGCCCCACTCTATATGATGTGGGAAGCCAAGCGGGTTACTCGCGCCTTCAAACGGTGACTTGAGCGAGTTAAGAACAAGCAGCACCAGTGGCCCTAGCGAAAAGACCACAAGCGCGAGTAAAACGAGATAGTATGGAGCCTGCTTCATAAGCAATTGCATACGGCGTGGCGATGAAGCGGCCTTGCCCATTTGTCGTGGCCGCGTAACGATGCTACTCATATCTCCCAACCTTTCCGGCGCAGGAGCGCGAAACCGCCAACAACAAAAGCTGATAAGAAGGCCATACTTAACGCCATCGCTGCCGCATAACCAGCCTCATTGCGCGTAAACGCGGTGCGATAGAGCAGTGTCGAAACGACTTCGGTTGAGCCAGCTGGCCCGCCACCCGTGAGAATATATACATAATCAAAGGTCACAAGCGACCAGATGACAATGATAAGCACAACAAAGACCAGTGTTGGTCTGATCCCCGGCAAGGTCACGTTTAGAAATTGTTGCCAAGCGGTGGCCCCATCAACCTTCGCAGAGTCGTACAATTCTGTACTTACCGACTGCATCGCAGCCAGGAAAATCACCATCAAGAAGCCCCAAAATGCCCAGTTGTTCACAAAACCAACGGCGGGCAACGCATAATGCTCATCGCCAAGAAAGTAGACTCCTTGTAGAAAGGGCAGCCCCGTTGTCGCCAGACCACGTTCAGGGTTGAGCAGGTCGCGCCAGATATTCGAGACAACGACGCTTGAAAGCGTATATGGCAGAAAGTAGGCGATACGAAAGAAAAGCTGAAAACGTGTGATTTGTGAGAGCAAAAACGCTCCCAACAGACCCATCGCAATAGGCACAACCAGAAACATAGCGATCCAAAAGAGATTGTGCAGAAACGCAATATGGAATTCTTCATCGGTGAGCAGTCGTTGAAAGTTTTGTAGCCCTACAAAGTTGGCATCACCCAGCCCCGACCAATCGGTAAATGCATAGTACACGCTTGCAAGCGAAGGCCCGATGACAACGAGTCCGCTTGCAAGCAAGAGTGGAATCATAAATGTCCAGGCAAAAACACCACGCCAACGAGTCAGGGCGCGAAGTCGGAGTGTACTCCGACGTTCGCTTTCTGTGACTATTTCTGTCCTATTTACAAAAGGAGAGGTAACTTGTTTGATGCCCATAACTATTTACTCCGGGGAATGGTATAAGGAATAGCACCTTGTTGTAATTCCTGCGTGAAGAGCATATCGAGCTTTACACAATAGTCATGTGGTGAGATATCGCCCGCAAGCACCTTGTCCATACCTTTAGCGATCCACTCGTCCGACTTTGGCCCCCAAAACGTCCAGGTGGTATACCCAAAATTGCCTGCTTTGGTTGCTTTCCCCATTTCCACGTATAAGCGTTTGAGACGAGGGTCTACCGATGCAGGGAAGTCCGCCTCGGTCAGGACAGTTGGCAAAGGTTCAAGCGCGAGATCGGCCAACTCTGCGGTGACGCGCTTAGGTGTGGAATAGAGCCAATCAAGATATGCGGCTGCGGCATCGGGAGCCTTGCTACGCGCGTTTATCGAGATGGTTCCGCCAGTAGCAAGCGCATACACATTTGTAGATACTTCGTCACGCAACGAGGGAATAGGGAACCAGTCCCACTCATTGGCGTTATTGGCCTTACTTCCAAAGTAGTTCGGCCAATTTTGAAAGGCCCATGTCCCATCCATATTCATTGCCGCTTTCCCCTGCCCAAAATTGGCGTCGAATTGTGGCTCCGTTCCTACAAAGTATTGCTTGACACCGCCGTTGAACCAGCCTTTATCAAAATACTGTTTCATCAAAGAGATAGCATCTTCAAAGGCCGAATGCGTAAATTTGATCTTGCCCGACAACGCCTGATACACCAGATCAGGGCCAGCATAATGGTTGAAGAAGGCGGTCACGAACCACTCCGTCGCGGCCGCATAGTCGCCATTGCCGGACGAAAAGGGAATAATGCCAGCACCCTTGATTTCTTGACACAGTGCCTCAAGTTGGCTTCGTGTCGTCGGTATCGCCCAGCCCTTTTTCTCGAAAAGCGTCTTATTGTAGTGAATAATCACCGTCTCATATGAGGTAGGCAAAGAGTAGAGCTTACCGTTCACAACACCCGATTTGAGTGCCCAGTCAAGCATCTTACCCGACCAATTATACTGTTTGGCATAGCCATCAAGGGCCAGCAGATTGTGGTTGTTAGCATAACTCACGGCCACTGAGGGGCCAGCGGTGGGAATAAGATCAGGCCCATGACCCGTGGAAAGCGCGGAATCTAGCACCGTTTGGGGCGTTGCGAGTGCCTTGTAAACATACGATAGGCGAATGCTTGAATGCGCTGCATTGAACGCATCTACCTCGGCCTTGCTCACATAATCGCGGATTTTCTGGTCGTCGATGTAGTACCAGTTCGTGATGTTGCCCGATGGAGCCTGTCCGGGTTTGTTACCTGTGCTTGTGGTGCCACAAGCATCGAGGAATGCCGCAAGTGCGCTAACACTAACAATAGCTTTGCTGCTATCAATCAGCACCTGGCGGCGTGAGCGTGGATTATACATGAGCGTACTCCTTTGTTACCATAAATATCATGCGCGAAACACCTTCGTGAGGACATCATTGACCTCTAAACAGCCATGCTCGAAAAGAAATCTTTCTAGAGCTACGCGATACCTCTTTTTTCTCCTCTCTCCTATTGAACATGTTGTTCTGTCATACTGTCATGCACAGTATGAGACAGGCATACCTCTATTGATAAAGCGAGAAGGTTGCTAACGCTTCTTCTCAGGCGGATTGGCGACGAATCAGTTGATGCGAAATGACGATTTGGCGACGTGGCCCATCGTATGTTTGTTGCATACGCTCTAAAAGCAATTCGCCTGCCGCCTTGCCCATTTCATAGGCTGGATTGAGAATAGTAGTGAGCGCAGGCGTAACAAACGAAGCCGCATCAATATCGTCATAGCCGACAATGGCAATATCTTCAGGGATATGAATATGCTGCTCACGCGCAACGTCTAAGGCCCCAATCGCCATCAGATCGTTCGCACAAAAGAGCGCGGTGGGTCTCTCTGACCTCTGCAACAGGTGTTGCATCGCTTGTCTTCCACCCAATCGGGTAAAGTCTCCCTCCACGAAGAGCGCGGGGCGAAATGGAACCCCAGCCTCGGCCAGAGCTTTCTTGTATCCATCGAGGCGCAGATTGCTTGTCACCATGCCAAGCATCCCACCAATGATGCCAATGCTGCGATAGCCTTGTTGGAGCAGGTAGCGCGTTGCCGCCGCCGCCCCTTCTTCATCATCCGTCGAGACCTGATCCACCAGTGGATGTTCAACACTCACACCAATAGAAACAAAGGGAATGTGTTCTTCCATAAACTCTTGAACGTTCCCCGCAATGGGACGTAGCGACGCTACAACAATTCCATCGACCTGACGACGCAGCACGTCGGTGATAACTTCGGTTTCCTGCTCTGGACTGTTATCGGTGTTGTAAAGAAACGTGTGGTAACGATTATCCGCAAGCGCATCTTGCAGGCCCCGTGCAAGCATCGGGTAATAGGGGTTGGTGATATCAGGGATGATGAGCGCAACCGACTGTGTACGTTGCATCCGCAAGTTGCGCGCCAATTCGTTTGGACGAAACCCCAGTTCTTTGATAATACCCGCAATGCGTTCCTGTGTTGCACGCGCAACGGGACGTTTGCCGCTCAAAACATGTGAGACGGTGGTAATACTCACGCCCGCTCGCTCGGCAACATCTGCTATCGTGACCACTCTTCCTCCAAAGCCTGTTTTGTACAACGCTCTTTTTCCGTTGTCAGAACAAATGTAAAACGATTTGCATCTGTATAGAGCATAACCCAAAACGATTTGCATGTCAAGGGTTTAGTGGATGAATTTAATAAGGTAGCTATTTGACAGTAATGCCCACATGCGGTATTGCTCGAAGCGTTGCACACCCTCGACTCTACCATGTCGACGGGCCAAAGGGATGAGAACACTACGATGCGTGGTATTGCTCTGCTTTCTACTTTGCCGTAAAAGGCTCACAACCAACAACAATAAATCCTACGCTTCAACGTTTTTACACTAGGAAAACGGGAACTGCGAGAGAGGAGCATTAGTATGATGGATTGTGAGTCTACGTTAGAGCCTTCGCTTTCAAAAGAAGCATACACGTTAGGGGAAAAGTATAAGCTCGGCGTACCAACGGCTATGTACGGTACAGGATTCAAGCTCTACGTTGTTTGTATGGCCCTGTTTGTCGCGTGTATTATTGGCCTCGTTATATTCGCAGGCGGTTTGAGGTCGGGACAGAGCATCGCAGCTATCGCTGTCGTCCTGATCGCTTTCACTGGTGTGTTTCTTGTCGCATTAGTGCAGCGCAGATGGCGCGTCTATATCTATGCCGATGGTATTGTTGTTAAGAAAGGTCTTACCGTAGAAGCATTGCGCTGGGAAGATATCAAACTTGTAGAGCGTGTTAAATATCGTTCATCGCCTACAAGTGGAGCAATTACACGGGACATGTGATATATCCGTTATAAGAAGTATGGGATTATTCAACTCGCCGTTGAATTTCAGAACGTTAGGGAGCGAATACAAACAATCGAAACAAAAATCGGACAGGTCGGGAAGAATAAAGCCTAGTTGCTTATCCCCTACGCCACCGCGAGTACGCTCGTACCATCGTTTTTCCGTCACGGACAATCTGTTGAAAGCGGCCGCATTCCTGCCCTGATCTTCACCCGAATTTATGGAGACCCCAAACATGGGGATTAACACATCAGTTGTTCGTAGGCAAATGGACTCAAGTAGTGGATCGTGGAATGTCTCCGCGTCCGATTATAAAAGATTTCAATGTAATCAAAGGTGATAC
>JBBQVS010000098.1:0-13241 GCA_038211295.1 Ktedonobacterales bacterium | reverse complement strand
CTTTGTTGACATGGTTGAAATTGGTATCGTTGACCCCGCGAAGGTGACACGTTCCGCGTTGCAGAACGCGACCAGCATTGCCGCGATGATCCTCACCACCGAGGCACTCATCACCGACCTGCCAGAAAAAGCGCAGGCCGCCGCGCCACAGATGCCGGAATACTAAGCTTCTCTTGAGGGAGTGTGGCGGGGGCGAGCCGCCGCCACTACTATACATGACCCGTAGCTTCATCTTACCGTGCAAGCGGCGATACGGGTTGTATAGTAGTGGCGGCGGCTCGCCCCCGCCTCTTTTTGATTGCTTGTGACGAACGTTATTTAGCAAGGGCAAACAGACCCGCGATGCCGATGATGTAGAGTACAAGCACAACGATTGAATCGATGCCCATATTGAAGGTTTGGCGGCGTGGACGAAAAATGAGGCCGTAGATGTAGACCGTTGTCAGCAGGATGCCCAGACCGGCGAGGTAGATGTCGCTATTCTTCGCCTGTGGTAGCGCGGATTGACCGGAGAGGAGGGTCGCGAGGAGAAAGAGCACCGGCAAAAAGGCATTGCCTCCGAAGATGTCGCTAAACGCGAGACTATAGTCACCGAGTTTCACAGAGGCGAGACCCGTCGATACCTCTGGCAGGGATGTTGCTGCCGCCAGCACTGTCGCGCCGAATAGGACGCCACTCAGACCGATATGGTCTGCGAGCGCACTACCGCTTTCTTCCAGCATAACGCCCGCCACGAGTGTTATGAGCGAGGCTCCACCAAAAACGAGTACGACGCGGGTTGTACTCCACTGTTCCGTTTTGCTACCACTCTTCTGCTTTTCATCGCCCTGCTCTTTATCGGGGGGAAGTGTATCGGGTGCATGTCCCTTTTCTTGCCAGGGCAGGTCAGCGCGTGCTTTGCCGATGAGCCAGAGGCCGACAAGCCAGAGCAGAAGAATCAAGACATCACCGGGGGCGAGCCGTGCGAAGAGTAATGTGCGTGGCAATTGCGTTCCCATGATGGCAACAACAAGTACCGCGATGACGAGCACGCCCTCCAGCACAAGCTGTAGCGAGGCCGCGCTGTAAGTCAGAGCTGCTTTGCTACGCAAGCCAAAGGCATCCATGATTACCAGCACAACGGTCTGGATAGCGATGCCGCCGAGAATATTGCCGATAGCGATACCCAGGTTGTGGGCGAGGGCGGCAGTCGCGGTAATCGCGATTTCTGGTAGGTTGGTTGCGATAGCTAGAAACAGCAAGCCACCCAGAGCCTGGCCCAGGTGCAGGCGAGACGAGAGCACATCCGAGGTATTGGAGAGCTGGATGCCCGCGAACCAGATCGCGATGGCACCCACAATAAAAATTAGGATAAGCGCGAACATGGGGAGGGAGTGAAACATATACTTTCCTACAACATTCTTGTTTTTCACACAATTTTTTTTACCTCAATGATATCTCTTTTGAAGCATCGTTGCTGAAAGTAGTACCGACAGCGCAAAAAACAGACCGAATACTGTTGTGCTTCGTATATATAATATGAACAATAGCATGAACAAACAACAGAGTATTCTTGCGGAACGCACGGTAGCCGTTGGTGATGAGACGATGTATTATCGCGTTTCTTCGTACAAATTACCCCCTGACGCGCAATCACTTGTGATGGTACATGGTTTGGCGTCGTCCAATTCCTATATGTTGCCAACGGCGGTTCGTCTGGCGTCGTCGTACAATGTTTACATTCCTGACCTGCCGGGCTTCGGGCAGAGTAGCAAACCCAAACATGTGCTCGATGTTGTCGAGATGGCGGACGCGTTAGCGGCGTGGATGCGGGCAATACAGCTTGGTTCGGCGACCCTGCTGGGCAATTCGCTTGGGTGTCAGGTAATCGCGCGTTTTGCTATCCGTTATCCCGATTGTATTGACCGCGCTATTCTGGTTGGGCCATCGATGGACCCACGAGCGTTGACCGCGCATCAGGAGATTGTGCGTTGGGTCGCGAACATTCCGTTCGAGCCGTTTCACCTTTTCCCTATTATGATTGGTGACTTTTTTCACGCGGGTGTGCGCCGAACGGCGAAGACGTTGCAGTATGGTCTCGAAGACCATGTGCATGAGCAACTCCCATATGTGCAGGTGCCGACGCTTGTTGTGCGCGGTTCGCATGATACAGTTGTGCCACAACGTTGGGCGGAGGAGGCGACGCAGTTATTGCCCGATGGGAAACTGGTTGTGATAGCAGGGGCCGCGCACGATGCGAACTACAATTCGCCAAAAGAGCTGGCGGCAATTGTGCGCGGCTTTATGGGCTAACGGGTACGGCTTACTCGCCGACGACCTCGCCACGCAGGAAGGCGTTGACGGCGGCGTTGAACGCTGCGGGTTGGTCGAACATGGAGACGTGCGCGGCATGTTTGAGCAGCAAGAGGCGCGATGTCGGCAGTTCGGCGCGGAGCATATGGCCTAGCGATGGTGGCACGAGCGTATCATGCTCGCCCCAGATCAGCAACACGGGTGCCTTGATAAGGGCGGTTTCTTTGCTTACGTCGATGGCGATGATGTCGCGCGTCGCTTTGAGCAGGGTAAGCGGGCCAGCACGCAAGCTGTCATACGCAAGGATGGGTAAGAAGCGCGGCTTGAGATACCTCCCCTCCTCCAACAATGGGATGCTGTAGCCAAGCACGCTTTTGGCGCGTGACTTGAATGCGGGATCGACCAGTATCAAGCGATTGACGGCTTCTGGATGGTGGGCGGCAAGCCACATGCAGATATAGCCGCCCATTGAGTGACCAATCAGGTGCGCCTGTTGCAAGCCTACGGAGGTCATCCACGCGAGCAACCAGTCGCCGGCTTGCTTCAACGCGAAACGGCCTCGCCTGCGGCTTGCCGCGCCAAAGCCGGGGAGGTCAACGAGATAGACGGTATAGGTTTGGGCGAGGCTCTGCACATTGCGCCGCCACCACAGTGTGGAGCCGGACAAGCCGTGTACCAGTACAACGGGGTCGCCCATCCCTGCCTGCTGATAGCGCACGCTGTACGCACCAACCTGTACTGTGTGCAATGATGGTTTAATCATGCCTGCATCGCCTTACCCGAAACGCTTGTTTGTGTGAGTTGGAACGTTGCGCTTGCGCGGATATCTTGCGACGAACTGCCGACGCGTATCTCGAACTCCCCGGCCTCCGCTACCCACGCGTGTTGCTCATCGTCCCAGTATGCCAGGGTGGTAAGGTCGAGTGTCAGCATTACGGTTTGCGTCTCCGCAGGGGCAAGTTCGACCTTCGCAAAGCCCTTCAGCTCTTGCGGGGGACGCGTCACGCTTGCATGAATGTCCCGCACGTATACTTGCACGCATTCCTTGCCTGTGTGTTGCCCCGTGTTTGTTACGTCGATGCTGATGGTTAGCGGTACGTTGGGGGCGAGCGTGTGTGGACTCAGGAGAAGGTTGTTGTAGGCAAAACTGGTATAGGAGAGGCCGAAGCCAAAGGGAAAGAGTGGCATGAGGCGTTTTTTTTCGTAATAGCGATAGCCGACAAAAATACCTTCGCCGTAGCGTACATGGCCATGTTCGCCGGGGTAGTTGATGTACGCGGGATTGTCTTCCAGACGTTGCGGAAAGGTCTGGGGCAGCTTGCCCGATGGATTGACCGCTCCAAAGAGTACGTCCGCGATGGCGTTGCCGCATTCCTGTCCGCCGTACCACGCTTGCAGGACGCCCGCGACCTTATCAAGCCAGGGCATTTCGATGGGCGAACCTGTTTGTAGGACTACGATGGTGTGTGGGTTAGCGGCGGCGACGCGCTCAATTAACGCGACCTGTTCGCCTACCAGCGCGATGTTCGGGCGGTCATAGCCTTCGGCTTCCCACCCGCCGTTCAAGCCTACGAAGAGGAGCGCGACATCAGCGTTCGCCGCGAGAGTTGCAGCACGTTCAAGCGCGTCCGCAGTCACGGGTGGCAGGTAGCCGAGGCGTACCCCCGCTAGCATCATCGTATCCTGACTGCTGTATTCGACGGCTAGCGCATAGACGTGGCCCGCGAGCAGCTCGACGGTGGTGGTAATCTCGGTGCTACCCATGCCGAAATAGGTATCACCCGCCGTTTGCTGCGTCCAGTTGTCGAGTACAATGCGTCCGTCGAGTAGCAGGCGACTGAGGCCGGCACTCGCGAGACTAAAGCTATGCATACCGTTTTCTTGTGGCGTGAAGCTAGCGGTCATGCGAGCCGAGAAGTTCCCTTGCTGCACACTGGGCGCGACTGCTCCCAACCACAATTGCTCCGCCGTGCTGGTCGGTGCTTCGTATACAGGGTCGCCGGACAGGTCGAGCGTGTTGTAGTAGGTGAGCGTGAACTGATGTGTGCTGTCGCTGGTCGTGATATACGCTGTGTCGAGACGTGGCAGGAGTTTGTGATTGGTACATCCAATTTCGTATGTCAGGCGCACGTTGTCGCCGACCTGGGCCGCGATGCCCGCATATGGCGTGATGGAGTAGTGCGCGTTGACCTGTGCGCTGCCTCCACCCATGATCTGCGCCGTTTTCGCGTTCGGGCCGATGACCGCAATAGTCTTTAGCTTTTGTGCGTGCAGGGGAAGAATGTCGCCCACGTTTTTGAGCAAGACAATGCTTTCGGCGGAGGTGGCGCGAATGAGGACGCGGTGCGCGGGGGTGTTCATTGACTGTTCGGGATGCGTGGCGGGATGCTCAAATACGCCGGAACGGAGCAGGATACGCAAGATGCGCCGCGTTGATTCTTCAATCGCCTGAATGCTGATATTGCCGATTTTGACGCCATCGAGTACCTGTGAGCCACGCCAGATGGGGGGGCCAGGCATCTCAAGGTCAAGCCCGTTATTGATGGAGGCGGCGGTACTCTTTGTGCCGAACCAGTCGGACATCACGATACCATCGAAGCCCCATTCTTGCTTGAGGAGGACACTGAGCGTCGCCGCGTTCTCGCTCGCAAACACCCCGTTTACTTTGTTGTAGGAGGCCATGACGCCCCAGGTCTTCGCCTCCTGTACGGCGGCCTGAAAGGGGGGCAGGTAGATTTCGCGCATGGTGCGCTCGTCTACGTCGGAACTGATTGTGTTGCGTTCAAACTCGGAATCGTTGCAGACGAAGTGTTTTACTGTCGCGCCAATATTGCGACTCTGTAGACCTGTGATGTAGGCGACGGCGATGCGGGCCGTGAGATAGGGGTCTTCAGAATAGCACTCGAAGTTGCGTCCGTTGAGTGGTGAGCGGTGAATGTTGACGGTTGGCGCGAGCACCATCTGTGCGCCCTTTGTTTGGGCTTCCTCGGCGAGTGCTTGCCCGACCTGTTCTATGAGGGCGGTATTCCAGGTTGACGCGAGGGCGATGCCGACGGGAAAGCAGGCGGAGGTCATGGTGCCGCCCGTGAAGCTGCCACCGCCACGCGCACCGTTGGGGCCATCGGAGACCTTCATCGCGGGGATGCCGAGCCGTTCAATAGGGGCCGTTGTCCACATGCTCGCACCCGCGAGTAGTGAAATCTTTTCTTCGAGTGTGAGCGCGTGTAGCAGCGCGGCGATGCGTGCCTCGTCATGAGCAGTAGTGTCTGTCATTGTGCATTCCTTCTAATGTGGGTGTTGGCGAAGAACGCGGGCCTGCTCTGCCTCTGAGAGCAGGGGCAGGTATTCTTGATGCTTGCTGACGTAGGACGCGACAAATGGGCAAAGGGGTGTGACAGCGAGGTGCGCGACGCGTGCGTCTTCAAGGGCGGTGTGTGCCAGCTTGCTCGCGAGGCCATGCCCCTCTAGCGCGGGTGGCACGCCTGTGTGTATGTAGGTGATGTGCTTGCCTTCGCGCTCGTATTCCAGTACCGCGAGTTCGTCGCCAACCCGTAGCTCATACCGTTGCGCGACTTCGTTGTTTGTGACTTCGATATGCTCAAAATCGACACTCATACTACGCCCTGCCTTTCTTGTGTTGGTACTTCTGCCTTTTTACTATAGCACTCACGAGAGGGGTGACACAATATTGGTACGATGGGTAGGGGCAAGAGGGGGCGTAGAACAGGGGTGGGTAGGATGGGGGAGAGGGTGCAGGACGGGGCTTGCCCCGTCCCTACCATAGAGGGAATGGCGTAGCAAAGCCACGCTGTGCGGGATGCGAGGGAGTGGTGAGATGGGTAGGATGTAGGGACGGGGCTTGCCCCCGTCCTGCCCCGTTGATAGTTGAGGGTGCAGGACGGGGGCGAGGGTGCAGGATGGGGGAGAGGGTGCAGGGCGGGGGCGAGGGTGCAGGAGGGGGGCAAGGATGTAGGGACGGGGGCAAGCCCCGTCCCTACATCCTTGTATCAAGGCTATGCTCTACACTCCTACATCTTGCTTTCCTAATTGAGCAGATTTTAGCGTCTCGCGATACTTTTCAATAAAAGAAAACGCAGAGGTTTCAACATCCAGTACAAAGCCTATTTGCTCCGTATTAGTGTAATCTAATTCGCGAAAGGACATGTCTCTGCTCAAGCGAATACCTGATACCGACCCGGACATTGCCCATATTTTTCTTATATCTATTCTTGCTCTTCCCATTTCTATAAGTGTTGCGAAGAGTCCGAGTAAAAGAAGCCGTCCATATCTTTTTGCCCGTCCACTATCAGTATCGAGCTTGATACCTATCCCTGAGATGTAACATTCTGACGGTGCGTCTGGCACGAGTGGTATAATATCGTCTTGCTGAAGGCTTGTGTCTTTCCTCCTAGAAAATAATCTCTCCAATGCCTCTGGCCTTACATTCTGCATAGAAAAGTACGCGACGACCACATTATTGTGCCTGAGAACGTAATCCCCGTTTGGGACGATGGTATACCACGCCATTCTTTTTTCAAGGCTATATGCTCTTTCCCCGAAGTGTTGACGCGCGATCTGTACAGTTGCCTTGATGTCCCTTTCCCCTCTTGCTTGAGAAAATTCAAACGCGATACTTTTGGGAAGGTTGGTGTGAAGCTGTGAAAATTCTTCCATTGCTTTCGCTAACTTGTCTACGTCCTCCTTGACATACATTCCTCTCTTTACATTTCCAGGAGGGACTATTTTTCTAATGCTTCCCCTGTTTACATACCTTCGCAATATTTCAGGGGCAACGCCCCCTAATCTCTCCCGCGCTTCATTCGCAGTATACAAATCCATCATGTCCTCACTTTATCAGGCACAGCAAAAAATAACATAGGGATATTGTACCCCGTCTTGTCTGTTTTTATACAGATTATATATTTACGGAATAGATGGAACTTAACTCCTAAAAATGGATAGTGATTCGCTTGACCTTTGTTTTGAGTAATGTTATTATTGTTTTATCACGATAGTAACGTTGTTCAAAACAGTAAATCAAGTGAAGGAGAACCCAACGTATGCACATTTCTGACCAGAACACGCAACCACTGTCCGCCGTGCTTGCGATCTTTTACGCCAACGAGCGGCCAGAGCAGCGTTACCCACGCATCTTTGCCACCGCGCAACGGCGCGGAATGCACTATGTGTCTGTCTTCAACGAGGATGAACGGCTCCGCAGACAGGTGCTGGGCTTGCCCCCACGTCTCTGCGATCAACGTACCCCGTCGGGCCGCAAGTAACGAAAGAGAGGAAATCATGACGGAAGATATCTGTGTACAATGCCGTCGGCAGATGCGGCGAGAAGCAGCCCTTGCCCGCGCCAAAGTAGATGAGGATTTGCGTCCACGGATTAGCGACACGCTACAAATCGTTATGCAACAACAAATCCAACGCTTTGCCAGTGAATACGCTCCGTTTCCCCTCGCGGCCCACGTTCCCCTCGCAACCTATGAAACGGTGCTGGATGTTGGGTGCGGTGCTGGGCATTGGATGACGGACATGGCCCGCCAGCACAGCCACCTGACTCTGTACGGCATCGACACCAACCCGGCTCTGCTTGACCATGCTCGTCTGATGGCCCGCTATCGCCCGCAGGATGACCTTTTGTTCTCGGGGCAGGACATCCACAACCTCTCGCCCGCGTTTCGCGCGAAGGCCGCGTTTGACCTGGTACATGTGCGTTTCCTCAAAGAACACACGACCTGGGGGCAGTGGGTACGCCTGTTCAAGACGCTATTGAGCCTGTGTAAAGTGGGGGGGTCAGTCATTGTGACGGAATACGATTATCCGACAACCAATAGCGAGACCTTCGCCTGGTGGTTCAAGAGACTGGAAACTGCGCTGGTGATGACGGGTCGCACGCAAAAGCTGCCCCGCGAACTACTAGAACTTGCCCACTCGTGTAAGTGGGGCAACGTGCGGCGCGTGGTACAACCAATCGACCTCGCGTTTGGCACCGACGCTTACGAGGTACTTGCCTCACACATCGACCACCTGTTCGCGCTCTCCGAGCCGTTGCTTTACGCACGCGACGGAAGCCTCAAGCAGGAGCAGGCGCGGCGCGAGCTGCTGCGAAACCTGTTCATCGAGGTCGCGGCGGAGACGTTTCAAGGCACCTGGTCATGGACAACGATTGTGGGGACGCGTGAGGCATAATGGCGGGAAAAAGGAATAGTACAGGCAAGAGAAAATGTAGGGAGAGTGCAGGACGGATACAGGGTGAATGTGGGGAGAGTTTAGCGCGAGTGCAGGGAGACCGCAAGAGTGAATACGGGGTGAATGTAAGGAAAGTGCAGGGCGAGTGCAGAGAGACCGCAAGAGTGAATACAGGGTGAATGTAAGGAAAGTGCAGGGAAAATGTAGGGGAGACCGCAAGGGTCTCCCCTACATTTTCCCTGCACTTCATCTTGTTTGGTTTTCTACAGGCACAGCTTTTTTTGCTTCTTTCGTCTCACTCGCGCCATTAGCTCGAATGTGAGTAGGACGCTGGTGAGCAGGGTGGCATTGAATGGTTTGGCGACGCGCTCCCAGAGTGAGACGGCGGGGATGTTTTGCTGGGCGAGCAGTACGCGCAGGGCAGGTTTGACGGTGCCGTCGCTTCTGATGAGACCGAAGTTTTGCTGGGGGCCGATTTGCCAGGGTAGGCCGCCGCTAACCGTTGCGGGTACGGATGGGAAATCGTAGAGCGTCCAGGCGAGATAGCCAGCACTTGTGGTCGTCTTCCAGAAGCGTAGCAGTTCGGTGTAGTATGTGGCTTGTTCCGCGTCGTTGTGTCCGTTGGGAAAGAACCAGCTATTCCAGGTAGAGAAGCCAAACTCGGTCAAGAGTATCGGGTGTCCAAAAGCAACCGTTTGCAGTGCTGTATACGCTTGTGGAAGCGCGGCGGCAGGCCCGTAGTAGTGAAACGAAACAATATCGTTTCCCGCGAGCTGTATTCGTGCCGTCGTGTAGCTTGACCAGCCGATGGTTAGCAGGTGATAGGGGTCGTAGCGACGCGCCAGGCGTAACGTGTGCGCCAACCATGCATTCACCAGTTCCGCGCCAGAGTGCTTATAGTCAAGGTCTGGTTCATTCTTGATATCCCAGGCCAGTAGCGCGGGTGTGTTCTTGAAGTGCGTCAGGAGTGTTTGCAAGTAGCGATCAGACTGAGGCCAGAGCAACAGGCTATAGTCTGAGCGAAAATCAAAGAGCGTCACAATCACCTTTACGCTGTGTGTCTCGGCGCGGCGCAGGAAGTCCGCGAGCTTTTCAAGCGGCGCGTGTACGCTGTTGGCGGGTGCTATGCCAGTGGATGCTTGTCCAATGTGGGGGCCACCGAATTGCTCAAAGGGGAGAAAGACGCGAACTGTGTTGAGTCTGAGCGACGCGATAAGCTTCATGTCGTGTTCTGTGATGGCGGGTGAGTAGTTGAGCCAGAACTTCTCCCAGGGCGTTTTTTGCGGGTAGTAGTTGATGCCCGCTACCGTGTAGCGTTGCCCGTTTAGTGTGAGAAATGTACCATTTTGGCCTACGAAATGTTGTGGCGTCTGTGCGGGCGGTGGGGGAAGAGTGTCCGCGACAGTATCGCGGGTGCGCTCCCAGTGTCGCACGCGCCAGTTGCCATCTTCCAGCAGCATCACAACCTGATACTGTGCCTCGCTTTCCTGTGTCAGTAGCACCGTCCCCGTTTTATCGCGAATGATGTGTACGACTACTGCGCGTTGGTCTGTGAAAGAGATAATTGAGCCATCGGCGGAGTAAAAGTGTAGTTGCAACGTATGCTCTGTATCGACCTGTCCCACCTGCCAGCCTTTTGTCGCCACCGCCTGTACATCGTTGGTCACGGCAGCGAGGGCAGGGCCAGCAAAGTATGTCTTCAAGCCGTAGGGTGCGCCCTTTGCCAGCGACAGGTTCCACTGAAGCCAGGCGCGAAGATAGGATGACTCAATCTCTGTACGCGTTGCCGGTTCAATGACGCGCCCCGTATCGGCGTCATCTGCCTGCCAGTCCAGTCCCACGCCGAGGTCAGGAGGGACGTTGGGGACGATATTCAGCGCGGAAGACGGATCGGCTCCCTGCTGAAAATAGACCGTGAGATTCGCAACATCTGAAAAAACGTGCCAGACACCCGTCAATCCCAGTAGCACAATGATAACCCACAACGCGCGTTTAGCAATATGTTTCGGCATGATGAACCTTTCTAGGGCAGCCTGAACGCAAGCGACGCGTGACCTGAACCCGCCGTGACCATTACCGTGTACATGCCTACTGAAAATGTTGCCGTGCGTAGTTCGATGGTCGCGTGTCCACTCTCCGAGACCGCGATCATTTGCGCGTTTTTGCCCATTGTGTTTGTGAGTGTGAAGGTGACGGGTGTACCGTCTGGTATGTACTGTCCCAATGCGCCCAGCAGTGGCCCGGCATCTATCGTGTATATTCCCGCCGTCGTCGTCTTATGAAACGCTAGAGGAAATGTAGCAACCGATGGCCCTGCGGTAAATGTCAACGGTAATGCCACGCTCGCGACGTTCAGTACAACCACCTGCACTACAAATTGTCCCGCCTGCTTTGGAGCTTGAAAAGGAATTGTCGCGACTCCGTTGATAGTTGAAGTTGGAAGGTAGCTCTGTGTGCCATCGGGAGCCTGTACGACAAAGGTTACAAGCGTACCATCGGGTATCACATTGTCAAATTTATCGCGGATAATGTCTGTTTGAAGCGTCGTCAGCTTTTGGCCGTCAGCCGCTAGTGATTGTGGGTTCGCGTTGATGTGGAAGGGAACAGGCCAGCCGGGAACTTCTAAGAGCGTGCCTTCAAAGCCATGCACGTTGCCAATTTGGGTTGCGATACTGGTGCGTCCGGCTTTTGTGCCGCTATAGACGCGCACCCATGCGAGCAGGTGTTGCACATTGACCCACTGTGTTTCAATGCGTTTGTCTGGATGCAAAATGAGTATTTGGACGCGTGTCCCTTCTGAGACGGGATTGCCAAAGCGGTCAAAAGGAATCAGCACGACCATGCTCCAATGTTCGGCATCTGCGGTGATGGCACGCGCCCCCACAAGCGGCGTTAAAGGTTCTACCGGAGCGGCAGGCGTGATAGTGAGGTAGGTTATGCCCTGTGCCGAGCCAGCGCGGGCCGTCAGGCTTACGACGCCAGCGATGCGTGTATCGGCTTCGCGCAACAAAAAGACCGCGCTTCCCCTGTGAAACGCCGACTGATAGATGCGTGGCCCATAACTGCCGACTACAACAAGTGTTATCGCTGTGCCATCAATTGTGTGTATCGGCCCAACGGTGATGGCGGTTGTGGCTCCTGCCTGTAGCGACGCAACCGCGTGCATGGGCAAGATACCTGTGAGGGCAAGCGTTGGCGGCGCGGCGTTGCTACATCCACTTAGTAGCAGGCACACAAACAGGAAGAGTAGAAAGCGTGTACGTGCGAGCATCATCTCACCCATTCCCCACGAACGTATTGACAGAGACGCGCAACGTAGTATAGCCAGAGTGCGGCGGTGCTGGCAGGTAATTGAGGTTCGACAATTGCCCCACCTGTAGGGCGTACTTGTTGCCCAGGATGTTCGAGTACAATTTGCCATTGTCGAGTACCGAAGTGACGCGGCTTGCAGGTGTAAGCACAACATCAAAGGCTTTTGTGCGCTGTGGCTCAACCGCTTGCTCAAGAAAATAGCTATCGACCCATGCGACATGTGCGTTGGCGTCGTAGTAGGTGAGCAGGAGATGTGGAATGGTTGCCTCAACCGTGCTGGCATTGAAGAGTTCGCCAGCGAGGTGAAGTTTGCCATCCGTCTCAAGCTGTGTCTTGACGTTGCGCGTCTCGACGCCTGTATAGAGATCGTGGTCGGTCACAACCGCTTTGGCGTAGACATCGAACGCGGTTACGGACGCGTGAATGTCTGGCGGGGTAGTGTTGTTGGCATTGAATCCTTTTTGCAGTGTTGTATCGTTCAACATGGCACCCGCGACGCCCTCGAAGTCCACGCGAAACGGCGTCATTTCTTTGGGAAAGAGTTTATGTATCATCGCAGTCTGAGCATTATACATTGTCAGAACGTTCCCTTTTGTGTCGAAAAGTACAGCAGTGACGGTTGCATCCGCCGGATTGGTGTCGGTATTGACGAGTTCGCCAACAACGCTATAACGGGTATTCTGCTTAACAAGACGCGCCGAAAGCACTTGCAATACGGGGCGATCGAGCACATCGCCAAAGCTGGTTGTCCCCGTTGTAACGCGAGAGCGACCCTGCGAGTGCCAGAGTACGCTCCCCTGTCGTGTAAACTGGTCGGGTGGAATAGTGATATCCCCCGCCTGTGGCAGAATGTACCAGCTTCCCTGTCGTGCTACCAGTGTGATGCGTTGCGAGGTAGGGTATTGCGCGAGGGCGGTCATCCAGAGCAGGTCAGCGCGAAGCTGTACTTGTTGTGCGTCCTGTTTGAGGACAACAACATGTACCGCGGAGAGTTTGCCGTATGACGCGACAAGGCCATTGACAACGGACAGTTCAAGCATGTATTGCTCGAAACTTGGGCGGGTGAGCGGATCAATTCGTGCGTATGCCGAGTCATAGCGGCGAAAATCTATATCATCATAATAGTGTTGCACGGTTGCTATCGGGGTCGTATTTTGTTGCACAAACCAGAGTATACCGCTTGTCAGCGAGAGAAGCAGTAGTAGGCCAAGTCCCACGCTTCGTATCTGTTGCGCGGTAGGTGGCGCGGGTTGCATCTGCTTGATGCGTGTGAGCCGCCAGTTGTCCCAGAGTTGCCAGCGTTTCCCCACTTGCCCAACTTCCTCCGATGCGGGAAGCTGCGACCACTCAAGTAGCCGCCTATCGAGCGTGCGCCATAACGCATTGGCACGATGGTGACGTGTGCCTGCGGGGGCATGATGTGCGCAGTCGGGGGCATG
>JBBQVS010000097.1:0-13454 GCA_038211295.1 Ktedonobacterales bacterium | reverse complement strand
GCATGGGAAGCATGGCGTGTGCAAGCCGCGCCATGCTTCCCATGCTGCCACCATGCTCATCTTACTTCTCAAGTTCCAATTGCAGCAGATCGCTAAAGTTTGGCGACCCCCACCCAGTAACATAGTTCCAGCCCGGCGTTGCGGTAAAGTAGAGATTGTCGCCCTGCGTGATACCTGTATAGGGTCGATGGTGCTTAGAGTTGTTTGCCAGTGTATAGAACTCTGGCACTCCTCCCAACAGTGCTTTATGCTGCTGTTGCAAACCTTGATTAAGGAGTATCGCGCCCGCCGCCCAGATGGGAGCGGCTGCGCTAGTGCCGCCCGAAGCCAGCCATGAACCATTATAGTAGATCGCGATATTGGGAAACGCGGCGGCTGCGACATCCGGCACCTGCCGTAGACCGTTGGGAGCGGTGAGTGGCGTTGGCGGAAAAACATTCGGCACGAACACCCCGCTACTCGTCCCATCATAGCGTGTATCAGTTCCCAGCCCCGTCTGCCATGCTGGACGTCGGAAGTCGCTGTTCTGGCTTACTCCTCCCCCGCTCCCCCAATCGTTCTGGCAGATGGGTAGACCATCGTCGCCACCCCACGCTGTTTCACTGATACGTGTATTACTACTCCCAACTTGCAGATACGTGCCACCAACGGAGATTGCATAGGGCGCACTCGCAGGAAACGAGACTTCCGCGAACTGAGGCGCACGCAGACGGTGCGAATACGCTCCACAATCACCACTACTGATAAAAACTGAGATACCTTCAGCCGCCAGCGTGCGTAAACTACGGTTAACCGAACGCTGCTCCGCCATACTGAAAGAGCTTTCCCAGGTGCCATAACTCACGCTCAACACTGACACACGATGCTCTGTAGCGACACGATTGAAGACATCTACAAGGGCCTGCGCGAAGCCTGTTATGCTTGTATCAGCCTGATAATCCAGTATTTTTGCTTTGGGTGCGAGGCCGACGAGCAACTCAATATCCATCGCCGCCTCTCCTTGACCAGAACCAGCCGCAAGATGTCCGTCAACGTCAACATTTTCAATATCTGGCATACTGATACCAACACACGCCGCGTAGTTCGCGATATCGCTGGGGCTATATGGCTCGCCAAATTCCGCAACACCAACCGTCATTCCTTGCCCCGCTATCCCCTGTTGATACAACTGCTTGAACTGATATGCGCCTGCAAGCTTGTCACGAGTAAGCGTCTGCTTCGCGCCATATTTCACGCAGTTGGCTCCCATCACGGTTGCCGCATTCTTCTTGTGCGCGATACTGAACGGGGGTCGAAATTCCGGGTGGGCAAACGTACTCAGACCAATAATGGATTGCACAAATGGTGCTACCACTGCTGGCAATGTTGGCGTTCCTTTGGGTTCAAAGAAAGTAAAGGCTGTAATCGTATATTGTTCTAATGTGATGCCTAGTGTGCGGTTAATCGTGCCGACAGACACCGAAACGCTGATTGCTGAACGCAAAGAGTCAACCGTGTTTATGGTGTACCCGTTCTGCTTCAGCCAGTTTTGCACAATCTGAAGTTGCGTGTCAGCAAGGGTATACCGTTGAATAATCTGCTCTGTGGTGAGGTAGTGATGATACACTGGCGAGGCGATAGTATAGATTTGTGAAACATCATGCTCGAACGCGGTATCATCATAAATCAGGTCGAAGGTGAGCGTTTTAACGGCATCCGTTGACAAAGGCGTTCCTTCGACGACCTGCCCGATGCCACTTGGAACATCCGCAAGCGCGTGAGGAGTGGTTGTCGGAATTGGACGATGTTGCACGATAGGAGTTTGAACGGAGTTCGTAGAGGAAGGCATTCCTCCAACTGAACAGGCACTGATGAGAAAAAGAACGAGTGCAAGAAGAAAAGACGTAAGAGTAGGGTAATGTCTGCCTGTAGTGGAGCGAAAAGACTGATGCACAGAAACCTCCAGACGAATTGCATAAAAATAGCAATGGTGTATTAGAGCGACTCGCTTTCTTTCAGTATACTGTCTTTCAAGCACAAAAACTATGATATATGGCACACTATTGTTGTGAAGTGAGTGACAGATTAAAGGAAATCTCCTATCCAAAAGGGTAGACTTTTCACAGTTTCTATGGTATAATGGGGTGTATTAGCAAAACATATTCGGGCGTACATAGCAACCTACTAACTACAACATCGTGGTTTCTGGTTCGTTGGGCATCAGGTCATGTACATCCAGCGTGTTGCTGGGTGAGAATGGGAATGCGTATGTGTTCAGTCTCATTGAAATCACACAGCATCTTGTCACAGGTAACACGAGGAATACTGAGTACATTTGACGTGTAGACTCACACTGGGGACGAACTGTCTCTGGTGTTTTTTATTTCATCAACCATTAACACACTGTCTCATTTTTATTGGCTCATCGGTTTCGGGCTCATCGATTCTTCTTTCTTCCCTGGGCCACATCTTCACCAATGGGTGAAGTTTGATTTTAGAATATTTCCTGAGAAAGGAGGGCGGGTTTCCTGTTCCCTTGCTCTTCTACACAACAAGCGGAGCAGAAAAGCCTTACTTTTTTACGACACGCTATTACGGATGCCTACAACCATGCAAGTGTGCATTTGGGGCGACACCACTGAAGCGTAAAGAACACACCATGGAGGGTGGACGCGGAGTGATTGCTAGATTTGTCAAGGAGATAGCTTATGAACTCAAGTATGATCAGCAAAATCGCAAAAGCCAAACGGTATGCAGAGGAACCAGAGCGTATTCAATTTACTCATTTTGAGGCGAAATTTCAAGGCGAGAACGACGTACATACAACAAACTTTGATAACGGCGAATGGACCTGCACCTGTCGCTTCTTCCATGATTGGGGCGACTGCTGTCACACAATGGCGATGCAACGCGTCCTGGGCGTGACCATTCCGTCCGCTCACCGTCATGGCGTCCCCACCGGGCTGGGTACAAGCCCCCTGGTACACTAAGCAGGACAACGAAAGTTTTGTTCGCAAGAAAATAGTGTCCGTGTGCAAGCGACAGAGAACCAAAATATCAAGAAGCACTGCCCATATCTGGTCAGTGCTTCTCTGTGTGAGACACAACTGTTATATACTGTTTACGCTCCAATGCCCGGTACAAAGTAGAGAACCGCAAGCGCAGCGATCATAATTGTCGCAAGTACGGCAATAAATATGAGGTCTTTTCTGACATAGGAGTAGTGTTCGGCGGTAATCAGCGCGGCACTACTGCGCTGCGTGCGCTGTATGTTTTTGCGCGCCGCGAGTCGCGCGGATGCATTGCCCTTTGTGGCGACAACGGGTGCCTCTGCCTCTTTCTTAGGAGCCACGGGTACAACAGGTGCATCCTCTGTGATAACGCTGCTGGCGCGTGCTCTCTTCTTTGGAACAGTTGGCAACGCGTCGAGAGTCGAAGCTGTGCTACCTGCTGTAGTAATGCTTGTCTCTTCTGCTGATTTTTCTACAATCTCTTCAGCCTCTTGTTTGGAACTTTCGGTTACGGGCCGCACCAGTTCAAAACTCTTCTGTGCCTTTACGTTCACGCGTTGCACGCCAGTTCGTGCAGGTATTGCTTTCTTTGGCATATCTTAAACCTCCTGCCCGACAGCCTGAAACCAGCTTTTCGAGCGTTTTCTCTTTTTACTCTGCTCCCTCTCTTCTAGTAGGCAAATACAGAGCGGAGCAGTAGTACATTATACGTTGCTTAAAATAGTGTAGAGTATACACAGCTCAAATACTATAAATTTACTATTTTAGCCGAAAGTCCAGGCGGAACTGTGTGTTTTCCAGAACATTGACGGTCTACATACATATTATCATTGCCGCCATTATACACGAAATGGCAAGAGTCGTCGAGTGGGTCATCCCCGCGAATTTGACAAATACAGCCTCCTATGCTACTCTTAGGGTGCAAGGAAAGGCATTATGTGTATCAATACACACCAGAAAAGACGTGACAGCAAGAGGCTAGCACCGCAATGGCTAGTCCTTTTTTCTACTTTATGGCTAAATAGTTAAGCAATCGCGCTTGTATCTCCCTTTTATCTAACGAATGCGTACATATTCTCACTACACAACAGGAAAAACATCATGGCACGAATAGTCGTCGCAATGAGCGGCGGCGTGGATAGCTCTGTCGCTGCTGCACTTTTAAAAGAGCAAGGTCACGAAGTAATTGGCATTATGTTGCGCCTCTGGTCGGAGCCGGGCGTTATTGAAGCGGAAGATGACGGCGTAGAGCGTGTCGCGCAAAACAAATGTTGCTCGCTTGAAGCGGTTGACGATGCGCGGCGAGTGGCCCGTATGCTTGATATTCCCTTTTATCTTGTCAATGTCGAAGAAGAATTCAAGCACAAAATTGTCGATTCTTTCTATGAAGATTACGTAGCTGGACGCACTCCAAACCCGTGCCTGAACTGTAATCGCCATATTCGCTTTACCGTGCTTCTCAATCGCGCCCTGGCTCTCGACGCGGACTATCTTGCGACAGGCCACTATGTGCAGGTAGACGATCATCCTGTGACGGGTAAGCGGCGGTTACGATGTGCGGTGGATACCGAAAAAGACCAGTCGTATGTCCTGCATGTGCTTAATCAATACCAACTGTCACACGCGTGTTTCCCACTTGGTGGTTTCACAAAACCACAGGTACGTGCGATGGCGGCAGAGCGCGGCATGTCGGTTGCAACTAAAGCCGAGAGTCAGGAGATATGCTTTGTCGCGAAAAACGACTATCGTGGCTTTATTGACCGCTACGCTGCCGCGCACGGTGAGTACGAGCCAGAACGAGAACCCGTTAGCGCAGGTATCGCGTCACGCGCTAAGCCATTGATTACGCTACCAAAGCCGGGGCCGATCTACGATCAGCAGGGCAAAGCATTAGGGCGACATCGCGGACTCGCCTATTATACCATCGGGCAACGCAAGGGATTGGGCCTTACCTCACTTGAAGCGTTACACGTGCTCAGCATCAACGCCGAGCAGAACGCTCTCGTTGTTGGCCCAGCGAACGCGTTAGAGAAGCAGACGTTTGTCGTCGGAAGTATGCATTACCTCAGCGGAGAAACGCCTGCGACCCCCTTTGACGCGTTAGTACGTGTGCGGTACAAGGCTACTGAGCAGCCCGCGCTGGTTACGCCAATTGAGGGCAATCGCGTACAGGTTACACTAAAAAATCCACAACGGGCTATCACTCCCGGACAAGCTGCCGTTTTTTATGGCGGAGAAGCTGGTGATGAAGTGTTGTGCGGAGGCATCATCGAATGACGGATCAAGCACATATTAGAAACTTTTGTATTGTCGCGCATATCGATCACGGCAAGTCCACGCTTGCTGACCGCCTCCTGGAATTCACGGGAACGGTCAGCAAGCGCGATTTGATGGAACAGACACTTGACCAGATGGATTTAGAGCGTGAGAAGGGCATCACCATCAAAGCGCAGGCAGTACGGATGCGCTACACAGCGTTGAATGGGGAAGAGTATGAGCTAAACCTGATTGACACGCCTGGACACGTCGATTTCACCTATGAGGTCTCGCGTAGCCTTATCGCGTGTGAGGGTGCGCTTCTGGTCATCGATGCAACACAGGGCATCGAGGCGCAAACACTCGCTAACCTTTATCTTGCGTTGGAGTCTGACCTTACCATCATTCCGGTTATCAACAAAATCGACTTGCCCAGTGCTGACCCAGAAAAGGTAAAGTTGGAAGTCGAAGATGTCATTGGCCTCTCCAGAGACGAGTGCATTCTCGCCTCCGCCAAAGAGGGGATTGGCACCCAGGAAATTCTTGAAGCCGTCATCAAGCAGATTCCACCACCGCATGGCGATCCTGAGAAACCACTCCGCGCCCTGGTTTTTGACTCACACTATGACGCATATAAGGGCGTGATTGCGTATCTTCGTATCATTGATGGCAAGCTTCGTACCGGCGAACGCGTCGCGATGATGGCGGTTGGTAGCACAACCGAAATCCTGGAGGCGGGCTACTTTCATCCGCGCCTGACATCGGTAGATGGCCTGACGACGGGCGAGGTTGGATATATCGCGACTGGCTTTAAAAACGTGAAGGATTGCCGCGTCGGCGATACCGTGACCGTTCCGAGTGCGCTCGCCGACGTCGAGATGCTCCCCGGCTATAAGCCAGCAAAACCAATGGTCTTCGCGGGCATCTATCCAGTAGAGGGTAACGAATATCCACTTTTGCGCGAGGCATTGGATCGCCTCCTGTTAAACGACGCGGCCCTCTTCTATGAGCCGGAGACCTCGAACGCGCTCGGCTTTGGCTTTCGTTGTGGCTTCCTGGGCTTGTTGCATATGGAAATCATTCAGGAGCGTATCGAGCGCGAGTACAATCTGGATATTCTGGCAACCGCACCGAGCGTAGAATATCATGTACAAAAAACGGACGGCGAGACGGTTGGCGTTGACAATCCATCCAAAATGCCGTCGCCAAACGAGATCGAGGCCATCGAAGAACCAATGATGGAGATATCCGTTTTCGCGCCCTCAAGCTATATTGGCACAATTATGGACCTGGTGATTACGCGACGTGGCGTGTTCAAAGAAGTAAAATACATCGAAGCAACACGCGTCCACATGATGTATACGATGCCACTCGCCGAACTCATTATCGACTTCTACGATCAACTCAAGTCACGTACACAGGGGTACGCCTCGCTCGATTACAACTTTGGCAGCTATCAAGTTGCTGATTTGGTCAAGTTGGATATTCTGGTTAACGCCCACCCTGTTGATGCGCTCTCACTGATTATTCATCGCGACAAGGCGTATTATCAAGGCCGCGCCCTCGTCGAGAAGTTGCGCGGACTGATTCCACGCCAGATGTTCGAGGTGCCAATTCAGGCCGCGATTGGCTCGAAGATCATCGCACGCGAAACGGTGCGTGCAATGCGTAAAGACGTGCTTGCAAAGTGTTACGGTGGTGATATATCTCGCAAACGTAAACTTCTGGAAAAGCAAAAAGAAGGTAAGAAGCGCATGAAGATGGTTGGCAACGTGGAGATACCACAAGAGGCATTCATGGCGATTCTTTCACTTGGTGAATAGCAAACACACAGATGATGTGATTTGGCATTCTCGTTGTCCTTGCCACAGAGCCACATTCTGCCTGTTGCTCCGACGTGAAGCGGCTGTCGTCCCCGTTTTCACCATCGGGCAAAACCTACTTTGAGCCATATCCACGTCCGTGTCCATTCCCAGAGCCATATCTTGTCCAGTAGTCCAAATACAAAAAGGACCCCTTCTGCATAAATTTGCTGGACTACGGGGTGCAGATATGGCTCAAAGGCTGGCTTTTTTCAAAAAAACTGAGTAGACTGTGAGTGAACATATGTGACATGGGCTATTCCATATTGAGAAGGGGAGGTGCCCGTGTATGCCGACTGTTTTAAGAGTCGATGGCTACCGATTTTTCTTTTACAGCAACGAAAGTTCGGGGCCACCACATATTCATATGCAAAAGGCCGAAGGGCTGGCAAAATTTTGGTTAAATCCCATCAGTCTTGTCAACGCAAGCGGATTCCAGCAGAAACAGATAGTGCGTATTGAGCAGATCATTCGAGAGCATCAGAGTGAACTTGAGAGGGCATGGCATGAGTACTTTACAAAGTAAAACAGCACGCGCAATACACGTCTTTTTTCAAGGAGAGCGGTTGTGTGTTCGTTTAAGCGACGAGCGGGAAATTAGTGTCCCTTTAACATGGTTTCCCCGCTTGCTTCGCGCGGCAGAGGAACAACGCCAAAATTGGGAGTTTCTGGGCCAGGGAGTTGGCATTCACTGGGAAGCCGTCGATGAAGACATTTCAGTTGCAGGTCTGTTAGGCTGGAAAGCGGATTAGAAAAGAACCTATGGGAAGTCCTCTCTCCCTCGCAGCGTTTCAGTGCTACTGCCAAGAACACACACACGGCTGAGACGCAGTGCTCCATTGATGAGACCGCTGGGTTTGCCTATGTCTTTTTGTATGGCCCAAGCGGAGTAGGAAAGACGACCTTAAAAGAGTGGCCTTATTTCTATGAACGGAGCATCTGCGTATTGAAAGATTGGTTGGTAAGAGCCACAGCAGCAGCAGCGAAGCTTCCTGAATTGCTCTTCAAGCGTATTCAGACATGTGCTCTCCCTCTTGCACAGTGTGAGAGTGAGAGCATGGCCTTGGAGGCGGCCAACAGCCGCACTACTCGGCGGCACGCCAGCAACGCTTATGGGCCTTGCTAGGAATGGAGAGAGGTGTCGAAACCGCCAGAGTGGTTCTGGTGAGTCATCCGCTTCCTGATCACACTCCTCGCATTGGAGAGCAAAATCCCGTGCGTCTCCCCGGTGGAGAACCAAGCCCTGAAAAAGACTCTGAGAGTTGCCCCTTTCCGGCGAGAGAGTGGAAATCAGCCATGCGCAACTCGCTGAGAGTGGTATCGAGAAGCTCCAGTGCTCTCTCTGCGGTACCAACAGAAAGGCACAGATTCGAGGAGACTTTGTATTCTTCCTCACACACTGTCCCTTGCTCACAAAACGTGTATCAAAGGTTCCTCGATGGATGAAGCAAGATTCCATCTGGACGCTTTTCCAACGTGGCTAGTTCTGTCTTGCTCCTTGTACTACTTTGTGATCTTGAGCCATATCCTGTCCAATGAGGACAAAGGTATTACAAAACCCCAGATGTGCGCTCACTCTCTGCATAAGTGGGCGCACATCTATGTAAAAAAGGGTTACGCATTTCCAAAAATGAGTGCCGCAACAAAGACGAGAATACCGCTCCCAACGACCTGCACAATTGAGAGCCACCAGCTCGTACCAAAGTAACGGTGCCGAATTGCCGAGATAAGGATAAGTTCAATCGCAACAACAACATAGGCGACATACAGAGCGGTATGTACCTGTGGAATGAGAAAGGGTAGCGTGTGTAATGCACCACCAACAAAGGTCATAAGACCCGTAATAGTTCCACGAATAACAGGGCTACCTCGTCCAGTCAACTGACCATCGTCCGAGAGGGCTTCAGAGAACGCCATGCTGATACCAGCACCTGTCGCCGATGCCATTCCAACCAGGAACGCGGTAAATGCGACGTGCGTAGCAAAGACAGTGGCAAAAATAGGAGCCAGTGTGGAGACAGAGCCGTCCATGAGTCCAGCGAGACCAGGCTGGACTACACGCAGCAAAAAGTTGTGCGCGGTGACGTCACTATTGTCTTTTGTTGTTAGACCCTTGTATATCTCTCTGATCTGATCTTTCGTTGAGCTGGGCGTTGCTTCCAACTCTTTTTGCGCCCGCGTTTCATTTTCAGATTGCTGTACGGCGTGATTCTCTACGCTGCTTGGTTGCATCGCGTTCGACTGTGATTCCAACGACATGCTCATTTCCTCCTATACCTGTTCGAGTTGCGGCCTCTGTAAAAGCATGTTTGCACCCTGTGCTTGACATGACGAGCACCGCCCATAAATGCGAACTTCGTGTGTATCTAGTTCCAGTCCCGCCACCTGTGCAGCGTTTTGCAAAACCCCTGGCGATACTACAACATCGAGCGGGAGATCAAGAAGTATGCCACATACCGTACACACTCCATGGTCATGCCGTAGCGTTCGCCCATCATAGCGCGAACTCTCATTCCCCTGATGTAACTCCTTGATGTGCCCCTGAGCCACCAGATGCCCTAGAATCCGGTACACACTCGCTAACCCCATGCGCGGACGCACCTGTTTCACCAGCGTGTATACGTCCAATGCGGTTGGGTGAGTAGTGACAGAGCGCACAACATCAAGAACTGCCTGCACGTTTGTATTCAAAGTTTCTTTTTTCATATGAATTAGCACGCCCTGATAATAAGAATTATTCTTGTTTTCACTACTATAGAATACTCTGTGGGTAGCACGTTGTCAAGGGACGAAGGGGTACAAAGGAAGGAGAATGGGGAAAGTTTAGAGAGCATGGCAGGGGTAAAACAGGGTAAGCGAGTGCGTGACGTAGCCACGCAAGTACGTGTATAGTAGTGGCGAGGCTTACCATCACCATGCCCTTCCCCAAAACGCGGTGAGGGCCAGGTATTCACCTGGCCCTCGTTTCATTCATCTTCTTACATCTCCTGTTCACATATCGTATCCTAACCAACAAAGATCAGAAAGTAATGATAGTGCTCAGTAGAGCCTCTGGACTTTTCTGCCAATTCGTAGCGGATGTCGCTTTAAGACATTGCAATCGTCCATAATGGACATTTTTTGATGCATGTCATAGATCGAATGGTGCTAGATGCTCAGAGGGTTGACGCGCCCGCATCTACGGGCACTCCTGGTCAATCTGAAATACTACTCCTAATAAGCGTATTGGTTTCTTCATATTTGACCACATAAGCGGACTCCTTTCGGATTACCGTGCAAGGCTATAGCCAAGTGCCAGAGTCTCTTTGCTTCCCTGGATTGCACTCCATCATTCGGAGAACACTCTAATCTTACCATGCAAATCTATGGAAGTCAACCCTCCGCGCCCATTTCACAGACCAATATGCAACCTCTAAGGATTCTCTAATCTACTTCCAGCTTATACTCTTTAGCGGCGTCTTTGAGCGTCTCATTCAGACTTGTAAGAGCAGTGTGCGGATCGATAGCTTCTTGCATCGCCTGTGCTTCAGGGTCGCAGTGCGCTTGCACTGAAGGCAGGTCTGTGCGTAAGTTCTCGATAAGTTCAATAAGTTTGCTTACTTTGCGCTCTGTAAGCAGGTTGATTTGCAGATCGAGGTGACGACGCTGCTCGGCTAGCTTCTCCTGGCGGTTTTGCGTGACAAGAATCGCGGTTGTCATAAGCAATGCGCTCAAGCTTGCAATATCTTGTAACCACGGATAAGGCGGCGCATCTAGCAAGGGCAGGTAGAGATAGCGATGAAAGATATTTGCTAGTATCCAGAGAAGAATGAAAAATAGCAATAGGTATAGCGACAAAGGGCGTCCTATACTGCTTGTCACCTTTTCAATGATGCGCTGATGACGGCTTACTCCGCGCTCGGCAACTATACGCATCTCGACGATAGTTTCAATATCTTTGTCTAAAATGTCTGTCAGCCCGGTGTTCCCTACTGAAGTTTCAGACTGCTTTTGCTCTTCTGACACTCAGAGTTCCTCTTTTTGCTCTAGTATTTCTATATACTCAGACAAATGTGTACATGTAATCGGGTAACGGCTATTATACAGGAAAGCACAGTCTGGCACCACATCAGATACGTGGTGCCAGACTGTGCTTTGTAGAACTACCAGAAAGCTTAGCTTAGTAACCAGGAAGTTCGCGGTTGGAAATGGGGCCAGCCTGACCACCCATTGTTGGAATGTCCGTCGCGTCCGCGTGCAGGTCCTGATTCGTTGTCCCTGTGATATCGCTGTCAAGCATTGGATTGTTGCTTGTCGCTGTGCGCGTGCTTGCGTCGTCGTACATTGTCTCGTTCTGGCGACCCGTGGTTGTACCCTTGGCAGCCGCGCTATCACCATGAAACAGGTAGTTAGATGAATTTGGATCAAGTGCACCAGCAGGAGCCTCGTCTACCATACGAGCAAAGTGTGTCAGGTCGTTCTGTAACGCCTTCTCAAAGTGACCACCTACGCCGAGATTCTCGCCAATGTCACCAAGCACTCCAGCGGGTGGGTTATAATTGATGTACACGTCAACCTTTGTCTGACTTGAGTTGATTGGTTGGAATGTTACCTTGCCAAAGTTTTCAACGCCACTGGTCGAACGCCAGCCGATCTGCTGATCTGGAATCCAGTTCTCGTTTACGGCATCCCACTCCTGGCGACCAACGATATCTGCCACCCAGTGGCTACGCTGGTCGTCATAGTAAGTTACTTCTTTGACGAAACTCATAAACTTGGGGAAATCGTTAAAGTGTGAAAACAGTGCGTACACCTGCTTGACATCGGCGTTTACTGCTACAGAAGCATGATGTGATGCATAATCTGCCATGGTTGTTTCCTTCCTTATCAATTCACTCCCTCTTTTCGCAAAAGACACTGAGGAATTTCTTCCTCATACCTCTTGCTTACGGAGACAGCTTTCTCAAGACCTCTAACACTTACACGATTGCACTCATAAGATGTACCACAATCAGTAAGCTCTACTCTAGCTGTGCATTGCTTTTTTCGTGCTCAACCGTTAACTACTTGCGCGTGCTTTACTACACTAACGATACCATGCGTTTTCACACAAAGTCAATGAATAAAAGCTCTACATTATATGTTCTAAGCTGTTTTTTATGTTACTCAGGGAATACAAAGAAGCGCAATCAGTATGCTTGCATCCAGGCAAGATGCAGGGAAATCTTAACATTGCGAGAGATGCAATAGTGGTTCGCAGAGTACTGGAGAGGCGGCGAGATGAAACAGCATGATAGAACATGTATATCTTTGCTATAAAATAGGCTGCACGTTACACAAGAAAGGTCTTTTCTATTTAAGCACATCAACTAGTACTTTCTGTCACACGAAGAAAAGTGTAATAGGAATGTTGGTAGCCCCGCTTTGGTGTGTTTGGGCATCTAGTGTATTATGAATGTAGTGAAACATCGAAATGTAAACGAGAAAAATTCTTCCTAAAAGACGTGTCTTCTCTTGTAACAAAACCTTCTCTATGAACGTAGTTAGCAGTAGAGACTAAGAGCAGGGAGCGCGTAGTTTTCTGGTGGAGTACCATTTACATAGATTGTGTTTTCGCAAGTGACAAGAAATTCCTAGAGTACTAAGGGGTATTAAACACATGTCAGCAGCAACTGTAGAAAACAAGCTTAACCGCGCCCTGGAACTGATTGGTGGAACTATCGACCCAGAGATCGCTGAGACATATCCATCACTCGAAGCTCGTATTTTAGCCCAGGCCCTAGAGAACGTTGAACAGGCAGAGCATCGTCTGCGCCAGATTCAAAAGCTGGTCGGAGAGGTCAGTGAGGTATTGATTTAGACGAGCGAAGCGTTCTACTGTCTTCCTCGTTCTATTTCTTTCCCCGATCTTTCTTTCCTTTGTACCATTTCAAATTTTCTTGCTAAGACGGGGTGCAATGAAGCTTTTCATGCGCGAGTGAGCTTCAATGGAGAATCTCTTCCCTTCTTGGTTTTGTTCCTTTCATCTCATACATATATGCAGACGTAGTGTTTGCTCATTTTGCTTTCCCTGTCGTACAATACAACCATGTCTACATTATTTTCATTACCGAAGGGGGCGTAAAGCCCCTGTCTTTCTAAGCAGGGGATACAAGCCCGTTCTTCTCGGGGCGTGATAGGCGAGGGACGTTTGCGCAAATTGAGTGTTGACATGGTACGTGTACTGTGCTACAAGAACACATATGAACACAGACAAAGACACTAAGATTAATACAACCTATCCCTCTGATGTGTATACCGCATTAAAGCCGTTTGCACAAGAAGATAGTCGCTCATTTCACAGTATGGTCATCTGGATACTGCGCGA
>JBBQVS010000096.1:0-13715 GCA_038211295.1 Ktedonobacterales bacterium | reverse complement strand
CAAAATAGCGTGGCTTGTCACCTTTTTGGAGATTGCGATTGCTAGCCTCAATCTGATGCTTGCGTATGCTCTGCAACATGGCGATGTCACCGGCCTGTTGAATCTTTGGTTCACAGTTGCACCTATGTCACCCGTTTTCTCAATGATCGGCGCAATCTTGCTCATCATGTCGAGTAGTGACATGAAGCGGCGTCATGTTGAATTGACGACACAGGAAGAAATACACGTGTCACAACAGGAGATCAAACTCCAGGAGCATCGCGCCAATATGACCATCCAAAGTACCTACATCGATTACATTGAAGCGGCAATGATAAAGCGACTGAATTCGGTGCAGGTGCTAGAAACAATTGACCGGAACGCAGACGCAACGGTTGCATACGTCATAGCTAGCATGTCCGGCATGTCACCTGTGGCAATACCAGAACGGACAGCAGACATCACGCACACGGCCTTTCTCGCACAGCATGAGACCGTCCCCAAAAGTATTGACACTCATGCCGCTTTCGCTTCCACTTCCAGAGAAGAGAGAGACACCGAAAGTGTTGTTGCGCCTTCGCTAAAAAGTATTGACACGAGCGCGGAAAAGGACGGCAAGAAACAAGCAAAAAAATAGTATTGGGTGACGCGGGGAGACAATCAAGTGACGTGCAGTTCGCGCTTGATTGGATCCGTTTCCAAGAAACGGGTGTCACTCACTGGAAGAACAAACGTGAGTTGAAACGGCGTCACCCAAAACCTGAAGCTTTAGCAGAAGCTAAATTGCTGTTCGAATAGGAGAAAGTATTGACACTCGGAGAAGGGTGTCAATACTTTTCGTTTTCAGAGCGTCCACTCTTCGGAGAAAGTATTGACACTCGGAAAAAGTATTGACACTCGGAGAAGGGTGTCAATACTTTTTGTTTTCAGAGCGTCCACGTTTTACACTCCCAGCGTAAAAGTACCTAAAACTAGTTGCATTATATGAAGACTTGTGTTATACTATATTTGTAGCCAGTTTTTTGAGTGGGCGTACAGTATGGTCTATTTGTGCGTGCATGCGTACGTTTCTCAATCGCGCGCACACACAAATAGACCACAAGAATAACGCAAAACGTAACGCCACCAAAGACGGACTACGCATTTTATGCTTGAATCAGTGGTGTTACGTTACGAAAAGAAAAACTTTTCGTAACGCGTGGCGTAACGGTGCAAGTAACGCATGTCGAGATTTCGCACGTGCAGGAAGGATACGCAAGCATGGTAGACCTAACAAGCATGGTGGTAGCACAAGCTGCAAACAGTCCAGGTGTTCAACGCGCCGTGCTGGGAGATCAAAACCCTACGCGTCCAGGCGTTGTAGACCTTTTGGAAGAGCAGAACAAGATTTTGTTCGATCTGCTTCAGTCTTCTTCTGACGGCGCGCAACGTGCAAACGAACATATCGAAGTATTTTCGCCGGCGGGGGACTACACATTGATGGATTTGGGCTACAACCACGTTTCGTTCTTTTCCGCCGTTGCTTTCCCAATCGTCATTAAAGTGCCAGGACTGCCAGCATATGCTGGCATGCTCAAGCAGGGTTGGACACAGGTCGACCTGGTGTTTGGCGCGGTGATAGCGTCGGGCGATACCAACCGTTATCCGGTGCTTGTCTCGTATCGCAACAATGCGGTAGGAGTACCACTATGACGGTCAATGATGTCGAGCGATTAGACCGCATACGCGAGAAGCGGCGCGGTGAAGAGGAAACACATGGTAGCACAAACAGAACTCGCAAAAGCAGAGCAGCAATCAATCGAGTCGATCCTGAAACTGCAATCGGAAGCGTACACACAGCTATCGCACGAACACAAAGTGGCGATAGAAGCGTTGCAGAAGGAGCGCGAGGATTTGCAGAAGGAGCGCGAGGAGCTAGTCAAGAGTCGCGAACTCCTGGAGGATCTGGCGGGCGATTTGGACGATCAGACGGAGAAAGTCACACAGCAACTCAAAGTGCTAATCAAGGTGACGGAATCTCTCCAGAAATAGAAACTCTTCTATCACCTGCGGAGTTTGAAGAGACTGAAGAGGAAAGGAACGCGAGACAAGCTTTATTGGCGCGACAACGCCAACAGGCCTACAGAGACCGCCAAAAAGAAAAAAACGTAGTAGACACGGTTAAAGACAATGTTGCGCAAATATTCGCGAGAACAGAGTCAAACACAACGCCGGCAGAGAAGAAGCTCACGCACGAGGAAGCTGGTGACGCACTAGAGAAAATGGTGTACATGTACGTCCAGTTCTCTGATCTTCTGGATGAGGTGCTGAAAGCGGTTGTCAAAGACCACGAAGAGGTATCCATCTGGCACTTGGATGAAGAAGAAGCAACACAACTTGCAACCTTCCAGATCAGTGCTGCAAAGAAAGATCCACAGGCGGCTAAGGCAGTTCGCGCCATTGTCCGAGTGTACGATAAGTTGTACCTCTATATGTTGGGGGCACCAAAATTCATTGCGACATATAGCCATATCAAGGAACACGGAGGCTTATCACTACGATGATTGAACGGCCACAGGAAACGAGTATCGGGCCTACAGCATCTCTAGAGGCGGAACAGGTTATCACGGTAGTGATAGGCATGAGAACGTACATCGTCAAGCCTCTCGCACTCTACGAAGTTGTCAAGCCAATGATAACGCTGCTGCTTACTGGCAGTACCGGAACGGCGGAATCTGCCGAACAAAAGAATGTAGCGATGCTCTTCAAGGCGGGCGTGAAAGGCGTTTTTGTCGCGGGCGGGCCAATGTTGCTCAAGATGCTCTACGGGACTCACGACCATCCCAAACCAGGCAAAAAAGATGATGTGCTTGCGTGGTACGCGGATATATTGACCGTATTCGCAATCAAGCAGATTACCAATCGCACCATACTTGTCGATGCGGTAGAAAGCGAGAACGAGGCGAACGTCTATGAGTTGGTGGGATATACTCCCAAGTCCCTATAGATCCGATGCACAACCCTACGGGCAGTCACACGTACAAGCTCGCTACCATGCATCGCTCGATATGGAACAAGCCGAACGCGGCATACGGAGCAAGCTCGGTTTTGAGTTAGGCGAACATTGGGGGATAGTGGGCGGTACTGGTTCAGGGAAAACAACGGGTGCGGTTGCACTGCTTGAATACTTGCGTCGGCACAATCCAACGGTCAAGCGGTATGTACACGATGCAAGCTACGATCCCGACGCTTTCGGGCAGGTCTACAATCCGCTCCATGTCATGGGCAATAAAGCTCCCGATCTGCTCGCGAATGAACTTCATACGCAAGTGTGGACGCCAAAAAGCATTGACTTAGAGGAAAACGAAACGTGGTTTAGCCGACACGTTGACGCGAGAGAGGCTAGTATTGTTCTGGTGGATGAGGCGGCGGCGGTCAAGGACGTAGAGTCCTTCGTCACGCTGTTAAAGTGGGGACGCAAACACAAAACAACCGTTATCGTCTGCACGCAAAAGATTGCGAAAGTGCCGAGCGAAATTTTTGACATGTGTACGCACTTCATGCAATTTCGCCTGAACCGAAATCCATACGAGTGGCAGAGATCGCGCGAATTGTTAAACATCCTGCAAGCCGAACAAAAGTCGCCGGATGCTCGTTACGGGTTTTTTTACCGGCGGTTGGATGGGCCGTATCCATCCAAAGAGTACACGGACTACAAGCAATTTTTTGGCCATAGTCTGCTGTACAAGAACGATCGTACGTATGTTTGAGGAAAATCTTCTAGCAGAACTATTCGAACGACAATCAGAAAGAAGAAACTAATGTTCAACAAAATCATGCGCGAAGTGCGAACGGTATCCGGGAGTTTGCTGTCAATTTGTCTTTTGCTTATCGTTTTGTTTTTTGTGCTGAACTTCATCCGAAGTCGCCAAATACCATACGCAAGCGGAGTAGCCGGGTGGGCGGCGTCGCATGCGAATGGCGAAGCATATGACAGCGTGATGGTAAGTGCGGGCAATGCATCGAGCAACACCAGCAATGCAACTATCAATGGAACGACGAATGTCAATTCTGACATGGGGCCAATGCTATAAGCATCCCGTGTCAAGTGGAGAGAAAAGGAAATCACCATGCCAACCATGCAAATGCCAACACAAGGCAACAACGCACAGCAAGCTGCTATTGCAGCGGCACAAGCACAAGCCGATATCCGCACAAACAATCGAAAATTCATGGCCCTGTCTCTTAATAAGGAAGCATTAGCGCAACAGGCCAACGGCGGCGCAAACTTTCAGGCATGGGCGTCGGGGCAACCACTGACTTATAACATGCCCTCCACAAACAATGGCTATCTGACAGGTTTTTGGTTGCGTTTTTCGGGTACGGTGACGCTCGGAGCGGGCACAGGCGCGGCATATGCGCTTACGGCGGCGGGACAGCTAGCACTGTATGACAGCGTACAAGTACTCGTGAATGGCAAGCAACACGATTTCAGACCATACATCATGAAGTATCTCGTACAACTCATGGGAGAGTCACAGCAGGGGCAGCCACGTAGCGTTATTGCCGGGCAGACAGATGCACCATATCAGACGTATCTCAACACTGGCATGACCACCGTTGTTGGTGCCAACGCAACAACGTTTGCGTTGTGGTGTCCAATGAACCTCATCCATCCACAGGATGTGCGCGGCATTCTGTCAATCCAAAACGGCCAATCAGCTGTACAAGTCGTGGTTAATTGTGCTGGTGCGGTTATTGGCCCCGACCCTGAAGTCAACGCGGTCTACCTCACGGCAGGAACAAACACTGTCCCCGCAACGGTTGCAGCACAGGTGTCTGTTATCGCGATCTACAAGGACGGTCAATCCTATTCCCAGCGCGACCCCCTTGTGCCGAATCTGGGCGGCATGGAAACGTGCCAGTTGCTCCGCGACAATCAGTTGTCGAACATGCAGACAGGCCAGATCATGCAAGGAAAAATCACCTATCTGCACAAAATTCCCTGGCTCATCGTCGTGGCGATTGACGGCAACCAGAGCAACAAATTTGCTGCAACGTCTAACATACAGCTCATCCGCACGACCACCGACCAAAACGGCTTGCACCCATTCATTCAGTATGGACTCAATAGCAACATGGACGTCAAAGAGTTCTACACTGATCTTTCTGGTGCGGGTGGAGGTCTGTTGAAACAGGATATCGATGAGGGTGTGTTCCCGTTCGTGTACGGGCCAATTTTTCAGCAGGCGGAGGCAGGGGTACAAGAGGGAGCGCATTACCTGAACATGACGCAGGATACTGGTTGGACTGATTGGCACTATGGCATTCAGTTCGCCGCATTGGGGACAGGTACGGGTGGTTCCGCAGGTATCCAACCCCGTTGCACCGTTCACCTTGTCATTCTCAACGATCCTCTTAGCCGGTAGCGTGCGGGCAGGAAGGGCGTACCGACATGGGAAGCAATCAGACGGCATACGCCGCGTTGTTCATTCTGGCGCTCGTGATGATTGTGATCGGGTTCCAGGGAAGTCTAGGCACAACGATTGGCATTCTGGTTGCTCCTTCTCATATCGTTACCGTCACGGAGGGGTAAATGGCACGTAAAAAGGAACGGAACAAAGGCGTTGACACTGACTTAGACGCGTACCTGGATATGGTCGTCGTACCTCGTGCCCGGCGCGACGAGGATGCAACAGAGTTGCAAGCATACATTGATACACCGCTTTTAGACAAAAAGAAGCAGGCGCGTGTAGAAAAACGAGAAGGTGTAGAACCTACCGAGCGCGAACGTATGCAGACACTTACACGGCAAGAGGTGCAAGAAGAACAGCAGCGCGCGGAGCGACAGACCGCGATACAAACACTCGCGAGCAACGTGACGAAACCTTTTTTAGACGGTTCTAAACACGCCGTCAACAACGTTAGCCATGCCAGTACATCCGGTGGCATTGGGACGCTCGTAGTCGTCCTTGTGGTGCTTCTCTTTGTCCTTGTGCAGGTAGATCAGCAGGGAAACACGCGGGGCAAGATGTTGTGGTACATGCTCAATGGACGCGCATATCTCGACCAGCGCATACGCCCACATCTTCCAGCAGGTGCGGGCGTGCCGCCGAACACTCCCATTCACCCCGTCGCACCGAAAAACAGTGATGGGACATGTCCAGTCGGCTATATTCTTGTCAACGGCATTTGCCAAAGCACAGCTGGGATATAACAACATGCAGAAGGAATACCAAACAGTCGTGGGGTGGGTACTCGCTCTTGTCTTTCTCTCACTCATCGCAAAGTCCAGGACAGGGTACGTCATACTCTATTACATGTTGTTGCTGTCCATTCTTTTGATTGTAGTCGCAGAATATCGACTATTGACACCGTTATTAAGAATCACATCCATCAATGGATGAGAAAGTATCATCATGAATGACACCATTCGGTACATTTTCTTGCTGTCGCTTGTCTTGGTGGTGGCGGCATACGCGAGCGGCGTTGCAACCGACGCACGAGCATTCACCAGTTTCTTTCAGCAAATCATTTACAGTGCGCAAGGTCGCAATTCAAGCGGAGCGTTCGCCGCTTACCCAGGCGGCACGCCTAATTGAAAGGGGGGGTTGACATGGGCGATTTCAGAGCATTGCCACCATTCCCACAAACACCATTCCAAACAAGCAGTCCTGTGCCGCCTTTCCAGAAGAACAAGACGTGGAGGCAGGAGGCTTGCGACGATGGCGCGCAACTGTGGAAACTCGCTATTGTCGAAAGTCCGCGACAGCAACTGGTACGGCAGGTCACCGCGATCACGAGATGGTGGGCGCAACCATTCCAACAGGTGATCACTCAGGTTGCACCAGCCAAGAAGATTGTAGCGGAAGACTTTAGCCGCCACATCGCATTCCCCACGCCGCCAGTGGGTCAATTTGCAACAACACGATTCAGTGCTAGCCCGACAAAGCAATCGTCTTTGATAAAAAACATCACGATTGTTGAGACACAAGCCACCACAAGAATTGTCAGTATGCAAGCACCGAAACCTAAACGGCAGGTGAAATAGCATGAGTGACACAAACGATCAGGGAGCAAGCCAGGGGGGGGTTCTCTCGTATCTGGAAATGCATCCTTCACTTAGCATCGCGCTGCTTGTAATCATTGCAATGCTGGTGCTTCTCTCTGTCAACAAAAACAAAAGTAGTTCGCTCGGCACACAAACACAAGGCGTAACGCTTCCCTCCAATGGAGACACGGGGAGTGCATACGCAACCGATGCGAACGGAAAACCTGTCCCTTATATCGTTGGAAGTAATTCCTTTACAACCGAAAATTATTCCAACAGTGGAAACAACGTAGCTGCTGGTGGAAGTCTTGTTTTCACTCAACCGACCACGACTACTACCAACAATCCGCCGCCACTTGTTGTGATCGGTGCAACCCAACCAGGTAATCCGGTACGCGCAACACCTGTGCCGCCCGTGACGTTTACACACGTCGGCGCCAGGATTTGGGATCAGCATTATACGTTCAAGAGCAATGATACCGTCTCAGGCGTTGCGTGGGGTGTTGCGAACTACTGTCACTTGTACCAGGGTATGCCTAGCAGCGTGAGTGTCACAGAGTCAGATTTGCGACAACACAATCCAAACTCGCAATTTAGAGGCGGCGACCTCATCACTACGTGCCGTTGGGACAAAAACGTTAGGTGGTAGGATCACCTGCCAGGAAGGAAAGGAAGACAGACATGGCCAAAGTCACACACGCTACGCTCGCGCCAAATACCGAATATGTCGATATGCCGTTACTTGGCTTACGCCAACTCGCGGCACAGCACTATCCCGATGATGTAGCCGACTCACTCGCAATGGAGGCACACGTCCAACGTCTTTGGTTGTTGAACCAGGACACGCTTACAAGTCCTGACACGTACACGGCGCGTCAACAGGTGCTTGTGTTTACTCAGGCAGACGTCACAGCCGCGACAGACGTCACAGCCGCGACAAACGTCACAGCGAAAGAATAGAGGCTAGGCAATGGCAATACTAACGAAAGCACAAGCATACGCATACGCACAAAGCGCAGGTTTTGGCGGAACGAGTGCCGACATCATCGTTGCCATTGCATACGCCGAAAGCGGGCTTAATACGCTCGCAACAAACACAGCAGGGAATAGCGCGGGGACGGATAGGGGCATACTACAAATCAATTCGGTCTACCACGCGGAAGTGTCTGATAGGTGGGCGTTTGACCCCGGCGGTGCGTTCCTTGCCGGCTATCGTATCAGTGGCAATGGGACGAACTTCTCCCCATGGTCTACGTTCGGAAGCGGCGCATACAAACGCTACCTCACTAGTGCCAACGTCCCTAGCGTCCCTGCAACGTCACAGGTTGCACAGGCCACATCTAATACCTATCCACGGGGGCAGTGTACGTGGTGGGCCTGTGAACGCTACAAGCAGCTTACAGGGTACTATGTCCCCTGGAAAGACAATGCAAACGGGTGGGGTACAAAAGCGGCGGCATTTGGATGGCAAGTTTCTTCATCTCCGCCAAAAGGCATACCGTCTATTCTTGTGCTGCAAGGTGGGGTACAAGGAGCGGGCGGCACGTATGGACATGTAGCGGTTGTCGAGAAAGTCAACGCCGATGGATCGGTGTATGCATCGTCGCAAAACTGGGGTCTCACTCCAGTTGCGCGCGCACAAACAAGCTACTGGACATTCTCTCCTGGTGCTGGTGTTTCATTCGTATGGGCAAACGGGACAGGTAGCACGGGTGGTGGCCTCTTCGGCACCTTGATAGGCGGCGATCCGGCAGGAAGTGTGCTTGACCAAATCCACCAAACGCTTGTAGACAATACTGGATTTTTGGGTATTGCTCTCGCGATTGACGAAGCGGAGCAATTCACGGGATACGTCAATCTCGCGACAAGTGCCTACGATGTGGCGGGGATTATCCGGTCTGTAGGGGTGACTGTTGGCGACAATATGCCGCCTGTGCTTATCCGAGGCGGTCTCATCGCGCTCGGAACACTTCTCCTGGTTGCGCTTATCGTGAAAATGGCGATGGGGCCCGTCACTACATTCGCACCTTTGGCAAAGGCGTTCATATGAGGATATTACCAAGTTTTGACCCGTCGGCGCAAACAAACGGGATCATCGCGGTTGGTGCCGCCGATGAAAACGCAAAACTGCTCATTTATAATGAAAGTTCCATCAATGTTGGGCTTGACTTCCTCAATGGAAATCAATGCGTCATTCATGCAAACGAAGCTCGCATTGTTGTTTTGGACAGCAACACGCAAGAGATACATTGGTTTCAGCACAGCGTAGTCGCCGTCATAGGCGCGTCAATCTCTTTGTTCATAATGGAATTGTACGGCGGATCGGAAGAGCTGTCGGGGACATATCCCATTAGTCTTACGCGCACGACGATAACAGGCAATCCGTCAGGAGTGGCAACAACCGTGACAAGTACACAGACGCAACTGGTCAATGATGGCGCGGTAGCCGCCACAACGCTAGTAGAGTCAACGCAAGCAAGTAGCACAGGAAGCAATGTCTTTGTCACGAATTCAGGCAACGCGTACCTAGCCGAATATGTCGCATCCGTCTACCAGAAGATATTCCAGGTAGTCGCGGGTGCTACTGTTGGCATTATCCTAGGCGCAACAAACAGGGCAGTTCAGGTAGTGGGCGATCTGTTTTTCAAAGGAACGCTAGGGGTTGTGGTCGCGGGCGATATTCTTGATGGTGGATCAACCGGAGCGACGTATTTGAAAGTACGCGCTCTAGGAGGGCCCATTGTCTTTCACGCGGGCAACGTGCAGATAGCGCAACTTGACAGCACCGGGATAGGGATAGCAGCATCGCACGATCTGGTGGACGTGTCATCGTCAACAGTCACATACTTCAAGGCAAAAGGGACGAACGCCGGCGCAACACTTCAGGCACAAGGCACAGGAAGTGTCACATTACAAAGTGGTGGGCTAAACAGCATCGTCTGTGGAGGCACCAATGGCACATTCAATTACGGGAATTTGACCATGCAAAACGCCGGGAAAATCAATTTGAATGTGGGCGGAATCAAAGACCTTAGTACCTTTTCAGGTACAGGGAACGGAACATTCAATCATGGTCTTTCCGGCGTGCCTGTCGATTGTTGGGTGACAACGAGTGCTTCAAGTTCGACTCAAACCGTTGGATGTACGACGTTTACCGCGACCCAGGTCACGATAACTACGGGTGCCGGACTCGCGTGGCGGGCTACTGCTTACCGGTGATGTCTTCTTGGGAGGAAAGGATGCTTATGCACGTTTTGAACTTGCCGGTGGAATCGGCACATGGGGAGCATACTCGTGTATGCCACGTAGAAGAATGTACTAGCCAGTTCGCAACAGAGGATAGCATGGGTTTCTCTGTTGGCATCTCGCACTATCACAAGGCCAAAGGGCATAGCTACATGCAGGTGCATGAAGACCAGCACACATGCTCCCACGCGCACGCGCTCGACGCGATTCATGACAGGATTGACGCACACGGTTGCATGGTTCCTGGTCAATACCGCGCCGAAGTTCTCAACCCACGAAGCACGGCCCCTGATGCTCTTGTACGCAATGCAGTAGAGTATCACGATAGCCCTCGTGCCTTTGCATCTTTGCCCAAAGTGTGCGCAATCGCCACCTGTGGAAAGCAACTCACTACAGACGTATACGCGCCTCATGTTGATTACGCTAGACCAGGGGACGGATACGCCGGTCAATGCTATCAGGCAGTGTTACAGCAAGCTAATGGCGGTATAGGGAGCTTAGAGCAATATGAGCTAGCGTGTTGCTCTCTCGATCACGCTGTACAAGCAGCGCACGCTCTTGTTGACGAGGTACTTGCACGTATGCCTCATGCAGAGATTGCCAAGAGTGCGGATGTGCCAAGTGTCAATGAGGCTATGGCAGAGACCGACACGGCACTACCCGCCGTGTCTCTCCGAAAAAAGGTCAAGGGAGAATGACATGGGAATTGTAAACGGACTAAGTAATGCAGTCAATCAGAGCGTCATGACGCGATTCATGGCGAATATTATCAGTTCTGTCGCGATCCTCACGGCACTTATGGTTGTCGCCATACAGGCACTCACACGGCAACCGCTAGACCCATGGTTCGTCGGCATTGCGGGTATTGGCATAGGGCAATACGTGAGTGTGCTGGGTATCAATCAAGGCGTCACGCTGCAACCAATGCAGGTGAAGAGTATCCCAACGAAGGGCACTGCCTCAGCACTAGATTTGACGGCCACCGCAACAACAGAAGTGTGACCGGGGGAACACTGCTCTCCCGCCCAAAAGTTCAAGGAAAAGAAAGTCAGGTACACCTATGGATGCAAAAACAAGCGCACTGCTCTATGCAGTTCTGTCGACATTTTCACTGATCGCGGTATGCTTTCTCGCGTACATCAAAGTGTTGCCGCCTGAAATCGTCTACGTTCTTATCGGGGGTCTCGTTGCTCATGGCGCAGGGACAGTCGCGACAGCAATTCAGTTCGAACGGCCCGTAGACGCGAGTACGCCGTTCGTACTCGCGCCTACGCCTGATAGTCCTGCACCGCAATCGCAAGCACCGCAAACGCAAGTACAGCAGTCGCGGGTACCGCAAACCCGGGTACCGCAAACCCAGGTACCGCAAACCCAGGTACCGCAAAATGGGCGCGATTTCACATACCCGCCAACTCCATCACAGCAGTGGAGTAACGCGGCGTTGGCACAATACAACCGTCAAATTGTCGCGAATCAGGCGACAACACAAATGCCTTCGCAACCGCAAAATATTCTTCCTTTTCCACCGAAAGTAGGATCATAGACATGACAGTTGATTACCCTGCTGCTCTTCCCATGTTTGTTGATCGCCGACGTGTGTTCTGGAACTGTTCTCCGCGTTTTGCTATTGTCATTCACAAAACGGCGGGCCTGTATTCGCTAGAGCAGTTGGCGTACTGGTTCGGCGAAGACCCAAACAACACGGGTTGGGTATCATCGCACTTTGGAATAGGCACCGACGGGCGCGTTGGTCAATTCGCGTTGCTTTCTGATGCAGCGGGTGCCAATGGGGTTCTGGAAGCAGGACACGCCCCGATCTGGGACGCGTTTGAAGGAAAAAATATCAATTTCGTCACCATCTCGATAGAGCATCTCGACCCATCAATCAACAACGATACGCCCATGACAACCGCGCAGAAACTTGCGAGTTTCCGTTTAGTGAAGTTCCTCATGGAAAAATACGCCATAGACCTGGAACATGTCTTGGGTCATGACACGATTAACCCTATTACCCGCGCTCGCTGTCCTGGCCCTACCTATCCTTGGGGAGAGTTACAGGCATATGTGGCACCGAGTATAGTGACACCGAGTATAGTGGCACCGCCAAGGGAGATTACACCATTTATGAAACAAGCGTTCGAAAATCAATGGGATAGCACCGCCCACCTAATGCCCGACGGGAAACCCGCCCGCCGCCCAACTGGCATATATAGTGCGTGGGGACAGTTCCAGGCACAAGGGCGCAATTTTGGCCCGCCGGTCACGCCTGAGTACAATACAGTCGATTGGAACGGCGGGCCACTCATCGCACAGGAATTTAGCCATGTTCGCGCCGAATACAGCAACGGCACAACAAAGTTCTACAGCGTTGGCGGCTTGCTCACACTTTGACACGTTGCCGCGCCTGTCCCACGCCCACTCGTGGAACCACTTGTGGTTCCACGAGTGGGCGTGGCATGTTGCCGACATTACTTTATCGCCTCTATTTCTAGCTCCCACGAACCGCACGGGCCGGCGACCAGACCCGCCGGAAAGTACGCATCCATGATTTTTTCGAAGGAGGGGTCATTGACCAAGGCTACGGCGTCTATACCTGTCACGGTTTCTTCAAAGTTGCGCGACTCACAAGTCTCGCTAATCGCTACATACCCAGAGAACAAAAGCGTAAACCCACCTTTGGGGGGAGTTAGCTTGATAGGTGGGAGCAGCTTCCCAAGCTCCTTAAAGGCGTCTTTGTATTTCTTGCCTATTTTGCTGTCCCCTTTCTCGTACCTCTGAATGTTGCGCAATGCCGCGCCTCTTGGATACTTCAATGGTTTGTTGCCAGCGGGCAAGAGGGGAGCAAGATCGGTTGCAAGTGCGCCTGTCCAATTCCTCCCGTCCTTTCCCCGGTAGTATTCAGTAATGTCCTCGTAGGAACTCATGTATGTAGGTGTACTCAGGCTATGTACTGCTGGTAGTATTTCATCTACTGATGTTATTCGCATTGTTGGTCTCCTTTCAGACGTGGGCAACGGCGTTCAAAAACTGTAGTTTTAGTGAAGGGGGGGCGGTGGCACAGTTGAGGCACTCTATGACCCCCTGGTCGACGGGGATAGCCCATTCGTGCTTGTACCCACCAAGCGATTGAGTACCAAAAGGCATATCAGGCATGTCCACACTGATATCCTCATGGTCGGTTAAGTAGTACAGGGCGTCCATATAGACGATAACGGGGAAGAGGTTGTACTGCGTCTCAATCTTTCGCATGTTGTACGTCATGGTCGCATAGTTGCCAGCAACCGCGATCAACTTAAAATCAGGCCGTTCTTTGTAGCTGTCCGTTTCGTCAAATCTTCCGTAGCTGCTTAGGCCGATAGTTTTTGTCGCAACTTGTTTTGACATGCTACGCGCAATTTTTGCACATGTTTGATTTTTGTATATCGTTGCATCTAACAATGTCTTGCGAACGTCCCACATA
>JBBQVS010000095.1:0-14047 GCA_038211295.1 Ktedonobacterales bacterium | reverse complement strand
TGAGACGAAAGGTACGGGAGCAACCTGTGTCAAAAATTTATGCAGTCGCCAATCAAAAAGGCGGCGTGGGAAAAACCACTACCTCTATTAATCTTGCTACCTATTTAGCGGCGGCGGGACGCAGGGTGTTGCTCGTCGATATGGACCCACAGGCGAATACCTCTAGCGGCATTGGCGCGGCTAAAAACAAAAAAGAATATACTATTTATGATCTTATGGTGCAAGAGCAAGAGGACGTTTCAATCTTTGATGTGATTGTGCCTTCAACCCGCCGCGAACTCGTCGTCGCGCCCTGTACCGTCGATCTGGCGGGAGCCGAGATGGAACTGGTCGGCGCGTTGGCCCGTGAATACCGTTTGAAGCAAGCATTGGAGCCAATCCGCAATCGTTGCGATTATATTATTATTGATTGCCCACCCTCACTTGGCCTACTTACTATCAACGCCCTCGTCGCCGCAGACGCTCTTATTATTCCTATTCAATGTGAATATCTGGCCCTCGAAGGGCTGAGTCAATTGCGAAATACTGTGAGCATTGTGAAAAATAAACTCAATCCTAGCCTGTATATTGCGGGCATCGTTATGACGATGTTTGACCCGCGCACACGGCTGGCAAGCGACATTGTACGCGAGGTACGCAATCACTTCCCCACCGAAGCATTCCAGACGGTTATCAATCGTAATGTCCGTTTGAGTGAGGCACCCAGCTTTGGTCAATCCATTCTGGACTATGACCCGACCTCACCCGGCGCACTAGCCTATCGTTCGCTTGCCGAGGAGGTGATGGCTCGTGGCTAAACAAAAATTTGGGCTAGGACGTGGCCTCGACGCCCTGATTACGGGTGCGTCCGAAGTCATATCGGCGCAACAACCCGCCATGCGTGTCGAGACGGACGCGACCTTTCTCGTCTCTATCGAGAGTATCATACCTAATCCGCGCCAACCGCGCCGTATCTTTCGCGAGGACGACCCCAAGCTGCTCGAATTGAGCGCGTCGATTAAAGAGCATGGCCTGATACAACCAATTGTGGTGACACGTCTGGATACGCTGGCTGCCGCGAGCGGTGAGGAACCAGAGAAGGAAAGCGGCTCATGGTTCAATGAGGATGAGAAGAAGGCATCGACACAGGTACGGGAAGTAGGTATACAGCAGGGAGTTGTTTATCAGATCATCGCGGGCGAGCGGCGTTGGCGAGCCTCGCGGCTGGCGGGCCTAAGCAAAGTACCGATTGTGGTAAAAGAAGTGACACCGCAGCAGATGCTTGAGATGGCCCTGATCGAGAACATTCAGCGTGCCGACCTCAACCCGATTGAAGAGGCAATGGCGTATCAGTCGCTGGTGCAAGAATTCGGCATGACACAGGAGATGGTGGCGCGACAGGTCGGGAAAGACCGTTCGACCATCACCAACTCGTTGCGCTTATTGCAACTGCCGATAAGAGTACGTGACGCGCTTATCAATCAGTCCGAACACTTCACCGAGGGACACGCCCGCGCCCTGATTGGCATTACAGGTGAGCAAGACCAGCTCACGGCGATGGGACGCATCATCACGCTGAAACTGAATGTACGGCAGGCGGAGGAGGTTGCCGCGACCTTTAAGAACAAAGAGGACGTAGATGCGGTCATCGAGCGGATGACGACGCCCCAGACGCGCCCACCTGAAGAGCGAGAGCTGGAAACACACTTTCGTGACGCGTTGATGATGAAGGTTGACCTCAAAAAGAACGCGAAGGGCAAGGGGACATTGGTACTACACTTCAATGACCAAGATGAGCTAGAACGTCTCTATAGCCGACTGGTAAAACAGCGTGACGCATAAATCAGGTTGAAGGGAATGGCTATTTTATGACAACCACCGAAACAACAGAGAGTTCGTTTAACAAGGCACGCCACAAGCTTACGAAGGCACGTATCGAACTCATGGGGCAACTGGCGAAATTTAGCTCTGACGAATTAGTACAGCATCCCATCGCGGGCGAACTCTCGCCACTCGAACTTGCTCATTATGTCTATATCGCGGACGGCTTTGGTCTGGAGCAGATGAAGGTAGTACAGACCGAAGCAAACCCTGTGGTCGCTGACATCGACGAACACGCGCCCCAACTGAAAAAAGAGCTTGAGGAAGCTACGTCGCTGGAAGCGGTACTGGCGGGTATGGCGGCCCGTCGTGAAGAAATCTTTGAGTACCTCTTCAACCTGCCAGAGGAAGCATGGGCGCGACCATTTCGCCATCCACACTGGGGCGAGCGCAAATTCTACGAGATGGTCAACATGCTCGCGTCACACGACCAGCAACAGGCGCAACAACTAAGTAAATTAAGGGCGACTTCGTAGGCTGGTCGGAAGAGCATGGTGCATGCTGTTCTCTCGTCCTTTTGCTCACGTTTCTTGTGTGTATCTTAATCTCCGTCACATTTTCCGCATGTTCAATAGTGTCAATGAGGTTAGCAGCGTCCCATCCTCGCCCAACGATATGTCTATCGCGCTGAGTGAGCCGGTGTCGAGACGCAACTGCCATTGCTGACTGAGTGGCATGTGTAAGAGTGAGCAGAGCAGACCACGCAATACACCGCCATGACTGACAAGCACAACGTCGCCATTATGCGTGGCTTGCACAATACTGTGTAACGCGGGTAGCATACGGTTCAGGGCGTTGGCTAATGTTTCGCCCGATGGGGGCGCGATATGTTCGGGGTCAGTGAAAAAGCCCTGCTGGTCTGGAAATTCCGTCGCGACCTGCGAATATGTGAGACCTTCCCACGCCCCAAAGTTTACTTCGCGCCACGCGGCAGAGACATCATTGTGTAGCTGGCGTTTCCTCCCGATAATCGCGGCTGTCTCGCTCGCCCGTTTCAAATCGCTGCTATAGAGCGCGACCACTGATTTTTCCTGTAGCCGTGCGGCAAGCCAGCGTGCCTGTGTGCGGCCCACCGAGGACAGCGGAATATCCGCATGTCCACAGAAACGTTGTTGCTCGTTCCACGCTGTTTGCCCGTGTCGCACAAGCCAGATACGTTGCGGTGTTGCATGTTCTTTTGCCATCGTGAGCATAGTATAGCATTCTGGAAGTATGGGGGGAAGTGGGCATGAGTTGTGACACAATGTAGAGAGGAGGAAACATCATGGAAGAGTCGGTAACAAACGAGGTTGTGCCTGAGGATGTACAGGCAGTTGAGGAGTTGACCGAGAGTGGTCGCGCTCGTATTCGTAAGGAGCAGGCCGAGGCACGCGCGAACAAGCGGCCTGGTCGCAAAGGGTTGACGCTTGTCTACACTGGCGATGGCAAGGGCAAGACGACGGCGGCTCTCGGCGTTCTGCTCCGCGCATGGGGACAAGATTTGCGCGTGGTGATGCTGCAATTCATGAAGGCCAAGACGGGCAAATGGGGCGAGATTCGCGCTGCGGAACGGATGGGCGTTGAGATTATCCCGCTTGGACAGGGCTTCACCTGGACGAGCGACAACCTGGCACAGGATCGCGCCCTTGCTCAAGAATGCTGGCAGCAATGCCGTGCCAAGATTGAAAGCGACAGCTACGACATCATCATTATGGACGAGATTACCTATACACTCAAATACGGTTGGCTCGACATAGAAGAGGTACTTACCACGCTTCGCGCTCGCAATCCCGCGCTGCACATTATTTTGACGGGACGCGATGCGCCGGAAGGTCTAATTGAGTATGCAGACCTTGTAACCGAGATGCGCGAAATCAAACATCCCTACAAGACACAAGGTATTCTAGCCCAAAAGGGCCTGGATTTTTAAGAGAACGAGGAACGCACACTATGCTAGACATATCCGCAATTATAATTCCGCCGCTTGACCGCGACGCGATGGAACGAGCCGCGACACGGCAACAGCAACTCACCAAGCCGCCGGGAAGCATGGGACGACTGGAAGAGATCGCCATTCAGATGGCGGGCATCAGACAGCAAGACTTGCCCCTTGTCAAACACAAAGTAGTCATCATCATGGCTGCCGATCATGGCGTCACCGTCGAGGGCGTGAGCGCGTACCCGTCCGCCGTAACGCCACAAATGGTGTTCAACTTCTTGCAGGGGGGAGCCGCCATCAACGCGCTTGCCAAATATGCTGGTGCGGACGTTGTGGTGGTCGATGTTGGCGTTGCGGAGCCGCTAGAGCATCCACAACTTCTTTCTCGCAAGGTCGCGTTCGGAACCGCGAACATGGCTACGGGGCCAGCAATGACGCCCACGCAAGCTTCCGCCGCGATTACCGTGGGCATGGATATTGTCACAACACTGATACAGCAAGGCGCCGATCTCGTCGCGACGGGCGACATGGGAATTGGCAATACCACCGCGTCGAGCGCGATCACCGCGTGTCTCGCTGGCGTACCCGTCGCGCTGGTTACGGGGCATGGCACTGGCATCGACGATACGCAATTGGCGCATAAAGTAGCGATCATCGAACGGGCTATTGCTCGCAACAAGCCTGATGCGACGAACGCGCTCGACGTACTCGCTAAAATCGGCGGCTTAGAGATCGCGGGACTCGTTGGTGTAATTCTCGGCTCGGCCCAGCGTGGTGTACCTGTGGTGATCGATGGCTTTATTTCGGGTGCCGCCGCCCTCGTCGCGGTACGTCTGGTGCCAGCGACACGCGACTATCTCTTCGCGGGTCACGTCTCGGTTGAGCGCGGACATCACATTATTCTTGAGCAACTCAAGCTCGCGCCCCTGCTCGACCTGCACCTACGACTCGGCGAGGGAACGGGTGCCGTACTCGCCACAACCATTCTCGACGCGGCCCTCGCTCTGCATCGCGGAATGGCGACCTTCGCCGAAGCTGGTGTAAGCGATAAAGAGTAAACGTTCCACTGTAAACCCTGTAGGAGAGACCCTTGCGGTCTCTCCTACAGGGTTTACAGCAGGGAGACCGCAAGGGTCTCCCCTACAGGGTTTACAGCAGGGAGACCGCAAGGGTCTCCCCTACAGGGTTTACAGCAGGGAGACCGCAAGGGTCTCTCCTACAGGGTTTACAGCAGGGAGACCGCAAGGGTCTCCCCTACAGGGTTTACAGCAAGGAGACCGCAAGGGTCTCCCCTACAGGGTTTACAGTGGAATGCTTTGCGCGAAGTGGAAGAGATTGCCCGCGTCGTAGGTGGCTTTGACCTGTTGCAGACGCGGCAGGTTCGCGCCATAGTATGCGTGTTGCCAGTCCGTGAGGTCGGCGTCAACGTAGTTTTGATAGGATGTACCCGTCGCGTGTGGAAGCATCGCCCGCCATGCATTGTTGAGCCATTGACGATTCGCCGTGACGACGGACGCCGCATCGTTCGCGTTCCAGCTTGCTGAGAACTGCGAGGAAAAGAGCGCGTTACGGTGCGCGAAGGCCGTGGCGTTGGACGCGACGCGATTGATCGCGCCACCATAAGCGTCCATGCCGATGCCGCCCTCGCCAAGCACTGCGGAGGCTTGGCGCGTGTTGATCGTGTTGACCAACGTAACGATGCCGTCGTTGGACAGCGCGTTTACATAATAATGCGACTTCACTGCGGATGTGTCGCGCACCATTTGCCCGTTCGGGTCTTGCGAGGGAAGGTGGCACTGTGGCACGCTCTTATTGTAGCAACCGGCCTCGTAGAGCATTGCCGAGAGAATACCAGGGCTTGCCACGTAGCGACTGATTGGTGCCGCTCCAACGTTGTCGATAAGCTGCGCTAACAGGGGATTCAACGTGCCGGCGTCGCCCACATAGACGCCGTTTACATGCACAATCGGGCTGGCACCTTTGTCTTTTACGACAAGCAAGAGGCAGTTCGACCAGACCTCATCGGGTGCCTGCGGCGCCCAACGCTGCCACGCGTTGACAACTGCCACCGCCAGTTCCCACGACCATGCCAGCGTGAACAGTGTCAGTGTCGCGACTGGATGCGCCTGTAGCGTGAACGAGGTGACGATACCGAAGTTCCCACCGCCGCCGCCACGTAAAGCCCAGAAGAGGTTCGGTTCGTGGTTCGCGTCACATGTCAGGATGCGCCCGTCGGCTGTGACAATTTGTGCCGACAGCAGGTTATCGCAGGTCAGGCCAAACTTGCGTCCAAGCACGCCCATGCCACCGCCAAGCGTCAGTCCCGCGATACCCACTGTTGGACACGAGCCAGCGGGCAGCGTCAGACCACGCTGGGCCAGCGCGGAGTAGACATCGACGAGCCGCGTACCCGCGCCAATGGTGGTTGTGTTTGCGCCCGTGTCTACCGCGACGGTGTTCATGCGCGTCACGTCGATTATCAGGCCCGTGCTTGTAGAATAGCCGTTGTAGGAATGTCCCCCCGAACGGGCCGCGAATGGTAGGTTAAACTCTTTGACGAATGCGAGACACGCCTGTACATCCTGTGGCGTGGCGCAATACGCAATGCCCATAGGTTGTACGCTGTCGTAACGTGGGTCAAAGAGTTGACGCGCTATGGTGTACTGTGGACTATTAGGGCGGACAAGTGGCCCCTTCAAACTACTTCCCAGCTTTGACCAGTCGGCATCGCCTGGCACTGGTGGTTTTGTTGGTGCAGGCGGTGTATGAGTTGAGGGAGCTGTTGGCGTGGAATGCGTCACAACCGTTGTTGAGTTGCCCTGACACGCGGCAAGCACGGTGGGCAATGTTCCCAACGCGCATAACGCCAGAAATTCGCGTCGTGCCAATCCACTTCTTATATACTCTTCCGTCTGCTTCTTTCCCGGCTCCGTCATTGTAAAATGTCCCTTCGTATATTGTGTCTGAAAAATGTGTGTTTAGTATAAATAGCGTGATGGAGCGCGTGAAAGTTGCGATGAGTATGACTGACGCGGTTGAAAACTCTGAAGTGACCGGGGGCGAGGCGGGGCATAACTGGGAATGCAAGCCCCGTCGTGCTTGCATTCCCAGTTATGCCCTTCCACTCTTCATCGTACTCACACGTCACTTCACTATATTTTATGTATTATCATACGCCGCGTGTTTATCATGCAAAAATAGTTTAGTCTACACTTCGCGCAGCAACACAACGGGTATTTCGCGTGGAGTGCGTTTCTGGTACTCAGCGTAGCCCGAATAGAGTTTCACCAGCAGAGGCCAGAGGCGTGTACGTTCCTCGCTGTTCGCTTGCGTCGCGGTCATTGTAACGTGATGTGTTCCAATCTGTACTTTTGCTTGTGAGTTCGCTTGGAGATTTAACCACCACAGCGGGTGCTTTGCCGCTCCGCCGTTTGAGGCAACGAGCACAAACGTCTCCCCATCCTTGAGATAGAGCAATGGTAGCGTGCGCTCTTTCCCGCTTTTACGTCCAATGGTGGTCAGCAACAGAATGGGGCCGCCAACGTTTCCCCCAATCTTGCCACCAGAGAGGCGATACATAAAGGTGTGAAAGCCTGTGACTGTGCGTTGAATATTCGCCGCGAGTGGCCCAAATGGGCGCGGGTTGTAGTGTTGTGTGTTTGTCTCTGTTGCCATGTCAAGTTGCTCCTGATTGTATATGTACGTGTTTATCTGTGCGTAGTGTAGCACATCGAAGACCGCGCCATATATTTGCCAGATGAACTACGAACGTGTTACAAACGGGCTATAGCAGAGGCTATTTTTGGGGACAAGTTGGTTGGATTTGTATACTGTATTTTGTGTTGCTGTGTGTCAATATACAGCAAGAAATTCCAGGTTATACACATTTTTGGTGTTTTGTATTTTTCGAATGTAAGAGGCTCTGCACAGGGAGGAAAAGTGGAGGATGAATATATGAGTACAGGGAAGTATCAAGAGCAGGTGGGGGAAGGTTCTCCACCGCTTACGTCTAGTACAAGTAACAAGCGTATGAGCAGACGCACATTGTTGCAGGCAGGTCTGGGCGCGGCGGTGGTAACGGCGGGTGCTGGCACGTATCTGGGCCTCGAACGTGGTTTTGCGTTCGCTGCCATGCCTGTCACGCCGCCCCCCGCTAATCCGGTGGTGCAGTGGAGTAACGCGACCCTACAAGCAATTGTGAATACCGGAACAGGCCCGACAATCAGCGCACGCGCCCTCGCGATGGTACACACTGCTATTTATGATGCATGGACAACCTACGATAAGAGGGCCATACCGACTCAGGTAAACGGTATTTCGCGCCAGAACGACAAGCAAGGTGTGCAGGCACCGCAGGCTATCTCTTTCGCGGCCTATCGTGTTCTGCAGGACCTCTTTCCCACTCAGAGTAGCCTTTTCACTACGTTGATGACCACGTTGGGATATGATCCAACCAGTGCGTCCATGAATAGCCTCACGCCGCAAGGAGTTGGTAATGTCGCCGCGCAAGCCGTGTTGGACTATCGTCATCAGGATGGCGCGAACCAGTTGGGGGACATGGGAGGAGCGGCACCCTACGCGGACTACACAGGTTACATGCCAACGCTCGGCAATCCCGATCACTGGCAACCCTTACAGCTTCCGACAGGAGCCGAGCAGAAGTTTCTCACTCCGCACTGGGGTATGGTCAAGCCGTTCGCGTTGCAGAGTGCCAGTCAGTTTCGGCCCGACGGCCCCTTCACATACGCCCAATCGGCTTTTTACGATCAGGTGAACGCTGTTCTGAAACTGAGCGCGAACCTCAACGATACAAGCAAAGTGATCGCGGAATACTGGTCTGACGGCCCGCATAGCGTGACCCCGCCGGGACACTGGGATATTCTCTCACAGCTTGTACTGGCCCAGAAGGTTACGAAGACGCGAAAGCATACATTGAGCGATAGTGTACTGCTCTTTTTTATGCTCACAAATGCGATCTTCGACGCGAGTATCGCGGTCTGGGAATGCAAGCGTTTTTATGACTCTTGTCGTCCAGTCAGCGCGGTACATATGTTTTACAGTGGTAAACAGATCGTCGCCTGGGGTGGGGTAGGCAAAGGCACGCAAACCTTCGATGGTAGTTTGTGGCAGAGCTACATCAAGACGCCCGCCTTTCCAGAGTATGTATCGGGCCATAGCACGTTCAGCGCGGCGGGGGCGTATGTCCTCAACCACGTTACGGGAAGCGATACTTTTGGTGGCGCATATATCGCCCAACCCCATGCGTCTACCATCGAAGCAGGCTTGACGCCAGCAAATAGTGTGACGCTCTCATGGCCCACTTTCTCTGCTGCGGCAATCGAGGCCGGCATGTCGCGCCGCTATGGTGGTATTCATTTTCAGAAAGCTGATAGAGATGGGCGACAATTGGGCCTACAGGTGGCCTCGTGGACACGCACAAAAGTGCTAGCGTACATCAACGGTACGCAAAAGTAAGGTAAGAGACATAAGAGATAGGGGAGACCACAATGGTCTCCCCTATCTCTTATGTTATTTTGATTGTTTGGCATACCCTGTTTTATTCAGAGAAGACTATGCCACAAGTGTTGAGTAGACCACGAGACGTAGCGTAGTCTGGTGTTCGAGTGGCAACCATGTACCAGCGCATGTAACAAGGTTGAGAAATGTGCCACTTGTATTTCTGAAAATACGTGCGAGCGGTGCCTGTTGGGGAGTGTAGAACTGCATCTCGGTCACGCGGAACGTCAACGTTTTTCTACCGGGATGCGACACAATGATTACGTCGCCGACGTGTAGCGAATGAATGCGCCAGAAGACCGCCGGCGCACCACCGGGACGGTCAAGATGTCCGTCAACCACCGCGCTCCCCTTCTCACCCGGAAATGGGCCATTGTGATACCAGCCAACGCCCGTCCAGGGATTTTGCACGGGTACAGCCATCACGCCAGTTGGCAACACGCCAACGGCCTCTAGTGGGGCATCTACGCCAATAGCTGGAATAATGATCGACGCCACCGGAGCTTTCTGTGGCGTCGATGTCCCGTGTGTCGTCCCCGATTTCACTGTGCCGACTTGCTTTTTGCTCGCAACACCTTTTTGTAGACCCTTCGCGGCAGGTGGGGAGAGCTGGCGTCCCGCCCAGCCGCCGATTGTGAAGCTGAATGTTAAAATCAATGCGACCAGAAGCAGGGCCGCCACATACCAGTATTTACGTAAACGTTGCATGAATGTTCTCCTTCATTGTGAAAAATAGACGCGATGTTGGGAGACCGCGAACGTCCCCCTGCGTATTATCATTCTCTGTGCAGGGGGGACGTTCGCGGTCTCCCAATGTTTCTCCAGGCGAGAGCTAAAACCGTCCTCCACCCGTTGGAGGGAGTCCGGGATCGCTCGGAGGCGGCGTTGGTGCCGGTGTCGTGATTGGTGTTGGCGTAATCACAGGTCGCGGCGTTGGCGTCGTGCCTGGCGTCGGTGTGATAATCGGTGTTGGCGTCGTGCCTGGCGTCGGCGTAATAATCGGCGTTGGTGTCGTGCCTGGCGTTGGCGTGATAATCGGCGTTGGCGTCGGTGCCGCGCTCACCTGAATGTTCGCGGTTGCGGCGTTATTTGTGCTGTCAGAGTCGCCTCCGGTGCCAACGGTTGCGGTATTACTCAGCCCATTTATTGCAGCACCGGTTAGTGTTCCCGTAATGGTGATCAAGGGGAGCGTCGTGCCGGGTGCGACGGGATAGGCTCCGTTGTAGGTCGCGGTCACGGTTGCGGGACTTGTTGTAGCACTAACTATATACGTCCAGCCGCTTCCAGTTGCTGTTATGTTTGTCAGGCCAGCCGCGAGTGGGTCGGTCACGGTGATTGCTTGCGAGGCAATAACGGGGCCGCCGACATTGGTGCTACTTGCTTGTAGATGATAGCTAACCGAGTTACCAACCTGAAATGCGTTGCCGCCAACAACGGTTTTGGCGATTGTCAGGTCGGGATGAGTGGTGAAACCAAAGTCGAAGGTATGGTCGTTCTGACCTGGCACATGTGCCAGTACCGTTGTCTGGGGGTAGTTCCCGTTACCAATAGCACTGGCAGGCTGAGGCAAGGCACCTTTAGAGTCAGCACTCGCCGTGCGCGTATCCTGATAGGAACTTGTCAACTGATAGCCCACGAGGGGGCCATTGGTTGTGTAGTCAGTCGCGTTATCCAGCTTAATAATGTAGGGCGTGTAGGCCGGAATGGTAAAGAAGTAATTGCCATTTATGTCGGTGGTGGTTGTTTGTAGCAACGTTGTACCATCCGCCGCGTAGAGATGAATCGTCACGTTCGCGATAGCTGCTTCGCCCGCGTCCTGTATCCCGTTGCCATTGATATCGAGCCATACACGGTTTCCAATCTCGACAGGTGCCGAGTGGCAAAACGCAACCAGCGAGCCAAGCCCGTTCGATTTCGAGAACGCATTGGGGGCGTCCCCCTGATAGTAGATGCGGTAACTATTGGTCGTTGTGCCAAGCGTGTTGTCATAAGTACGCACGCCACCGCTATTGATCGAGTCGGTTGGGTCGAGTACGGTTGCTGCGATACCGGGAAAACCGGGAACCTGCACGAGGCCACCAATCCCGACATAATCGTGATATGGTACAAAGTGATTCTGATAATAATACTGACCATTGCCGACTGTGGCGTCATAGGTCGCCGCGCCTGGCCCCATGCCAGTATCTTTACCATCTGTCTGAATACTGCCGCAGGTCGCGTTACTTTCCAACGTCCAACCTGCGGTGATATCGCCTACCGTTTGCTGACAGGCACGCAATGTATCGCCCGCTGTGATGCCACTGTAAGAACCGTTTCCCGACGGGTCGGGGTCACTCACGCCCATCTGATCGCCGAAGCGGTCACGTATTCCTAGAATAATGTCTCCATTATCAAAGGTGATGCCCGTCAAAATCGGTTGTGGGTAGGTTGCGGAACCAGAGACGGACGGAAACGTTGGAAGCCAGGGATTCCACGCGGCAGGATTTGTGGAGCGGCAGTTGCCCTGATAGGCGTTGTTCGCGCAGTGACGGGTATAGTTGAGCGGAAACTGGAAAACTGGAGCCGCTACAAAACCGCCCGCATCAGTATAAGCGAAGACATACGCCTGCAATTTTGTCGCGTCACCGGCGGGTAAGCCAGAACTGACTGTAGACTCGGCGGAGCAGACCGCGCCGACATACACGGTTCCGCGATACACTGTGACCGCGAAGGGACGCAGATCGCTTGCCGTGCAACTACTGGGAACAGGAAGTGCTGTCCGTGTGCTGTTCGCGGCAAGTGGAGCCGTTGGAGCATTCGGTGCCGCCCCAATTGGTAAGCTATAGAGCTGTTTGTCAAACAGATTGACCGCATACAGCGTGCTTTCGTCCTCGGAAAGTGCAATGCCGCCAAGCGAGACTTTGCCAATCGCGTCATATGCCGTACCGTCAACGTGATAATTATTTGTAGCGTCGTGCGGGTCAGCACCTGCGGTATTCGCGCCAAAGACACTATTGAGGTCTATAAATGGCGTGCTCGCAACGGCGGGCGTTGCGCCATCTGCCCCCGTAATCATATAGATAGCACCCGTGCTGCCGCCGGGCTTGAAGCCACTATGTCGCTTGAGGTACGAGGCCAGGAACAGGGTGTCGCTTGACCGTCTATAGGTCAGGCCCCAGGTTGTACCAACCTCTGGCGATGTTGCAATTGGCGTCGGGTCTGTGGTATTTCCACTATTGGTATATGGGAAGCGTACTACTACATGATCGTTTGTATTTGTCTGGTCGCCGCGCACATAGCAACTGGTGGAGAGGCTGGGATTGTTCTGGCAATACTCGGCGGGATGCTCCAGACCGAAATTAACACCCGTTGCATTCTGTGTGCCATCGACGAAGGAGACCGAGGTACCGCCCGTATGCATTGATGGCTGATAGCCCATTAGCGCGGGAACTGTACTTGCCGCGCCAAAATTAGTGAACTGCACGCGCGTCGGGCCAACTCCACTGGCAATCGTCAGCGTGTACTGGCCCAACGTGGAACCAGCAGTCTTTGTCGTATCAGTGGCAACAGCAGTGTTAGTGTTGTCATACGCGGTCACAACCACGCCGTTGATACCTGGTTCACGGCTTCCCTGTGCGCCATTCTGGTTATAATCGTCAAAAACAGTCCCAACCGTTGTGTACGCTGCAAAATTGTCCGCGTGTAAAGCACGCAGGGCGTTGGGAATGACGAAGACGCCAGAAATGACTGATACTAGAAGAACGAGACAGAGAGCGGGCAAAAACCAGCGCGATCTGGTCTTGCGCAACAAGCGTTGCATAAAAAAGGGGTAACGCATTCTAAAAACTATCCTCCTCCACAAATCACACCACAAATGCGAGCTTTTATGTATGGAAGTGGACACCCGCCACTTCCATGAGATTATGTAAAGAGTATACACTCACGTTTTTTAGAAGGCGAAAAAGTAGTACAAATGGGGCATAGTGAAAAGGGGTATACTGATGCAAGAGTTCTTGCGCCAATATACCTCATTGCGCGTAATAGATCAGTTTGCTGTGCCTCAACTGTAAATGTGCTCTGTTGCAGCGTATCCTACCGTTTTATAGTATGCCCTGCCCGTACTAAGACCTGTAGTGTGCGTTCAAGGTCGGCCTCTTTGACCAGCAGATGATCGGTCTCGTAGGTCGCGATGGCAAGCACGCTGATATTCGACTCGGCGAGCGGAGCGGCAAGCGAGACATGAAGGCCGGAGACGGAGAAAGCGAACGCCCCCTCCACCTTGATACATCGCCAACCACGCTCGGTTGTCGTACCCTCTGGCGGGACGTTCTCTTGTAGACACACAATGGAAAGTTCTGTGCTGGTGCGTGTGAGTGAGATGAAATCGTCGCCCAGCAACGCCCACGGTGGAATGGACTGGTTAGGATCAAGACGGCTAACCGCATACGTCTGCGGTAAAACCGCGAGTATCAGCTTCTGCATTGTTCTCCCTTTATATCATCGCACGCTCGGCCTCGCTAAAGTCGTAATAAGCACGAGTCGTCCCTGTCATTAGAGCGGCTCCACGCGCAACAACACTTCGCCTTTTTGAACAACATTCCCACTAGCCGCAACCATCGCAACGACTCGGCCTGATACGTCGGCCTGAATTTCGTTAAACACTTTCATCGCCTCCACCAGCGCGATCACCTGGCCCACGCGTACAATATCGCCCATCACAACAAACGGTGGTGTGGTGGGTGAAGGGGCGGCATAATAGACGCCTGTCAGGGG
>JBBQVS010000094.1:0-14086 GCA_038211295.1 Ktedonobacterales bacterium | reverse complement strand
AGAGGTTGTAGTAGAAGATAGAGAATGTGGGGAGGGAGAGTGCAGGGAGACCGCGAGGGTCTCCCCAACACATAGAAAATGTAGGGGAGACCCTCGCGGTCTCCCTGTGTCTTTTTCTTTATTACAATGTTTCTGTCACGATGCTTTTTTCTTCGTAGGAGTCTTTTGCCGTACACGCGGTGGTTGGTCGTGTTCAACGCAATGGTTGTACTCTTCCACTGCCAGCATATAGGCATTGAACATGCGCTCAAGCACTGGCAGCGACGTGCCGCGTTGCTCTTCCATCACCAGATCGCGCCACCTCTGACGCATCCGCTTTTCGGCATACTCTACCTCAACTGAAGTCATACTATTCTGCCTGCGCTTTCTCAGGAAGCCTTTTTGCTCTGCCGATACTCGGCGGTAAGCTGTTGAATCATCTTTTTCGCGTCGAGGTTGCTCAGGGACGCCAGACTCTCCGGCTCTGCCTTGCCAAGATACTCGCTTAACTTACGAATACTCGAAATCTGTTGCTCTGTTACCAGCATACCTGTATCCCTGGCCGTCTCAACCACGGACGGAGCGGGAGGCATGACGGGAGCAGAGGTGCTCGTGCTGGTCGTGCCAGTGGTTATAGGAGCGTTGGGGATAACGGTTGGACGCGGAAGGAACGGAGTATTTTGCTCATGAGTATTCCCGTTCTCGCCGCCGTTCGTTGCGCGGGTGACGGGACTATCAACGATGCGGTGTGACTCGTTGAATTCCTCGCCCGCGAACTGTGTACCATAGCCCAAAGCGGCGAGGGCGCGGCCTATCGCGCCAGTCTCAGCCTTTTCAAGCCAATCGGGAAAGGACGCGGCTTTTTCCATCTTCGTGCCAGTCGCGAGACCACCCTTGCCATCGCGCACAGTTGCGCGGAAGATCGCCATGCCTTTCGCGGTTTTGACAACCTTCTCGCTGCGCCTTTTCTCGTTGCTCCAGACGTAGGTCTCTTCTTCCGTCTCTTTGTCCAGGTCAAGATGAACAATCTCGGTCTCGATTGTTCCCTGTGGATGATCCTGTCGGAACCAGACGAGCCGCCACTGAACGGGCAGATAGTCTTGTGATCCTTGCTTACTCTTCAACTGCATTACATGGTCGTTCGGATTAAAGGTGCGGGTTCGCTTCTGCTCCTCACGCCCCTGTTCGTTGTTCTGGTCGCTCATCTGTAACTCCTTTTAGAATTTGTGTTCTATAATTATAGGTCAGAATAGGTACAATTGTCAAGTCTGGTACACTATACTATTCTCTGATACAGGGCAAAAAACGGAAACTATGAGGGAAAAGGCGGAGAGTGAAAGACAGTAAAAGAAGAGTTTATTCTGACCCTAGAATGATAAATGGAGTATTATCCTGCTCCCATTGCTGAATAGATAAATAAAGCTGTGTTTCTGCAAAGTAGGAGCGTTCGTAAGCAAGATAAAGAAACTTCTCCACCATTTCTGGTGCAACCTCTCTCGTATTGTATGTACCAATAGCTTTTGTAAGCTCCAACGACAGAATAGACACAAGATCGTGACCGCAGCAGATGTGCCACTGGCTATGCTCTGAATTTTGCAATTTTTTCAACTTATCACGTATATCTTCCTCAGATAATCCTGGTTTTTGAGATTTATCCTTCACTGCTTTGATGAGCTTAGCAACATCTATAGTAAGTTTTTCTTTGCTTACAAACTTCCCAAAGTCCAGACCTTCAAATGTCAGCGAGAGTTTATATACTAGAGACACCCACCGTAGATAACCAAGGTGCGTACCACTTTCGAGGAGTATTGCTATAACATTTCTATTTGTATCCTTCTCAATCTCCTCGATCTTATCTGCTGAACCAAACTGATGAAGCACTTTAGTAAGTGCAGGGGAGTGGATAATCATGGTTTCAAGGTCGTGAGTATCCGTGAACAGGAGGTTTTGGGAGAAAGGTATTTTACCCTCAAGAACGTCGAAATCAGCATCGACAAAAGCAAGCATCCCCAAAAAATTGCTCTGTTCTAAAAGAGATAATACCTGCATTGCATTATTTTTGCCATATGTAATATGTATTTTACACCTTTCTCTATTCACCAGCCATTTATAGAATCTTTCGTCTGTGCTTCCTTCAACAATTAAAAAAGCTGTTAAGCTCTGCCCAGGGTAGCCTCGTTGTAATCGTATCGCGTTAGCGGTACGGTCTGGTGTAAGGGCTTCTCTCATTTACTGGGTGTGTTTAGTGGAACTGTTAAATCCCATCTATTACTAATTACATCGGGAGAATGTGTTGCCATTAGTACATCTGAGCCAGCTAATCGTGTAACCTCCTGTATGTCTTTCAAGAAGTGTTCTTGCCATACCACATGTAACGATATCTCAGGTTCATCAATCAGTACAAGTGAATTTGGGGCGACCTTAAACAGTAGCTCGTAGAACAAGACAAGCTCGTGTTGCTCACCCGAAGAGAGACTTTCAAGGGGAAGCGTAACGCCCTGTGAGTTGGTAAAAATAAAACCTTTATCCTTACTGGTCGTCATGTTCTTGTACAGAAAGCGTTTGTTAATAATCTTGGTAAGTAAATCAATTTTAGACGCTAGCTCCTCATACACATTCAGTTTCTTTTCTGTATCCTCAACATAGACTGAGAGCATCGTTCTTTTGCTATCGTCCATATGGTCTTCTATTTGAAATGTTGCACTTTCATCTGCGTCTAGCAGACCGACATTGGTAAGCTGTGAACGTTTCTCCTCCAGTGTCGCTAATTTTTCGCGTAGCTCATTATCTCGCATATTGCGGTGTGTAGATGGTGGACTAAAGGCGCGAACAGGAAAGGTTTTATCCAGTGTCTGTGAAAGCGCAGAGGACTGCGCCAATTTTATTGTGATAATCTCTGCTAGTTCCTCTGAATAAGCAGTAATGGTAGGTGTCATCTCAGGTTTTTTGTCATTGTTATGTATTTGAAATTTTATAATATTTAATAAACGTTGTGTCTCGATAAAATGCACAGGAATAGCTTTTCTTAGTTCTATAAGCCATTCTGAATTATTTTTGTCGGACAGCAATTTATAAGAATTTAAATAGGTAGCTGTGGTTTGCTCATTTGTAAAAGAACCAGATGTCTGTTTTAGTATAGAAAATAGCTGTTCAGTGAGAGAGAGGTTCTTCTGTTGTATAGTAACAGGCTTTTTATTATTGGTTTCAAAAACAAGAGTCGGGCTTGTTTGACTTATAGAGTGTTGTTCCTTCGTATCTTCTTGAACACCTTGTTCAAGTATTTTTTTTACCCACAGGCTCGTATTATCATCAAAATCCACACGTAACTCATCGAAAACGGTTTCGCGTAGGATGTCGTCATCCTTCGAGAACAGAGCATTTAGTAATCTCAGAATGGCCGTTTTTCCAAAGCCGTTTGGCCCATGAATAATGGTTATGCGTTCGTACATGTATAGCGGAATGACATGGTTGAATATTCCGAAGAGGCCGGTTACAGCTATTTGCTTGACTCTTCTTAGTGGCTTGTCTGTTTTCTCTTGCATTTTCTCTGGCTCTCTTCTCTTAGCTTTTTGCTATGTTGTATCGCACTGCATATAGCTCCCTCATAATTATACACCCTCCAAAACGTATCGCCCACTTCGTCGTTATAGGGCGACCTATACCCCTGGCTTTTGTGTGATATCCTACAGGAGGTAGGAGCGGCGATGTGTCCCTGTTTCGTTGGGGAAGATTTTAGGGGAAGCGATGTTGCTTCCTGTGCATTGTTGCATGAAGGGCTATGCAGTGGCCCATGTCAAGGAGGTTCTCTGAGTTATGGTTATCGAGGCAATGAGTCCATATGCGGTGGCGGTGGAGCAGTTCGACGAAGCTGCTGACCGTCTGGGCCTGTCGCAGGCAATGCGAGCTATTTTACGCAAACCCAAACGCGAGCTAATTGTGAATTTCCCTGTCCGCATGGACAACGGCGATGTTGAGATGTTTACCGGCTACAGGGTGCAGCATAATATCAATCGTGGTCCTGCGAAGGGCGGCATTCGGTTTAGCCCGGAGGTGTCGCTGGATGAGGTACGCGCCCTCGCCATGTGGATGACGTGGAAGTGCGCGGTAGTAAATATCCCGTTCGGTGGCGCGAAGGGCGGCGTCATTTGTGACCCACACATCATGTCGCGCTCGGAACTGGAACGCATGTCGCGGCGGTATGCCACCGAAATCTCGATTCTGATCGGGCCGAATAGCGATATTCCCGCGCCCGACATGAACACCAATCCGCAGATTATGGCGTGGATGATGGACACGTTTTCCATGCATCAGGGCTATTCTGTTCCCGCCGTTATCACGGGTAAGCCGTTGGCGATTGGTGGCAGCGAGGGACGCCTTGAGGCGACGGCACGCGGCGTACAGGTCGTGACGCGTGAGGCATTGATGGCGCACGGGATGCGGCCCGATAAGTGCGCGGTAGTCATTCAGGGCTTTGGCAACGTTGGGAGCATTTCGGCGCGGCTCCTGAGCGAGCTTGGGTGCAAAATCGTCGCGCTAAGCGATATCAAGGGTGGGGTCTACAATCCTGCGGGCATCGACGTACATCAAGCACTGCGCTACTCGAAAGAGCAGGGCAACCTCGCGGGTCTACCCGGCACCGAGGCCGTGACGAACGCGGAACTGTTAGAGCTGCCATGTGAGGTATTGGTGCCTGCCGCGCTTGAAAACCAGTTGACGGAACGCAACGCCGCACGCGTTAAGGCCCGTATGGTGATCGAGGCCGCGAATGGGCCAACAACGCCAGAAGCGGATCGCATTCTCAATGATCGAGGCGTGGTGATTGTGCCGGATATTCTCGCAAACGCTGGTGGCGTTACCGTCAGCTACTTTGAATGGGTACAAGACCTGCAACGCTTCTTCTGGGCCGAAAATGAGATCAATAACCGCCTTGAAACGATTATGACCCGCTCTTTTCAGGCCGTGTATCAAAAAGCACAGGAGCAGCAAACAAACCTGCGTATGGGGGCGTATCTCCTTGCCGTCGCGCGTGTCGCGGAAGCAACCGAGATTCGCGGTGTCTATCCCTGATACCTTCAGGTGAAAGCAGAGACAATGGAATAGTCCTAAGCCACCGACTCCAATATCCCGCAACGTGACTTAGTGGGCATGATGAGGGCATGGAGAAGCATGACGGGGCGAGAGAGCATGACGGGGGCAAGCCCCGTCACTACTATACCATGTGTTTCGCCGCTTACGCTGCTCTGGCATGGCGTGGCTTCGCCATGCTATGCCATGCTCCCTTGTGCATCTGCAAGCCGTTCCACTGTCTTTTTTTAGCAGACGGATTTTTCTATGACAACAAGGTGGATTGAATTTTTCGCGGGACTCAAGGGTGAATTTCCCATTTTGCCGGGCGTAGTTCCGTTCGGTATGATTTACGGCGTTTCGGCCCTGAGCGCACACATACCCCCGCTCACAGCATTGGGCATGTCGAGTGTGGTGTTCGCGGGTTCATCACAATTCATCATTGTGCAACTTGTCGCGGCAGGCACGCCACCTATCATCATTATTCTTACCGCGTTCATCGTCAATATTCGGCACATGCTTTACAGTGCCTCGCTTGCCCCCTTCGTCAAACGCCTGCCGAAGCACTGGAAGTGGTTGCTCGCGTACCTCTTGACCGACGAGGCATATGTCGTCACCATCTCGCATTATCGCAAGGATGAGGAGGCGGATGAGCAAGCACTCTATTACAAACACTGGTACTTTTTTGGTGCGGGTCTTGCCCTGTGGTCAACATGGCAGGCGAGTACGGCGATTGGCATTTTTCTGGGAACGCAAGTACCCGCAAGCTTGTCTCTCGATTTTACCTCAACGCTGACCTTTATCGCGCTCGTCGTTCCCTCGCTGAAAGACCGCGCGAGCATAGTGGCGGCACTCACGGCGGGTATCGTCGCGCTGGTGGCGTACACGCTGCCGTTCAAGTTAAGTCTCGCGGTTGCGACGATTATTGGGATCGCTGCTGGCCTGATTGTAGAAACACTGAGGCAGCCCAAAAACACGCGCTTTTTACGGAGTATACCATGACGCTCTGGCTCACCCTCATCATCGTTGGCGTGCTTACCTATGCCACTCGCCTCTCGTTTATTCTCTTTTTCAGTCGCATGGACGTACCCACGTTGCTACAAAGAGCGTTTCGCTTTGTGCCGATTGCGGTACTTTCCGCCATTATCTTTCCCGCGCTCTTTCTGCCACAGGGAACACTGGCCTTTTCTATAAGCAATACACGTCTGCTTGCTGGCGTTCTGGCACTTGTTGTGGCGTGGCGAACCAAAAACGTGTTGCTAACGCTTGTTATAGGCATGGGCGCGTTATATTTGCTTCAATGGCTTGTGACAATCCTGTAGAGGCGATACGCTCTTGTGTTTCAGCTTCCCGCGCTTTTTCGCACATCGAGTATCTTTAGCCAGACATCGCGGCGGCCCTCGTCCTCGGACGCCTCGATACGAAAAACGATATCGACAAACGCGCCACGCTCAAAGCTTTCTAGCAAGTCTGCTCCGCGTGTGAGCGTGCCGGTGATGAACGCGGTATGATGCGTCTTCAGGTCGGTGACTTCGAGTTTTAGGCGCAGATTATGGCGATTCATGCCGCTTGCCCAGCGATCTAGCAGACGCGCCCGCTGTACTTTGAAGGTCGGTTCGGGATTACTCGCACCAAAAGGGCCAAGTTCTTGAAGCTTTTTGTAGCCGACGTAGTTCAGCAGGTTGGTGCGGTTTAGCATAAGATCAACCATCGGCGCGAGCGGTACAGACTCAGCAACGGCCTCTTCGAGCGGTTCAATCGTGACTCCGTGTTCAGGCTCAATGGCGACGATGCCCGTTGCCTGCCAGTCCAGCAGATGTTGCCGAAATTCGGTGATGCGCGTTGTTTCGATGGTGAAGCCTGCCGCCTGCGCGTGACCGCCGTAGCGTTCCAGACGACCAGAGAAATTGCGTAGGGCCTCAATAACGTTGAAGCCCTTCTGACTACGAGCGGAGCCGCGACTGAGTCGCTTTTCCGCGTCATTGCTCACCACAAAGACGGGCTTGTGAATCTCTTCGACTAGTTTGCCCGCGACAAGGCCAAGTATCCCTTCATGCCAATCATCGCCACTTACCAGAATTACTGAATCGTTCGGGTGGCGTCGTGCCTCCTCGCGCACATTCCGCATCAGCGTCTCCGTTTGCTGTTGACGCGAGATATTCAATGCCTCCAACTGGGCAACATAGGTTGTGGCTTCTTCCGCGCTCTCGGTTATGAGCAGATGAAACGCGATGCTCGCGTCTTGCATTCGTCCCGCCGCGTTGATGCGTGGAGCCAATCCATACGCGATATCGCGCTCACGGATAGTGCCGAGGTGCAGGTTCGCGTTCCGAATCAGTGCTTGTAGACCCGGTTTACGTGTAGTGTTCAATACCTGCATTCCGAGACGGGCGAGCAGATGGTTCTCGCCGATAAGTGGCACAATATCCGCGATTGTGCCAATTGCTACTAAGTCCAGCAACTCCACTTCGTCTTCCGGGGAACGTCCATTCGCGCGGTACAGAGCTTGCACCAGCTTGAAGGCCATGCCTGCGCCACAGAGCGGGCGAAACGGGAGCGCGTTCTCTGGCGTATCAGCACGCCAGGGATTGACCATTGCGAACGCGGGCGGTAGCTCTGCGGGCGGATTGTGATGGTCAGTGATGATTACCTCTATGCCCAGCGTGCGGGCATACGCGACCTGCTCCACGTCGGAACTCGCGCAATCGGTGGTAATGATAAGCTGTGTCCCACGCTGTTTGAGGATATCCAGTGCCGCGCTGTTCAGTCCGCACCCGTCGTTCTGGCGGTGTGGAATATGAAAATCAAGCGTAGCGTCCGTGTGTTTAAGCGCACGGAGCGCACGGAACAGCAGGGCCGACGAGGTAACGCCGTCAGCGTCGTAATCGCCATACACCGTGATATGTTCTTTTTGTGCGAGCGCGTGCTGAACACGCTGCGTCGCGCGTTTCATATCCACAAGCAGAAGCGGGTCGAGACTTTCCGTGTAGTCCGCACGCAGAAAGCGGCTCATATCGGTATACGTTGTGATGCCGCGATTCGCCAGTAGTTGGGCGTATAAAGGGTCTATTTTCTGCTGCATATCGGCTTCGCGCTCCGCTCTGGAACGGAGCGGATACGCTTGCCAGTGTATTGCGTGTGATGACTCCACAATGAATCCTTTGTTTATGCTAGCTAGTCAGGTAGTAGGCGCAGAAAGACCTCGTTACCAAGCAGACGCCCCCGTTTACTCAAACGTAGCCACTCTTCCTCATGTTCCAGTAATCCCGCCTCTTCCACTGGTTGCAGACGGTTCCCCGCGAAGTCCGCGAAGGGAAGCGAGAAGCGTTGTTCAAAGGTAGGCAGGTGCAGGCCCATAGCGGTACGGAGTGCAAGAAACGCTGTCTCCGACATCTCTTGTTCGCGCTCTACTCGCTCACTGTCCGCTTCTGGCAGACGGTGCGCGTTGACGGCTTTGATATATTCCATAGGGTCAAGAATATTGGAGAAGCGTCTGCCTTTGAAAGTCGAGTACGCGCCCGCGCCCATGCCAATATAGGGAAGGTTTTGCCAGTAGGTCAGGTTGTGGCGGCTATGATGGCCCGGTAATGCCCAATTCGAGATTTCGTAGTTTTCATAGCCTGCTGCACAGAGTTGCTCGTCGGCGTACTCATACATGTCCGCGCACAGGTCTTCGTCGCCGGGAGTGATGCGTCCCTCGTGCGCCCACGTGTGGAACGGAGTGCCTTCTTCAATGATGAGCGAGTAGAGCGAAAGATGTTCGGGGCGTAATTTGAGTGCGCGGTCAAGCGTCTCACGCCACTGTTGCATTGTTTGTCCGGGAAGTCCAAACATAAAATCCACATTGATCGAGGTAAAGCCGGCAGCGCGAGCGAACTCAACCGCCTGTGTAATCTCATCAGGTGTATGGATGCGGCCCAGGGTTTGTAGGAGTTCAGCATCGAAACTTTGTGCGCCCATACTCAAACGGTTGATACCCGCCGCCCGTATGCCCTGTAGCTGCTCTGCGTTGAGGGTGCCGGGGTTGGCCTCCATTGTGATCTCCGCGTCGGCATCGATGGCGAAGGACGCGAAACAGGCGGCGAGCAAGCGTGCAATCTGGGCTACAGTCAAAAGACTGGGTGTGCCGCCGCCGAAAAAAATCGTGCGTGCGCGGCGTTGTGAGCCGTCTGGATGTTGTGCCATCGTGCCAGCAAGCGCGACCTCTTTAAGCAGGGCTTTTACATATGGTTCTCTAAGCGGCAACATGCCAGCGTAGGTGTTGAAATCACAATAGTGGCAGCGTGTATGACAAAAAGGAATATGAAGATAGAGCGATGCGGTTTCCAGGACAGTATGAATGGGTTCATCTATAGTGGTACGTTGCAGAAGTGTGCTAGCGGGTGCAAAAATGGTCATAGACGTATGTATTGTTCCTTGTTTGCGATGTTTTCGACCAGTCACAATAAAAAGTAGAATATGTAGCTTTAATTATAGCATATTGCGGTGAGAATGCAGTGCAGTATAGGAAAGAGGGAGACCCTCACGGTCTCCCTCTTTCCTACGATGGAATCAATGGGAAAAATTTATTGCCCTGTAGGAAGTCCAGCACCACCGCCCGCAGGAGCCTGCGCGGGAGCGGACGCGGGTAGACCGGGCGGCATGAGCGTTGGGTCGGCGATCTTGTCCGCGTCAATTGTGGTGATCTTCGCGTTCGCTCTATGCTGCATGAGCCAGTTGTTCAACGCACCATCTTTCAAGGTTTTGAGTGTCGCGGTATCAATCGTGCGAGACGGGTCAATACCAAGAATCTGGATGATGTAGAATGAGCCGTTTTCTGAAAGGACAGGGCTAAGCTCATTCAGTTTGCGCGAGGGATCGAAAATCCAGTTCTCGATTGTACCACTTGTACCCGCCGCGTATGTCTGAATGTATTGACCGCGTGCCATCCAACCGAGATCGCCACCCTTTGCGTTGGTGACGGTATCGACGGATTTGGCTTTAGCGAGCTTGCCGAAATCGGAGCCGCCTTTGAGCTGCTTGAGCAGGTTATTCGCGTCGCTCGATGTCGCGGTAGCGATGCGCCGCGCAAGCACCTGATAGGTCGGCGTGGTAACGGCATTCGTGACGAATGTCTGCATGTTACTGCGGCGTGTTGTGAGCGTAATCGCCTGATGTACGTCGGCGTCGTTTAGATTATTCGCGCTCAAAAACCGGGCGTAGGTGCTACCCTTTGGGAAACCTGCGATAAAGTCCTTGACCGCTTTATCAACCGCGCTGGAATTCGGGTTGATCTGGGCATTGACGCTGCCGTTTTGTGTCGCGAGCCAGTTGCGAATAATGATGTCGTCCTGCGACCAGGTCGCGCTATCATTTGTCTGCTGAGGTTGCGTGTACAACTGTTGCTCTAATGGAATACCATTTTTGAGCAGGTCTTGATATTTGGCGGCGAGCGTATCATGCTGCGTCTGCGATGCGGTCAGTTTCTGCTTGAGACCAGCAAGTTGCGCGGTCAGGTCTGTGCGTTGTGCGCTGTCACCGGCGGGTAGTGCTTTGATTTGCGTGTTCAGGGTGGTTATTTGTTTTGTCGTCGCATCGACATCACTCTGTTGCGCGACAACTTGTCTATTGAGTGCATCGCCCTGAGCGGTAAGGCCGTTGACGCCCTTGATTTTGTTCAGCTCGATCTGTGCTTTGACGGCGAGCAATTTGCGATAATCCGCTACTGGAATATTTTGTCCATTGACTGTAGTGATAGGTTGTGCGGGCGCAATTATGTTTACATTGACCCAGAAGCCAATGATAACGGCAACGATAAGGAGCGCGGTAGCAATAGTGAGAGACCAGACGGCACGACGTTGAAAAATAATTTTCTCGTTGCGTGAGAGGTGGCGTCCCCATCCAAACACAAGAGGTTTGCCGTCACGACGCGCCTCTACGTGCGCTGTCTGTTTTGTATATTTGTTTGGTTTGGCAGATCGCATTGGTCGCTTGCTGTCAGGCCGACGCGCTGTCTGACTGTTCATAAAAACCTCCCGATGGATACCCGCGACAGCAGAGATGTGTAACGGGGAGAAGAGACCAAAAGTTCTCTCTCAAGAGAAAGGCAAGAGAACACCGACGTGTCGTTCTCTTGCCTCAAGATGCTGGTTACATGCCGCGAATATGTTCGGCGGTATAGGGGAGCAATGCCATGAAGCGTGCCTGCTTCAACGCACCGCTCAAACTGCGCTGATGCTTGGCGCAGGTTCCCGTCTTGCGGCGAGGTTCGATCTTCCCACGATCAGAAATGTAACGCTTGATAAAGCGGTTGGCATCTTTATAGTCGATCTCGCGCACATGATCGTGGCAGAATTGACAAATTTTGCGGCGCGATGAGCGCTCGCCTCGTCCACCTTCGCGTCTATCGCGGCGTGGACCACTTTCAGAACGTCTTTGCACAGACTTCTATCCCTCTCAAAACTTAGAAGGGGTGTTCGTCGATATCTCCAAGAGCATCGTTTACGCTACCACCAAAGCCAGAAGAAGCACCAACACCAGGCTGATCTTTAGGTGTGAGGTTTTCCATTTCAGTCAGTGTGACTTCAAGTGCGACACGCTCAACGTTGTTTCTATCGGTGTACTTACGTTGCGCGAGTCGCCCCTCAACATAGACCTTACTGCCCTTCTTCAGATACGTGTTACACGTCTCTGCAAGCTTGTTAAAGGCTACGATGCTATACCAGTCGGTCTCATCCTGTCTTTCGCCAGTCTGAGATTTCGCATAGCGGTTGATGGCAACAGTGAACTTCGTGACTGCGAGGCCATTGGGGGTATAGCTCATTTCTGGGTCTTTCCCCAAACGTCCGATAAGTGTAACCTTGTTCATGAGTCAAAATCCTTTCGGCTCGGTTTGCTCTACACCCCGGCTCTTTTATTGTTCCCTGAAAATCCTAACGAACGAACCCAAACATATTTTCGTTGTCACTCAGGTTGGGCGCGATTACGCCTCAACCGTTTCCTCGATAGCAGGTGGCACTTCGCCGTAGTCTTCGTCAGGAACTTCCGACACTTCTAAGCTGTCTGGTGTGTCTGACTCTGCTGATATACCTGCTGTTTCTGGTGCTTCCAGTCCATCCTCGGTTGACTCGTCCTGCTGGCCCTCTGGTGCATTCGCCTGAGCGGCGGCGTTCGCGGCGGCTAGCTCAGCATTCGCTGCTGCGGCTGCAGCGCGTGCCTCGCGATCCTCACGCTCTTGCTGGACGGCCTTGGGGTCGCGTCTTCTAAACATGTGACGGAGCACAATTTCGGAAACCTTGAGTGTACGTTCGAGTTCGCTCACGGTCTCAGGCGTCAAAATCATATCGATGAAAATGTAATAGCCATCGCGGTGGCGTTCAATGAGGTAAGCCAGACGGCGGCGCCCCCACTGCTGAACTCTGACTGTCTGACCGCCATAGGTGGCGACAATCTGTTCGAGACGGCCCAAAATGGCGCGTGTCTCCTCTTCGCTGACTTCGGGGTTGAGAATGATACCTAGTTCATAATCACGCCTCACGAAGTCACCTCCTTCCTGTGGGTATGCTTCCGATCAGGTGCAGGCCAACACGTCCGTTGACGTACAAGTTCGCTGTCGGAGCAGGTGGAGCATCAACACACCGTTGATGCACAGTAACAGATACCGCCTGTTCTTGCGTGTGTTAGCGGTCTCCCTATGTATTTCTCCCGAAAAAGTTCTTGTGGGGAGTCAAACACCGCACCATTATATCATCGTTCGCTACATCTGACAATAGAGCCGAGGTTTCTGTACTTTCTTCTCTTCCTCATTCTTTTTCACTAGCACAAAAACGGAACTCATTGACAGGTGTCACTCTTTCCGGCATACTACAAGCGCAGTTATGTTGTAACCGACTCTCTCCTGTATCCGTCTAATACCTTTGAAACAGCTCAATGCAATAGTTCAATATTCTTTCTATACATGTAGGGCATCTTTAACGGCTACAACAGCTACATATCATTCTTCCTAGACGGAGAAATTATGCATCCTGACGAACAAATAGTAGACGCCACACCATCACGCCCCACACGCCCACAACGTTCGCGGCGTACTCAACCCGCCCTACCAGGGGTCACGCAACCCACGCTTCCACTCGTGCCGCCACCCGCGACACCGCGCATCAGTATGACACAAAATCGGAAGTCGAGAGGTTGGCGTACCGCGCTACAACTTTTCTTGCTTGGTCTCTTCTTAGAACTTTTTCTACTCGCGCTCTATCCTCTGCTCCCCGCGATGACACGCGCCGACAGTGCTGGCCAACAGGTACAGCGTGCGTTGCCGGGGCTTTTTTCATGGTTGCCCTCCTTGTACTGGACAAATGCCTTTCCCGTGTTGCCGCGTCTGCTCGCGACGGTGCCGCTCCTCAATATTCAAGATGGCACGACAAACACTAACGCGCTCCTCTCTCTGCTTGTATTAGTGTGCGCGAGTGGCGTCGCGCTGTTCGCCTCACGTGTCGGCGGACAGGTTGTGCAAGAGCGACTCTCGCGGTTTAATAATGTGTTGTTGTTCTGGCTGATGCTGGCGTTCAGTGGCGTCTTCGGAATGACAATGCTGCTTGTGCCGATTGGCCTGACGCCGTTCTCGCAAGATATGTTGAACTACGGTGTCTACGGGCATATGGTCGCGTTCCAACATGCCAATCCCTATAGCGTGTTGCCTTCGCCCCAGAACGTTCTGCAAACACTCGTTGCCCTGAAAACAACGACGCCTTACGGCCCCGTCTGGACTGATATTAGTGTGCTGCTGACGCTTGTCTCGCAGAATAGCGTAGCGAATACCCTGCTGGCTTTTCGTAGCCTTGGCCTTCTCGCGCATCTCGTGAATATTGCGCTGCTCTGGACGCTCCTGACACGGACGAAGCCCGAAACGCGGCTCTCGGCAACGTTGCTGTACGCGTGGAGCCCACTTATTCTTCTATTTGGGGTCGCGGAAATGCACCAGGAAATTGTGTTACTCACGCTGATTCTTGCGGCCTTGCTCTTCTTTCAACGCAACTCGCCGACAATTGGGTGGGTGTTTGTGCTG
>JBBQVS010000093.1:0-14529 GCA_038211295.1 Ktedonobacterales bacterium | reverse complement strand
TCATAGTCAAGTATTACAGGACGTGTTACGCCGTGTCGAGAAAGCCATGAAAGCGTTCTTTCTTCGGGTCAAGAAGGGCGAGAAAGCAGGATACCCACGGTTTCAGGGACGTGAGAGGTACGAGAGCTTCACCTCTCCGCAGGCTGGCTATAGCCTGACCCATGATACCCGCGTCTCACTGTCTAAGATTGGTAGCGTCAAAATCAAACTCCATAGGCCAATTGAGGGCAAGATTAAAACGTGTACGATCAAGCGTGAAGGGGAACACTGGTATATGGTATTCAGTTGCGAGGGAGAGCAGGGAGCAACACAGACCCCCTCCACTGATGATGCAATCGGCATTGACGTAGGCTTACTGCACTTTGCGACACTCTCCACTGGCGATACCATCGAGAACCCACGCTACTATCGTTGTGGTGAGGCAAAGTTACGCAAGGCACAAGAGCACTTGTCACGATGCAAGAGGGGAAGCCATAGACGCAACAAGGCACGAAAACAGGGAGTAAAGTGTCATAGGAAAGTGAGAAATCAGAGACAAGACTTCTTGCACAAACAGTCTAGGCACTTGGTCAATACCTACGAAACGATTGCGTTTGAAGACGTAGCACCCTCCACTATGAGTAAAGCCCCCAAGCCCAAGCAGAATAAAGAGGGGAAATACCCTCCCAATGGGGCAAGCACCAAAGCGGGACTCAATAAAAGCATTCTTGATGCTGGGTAGAGTACATTTGTGAGCATGTGTCAATACAAAGCAGCATATGCTGGTACGGTAACTGTGTTGACAGTAGACCCCAAGTATACCAGTCAAGTGTGTAGCGGGTGTGGCGTGGTTAGCAAGAAAACACTTGATGAGCGTTGGCACTCTTGCGAGTGTGGGTGTGAACTTGACCGTGACCACAACGCCGCGATCAACATCCTGAACAAAGGGATGAAAACACGTTCGGGTGGGATACCCCCAACGCTGGCAACAGCGTAGAAGCCCCTGCGTTCAACGCACGGGGTATATCACTGTCTTTGTACATTCTTTCACGTTATTTGTAAAGCGTGTTAAGAAATCAGTAATAGTTTCAAGTTCTTTGTCTGAGTAACTAGCTATGAGTTCATTTTGTGCTTTCTGAAGACCTGCAATAAATGGCCCAACTGTTTCTGTATATTGCTTATTGATCTCAATCAATACTCCGCGCCTATCCTTTGGATTGGGCATACGTCTAATAAACTCGGCCTTTTCTAATCTATCAAGCATTGCTGTGGTCGAGCCAGTCGTTAGACCGGTATAATGGGCTAATTCTGTAGGAGTTGAGATACCTTTTATAGATAAGAGACTAAGGCACTCAGAATCAGTAATGTTTAAGCCTAGCTTTCTCCCTATTGCATTGCGAAATAAAACAGAGCTTATGCCGTTCTCGCGCGCAGCTATAATAACTTGTTTTTCTGAGTCCTTCTTTGAATTCACAGGTACAACCTCCTTGACAATAGCTTCAAAATCAAGTATCTTGATTATAAGACAATATCTGTAATATTGCAATTGAAAGGAACCTCACATGCCAGTAAGCGAAAAGAAGGCAACGAAGAAGGCGGACGGCGAGGCCGCGGTGCTCGAGGCAATCGCTATGATGTCAGAACCAGACCGTGCCATGGGCGAGCGGCTCCATGCTATCATAAAAGCTAGTGCGCCAGTTCTCTCGCCGAAAACCTGGTACGGGATGCCTGCATACGCTAAGGATGGCAAGGTCGTATGCTTCTTCCGCGATCGGCAGAAATTCAAAGAAAAGTACATGACGCTTGGCTTCAACGACGGGGCGAACCTCGACGAAGGTGCCATGTGGCCGATCTACTTCGCGCTGAAGGAGTTGACTGCCGCTGAAGAAGCGAAGATCGGTGAGCTTGTAAAGAAAGCGGTGAGCTGAAGGGCGTGCCGACTGGCTTGGTTTGACGATGAATATACAAAACGAGTCCTGCACAAAGAGTACAAGAGAAATGCCTGCTGGCTCTAATGTAATGTGATCCATAACGAACTCCCGCTTATTGTCACTGCTACAGTCTGCCCGTCTGTAAGACAATACAAGCCTTCATAGGCCGCTAGCATCTCTTGTCCCCTCACAATCGCAAGTGCTAAACCAGGAGTTTGTGCTGCCTTCATTGCGTGTTGTATCTCACGCTCTACTACTGTTTCATCCAGTGCGCTTGACATAAGCTTTCTTCCTTTCGTACCATCATTAGCCCTTCTTGAACAGGTGAAACAGATAAGAGGAGCTAAATCTCCAGGCGACACTCAGCATAAAAACGTCAACGCCAAGCAAGAGAAGGAGAGCATAAGGGAATGGAACCAACCACGTAAGGCCGACTCCTATGCTACAGAGCAGGAGGCAAAGAGTCAGCAGAACTAGACGACGCGGTGTAAAAGGCATCTGTTCATGAAAGAGCAGAGGAATTTCTCCTTCTACTAACAGATAAAGGTTTTCGTCACACATACTTCCCCAGACAATGAGAGCCGTCATACCCACAGAAATCAGAGCGGTCATCGTAAGCGCGATGAGGGTAGTACGCCAGTCTATCGCTATGACTAGAGCACAGATGAGGCAGAGCAACAAGCATTCAGGCAGGATATATGCAAGGTATACAGAGAATTTCGCACGGAGTATCTCAGCCGGGCTAAAAGGAGCCGTCAGGTAAAATTGGAGACGCATTCCTTCGCTCCCAATCGGACTGGGGATAGCATCAAAGAAGGTGTAGAGTCCGGCTCCAGAGCTATAGGCTGCAAGAAGAAAGGTTGGTGGCATCGAAAGTGGAAAGACGCGGTGAGTGACGAGCAACCAGAATACAGGGATGCTTATGAGTAACGGGAGAGCACGCACAAGATTGAGCTTGATACGCGATTGATTAAGCACTCCCTTATAGATCATTGCCCTGACCAATGGCTGATTGCCGAGTACGCGCCAGAGCGTCTTGTCCAGCCAACGGGGAGTTCGTGCCTGATATCCTTTTGTCTGATTACTTATTTGTTGATATGCTTCTATATAGAAGCGACCACACCAGGTCGCACCAGGTCCAAGGAGGATACTCAGGAAGAGGGCGAACAGACAACTGACCAGTATCGGCGATGGAGGAGCAAATGACATAAGAGCGTTGAAGGAGAGATGTGTTTGCCAGAAGCCGAACCAGATGCCACTAATCAAGAGAAGGATTACCGCGAGGAAGCTCGCGAGCAGGCGTGGAGCTGGGAAGAAGTAGCCCAGGAAGAGCAGAGTTCCCATAATGCCAAGCCAAGTTACTATTCCTGCACCCGTAACAGCGAGCAGGAACCATTCTAGTGTATGCCAGGCGAGGAGCAAGAGAGGAAACAGGAAAAAAAGCACCATCCGCGCCCCCGCTCCTAGAAAGAATGTTATCAGATACAGTGAACGGAAACGGGTTGCAGGGCTGAGAGGAAGTGGGAGGAGCAGTGCGGACTGCTTCTCATTCAACCAACGCGTGATCGTGCTAACGATGGTGAAGATGAGTTGCAGCAGCCAGAGGATACCGACACAAGACCAGAGATGCCAAGTGGTTGTGCTTGAACCTGCTTGTACCCAGACGGCAAGATGAGGGGCAAACCAGAGTGCGAGGCTAACATTGATCGCCCCGCCAACCAGCAGCATAGTCATCAGGCCGACTCGTGCAGTCATCTCATCGAATGCATGGTGTACCGACCTCATTTCTGCCCGAAACAAAATCCACGTACTTTTCATGAAGTTCTCTCAGCCTCAGATTCTTGCGTCAGTTGTAAAAATACTTCTTCCAGATTATGAGCATCAACATGGTGGCGCAAATCTGCGACATGTCCCTCCGCTACAAGATGCCCATGATGAATGATACCTACCCGATGACATACCTCCTCGGCGGTTGCGAGATCGTGAGTAGAGAGCAGGACCGCGCCCCCATCGGCAGCTAATTTCAGGAAGAGATTCTTTACTCTACGTGCGCTACGTGGATCTAACCCATTTAATGGTTCGTCAAGAATAACGACAGAAGGGGCGTGTAACAAGGCACCTGCCAGGGCAAGCTTCCGTTTCATTCCGAAGGAATAGGAGCCACAAAGCCTGTTCGACTGCGCTTTCAAATCTAAGAGTTCAAGATAATGGTCAATCCGCTCTTGAGCTAATTGACTAGGAATATTGTGGAGGTGCGCTAAGAAAGCGAGAAACTCATGACCAGTCAGGCGTTCATAGAGCATAGCCTGATCGGATACATACCCCAGACTCACTTTAGCTGCCTTCTCCTCACTGAGAAGATTATGCCCGTTCAACAGCACCGTTCCGCTCGTTGGAGTGACGAGACCTACTAGCATTTTGATGGTTGTCGTCTTGCCAGCCCCATTCGCGCCAAGAAAGCCATACACCTCGCCATGATGAATCGATAAATTCACTCCTGAAACCGCTACAAAATCACCGTAGCTGCGCGACAGATTTTTCGTCTGGACTGCCAGTGATGTCAGTGGTACTTGTACCTGATGCGATTGCTCACGCTCTCGCGCAACCGACTGTACAGGTGGAACGGAGAGTGCATTGGACGAATTTTGTGATCTGAGGTCGGAGTTGAGGGCGGCAAGAAACTGTTCTGGTTGATCCAGGTTGAGCAATATCTGTCTCGCTTGCACTTGTCGTCGATTGACCTGAAAAGGATGGAGACCGTCTAACTGTAGAAGTACCAGACCGTGAGCAGAAAATGTCGCCACCAGACGCTGCTTCATCACTTCATATTCCATACGCACCAGATATGGTCGCAGTAGATGTTCTTTGAGAACCTGAGCCTTGAGCACATTCTGACGAGGAATCTCCAGGACAGTATATCCATACCGCAGGATTACTTTTGATGGGGTTACAGTATGCTTTGTCCACAGAGGCATGAGCATAAAGCCAAAGATCGTGAAGAGATTGAGCAGAATGATAGCGGCAAGTATCCCCAATTTCACAAGGAGATTGGGGACTAAAAGGAGAATAAGTACGATCCAGATGCAAGCCTCGAACAAGAGTATTGATGAAAATATGCTAACAAATCTATAACAGTCTTGACGTTGCTTCGTATAAGTAAATGACTGTGTGATAGTTTCCTGCATCAATCTCTCCCCCTATCTTCAGAGATGTACCTCAAAACTGCGAAAAAGAGTAACGGGGCATCTTTATCTGTATAATACCACAGTTGAACTACAAATCGGCATTGTACGTGCGTACTTTTGTCAATCTTGACAAGTTCTACCCTGGTTCCAAGTGGTGCTTTGACTGTGGGCATGTTCTCGACTCCTTCTCGCTTGATGTGCGCGTGTGGACGTGTCCCGAATGCGGGAGAGTCCATGACCGTGATAGCAACGCCGCAAAAAGACATTTTGGCCGCAGGACTTGCGGTGTCTGCTTGCGGAGAGGCCGTAAGACTTGGAAGGGTGAAAACTCAACCAGGCAAGCCTCGTCGAAACAAGAAGACTCAGTGGTGATACTGAGATTCCCCTTGCTTCGAGCTATGGGGAGTAGGTCAAGTAAAGAGGAATAGTTGTGCCGCCAATTATGGAGATTGACTCTCTGGAAGGGCTTAAAAGAACTGGTGAAACTGGACAGTGGCATTAGCTTGATCGTGCCAGCATCTCGGATTCAATCAGGATAGGGACGACTTTGCTGTTGCTCCGCTCGCCAATGTGCCTGAACAGTTTATCTTTGCCCTGGCCTATCGACGTTTGGGTTCGATTTCCAGACCCGCAAGGCAATTTATGAACGTTCTAACACAGGATGGAGCAATCAGTGATGTCTGAACTGGCGTAATAGGTTGTTCAACTTGTATTACGGTAGTACAGTAGGTTATGCTTTCATGACCTTATTGACTGCCGTTAGTAGTATATTTGTGTCTTCTGGCGTCAGGGTATCTACAGGCGTTGGATAGTTTAGTAGAGATACAATAGTAATTCTCAAAGGTTTGCAGATGGCTGTTTGATCCTCCGATGCTTCACCGACAATCACTAAAAACTGTTTGGTATACGTTCCACTTAAATAGCGCATAGCTGTACTTAGCTGTCTAACGCCTTTAAGTTCTTTCCTCATACCACTCTTAGCTTCAATGATACCTACTTGATTCTGGTTTCTCATCATAACATCTACATCGACTTGGCTGTTGCTGTCTTTTACTCCACTCATGGTTTCATATCCATCGTCTTGCAATGCTTTTGCAATAGCTATTTCAAGCAAATGTCCATTGTTGTCTTGTACGGTTGGCCCCTTTACTTGCCATATATCTTTCCCTTCTGCATCTTTTTCCCGTCCAAGTTGTAAATCGAGTACATCACGCAAAGTTAGATATGATGGTAACGGTTCTCCTGTTTGACGGTGAAGCTGTTTATCTTTCCAGCTATAGTAGTCAATCGTATTTTGCCCTCTTTCACTTTGTAAGTAAATTATAGGGGCATTGTTGCGTTCCGCAACCTGATACGCTGCTAATGCCATTGTTTTTGTGCCACCCGTCAAATTAAAGAGTAAGGAATGAGATACAAGTGGAGCTAATTTAGTAAGTTCTGCATTAAGAGAGTTTGCAATAGCAGTTATATCATAAGGATCAGTTTTTAATCCGTATACGATGACATCTTTTTCAAGAACTACTTTTAGACGCTCATAAGATGTTTGTGTTGTACTAGTGTAGACCAGCACAACATGACTTGGCTTATAGTGTTGTATTGGAAGGTAGTTGGCTAGCGTTTGCTCTCCTATAAGAGCGATCATCGTTGTCATGATTTATTCCCTTTATTTTTATTCTTGTTTTTCTTTTTAACCTCTGGCACAGGCTCGCAAGTGATAATCATACATCCATTGCGTACTTCTTCGCGAACAAATGCACATTGTTTTTCTTGATGAAGTGTCCAGTGTTTCGCATCTTCCGCAGTCACGATCATAAGGACTATATTGATGGGCCATTCTTCATAGCATAGAAATGCTGTCGCTTCTGGTGCTATTGCACGTAGTTCCTCTGTTGATAGTACAACCTTCCCAGTATATGTACCAGATTTGGGAACTTGATTAGGGCGTATATATGGGATAGGTGATGGTGCTTGAACGGATTTTTCGTTCTCTCCTGTAATTTCAATACCCTTTACCATCATCCGTCCGTAGCCACTGGAAGTTTTCGCGCCGATGCCGTATTCATGGAGCGCGTGTGCGAGTATCTTGAAGGTGTGCTTGAGCCACTCGCTAGAGTTGGCGAGGTCGGGCGCGGCAAGCGCGAGCAGATAGTGGCCCGTTGCGCTCAGGAAGGGGATAGGCGTTGGGCTGTCCCAGTCGGCAGGAGCAGGGGGATTGGTGCCACCCTTGTAATACTCTGGATGATGCACCGTAATGATGTCAGGATAAAGAACCTGTTCCTTGCCCTTTTTGATAGCCGTGTTGGGGATGTAGAGTGCGTCAAAGAAGGTGACAAAGCCGGCGTGGTCGGTATCGCCAAACACAGTTGTGTGAGCTTCTCCACCTTTGTGCCATTCGTTCCCAAGTCGCTGATGCGCGTAGTGTGCCGCCAGTCCTTTGAGCGCACTGCCGGGAATGTATGGGACGCCGTAAGTATGATGCAGTGCAACCGATGTTTCCAATACGCTTTCATCGCCGAGGCCGACGACCATACGCCCCTCTACACAAGCAGGGTACGTGTTATCACCTTGCCCGCGTAACATCGTTTCCCACCGTTTATAATAGTTTTTGTATAGTTCTGGCACCGACAAAGCTATAACTTCTTGCACAAGTTTAGGGCGAGCTTCAGTTTTCTCGCGAAGCTGGGTCGTGATATATTTGTCGAGCCACAGGCCCGCGTGTGTTGCTTTTTCTTGTCGCTCCTGCGTATGTGCTAACTCGAAGAGAGATGCTAGTGCTTCTCTATGTGATGTTCCAGCTTTTTGTGCGATCATTCTTTTCCCCCCACTGTATCCTCGGTTACTGCGTTGGCCTGATCTTGCTCTACTCCCAGAATAGATTGCGCGAAACGCTTGTACCAGAGTAATGCGTCCATGACCTGTTGCGTGAGGCGCATGTACTCGTTTAACTGTACTGTACGTGCGGCGTGTGTAAGGGTCGCCATATTTTCCTGCCCAACAGTAGCGGCGAGGTCTGTAAGAAGGTGTTCCCCTGGCTTTTTGCCTCGTGCTTCGACAAAAGAAAGTGCCTGCGCCAGACCTGCGGTACGAATAAGAATGGGGAGTTTGTGCGAGAAGCCACCGTACTTTTTGTAATATTGCTCGTATGCTTTTCGTTCGGTTTCTACTATGAGCGTTTTCCCTTTTTCGTATATGCCATTTACTCTCTTATACGCGTCATCAGCGTATATTTGATCGCGTGTCTGTGTGTGTATGGGCATGGGCTAGTTCTCCTCTCGCACAAGCTGTACACGGCACATGCCGCGCCCGATGGTTGCTTTGCCGCCGAATTGCATTGTTTTGTCTGTTGTCATCTTTTCGATGATCTCAAAGACCTCTTTCGCTGCTATTTTTGCTGCTTTTGGTGGAGTCGCAAGAAGAATCCCCGATAGGATTGTTTCGGCGGGCAGGGACTCTTCATACCAGAGGCCGCCACTCGTGACTGTCTTTGACTCGACCTTTATTTTGATGCGGGCAGTAATCTCTGTGGCGGTGTTAAGCATAAAGTTGAAGACATCATCATGCACGACACAAAACCGCTCGATGAGCATTTCTCGCCAGTATGTATCGCCAGAAAATACGTGCTGGCTTATCCATTGCGCCCACTCTTTTGCTATGGCGTTTTTTTCTGCAATGAGGTCTATGTCTTCGAGATAGACCATTGGCTCGTCCTTCTTCATTAGTGTAATTGTTTTTGTGTCCGCGACAAGGCAATGCTTGCCATCTTCGATGACGGGTACTTTCAGAGAGGGAACTTGCTTGACTTGCACATCTTTGATGTCGCGCAAAAAGCGACTGAGTACGTAGGGCGATGTCACCCAGGCAAAGGTGCCGGCGAGACTGCGAATCGGGAGGAGCAGTAAGCGTTGATCGGTTACTTGTACAGAACTGGCGACGTTCGCGTTTGACTCGACCTTAGCTATATCGGGGCCAAAGAGTTGCTCACAAACTGTTAGATCGGGACAGTTGGAACGCAAGGTGCCTTTGACGGATGAGCCGGGCAAGAATGGTAAGCCCGTCGCTTTTTCTCGCGCAATGGGCAAGTCTATCACGCCAACGCCCTGCCCCGTGCCTGCATGGAGCGATGAGAGTACATGAACAAAAAGTAATCGTGTGTTGTTCATCAAGAGTTTCCTTTTCTATATTTCATGAATGCCTTCAAGACATCCTTTTCTCCATTAAGCACGGTGATTTTTTGTGCCTCTTCTCTGATAAGGTCTGTATTAACAGTTGATGTAGATTTCTTTGAACCCTTTTCTACCAGCACAACGCCACCAGGAGGAGCATGTGGCCCTTCGAGCAAAAGAACTATGCCTACTGCCTGCTTGTCTTTGCATTGAAGAGGGCGAAGAATAATTGGACTAGCCAGGCGTTCAAATTTCTCCTCCTTGCCCTTGAGGGTGTGATCTTCTAACCTTTCGTTTACGAAGTGGTAAATGAGCGGTAAGCCTAATACTGCTTTAGGGAATTTATCTAAGACTGGCGGAGTACCTTGCTGCGAGTTATTTTTTCTTGCTCGAATAGCGTTTGCTTCGGGCCATACAGAGCGGCGAGAACTGTCTTCTTTCTTTTGTCTGAAGTCGTGGAGTACGTCAATAAGGTCTTTCCAAACTAATGTAGCATTTGCTTTGGTGGATGAAATATAAAACGAAGTTACACGGATGTATGGAACACCTTCTGGTGGAACTCCTTCTTGAAGGTGTGTCGAAAGTTTCTCTTTGATCCACTCTTCTGCGATATTTGCTTCTGGTACTTCTGAATTTTCTACGCCATCAAGTTCTAGCAGGCGCAACGCTCCGAAGCCGCGCCGTGTGCGTGCGCCGATGCCGCCAAATGTTTCCCACGCCCATAGAGCTGCTTCGACATCATCTTTATAGGCTTCGTCGAAAGAGATTGTTAGTTGAAACTTAACGCCTTCAAGAACCTTTTTTTGTGGTCTATTTGAGTTCGCTATTTCGGCTTCCGTATATTGAAGAGGGAAAGCTGCATAAGGAGGGATATTTGTCTTTGGGTTATAAACACTCTTTTCTTCTACTATTCCTGTTCTTGCATTTTTAACCGACCTTATAGGGAAAGGTTCTACTAATTCGGTAGTTTGAGAAGTATTAAGTACCTCAATACATACCGATGCTTTTTCAGTTTTTGGTGGCTCGTCCTCTTTCAACGTCTTGTCTTTTTTCTCTGCTTTATTTGCTGCGCCCCAGATGCTATCTTCCGCGTCTTTCATTGCAGCGATGGTTTTGTGTTGTCCGCCGCGACAGGCACGCCACCAGAAGCGCAGGTTGCCGCGAACTTCTGTCGCGCGAACGCGTATTAGCTCGTCAGCAGCTCCTGTGTTCGCTCCGCCCCCAAAGAGGGGTGTGATGAGTTGATAGTCGCGCACCTGTGAAATGATGTCCGACCTTTTGTGGGCGTCAGGAGCAACGGCAGGTGGACGATTTACGGGTTGTTTTCTCTTCATGCGTTTTCTTCCAGTTTCATTTCTTCAAAATTTCCTGACCAGGTGCCGATTGCTGCGAGACCGAAACCGTCTTGACGGTTTTCGTCTTTTTCTTGCTCGGCGTCGTCGCTTACACACTGCATCCATAGCTCGTGTACCCACTGCTTGATTGCCTCATCGCTACCGTTCAACTTGAGGAAAAGCACTGTGCCGGCGGGCGCGAGGCGACGGGTTGGTTTCGGTCTGCGGTTTTCGATGTCCCACCCGGAGAGAACGTGAGGTCTTTGTACCGCGGTTGCCCGTAGTTCGGGGGTGACGCCATACCGTGGTTGGGTGAGCCAGGTGGGAAGGTAGCCGTTTGTGAAGTATGCAGGGGTGAGTAGAATGATGCGACAGGCTTTGCTGCTACTGGTGACAATGGCCTTCTCGATTGCTGGCGGGCAGATGGGAAGCGTTATGGTGCTTTTGCGCCAACTGGCGGTACGACGCTCGCCCCCAAATGCCGCTAAACCATCACGCATATTGTCTGCGAAGCTGTTTTCTTCGTCAACGCTTACCGCGAGGGCCAGACGTTTCGCATTGCGTAGTGTGTCTGATGCCTGTGTGGTCTCCCTGTTCTGCTCGATGTGGGTGAACTCTAAGCCGGAGGTGCCGAATAATCTTCCGTCATACGCGGCGCGGGTTGTGGCGTCGATGCTTACATGCACGCGTTGTTCACGCTGCGGCCCATTGTGGCCTTGCTTATGGAGCGTGACGGGGCCACATTCTGCGGCGGGATCGATAAGCCAGCGTTCAAATGCTTCCCAATGCCAGTAGAGGGGAAGTTGTTTTGCTGGTTTGTCCGGCTTTGGATGCACTAAGCCGACGAGAGCGAGGGTCGGTTTTTGCTCATATGATAACGCAGTATAGGCAATACCGTTTCGCATTTTGAGTGGCACCAGTTGATGCAGGTCTACCTGTCGTAGCTTGTGTTCTGGCTTGTCGTTCTCCTGCGGTTCTTGCTCCGTTTTGTGTTTGTCTACGCTTTTGACTTCAAAGAAGAGGGCGTCAAGTGGCGCGGGTACAAGCAATGTGCCTGTGGTGTCGTTGTCGAGTTGAACCAGCAATGGGCCACGTACCGCGAACTTCTTTAAGTCCGCAAGTGTCTTTCCGGTTGTGGAGATGTCGAAGACACCCTGTGCGTTGAGTCCCGCCTGTGTGCGTACTCCGCCCGTTGTGGTCGAAGGGAATGGAAAGGGCAGCGAGACGGAACTCGCGCCCGCGCTCAGGTCAAACGGTTTGCCATCGCGAACGATAAGTGGATCGTGTGGTTCGATAATCCAGACGGTCATATTGATACTCTCTTCTCACTTTTAGCAGATGTATTAGGAGTTGGAGAAGCAAGTTGTTGCACCTCGGCGATTGTTTGCGCGATCAGGAGTTCATTTACAAGCGTGTCGAGCGAGACCGTGCTAGCGGCGGCATCTGAAGAGGACACATTGTCAACGGATATGCCTAAATGTGTGAGTAGAAATGTCTCTATCTGTTTAGCTTTAGCACTTGTGCGGCTATCCTGTGGGCCGTGGAGTTTGCGCCGTAAGATACGTTTTGCCTCCTGCAACACAACTGGCTTCAGAGTGGGGTTGGCGTCTGGTGCAAGGCGTAGCACAAGGTCTTGCAATTCATAGGCCATGCCACCTGGCATCGCATCATCCTTATAGAATCCGATAAGCCCTTTCAGGTTTGTATTCAGCTTCCCCCATGTGCCAGCGATGGAGATATCGCCGCCACCGCGTTTGCGAATGGTGATGGCAAGCGCGTTTTTCCCGTCTACCTCTTTGGCCTTGCCCTCGGTCTGTCGTGCGAGCGTGAGCGACTCTTGTAGCAGGTCGAGATGATGCACAGCGGCGATGCCGATGGAAAGCGAGGGCGGATTTTCTCCGTCGCTGAAAACGGCCAGTTTCTCTTTGAATGATCCCGCAAGCTGTTCCGCGCAGTCCACGACGGTGTGAAGTGGCACAAGTGCCAGCACATCATCACCGCCCGCGTATATCAACACACCCTTGCTTTTTTCCACGATGATACGAACGTCGCGCGCGAATGTATCCAGCTTCTCCGATATGCTTCTGTGCTGATCTAGCCCTTTATCTCCCACGGCCTGCTTGTCAATGGTCTTGCCCATGAAATCGCCATCGGCACACAGAATAGTGTAGTAAGGAGAGGGACGTGCATCCCCCAGGCATGTGTCTACATACTTGTAAAAAGAACGCAACGCCTCACGTGCGGACTGAATATTTTGTCTTGTTACTTCTGCCGCTGAGTCGGTGCTGTCTGTATCGACGATATCAAACATGCGCTCCTCAAAGAGTAATGCACCATCGCGCTCCTGTAAAATAAGCGTTTCATGTCCAGCTGGCACTGTCTCTTGCTCTGTGCCAATTTCCTTTCTCTTTTCGGTGTATTTTTCCCATAAGCTTATTGCTTCGTCTAATTGTTCCTTACGTTCAGGCTCCGCAAAAGTGTCGAGGCGTGCCAGGAAGGGGAGGGCGGCGATGTGAGAGTTGCTGAGAAAGTGTGCGCCTGTACTGGTTCTCCCGTGTCGTTTGAGCAAGTCCACGCCTGAAAGCTGCTCTGCTGGCCCCGCGCCGTATCGCTCATAAAGGTCTTGAGCTTTATTTACTTTTGGTAAGGTATTCGAGCGTCGGGCATACATGTCCTGTGGAATAACGCTTTCCAGTTGCCCATCAAGCGACGACTTTGGTTTGTTGCTTCCCCAGGAGGGGACAGGCACGAAGTCCCGCGTATTTTTACGTGCCGCCATTACCGCTTCAAGTTCCTTCCGCCTCTCGCTATACGCTCCGTCCTCGAACGGCACGGCGACCCACAGAAACTCGATGAGGTCTTCAATCTGCTTGCGTGCTATAGCGGTATCAATCTCTCCCGTGAAATTTTCATAAGCCTTTACTCGTAACTCGTCCAATCGCTTCAAGATTGCCGCATAGAGCTTCTCGCCCAGTTCCTGCGGGGTTCCCGTAATGTCAAGCACGGCGACAATTTTGTTGGCGACGTTCATAGTGGTTTCGGGTTTAAGCTCATCTAAAGATGCGGGAGCGGGAAAAATTAAACTGTTGAGACCGTAGCGACCTACAATTTCCCATGCCACCACTCGCGCGATCTCGCTGAGAAACCAGGAACTATAGTTGAGATCGCGGGTACGGCGTGCGGTGGCAATAAATCCCTGAATGGGGCCAATGTTTACCTGAAATAGGTATTTCAAACGCAAACTCCTTTGCTCTTTGCTAGCTACTATAGAGTATTGTTCTTTAGATTGCTACATTATGGTCAAGAATAGGTAGGAAATACTAGTGATGATTATAGGTTTTTACATGTTACACAAGGAATAAATTAGAAAAAGCTCTTCCGCAAAATGTTTGAAAAGAGAGATTTTGTAGAGTGTCCCTTGTAAAAACAGGCTCTCCAACGGCCTTCCTCGAAAATCGATTGAAGAAACCTCGTTCGCGCTGTCCAATGACGCAAAAGGCAGATGCGAGACATGCTAAAAGCAGAAATACCTTTGAAATAGTGCAGAAAAACGCTCGCAAATCCCCCCCCTTTTTGGACAAAAAACGATTTGCGAAAACAGGGAAAGTAGTGTATACTAGGAACAGAGAAGTGGTGAAAAACGAGGCTCTGAGAAGCTCAGGAGAGGGCCTGTCTCAGCAGAAACGAGTTAGACATCATTTGCACACAACGAAACCCACGCGGTTTCATGGCATGACCCGATGATGAGGGTACTGAAAGTCACATCCAACATGCGGCGATAGTGCTGATACATGGTTTCATGGCATGACCCGATGATGAGGGTACTGAAAGTTCTGCTTCGATCTGAACTCTCCTGTGTCGTCATCGTAGTTTCATGGCATGACCCGATGATGAGTGTACTGAAAGTTCCGCTCATTAAACATTCTGCCTGAAGCAT
>JBBQVS010000092.1:0-15197 GCA_038211295.1 Ktedonobacterales bacterium | reverse complement strand
AGCCTTTGAGGATATCATTCAACTTTGTACTCGCGTCTTGCTGCATAATGCTACCAGATTATGGTATCATGAACCTGCAAAATCATCTATGAAACAGTCTCAAGAAGAGTGACACGCTTTTTCTTGTCAATGAGAGCAAGTAGGTCTAAAGGGAGTCAGAAATATGAAGTCTTCGCCTGTTACCTCCGAGGCTGCCTTTTACCAAAATATTCTTGTACAGAGACGTAAAGCAAGGCAGCAACAAAGTACCGTCGTGATGGTTGTGTGTGGACTCTTACAAATGCTCTGGCTCGTCACGGGCGGCGTACTTCCTCTGTGGGGGCTGCTTTCACTTGACACCTATTTCCTGCTGTGTCCGCTTGTGCTTGGCACATTCACAAGCATCTTTATCGCTGGCTTTATAAGCTTTCGACGGGCGCGTCGGCCCGTCACGACAGAAGAAATAACGCATCTACGGCAGGCGGAACGCACACGCCTCTTTCAGGAGGCACAAGGGATACTCCCACCTGCTTATCGCCCTATACGTATTACGCTGGACATACTTGTCGGGCTGCTTTTTGCTGTTGGCGGCGTAAGCTGCTTGATCTTTTCATTGCCGGATAGAGGTCTTTTGAAATATGTGTACGCGTTTTGTTTGCATGGGACAGCACTCTATCTGCTTCATGCGGCCCTCTATGAAAAGCCGAAACGCGCGGCACGTCTACCGCACGAAAGTATGCAAGAGTTGCGCCGTAGACTCGCGCTTGGCGAAACTATGAGCACATCGGAACCACACGACATGCATCAGGCAATGTAAGCAAGTGTGCAAACCTTTTCCCCTCGCTTTCTGACATAAAGTTTACACATTTCTGGCGTAAAGCTGCTATGATGTGAAGAGGAAGAATACTTCCAGCATTTACTTTCTAGGAAGCGGAAACAACATGGCTACAATCACACCAACACTTGTTCCTCCTGGCCCTAAAGGAGAACCTTTTATAGGCAACGCACGCGCGTTTGTGCTGGAGCCTCTGGAATATCTGAAACGTTGCGCCCAGGAGTATGGCGATATCATGCAGATTCGCCTGGGAACAACCGCGATCTACATGTTGAGTAGTCCAGAATACATCGAGCGCGTGCTGGTGACGCAAAACAGCAAGTATCAAAAGTCACGTTTCACACAACGCCGCAAAAGTCTTTTTGGTAATGGGCTTATTTTCAGCGAGGGCGATTTCTGGCTACGGCAGCGTCGCCTGATGCAACCCGCGTTTCACCAGAAACGTGTTGCGTCCTATGGCACCGCGATGACTCAGCTTTCACAAAAGATGGCGGAGCAGTGGCAAGATAACGAGGTGCTCAATGTGCATGAGTCGATGATGCAGCTCTCGCTTGAGATCGTCTTGAAAACGCTCTTCGATACCGAGTCAGCGGGGGACGCGCAGAAGATCGGGCAGGTACTCGACATTCTGATAGATCAGGTCAGTGCTGCAGCCGTGCGGCCCGTTCAGTTTCCCGACTGGTTGCCCACACCCGGCAACCAACGCTATAATGCGGCCCTTTCTCAACTTGACACGATTATTCAGCAGATTATCAGCGACCATAGAAAACGCGAGACCGATAACGGCGACCTGCTCTCTACGCTCCTACATGTACAGGATGAAGATGGAAGCCGTATGACAGACAAGCAATTGCGCGATGAAGTGGTCAATCTCTATATTGCTGGTCATGAGACGGTGGCACTTACGCTCGCATACACCTGGCGATTGCTAGCTCAACATCCAGAGGTTGAGGCAAAACTTCATGCTGAACTTGAGCAGGTGCTAAAGAGTAGAACGCCAACGATGGAAGACCTGGCGAGCCTGCCCTACACGGAACAAATCATCACGGAGTCAATGCGCCTCTATCCGCCGGTCTGGGGCGTTTTTCGCGATTGCAAGGTCGCGGACGAAATCGGTGGGTATCCAATCGCGCCGGGAACGGTTGTACTACTCTCGCCTTGGGTGGTTCATCACGACGCACAGTATTACACGGAGCCGGAAGCATTTCAACCGGAACGCTGGGATAAAGCCTCCAAACAACCCATTCCACGTTACGCCTACTTCCCCTTTGGCGGTGGGCAACGTCTATGCATTGGCAACATTTTTGCTATGGTAGAGGCTCGGCTGGTATTCGCAACGCTGGCACAAAAGTGGAGTTTCACGCTCCCCGCAGACAGCGCACTTGAACTTATTCCGTCAATCACTATTCGTCCCAAAAACGGTATTAAACTTATCGCACATAAACGCTAAGGAGAACATGACAGAGCCAAATTTTCGTGATGGAGCAAGGGAAGCATGACGGGGGCAAGCCCCGTCACTACTATACACAGTCCCGCGTGATAGAGCCACACTCTCTTTTTACTCTTTACGCTCTCCTTGCACGTTCTATGAGCGCACACGCTCGACGTATTTGCCGGTACGTGTATCCACGCGAATCTTGTCGCCGGGATTGATGAAGAGAGGAACGTGAAGTACAACTCCGGTCTCCAGTGTGGCAGGCTTGGTAACGTTGTTCGCGGTATCACCACGCACGCCCGGCTCGGCACTTTCGACTTTGAGTTCCAGAAAATTTGGTAGGACAACAGCGATAACGCGTTCGCCATCAACCAACATCTCTACCTCATCTTGCTCTTTGAGAAATTTGATCGCGTCCCCCAGCATCTCTTTAGGAATGGGCTGTTGATCGTAGGTCTCTGTATTCATAAAGACATACTCGGCACCATCAACATAGAGGAACTGCCAGTTCTGGTGCTCGACACGTACCTCGTCGATCTCTTCACCAGCGCGGAAACGCTGCTCAATCATGCGACCATTTCGCAGGCTTTTCAAGTTGGTACGGACGAACGCACGCCAGTTGCCTGGACTCACATGGTGAAATTCAGTGATTGTATAGAGTTCTCCGTTATATCGTATAACCATGCCGTTCCGAAAATCGGCGGTTGTTGCGCTACCCAATGGAGTAGTCTCCTTTCGTATACTTACCTTATCTACATACTAACTATAACACGTAACGGCTTTTTTCATTTAGTGAAACGATGAATTATTATTTTTCCTGTTCGGCTACAAAGATACTCGCTGGCTGTCCCAGAACAACCATGACTACTTTTTTCGTGACGCGCCATCCAGCGTCACGCAGGGCGGCTTCCCATACACGATCATCGCTGGTAAGGACAACCTGCACGCCACTTTTGGACATGACACGCTTGAACTCTTGCGCGAGTGCCGTATACAGTTTGATATTTTCCTCATGCGTACCAATCTGTTTCCCAAAAGGGAGATTGGTGAGAATACGCGTCACACTTGCATCTTCAAGCGGCAACGAACGCGCGTCCCATTGCGACCAAGTGGCTTTGACATGGGCGGCACGGGCGTTGCGCATTGCCATTTCTACAGCGTCGGCGCGAATGTCGCCCCCGCTTGCTCTGGCATACGGCGCGAGCAGAGCACGTTCGATAACAATGGTGCCAGCACCACACAAGGGATCAAGCACGATATCTTCCAGCGTTGGTCGCGCGAGCCAGGCCATCGACGCCGCGACGGTTGGACGCAACGAGGCGGGCAGATGCTCTCGTTTGTACGTTCGATGTCGCATCGTGGCGTCACTGATACGCAAACCGACAAGAGCTTCACTGCCACCAACCCAAAGCCAGAACTCGATGTCCGCATCATCTTTCACAAGCCGCATACCGCGTGGCATAATGCGGCGTAGCGCATCGCTTACCGACTCGCCGGCGTCCGTGCGTCGAAAGTCGTGTGGGCCGTCCATCTGGCTCACGACGCGCCATGTCTTTGGCTGAATAGCTTTGTGGGCGCGACGCCACACGGAGAGCGTACCATTTATATCTTCTACATTTAGCATCGCACTATGGAACACGCGGACAGCATCGCGCCCACGTCCCAGGCCGGTGATATGTGCAATTGTGATGAAAACATCTTCAACGGTACGCAATTGTAACATCTCGCCAGGAGGCGTGGCAGTACGGAAAAGAGCAATTCCACGCGCGAATTTGACCAACTCGGAGTCTGGCATTTTCGCGCGGATTTCGCTAAATGCCAGTGTTTCCAATCCCGGCATCGTCATAGCGTAAAAAGAACGTAACATCCCTACTACTTCTCTCGCCCATTCTTGTAAAAGAAACAGCAAGATGACATGGAAAATGAGCGCACAGTTCACATGTATCAGGAAACGGCGCACAAGTACAACAGATAATTTCGTATATCAGTGTACCACGTTCTACCAAATTCGTGTAGTGTTCTGGCACTCACTCTGCGATGATACTGTAATACTACTACGCCAGCATTTTTACAAGTTCTTCTTTGTGTTCGGAAAACTTTGCGAGCCGCTTCTTTTTCAAATTTTCGCGCAATATCCACGTAATATCGGCGTCTTTCCAGCTCGCACACTCGCGCATTAACGCGAAGCCTTGCTCAGGGTGCGCGACAGTCACAACACTAATGGTATACCCAAGTGTACGTCGCAGAGTACGTAGCTCCTCCGTCTTGCGATCATGGCGCGGCGCGGTACGAAAACGGTCTAACACAATGCGCTGTATCTTCAACGCAGCATGAAGCAAGTCTTCATCGTTGAGAAGCGGCGGCTCAGCAATCGTAGCAATGGCGGCCCGTTGCTGAAGATAATTTCCCGTTGTGGCAAGCTTCACCAGGCGCGTCAATGTGTCGTGAGGAATAGCGGTCACAAGATGCTGAAGAGCTATCGCGACCCCTTCGCGCACACGCCACTGAGAACTGCAGGCGTAATGCTCAAGCATCTCAAAACTCTCTTCGCGCCAGGGCGCATACGCGGCGGCGCAGGTGCCAAACGAGATAATCCCACACAACATAATAAACTCTTCCGGCGTGTTACTGAGAACTTTCTTGCGATCACCATTCGCAAATTGCGTTACAAGCGTTCGGACGTTCTCATGATATTTGGGGACAGAGGAAGCAAGGAGCGACCCAACATCATTCGCTAGCTCTAAGTTTGCGCGTGGCCCCGGCAAACGACTGTGATCACGCAGGTAAAACTCCAGAGGGCGTTGATTACCTGTTAAAGCCCTTTCCACGAGGGATAAGAGAGTGTCATGCACGTCAACACATCCTTGCATCAAGCAATACTTACTACACAACAGCAGGGCGTGAAGAGAGACGTGTATCATCCCGCTTCAACGCCTCTCATTTTATCACAATTTCGTGTGACAAATTTTATGGCAGTTCTCTAACCTTGACGTAAACGTTAAGGTTATGTTATACTCTGTATAGACTCTTTTTCAGAAACATCACCTGCTGATGAGGGAAGGGAACTCTATGTTCGCTACCGACGAGTATGCCTCTCTTAACGAGGAACAGATACAGCAACAAACTCTGACGATTGAGCAGGTGGCGACGCGCACCGGCATGACAAAACGCACTCTACGCTACTATGAGGAGGTGGGCTTACTCTTCCCTACAGGTCGCACAGAGGGGAACTACCGACGCTATAGCGAAGAAGATGTACAACGCCTTGGGCGTATCAAAGAATTGCGCGATCTACTTGGTTTCTCGCTAACAGACATCCGCGAATTGCTGCTTGCCGAAGAGGAACGTGAGCAAATCAAAGTTGCATACAATCAGGAGACAGAGGTTTCCGCGAAAATAGCGCAACTGGAGCGATCCGATAACCTGATTCGCGGACAATTATTACTTATAGATGAAAAAATTAGTGCGCTGGAACAGATGCGAACCGCATTGCGTGTTAAATTAGAACGGCATGAAACAAAGCGCACGCTCCTACGCAATGAAGAACAGCTATAAATTCTATAGCATTCTTTTACCCTTGAAACGGACTTCTTCCTATGAAAACATTTTCAGAAAAAACCATATCATCCTCTGCTGTTGTGGAAGCGGAACACCCCAGAGGCTTTCTTCGCACATTCTCCGCGCTTCAGCATCGTAACTTCCGTCTCTTCTGGACAGGTCAAATGGTTTCACTGACGGGGACGTGGATGCAAACGACGGCCCAGGCATGGCTTGTGCTACAAATGACGCATAGCGCGTGGTTGCTTGGAGTCGTGGGTGCGCTCCAATTTCTCCCCGTGATGTTGCTTTCGCTGTTCGGCGGCGTCATCGCGGACAGAGTACCAAAGAGAAAATTGCTCCTTTTCACCCAATCCTTCGCAACCGTGCAAGCCATCATTCTGTGGCTCCTCGTCTTCTCAGGCATGGTACAACTCTGGCACATTTTTGTGCTGGCGTTAATACTTGGTGCCACAAATGCGCTCGATATGCCAACACGGCAGGCATTTGTTGGAGAAATGGTGGGACGCGAAGACCTGCCCAATGCTGTCGCGCTCAACTCTTCGCTTTTCAACATGGCGCGTATCGTTGGCCCCGGTCTTGGCGGCATACTGATCGCATGGCTTGGAGTTACACCACTGTTTTTATTGAACGCGATTAGTTTTGTGCCAGTACTTATTAGTTTAGCTTTAATCGATATCAAGCAACTACACATGCACATAAAACCTATGGTTGTAGGAACACCAAAGCAAAGCACCATGCAGAGTTTACGTGAAGGCTTGTCGTATATCGCAAGGACGCCTTCAGTCTTGCTTATTATTGTAGTTATTGGCATAGTTTCGCTGTTCGGCATCAACTTCAATGTTGTCCTGCCACTATTCGCAACAGACGTGTTGCACACTGGCCCTGCGGGTTTCGGCTTGCTTACGTCCGCGATAGGCTTTGGCGCGTTGGTCTCCGCGCTATGGTTGGCGTGGAGAAACAAGCGACCACATATACAAAGTATGCTCATTGGAGCGATTATCTTCTGCGTGCTTGAAGCGGTGTTTGCGCTCTCACAGCTCTACGTGTTATCGCTCGTGCTTATAGCGGCAGTTGGCTTCGCGCAGATTACGTTTTCGGCAACTGCGAATACAACACTTCAGACGGTGACGCCCGATCATCTGCGCGGCAGAGTGATGAGCGTATACCTACTGGTCTTCGCGGGCAGTGTGCCGCTTGGCAATCTGTTTACGGGCGGTCTCGCACATCTGTTTGGTGCGCCTGTCTCGCTGCTGCTTGGTGCTGCCCTGAGCTTTATCGCTGCCGCAGTTGGGTGGATACTGCGAAAGCCTGCCGAGAAGAGTTACGCGAAGTCTACACAAGAAGCAGAATATCATGCAGCCCTCGGCGACTAGCCAGTACGCGTGGGAAATATACCCGCTCACGGTTGCCGATCAACAGCACCATATCGAGCAAAGCGAGGCTCTGCTCGCGGGTCACGAGGTTCAGCCAACGCTTTACTGGTCAATGGCAGAACCAACTGGCCTCGTGCTGGGCTTTTCGCAGAAGCTTGCGGTACTCAATCCAGCAGCGATACAGGCGGAACTAACGATACCACTGTATCATCGACGCGCGGGGGGAACTGCGGTGCTGGTTGGGCCACACCTCCTCAGCCTTGACGTGTTCCTGCCCGCAGGCCACCCGCTCATCCTCGCAGATGTGGTAGAGTCGTATCGCTGGTTTGGTGAAGCGTGGGTTACTGCACTACAACACTTACGTATAAACACACAAGTTGTATCGATACAGATGGCCCATGCTCAAAGAGCTTTGCTGAAGCAGCCTGAGACACAAACATATGAGCGGCTGATGCAGCGTGCGTGCTATGGTACGCTATCGCCATACGAGGTTGCGGTAAGTACGCGCAAAGTTGTGGGGCTTGATATGATTCGACGACGTAGTGGAACGTTGCTGCAAGCGGGTGTGCTTTTGCGGTGGGACACCGAGCTACTGGCGTACTTACTGGGCCACACTCAGGCAGAGCAGCAACTGTTACGTGAGGGCTTGAAGGAACGTGCGGTAGGTGTGGAGAGTCTGGCGGGACGTGTTGTGACGGCGCACGAAATTATGGAAGCATTTGAGTATGTTCTCTTGTTACACTAAGTAGACAGCTATTTCAACACTTCACAGAGTGCTTGATTTTTGATAACGAAGACCGTACAACAGCTATTGTAGAGAGGTTTTTATGGGAGATAGAACAGCACTGGGCGCGGTTCCAGTGATAACGACGCCCGATTTTGAGGCAATGGTTATTGGCGCACATCCAGATGATGACGATTTTGGCGCGGGCGCGACCAGTGCGCTCTGGGCCAAACAAGGAAAAAAAGTTGTCTGGGTTGTCATGACGGACGGCATAGAGGGTAGCGAAGTTCCAAGTATGATTGACACCGAACTAATGCTTACACGCGAACATGAGCAACGAGCCGCCGCTGAAACACTTGGCGTCAAGGCCGTTGAGTTCTTGCGCCTTCCTGACGGACACTTACAAAATAATGACGCGACCCGCCACGAACTTGTGCGCTTGATACGCCAGTATCGCCCACGCGTCATTATCACGCATGATCCAACAACGCATATTTATGCGCCTGACCCCAACGAGAAGCCCAATGATACAGGCTTTCTCAATCACTCCGATCATCGCGCGACCGGGAACGCGGTACTCGATGCGCTCTACCCTTTTGTAGGCAACCCACGCTCTTTCCGTGACCTGCTCGCACAGGGTCTGCAACCGTACAAGGTTCACGAACTGTACATGTTCTTTTCAATCGGTACAAACACGTATGTTGATGTAACCGAGACCATCGATCTGAAGGGGCAGGGACTTCTTCGCCATGCCACCCAGTTCTCGCCCGACTCTGACATTCCCAAACGCGTAAAAGAGCGGGCGGCCGATACAGCGAAAGAGGCAAAAGAGAAGCAGGGTCTCGACATGCAGTATGCAGAGTCATTCCGCCGTATCAAACTCTTCATTCCAGAAGAGCCAAAAGTAGAAGGGGAAGTCCCTGGCGTCGAGGAAGAGGTTACTGCCAAGTAGCTTTCATGCAACAAAAAGAGGGAAACACCATGATGTGTTTCCCTCTTTTTGTTGCATGACTTTTTTCAGGATGACGGAGTTGCCACAACCGCGAAGCCAACCCAGTATTTCAGAAATGTTTTGCGATCCATTGCCCTCATATTCAATCGTGATGAATCGGCAAGATAGACGTAATCTTTATTGCCACCAATGGCAACCAGTAAATGTCCCCCGGCCCACCGATATGGCGGGAAATTGATGATAACCGGTGTGCCACTATTAGCAGTATTCACAAGGTCATCTACCGAGGGATTGTTTAGCCAACGTGTGGTGAAATTGAAATGTGTCAGCGTCTTATCAATGCCATGCGGTTCAAGCAGTCCAGCGTCAGCAGCTATCTCATGGACGCTTAACTCTTCCTTGAGAATGTCAGTCACACGGTAATTGTGTTTCCCATATGCATTAACAATCTCGGTCATTGAAGCAGCGGAGCAAGCAGAAGGCCACCATGTGTTATACTCGTCTGTCGAGTTATATTGTGCTGGGTCTACCTGGCTCACGCGCACCAGAGCCTTCGACGCGCCAGCAAACATCTGCGTAGGTGGCGCATTTGTGCCACCACTTGTACTCGCGGCAGCATTTGAAGTATCAGGCATCAGCGCGAATAGGGTGGGGTTAGGAACGACGGTTCTAAGAAAGTATACACCAAAAACGAATAATGTCAGGAGAATTAGCATGATACCTAGCCACGGCGTATCTCTCAATTTTTTCTGACGTGCAAAAAGCTGGCTTACGTTCATAGAGGAAAGAATGTTCGTCCACGCACGTTGCTCTATCATCATGGGAGCACGACGTGTACTCATACGTCTGTTCTCGCCAACAGTGTGAGGACGACGCACGTTAGAGCGAACAGGCGAGCGACTCGTCGTTCGGCGGGCGTTCATCTCACCAGCATATAATACCTCTCGATTAGAGGAAGATGTTTTCTTTGGTGAAAGCCATAATCCGGCAAGCGTAATCGCAACAGCGAATGCTAATAATACCAGCAGAAGAATAACCATACGGAGCAACACTCCTACCTGGGTGTGATACTACTTGAGAATTCGCCCGCATAACCGTGTACAAGACTGGATAGAGGCGCATTCATAGCCTATGTCGTATCTCTTATTATACCATCATCCTTGTATGAACTTCAAGATATTTTCGCACGACTTCCTAAAAGTCCTCCCTTGCAAACACAACGTTGTTCCAAACTACGTAGATTCGGCAAACTGTTGTATTATGAAGCATGAGCGATTTCAGAAATTTATACGAATAAGGATGTCTGCATGTATACCTACTATGTTTTGCGCGGAAGCCAGAAGAATGAGCCTGTAGAGCTAGATGGCGAAATCGATGAGGCAGGATTTCCCAATGTCGATCTTGGCAACGGCCCCGATGTTATCACTCACCTGGTGCAAAGGTTGCAGGATGCGGGCGAAAGCGGCGAATGGGAAGAGTGCGATCTGAACGATGACTTCTTCAACCGCGAGGACAACTATATCAATTTCAATGGACGTTGGATGCGCCGTTCCGATGCACCCTGGCGCAAAGATCGCAATAACTAGGCAACTCTCTTCATCTCTATCATAACATTTATGCTCGAAAGGCTATAAGAAGCAATGCCTGTATTAGCAGGGTGGCTCACTGGCGAACAGGTTTCAGCAACAACTATTGAGCAGACGCTGGCGATAATGGAGACGGTGCTGACCCGACACGGGGGACAGATAGCGCGGATTGTGCAATCCGGTATGGGTCTTGTCACCTTCGCAAATACCGCACACGCGATGCAGCACAACGATGAGCTACCCATACTCGATTGGGTGTCGGATCGTCGTACCTTCGTCTATCGTCGCCCTCTTTCAGGCGAACATGCATTATATTATCTTGAGGATTGGCCCGCTCAGGGCAATCTCCTCTTCGCAAGCGAACTAAAAGCCCTACTCGCACTGGGCATACCCAGAGAACTCCGGTTCGCGTCGCTTAACACCCTTCTTCGTTTTGGCTTTATTCCCGCACCCTGGACGGCGTTCAAACATATCTCTGTCGTTCCTGCTGGCTCTATTTTACGCTGGCAGCACGCGAAAACAGTGGTCAACCACACCACAGATTTTCGTTTCGACTCCCCCACAAGCACCCGATTTTCTGCAAACGAGCATGTTGAACAACTTGGTGCGTTGCTCACAACGCACACTTTAGCCCTCTTGCCACTCCATGAGAAGCTGGCCGCACTGACGGACGGCTCCACTGCTTCAGCATTGCCTGCTCTTATCGCAAGCCGTCAGACCGAGACTCCATTCACCCTGGTGTCTTTCGGCTATAAGAATTATCGTTCTAAAGTGTGGCAAGGTGTACGCACTCTTGCGGAGATGTGTCAACGTCCTTTGTTGACTATAGCAGGTGTCGATCAACCAGACTTCTGGGTAGCCACGCTTGCCGCCCTTGAGTCGCCATGTGTAGACACAAGGCCACTGGCCCTTCATCAACTTCTTCACAGCGTGGCGGTAGAGACGCAGGCACAGGTTGCGTTGAGCGGTTTGGGAGCTGGCACACTTCTAACAAGCTACGAGCAGCGCACCACTGTTCCCGACGAAACTATTTTTTCGCATGACACACAACAGAAAATACAGCAAGAAGGACAGTGGGAAGAGACACTTCACGCTCGCAAATTGCAACGGCGTACCGACCAATTCACAGATGTGCGACAAAAGCACTACTATCGCGCTCTCCACCTACTCCTACCCGATAGCGTCGTTAGTGTCGCGCAGCAGTTAGCGATGCAAGAAGGCATCGCGATACGCTCGCCCTATTTACGAGGAAAAGTAATAGAGATGCTCACGTCTCTACATGAGGATGCGCGTAGCGAAATGCTGTTGGCGCAGCTTGTAAAAACATATCTTCCCACGCGAAAAGGAACACAGGCACGTATGCCACTAGCAATACCTGTACCATCGTTACTGCATAGTGAAAGCACCGCATTGCTCAAAGAGACGCTCGCTCCAGAAGCAATAGAAGCAACAGGTATATTTGATGCTGAGCGTGTTGCGAAATTGCTGCAACAGAAAGATGTGTCGCGCGAACTACTCCTGGTATTCACTACGCAATTATTCTGCCGATTATTTGACGTGACGGTGAGTTAAGCAGTTTCAAGCTCAAATAGTTGGCGTATCCAGGCGATAAGTTTTTGTGCATGAAGCGCGTTAGCGTCGAGATACCGTTTCGTGATTGCCTGTCCCATCGGGCTACCTGGTTCCTCTTGCCACGCCAACCAGGTGTGGAGACATGCCTTGCTTGTATATGAAGGACGAAATTTGCAGTCTGTTTTAGTTACTTTTTGTACAACTTCTTCGGCTATAGACCAAAGCACGTCATCTTGAGGAACAAGAAACTTAATGAAGTCTTCAATCATTCTAGGTACTACGTTATCAGGCATAAGCCAGATACCGATTGTAGGCCGCTCTTCTGCCTGTGTAATCGTTCCGTGAGGATCAGGCAATGCAGGAAGAGAAGGGTACCCTGTTTTTAGCAGGACAGTTTTCAAAGCTTGCCATCTCTTTTCAAGCACAGTAGCAGCATCCACAACAACACCGATACACCTTAATTCGCTCCCATCAATGCCTACTTCAAGCGTCTCTATCAATCTGTCAATGCCGTCAGTATTTTTGATTTTGAATGTTTTAGGAACGTTATAATGCGTTAACAGATTGTAGAATACATGCTCATCGTCTTTCCCTTCTACCAACAACAAGTTCTTTTGCTTACTCTCTCTGATCTCAGCAGTGTTGTACATACTCAACGCACCTCGATCTGCTCGCGAGTAGCGATAGTCAGCTTACGCTCATCGAAAAGGGTTGCTCCAATGCCCTCTTTTTTGCTATCCAGGCGCATGAGTAATGCCTCCTCGTGTGAGTCTTCTACAGCAGCTTTCTGAAATGCCTCGATACAATCCCAGCTATGTGTTGTAGCAAAAACCTGAATGTTCAGACGATGCGCGACTTGAAAAATAAGACGCCACAAGTCTGGTAGCACAGAGTAGTGCAGACCATTCTCGATTTCATCCACAAGTAGCATACCATCTTTGGCATTTACAAGTGCCAGGGCAATGCCAAGTATTCTCTGCATTCCGTCACCCAGACTTCGTAAAGGAATAGGTTCATCCGTATCTGCAAGCTTGACAATTGGAATAGTATGATTGTGACTTCTTGCAAGACGTGAGTCTTCTAAAATTGTATCACTAGAAAAACTCAAACGCTCTACTCCTGGCGCAATTATACGCAAAGCAGCAAGTACATCTTCTTCTGGTTTTCTGAGTACAATTCTATCCCAGAGTTCACTTATCAGTGCTGTATCTAAACCACTTGCATCAATAGACATGCAATTAAGATTGAGAATTTCTGTTTCTGATATTGTACCTCTATCCATCGCATACGATCTTCTGTGCGCTCCCATCTGAATAGTGAAGCGCAATCTTGGATTTTCAGCAGTATTATACTCTTCTGATGACAAAAGATATAACTTATCCTCGCCATCTTCATTAACTTTGTTTACAAACCATTTCATACTGAGCAAGAGTGTGTCTTCAGGGATATTCTTTGGGCCTATCTGAATAGGTTCTGTTAAAGGACTAACATCCTTACGACCATAAAACAAATGATTGAGAGTCGTGCGAAAGCTTCTTGCTGGTATACCATAAGTACGTCGGTATATATCTTTGCGTGCAACCTCGTCTCGTCCTTGAAAGGTTTCCCATACAAGTGTGGGAGAGCCGATATGTGTATATAGGGACAAAGCTTCTAACAAACTTGTTTTCCCAATATTGTTTTTCCCTACAATGAGGTTGACGCGTCCAAGACGCTCGATTTGCAGGTGACGAAAGCCACGAAAGTTACGGATTTCAAGCGAAGGTAAGATGAGATTACCCATTACATCTCCCTTTCTTTAATGTTTTTGCTTTTGATGCGACATCGTTACAATTTCTATCAGTATACCATCCCTCACACGTCACACTCACTAACACAAATTTGTCCAGCGTTTCATATGCTTACCCACAAAACGCTGGATAACTGAGCGTGTGCAGAACCGCGCCCATACAGAGAACGGCATAGTACAGCTCAAGGTGACGCTAGTTGTTCCATGCAAAGGTTGCGATACGTTCGCCCGATTGTACGCCCATTTTTGCTAGCGCATTGGCAAGTTGAGCGGTACGTTCGCCCCACTCACGATAGGTATAGCGGTGCAGCTCGCCCTCCGCTTGAGTAACAATTTCTTTCCGTCCAAATAAACGCACGGCACGGTTGAATGCGTGCTGTAGTGTCAACGGATAATCCATCACAAGACCTTGCATTGATCGAACCTCTTCGATGAAGTACAAGAAAACAATTCGCTAGAGAGACCTGTAGCTGCGGCGCGTTGCTAAAGTATATGCTATTTCATGCGTGATCAACGCCTTCGATTCGGGCGGCAACGTCGGTATTGCCATGCGCGGCAGACCAGCGCAACGCCTCGCCCGCGAGATAGAGCGAACCAGTTGCACAGATCAAGTCGTCGGGTTGCGCCAGACTATACGCGAGACTCATTGCCTCATCACTTCGCGCTTCCACCTTGATGGTAACACGCGGCGCATGTTCAGCAAAAAGCTGTTCCAGGTGTTCCAGGGATGTGACTCGCGGATTTTTCATGCGTGTAAGCACAACTACGTCTACGGCAGAGAGCGCACGCACCATGCCAATCAGGTCTTTATCCTGGCTTGCACTAAACACAACAATAAAACGACGTGCCTTGAATGTCGCACGCAGTGCCACCAGCAATTTTTGTATCGAGTCTGTGTTGTGCGCTCCATCTATCACGATTGTTGGCGAATGTCCAACAACCTCCATTCGCGCGGACCAGCGCACACCACGCAAACCTGTGCGTAACGCAGTCTCGTCCCACACAAGACCTCCCTCACGAAGAAGATCAAGCGTCGCAAGGGCGGTAGTCGCGTTTTCAAGCTGATGCTCGCCTGCAAGCGGAATTTCAAGACCCGTATACTCGCGTTGAGGCGTCCACACGGTAAAGCGTTGCCGCTCCTCATCGCGCTCTTCCAGACGGTAGCGATACTGCAACGGAGGCACAACGCCCGCGTCAACATCAGTTTGTGCTGCATCATAGTCATATGCCCCAACGCGTACCATCCGCCCCTGTTGCTGCCCCGCTACGCGAGCGATTGCACGCAGAGCTTCTGGTGCTTGCGCCGACGTGACAAGCAAGCCGTTTGGCTTGATGATGCCTGCCTTCTCCGTCGCTATCTCTGTCAGGGTGTTGCCAAGTATCTGCATGTG
>JBBQVS010000091.1:0-15232 GCA_038211295.1 Ktedonobacterales bacterium | reverse complement strand
AATAAAGCCCTACATCCATTATAAAGCCATTGTAACAAATGTAGGGACTATAAGCAACTAGAGAGTATTTAATTGTAGCAATATATTGATTGTATAGGTGTCATAACGATGAAGTACGACGGCAAACACAGCGCGGCTTGCCACGCTCCCCCATCTATAGTAGGGGCCGGGCTTGCCCTCGCCCTGTTTGCTCCGCCCCACACCCTTCGCCCCTAACACCTACAATGTGACGCGGTTGCCACCTGCGGGCATAGTAAAGCGTAAAAAGCCTCCCATCGCCAGCCGTGTGCAGATGACGGAGAGCGTAAAGAGCGCGAAGAGGAGCGCGGCAGTCTTTGCTTCATAAATACCGAAGTCCGCGAGCGAGAGGTGGTTCGCGCCCTGTGTCGTGAGACGCTGCAACGCCGCCCCCTCTTGTACACCAAACAAGTTGACGGGCAGACCAAGAGCCAGCGTGATGAGCAGATCAATCCCGAAACAGAGCGCGGCGAGACGCACGCCCAATAGCACAAAGCGTTTACTCAGCCGTTCGCGTTTCGGTGACTCGATGCGACGCGTCGCCCAGACAGGCGCAAGCAGAAATTGCAGCACGAGAAAGAGCAAAGGAACCGCGACATAGAGCCAATCGGGAAAAGCGGTTGGTGTGATAAGTGAGCCGAGCCGACCAAGCGTGAAGAGGATGGCACCTTCGATCACGCCCCGCCGATAACTAATTTTATTGAACATGGTAGTAGCTTTATTTCTTCGTTAGACCGTAGTAAACCTTGTACGCCTGCCAGATGTTAGTTACACCCACAGCCACCATCGTTACACCCACAGCCACCCATCATTGGTATCTCATCGTCGCCATACGAAGCATCCTCACCACCACTACGTGACAGGGCGAATGTCGAGAGCAAGCGACGTACTTTAGAACTATGGCACTTCATACAAACGATGTCGTCCGCGTGTTGGTGCGTTACCAGCAGCTCAAATTTCGCTTTACAATTCGAGCAACGATACTCATAAAGTGGCATAACAATCCCTCCAATTATAAGGAAACACTTATTTCTTCTTGCAACGTATTGTAGTGGTACAGCGTCACATCGTCAAGTGGGAAACATATGTTACCGCATGTCAATATCCTGTAAACACCTTAGTGCAAGCGGGGCCAGTTCATGGTATACTAGCAGAGGTATAAGATATTACCTATACGAGGAGGTCAGGTATGGCGGCAGGTAAATACGCCAAAAAGGAAATATTCGACGAGCCTTTAGACACCATCAGAACACAATCGGCGATTCCCTCGCGTGCTACACGGCAACTTCCAGCATTGCAGACACAACAGTTAGAAGAGGAAGATTTTACAGAATACGAAGAGTTTGAGGAAGAGGATGCAGAGCCGGAAGACGATGAGCCGAGCGCGTTTCAGCAGTCGGTCAGCGAAAACTTCAGTAAGGTTCGCGCGGTCTTCATACCACCCAAACCTCTACGCTACACACCTTCCGCAACTCCAACGCCTGTATCATTATACAAACCACACAAGCCATTCAAGCCTGCGAAGGTTGTGAATTCCGTTGTCGTACATTCTTTAGAGCAGCACAAGCCCTGGCTTTATCGCTTTAGTATTGTTGCCTTTGTCGTGGTTATCTCGCTGGGCGTTCTGCTCTCGGCGGCGATCACGCAACGGCCCAACGGCGCACAACTGGTAAGTCTGCCTGGCTTTGGCAAGGTCTACGATGTACAGGTTGGCGGCAGTCTTGCCAATCAAGTGCAGAAAACAAACGGGCCGATTGCCATTACGGCTCCAATCAATACGAATGCCCCCTACTCCGTTGTCGGGAAACCCTCCGTCAATGCGGCCTTTATCAATAGTGTCCTGAGTGCCTATAGCTCGCCTGCTGTGGGCAAGGGGCAAGCACTCTATGACATGGGCGTGAAGTACGGCATCGACCCCGCGTTCGCGCTGGCATTTTTTCAGCACGAAAGCTCGTTTGGCAAATCAGGCGAGGCCAATACAACACTCTCACTTGGCAATTCGCGCTGTGTGCCAGACGCGGACTGCGTAAATACATCTGGTCAACCATGTCAGGCCAACCAGAGTTGTTACGCTTCATTTCCCACCTGGGAAGCCGGCTTCGAGGCGTGGTATAAGCTTATTCGCAACCTCTACGTCGCCATCTGGCACTTGACAACCGTCGATCAAATCATTCCTAAGTACGCCCCCAACGCCGATCACAACGATGAAGCAGGTTATATCGCCGCGCTGAAACGTGAACTGACCGCGTGGCGTGCGGGTAACATCTACTCTTGACAAGTGGAACATTCAGGTCGTCACGAGGCCCTGCTCAATCGCTTTGCTCAGAGCTTCGGTGCGACCAGAGACGTTAAGCTTCTGGTAAATGTTGGCAAGGTGGAAGTTCACGGTACGTTCGCTGACGAAGAGCCGCGCCGCGATCTCTTTGTTTCGCATTCCGCGCACCAGCAGGCGCAATACGTCAAGCTCGCGTGCCGTGAGCGTTTCGTAGGGCGCACGGCCACCTTGCTTGCCGACACGGGAGAGCAGACGCGCGGCTAGTTGCGGTTGTACCAGCACCTCCCCACCCGCCACAACCCGCAACGCCCGCGCGAGTTCGTCGGGGGCAATATCCTTCAACACGTAGCCATCAGCACCCGCTCGCAACGTCTCGTACAGGTATTCTTCGCGGTCCTGCGCCGAAAGTAATAGCACTTTTGTATCGAGGTTCAGTTGCTTTATCTGGCGTAACGCGTTCAAACTCTGCCCATTGGGCAGCTGCGAGTCGAGCAGCACCACCTGCGGGCCAAGCTCTAACGTCTCGCTCACCGCTTGCACACCGTCCGCCGCCTCACCCACAACGCGCAAGCCCGCGTAACTATCGAGCAGACGCCGCAGACCCGCACGCGTCACGGCCTGCCCATCCACAACCAGAATGCGTATCAGCGCGGTCTCATCCTTCTTTGGTTCCTGCGTTGATGGCGGTACAATGGTGTTCGGGGCATCACTGATCGGCTCATTATATGGAAGACGCGCGAAGACACGCGTCCCTTGCTCGCTTGATGGCCCAACTTCTAATGAACCGCCAAGATGCATGATGCGATGCCGTAGATCAATAAATGGGCGCGGCTCAGTGCGATCAGGAGATGTATACTCAGGCGTTAGCGCGGGTAGAGTCGTCGCGTCCTCACCTGTGAGCAACATGCCATCATCCTCAATGCTCATCTGCACATCGTCATCACCATAGCTCAGGACGAGCCGCAATCTCCGCACACCACTATGAGTCGGTATCTGATAAAGAGCTTCACGCGCGATAAGATACAGCAACCGCTCTTTTTTCGCGGCAAGTTTCTGCTCTCCATGCCGCCCCTGCTCGTCAAAACCGTTGAAGGAGACGCGACTAGAGATACCCAGCGTTTCCGCCGTCTCTTCCACCAGACGTGATAGCGCGTCCGAGAGGGAAACGCCCTCCAACGCGATGGGCGGCAGGTCTTCATCGGCGGAACGCACCACCGCGAGAGCCTCACGCGCCATCTGTTCCAGCGTATTCATGCCCTCGCGTACCGTTGGCAGGTCCGCGAATTCCTCTCGCACAAGCGTTTGCAGCGCGTTCAGCTGAATCAACAACGCGCTCAACCTCTGGATAAGTTCCGCGTGCGGACTCTCTGGTACTATGTTGTCACCGTTATTCATTGTGTTTCCATCATCAGCGCACCATTTCGCAGGTCTATTGTGACGGTGCCACCATCGTGTAGTGTTCCATCCAGTATAGCACGGGCCAGACGGTTCTCGATCTCTTTTTGCAACACGCGTTTGAGTGGTCGCGCCCCATACTGAGGGTCGTACCCACGCGTGACGAGATACTCCTTCGCGGCCTCCGTCACGGCAAGGGCGATATGCCGTTCTTGTAGACGCGGTTGCAGCCGCTGCAACTGGATATCCACGATGCGCTTTATCTGCTCTCGGCTCATTTGCTGAAACACCACGACTTCATCAATGCGGTTGATAAATTCTGGTCGAAAGCCCTCATTGCGTAGCTCTTGCCGCGCGATACGTTGCATCGCTTCCTCGTCCATACCATCAAACTCTTGCAACCAGCGGTTGCCAACATTACTGGTCATGATGATAAGCGTATTTTTGAAGTCAACGGTGCGGCCCTGTCCATCCGTCAGGCGTCCGTCATCCAGCAGTTGCAACAGAACGTTGAACACCTCTGGTGCGGCCTTCTCTATCTCATCCAGCAAGATAACGCTATAGGGATGGCGGCGCACCTCTTCGGTAAGCTGCCCCCCTTCATCGTAGCCAACGTAGCCCGGCGGCGCACCGATGAGCCGCGAGACCGCGTGCTTTTCGTTGTACTCGGACATATCGATACGCACAAGTGCTTGTTCATTATCGAAGAGGAACTCCGCGAGGGCGCGGGCAAGTTCGGTTTTACCAACGCCTGTTGGCCCCAGAAAAAGGAAACTGGCGAGTGGGCGATTCGGGTCTTGCAAGCCCGCACGCGAGCGACGGATGGCGTCAGACACAATCTGGAGCGCGGCATCCTGTCCCACAATGCGGCTCCGCAGACGGTCTTCCATCAATAACAGGCGTTGCACCTCCGCCTCCATTAAGCGCGAAATGGGGATGTGCGTCCATTTCGAGACGATTTCGGCGATATCTTCGGCGTCAACCTCTTCTTTGAGCATCCGCCCACTCTTGCCAGTCGTCAGTTGCACCTCCATGTGCCGAATGCGCTGCTGTATCTCCGGCATTACGCCGTAATGAAGCCGCGCCATTTCGTCGAGATTGCCCGCACGTTCGGCCTGCTCATACGCGGTCTGGGCGTGATCGAGTTCACGCTTGAGCGTTCGCATCTCCTCAACGGGGGCGCGTTCGGCCTCTAGCGAAAGGCGCATCGTATGCAACTGCTCGTCAAGGTTGGCGATCTCGCGTTCGACTCGCTCGTGCCGCTCTTTACTCGCGACATCGGTTTCTTTTCGCAGAGCCTCCTGCTCAACCTGTAAACGGCGCACGCGACGGTCTAACGCGTCAAGCTCGCTGGGTGTGCTATCCAACTCAACGCGGCGATGGCTTGCCGCCTCATCGACCAGATCAATCGCTTTGTCGGGCAAAAAGCGTTCGGGAATGTAACGGTTAGAGAGCATCGCGGCAGCGACAAGCGCACTATCCTGAATTCGCACGCCGTGATGCACTTCGTAGCGTTGTTTGAGACCGCGCAAAATACTGATGGTGTCCTCAACTGAAGGTTGCTCGACCAGCACAGGTTGAAAACGCCGTTCGAGCGCGGCGTCTTTCTCAATCGACTTGCGGTACTCGTGCAGCGTGGTCGCGCCGATACAATGCAATTCGCCGCGTGCCAGCATCGGTTTGAGCATATTCGAGGCGTCCATCGCGCCCTCTGCCGCCCCCGCCCCAACCAGTGTATGCAGTTCATCGATAAAGAGAATGATGCCACCGTCAGAACTGGTAATCTCCTTCAAGACCGCTTTGAGTCGCTCCTCGAACTCGCCACGATACCTGGCACCCGCCACGAGTGCGCCGAGGTCGAGCGTGACCACGAGCTTTTCCGCGAGTGTACGCGGAATGTCGCCGCGCACGATGCGTTGCGCCAGACCCTCGACAATCGCGGTCTTGCCCACGCCCGGCTCGCCAATCAGGACGGGGTTGTTTTTTGTGCGCCGACTCAACACCTGCACCACGCGGCGTATCTCTTCGTCACGTCCAATCACGGGGTCAAGCTTCCCCTGTTGCGCCAACTCGGTCAGGTTGCGCCCATAGCGTTCCAACGCCTGATACTTGCCCTCCGGGTTTTGATCGATCACGCGTTGCGCTCCTCTAATCGACGTCAAGGCTTTCAACACCTCCTCACGAGTCAGGCCCGCAAGCTGTAGTGCTTGTTGGGCCGTACCCTCGCTTGAGAACATTGCCAACAGCATATGCTCGACGCTCAAATATTCGTCTCTGAACGTGTTCATCTCCGTCCATGCCTTTTCGAGTACCGCACGCAGACGCGACGAAATGCTCGGTTCCGCACCGCCAAACACGCGTGGGAACCGCTCCAACTCACGCTCAACCAGACGTTGGGCCGCCAGCAGGTTGCCACCCGCTTTTTGCACAACCCGTTGCGTCACTCCATCGTCTTGTTTCAGCAGAGCGTCTAACAGGTGTTCAATCTCGATCTGACTGTGGTTCAGTTGGTGCGCTAACGCCGATGCATCATGCACCGCCTGCCGCGCCTTGTCGGTAAAGCGTTCGATTTTCATGAAGACTTCTCTTGTGCCGTCCGTTCTATCAGGAGCATTTACCTACAGTATAACAGAAAACAGGGCGCGGACGGATTGGGAGCAGGGCGCGGACGAGCCACATAGTGGCGATACCCCGTCGTATAGTAGTGGCGCGGCTTGCACGCGCCATGTCTTCACACGCGCCATGTCTTCACACGCGCCATGTCCTCGCCCGCGCCATGTCTTCACACGCGCCATATCTTCGCCCGCGCCATACTCTCTCATGCCCCCATGATACAATAGAGTATGATACATTTTGACCAGATCACAACCATCAAAGACCCAAAAATTGTGCTGGCACGGACGTTAGTTTCCAGTGTTGGACGTACCGTGTTTCAGAAGTGTTTGCTTGAAGGCTCCGAAAATATCGAACGTGGCATAGAAGCACACATGCATATAGAACATGTCTTTTACCATATGGCGGCCCGTGACGATAGATTTATTGCCCGACTGATGCAGAGAGACATTCCCTGTTACGGTATGTCTGATGGTATCCTCAAAAAGGTTACGCACACCTCACAAGTTTTTCCCTATATCGGAGTCGCGGCCCTGCCCCCGCCGTTGGGTGACTCAATGGATAACGTTGTGCTTGTGGTGGAACACGTCCAGAGTCATTACGTTCTAGGCTCACTCATTAGGGCCGCGAGTGCGCTCGGTATCCGTGACATCCTCTCCACAGACACACATCTCGACCTCTTCTTCAGAAAAATCGTCTCGGCCTCCGAAGGAAAAGTCTTCGAGGCGAGAGTACGCCGCTTTACTTCCGGCTCGGAGGTGCTTGAACTGCTGACGCAAAAAGGCTACCGGCACATCACCACCAGCCCGCTTTCCAGAGACTTTGAAGCCATCGCGCTCTTCCAAAAAGATGCGCTCACGCTGGAATAAGCAAGGCAAAAGAGCACAACGGGGAATAGAGGAGATGACGCGGGTAGAAAACAGGGCGCGTGTGAAGACATGGCGCGGGCATAGCACGGAGACGTGGGCATAGCACGGACAGAAAAACATGGCGCGGGCAAGCCGCGCCACTACTATACACGGGAGAGCGTGGCAAGGCCACGCTTCTTTTTGCCGTTAGACCCTTCGCAGTAATATATTTATACCCACACGCGCTCCCGCGCATCGCGTGGCAAAGCCATCGTATCGAGTGCGTCCGCCGCCTCACGCAGCGTCAGAGTTCCCTCGACTACAAAGGTCAACAGATGTGAGACATAAAGTTGCCGCGAAAGCTCGGCGTAGAGGTGCGGCGGCACGGACGGCTCGACCTGCTTTTGCCCGTGATAGGCTTTTGTCCACCCGATGACGTAGCCCGCGTTCCACATGCTCGAATGTGTTGTGTCGAGCATCATGGGGGCGAGCATGTCGCGCGTCTGCTGGTCGGTCAACACGGGATGGCGATACACCTTTTCAAAGACCTGAAAGCCAAACGCCTTTCCCTGCTCAAACTCGGCGGTATCTCGCGCCCGCTCCTGCTGTGCTTCACGCAACATCGCCTCCTTTCGCGAAGAATCATATTCACAAGAACGATAGTGTGTCATAATGCGACATCCTTTTTTATAGCTACTTTCTCTGCATGTTTGTCTGGTAAGTGGAGAGAGAACGAGAAGGGGTACGCTGCGGCAGGCCCAGCATCTGCCGACGGCGTTTATCATCTTCGAGAAAGACGAAGAGGTAGCGGTCTCCCGTGCGCTGAGAAAAGGCATGAACGCGCCGACACCGTTGCTCGAACGTCTCGTTTGCGTAGAAGATCGCGAGTATGTTGGGCAAGGGTTGTGTGTCTTGATCGGAAATGTGCATTTTTGATTTATTCCCTTCTTACTGTTTCCATGACGTATACTCATACTGAGTTGACATGCCTGAAATTGTAATGGCATACTTAACGCACAGGATTGACCGTCACTCAACCCTGTGCGTCTAAAGAATACTCTTTCTCATACGTCCCAAAACGAAGTTCTACATTCCTACTTCGCCTCTTCTCTTTAGAGTTGATAGACAATGTATCGTATCTGTTTTATACTGGCACACGTACTTGTTTTAATGCTATAAGGAGCTTGTGACGGTGGAGAAAAGATACTATGGCGAATACGGCCCTTTTCGTGAAGATGTAGATGGATTACCTGTATTTGCAGATGTTGTTCGCTACTTTTTGGGTGCAAAGGGATGGAGTAAGAAACAGCTTGGGTATTTGTATGGGAAAGCAACATTAAGGGAGCCATACACAGAGAGGTGGATACAAATGCAGTTGAAACATAATTCGTTCTCTACAGACCCCAAACGACGATGGATATTAGCAAAAATGCTTGACATTCCACCCCTTTTATTAGGTATTGCTACTCTTGATGATCTGCTTGGGCCACAAGTCGATACCTTGCCTGTTACAAAAAGCAAACACCTTGATATTGAGGAATACCGCTCTAAACTCTCTTTTTACTGGCAAGATCATTATAAAGTTCCTTCGAGTGACTTCTTAAAAGAAATTACTACTAGAATAAGTGTACTTTGCGGAACCTACCTCTATGTAAATGCACTCCAACAAAAGCAGATAATTCGTCTTCTCTTCGACTATCATCAAATTGCCGCGCGTACATTAAGCAACATACAGCGTCCAAGTAGCGCAATTGCTCATCTCAACAAATCGTATACACTTGCTCAATTAATGAAAGACGATGAATTACAAGCATTAGCAATTTTCCGACGTGGGTATATATTTTTTGAGAAAGGCGATAGAGTGAATGCCTTATGCGATTTTGATACATCATGTACCTTCTCAAATCGTATAAGTCTTCCGCTCAATTGCTCAATAGAACTAGCGATAGGCCACGCACGAGCGCATGTAGCACAAAGTGAACAAGATATGAAGCAGGCGTTGCTTTCTATCGATAATGCTGAAAAAGTCTTGGGGCGATGTGCAAATGAAGATGAGCATTTTATGCAACTTAATGAGGTTACATATCATCAAGATAGGGCCGAAGCTCTTCTCGGTTCTCCATTGAAAAAGCTACGTTCTCCGAACAAAGCTCTTCGTGAGCTTGACTTTGCTGCCGAACGCATAGACAATGCTACACCACGAAGAAGTGCATGGAACAATGTATTATTAGCCAAAGCCTATTTGGACAAAGAATACTATCCCATTGCAACTTCGCTTGCTCACGATGCACTTGGAATTTTTCAACATAGTGCATGGCATATTAGGCACATCTCAAAAATTTATGAAGAATTGAAGAGGAGCAGTTATGGGAACAGCGTAGAGGTTGCAGAACTATGGGTAGACATAGTAAACGCATAAAACTGAGGGGGCGAGCCGCGCAAGCGGCGTCACCCGTTGTATGGTAGGGACGGGGCTTGCCCCCGTCCTCCCTCTTTGCCCCCATTGTGCTATGCCTCCTACTCGTATTCGCGTCAGCGCAACAAGCTCAAACTTTCTCTAGTTTCGCGAAATCCACGCTCAGGCGTTTTTTGCCATGTCGCCCTTGAAATTGCACCTCGACAAATTCGGTGCCGTACTCCATCTCGCTTTTGAGAATGACCCCCTCGCCAAACAGGCCGTGGCGCACACGTTGACCGGCGGTGAATTGCGGCCCCTTTGGCTTCTCTGGTTGCGCGGGTTGCGAAAACTTGCCCTTCGACGAGGTGGACGGAGGAATATTTGGTGGAGTCGAGTAGTTTTTCGCGCTCGTGGGTTGCGTCCATTTCGGCGCGGTACTTTTGGGCGCGATACCACTGCCGAAGACGCGCCCACCCTCGTTTTCGCTGAACGTGTCCTGATTGAAGTCGTCTTCATCCCACGCGGTTTTGCGAACTGCTCGCTCGGTTCCATTGACGGAAAGGCCGGAGCCACTGGCGGCGTTCTTCGTGTCCGCTCGTGAGATGAGATTAACGGGGATATCGTCGAGGAAGCGCGACGGTTCCGTTGTGTGCGTCTCCCCCCAGAACGAGCGGCGTTTCGCTCGCACAAGATACAGCCGCTTCATCGCACGCGTGAAGCCAACGTAGGCAAGACGCCGCTCCTCCTCTAACTCTTCGACCTTGCCAACCGAACGCGAATGTGGCAGCGACCCCTCGTCCATGCCGACGATGAAAACAACGGGAAACTCCAGTCCCTTCGCCGCGTGTAGCGTGATGAGCGTTACAGAGTCGGTATTTTCCTCGCGCACCAGTGAACCATCCTCGCTTGTCTGCGCGGTATCGGCCCCACCGACAAGGGCGACATTTTCCAGAAAGAGTTCAAGCGCAACGCTACTCTCGATCTCGGAGTAGTTTTCCGCAACGTGGCGCAACTCAAGCACGTTGGCCCAACGATCCAGTTCGTCCTCCGGCATCGCACGCAATTCTGGCCCGTAGCCGCTCTGTTCCGCGATACGGTCAAGCAGTTCTGGCAGGGAAAGCTCGTGCAGAGACTCGGCAAGGTTCGCGATCAACTTTCCAAAACTCTCAATCGCGATCTTCGCGGCTTTGCCAAGCGTGGGATGCTCATTGATACGCTGCACGGCGGTAAGCTGCGGAATGTTCTGCGCGGTTGCCCACTGCTGAAGCTCGCCCAGCGTTTTCGCGCCAATCTTGCGGTTCGGCACGTTGATGATGCGTTGCAGGCTCAGGTCGTCGGTTGGATTTGCCAGCAGGCGCAGGTAGGCAATCATGTCTTTGATTTCTTTGCGCTCGTAAAACTTGCGGCTTCCAATAACCTTATACGGAATGTTGAGGTTCAGAAACTGCTCCTCAATCGCTCGCGATTGAGCATTGGTGCGGTACATGACCGCGACATCGCGGCGACTCTCGACATCGCCGCGTCCGAGCAGGCGTAATATCTCGCGTGCGGTGAAAAGCCCCTCTTCCTCTTCGTTATACGCCTGATGTAATACCACCTTTTCGCCCTTGCCCTGCTCCGTCCATAGCTTTTTGTCTTTACGGAAACTATTGCGCCTCACCACGCCCTGTGCCGCGTCAAGAATGGTCTGCGTCGAGCGGTAATTCTGGTCAAGAATAATCGTCTCGACCTCTGGGAAATCGCGCTCGAAGCGTAGCACCGTTTCCGTGCTGGCACCGCGCCATGTGTAGATCATCTGGTCGTCGTCACCCACAACACAGATGTTCCCGAAACCGTTATGCTGCTCCGTTGTACCATAGGCCAGCAGATGCACAAGCTTGTATTGCAACAGGTTGCAATCTTGGAACTCATCGACGTGCAGATACCGCCAGCGTCGCTGATACTTTTCCAGCAGCACGGGATCATGCCGCCACAACCGCTCCGTCAGCATTAGCAGGTCGTCAAAATCAACACCATTGTTGGCACGTAGGAGCTTCTGATAGACCTTGTACACGCGTGACGCGACCTCCTCGATGTACTTTGTCGCGTGTTCCGCCATCTGCTCCGACGAATACATGTCATTCTTCGCACGCGATATCAGTGCCTGCATCGAGGCGGGTTTGTACTGTTTTTCGTCCAAAGCCAGTTGTTTGATTGCCTGCTTGATGAGCGTCGTCTGATCGCCGGTGTCGAAGATGGCAAACGATTTGTTCAGGCCAAACGGCAGCAGCGAGTCCGCTTCAGAACGTAGCACTCGCGCACAGATAGCGTGAAACGTGCCAATCGTCATCTCTTTCGACTCGTTGATGCCAACCAGTTTTTCCAGTCGTTCGCGCATCTCTTTCGCGGCTTTATTAGTAAAGGTCACGGCAAGAATGCGCCAGGGAGAAATCTGCTCCTCCTGCACCATATACGCGATACGGTGCGTAATAACACGCGTTTTGCCGCTGCCCGGCCCCGCGAGAATCAGCACGGGGCCACGTGTCGTCGTCACCGCGCGACGTTGTGGCTCATTCAATCCTATAAGAATAGCTTTTTTTTCTTGTTCAAGCATAATAGAAACTCCGTCCGTCTTCATGTGTGTGAAGAGGAAAAATAAGAGTGGGAAAATATTCATCGCGATAAAATTTCGACGCTATTGTACCACACCTGCGAGGTTTATGCAGAAGAGTCGGAGCTTAGCATTTTCCACATAAACCTATACTACTGGCAAATATCTCTACAGATTTACGTAGATTTGTGGTTGTCAGATGGCGTCATTCGCGTTATTATATGCAGTAGCATAACAGAGCAAGTTCACAACTTCGCATACATAAAGGAAACACAGACCGATGCAACAACAGACACTCCCCGCGCACACAGGCTTGGCGCGGTTCATGGACGCGTGCAACCACCGTCAGCCCGACGCGACACCAATCTGGTTTATGCGTCAGGCGGGCCGTAGCCTTGCCGAATATCGCAAGATACGCGACAAACACGACATTTTGACTATCGCCAAGACGCCCGAACTGTGTACGGAGGTGACACTGCTTCCCGTCCAAATCCTGGGTGTCGATGGCGCGGTTTTGCTCGCGGACATCGTTGTGCCATTGGAAGGCATGGGCATCTCGGTTGAACTACGCCCCGATGTTGGCCCGATTATTCACAATCCCGTTCGCACGATGAAGGACGTCGAGGCACTCCGCATCATCGACGCGGACGAGTCAACGGGCTACATCATGCAGGCTATTCGCATGGTCAAGCACGAACTCGCGGGCAAACAGGCGGTGATTGGCTTCTCCGGCTCACCTTTCACGCTCGCCTGCTACATTATCGAGGGTCGCCCGACACGCGAGTACGCGCTGGCGAAAGGCATGATGTACGGGCAGCCAGAGGTATGGCACGCGCTGATGAGCAAGTTGACCGAGGTTGTGTCACGCTACCTCGTCGCGCAGATTCGTGCCGGAGCCGACGTGGTGCAGGTCTTCGATAGTTGGGTCGGAATGCTCAGCCCCAGCACCTATCGGACGTTCGTCAAGCCATATGTGACACGTATCTTCGCGGACGTGAAACGCGCGGGTGCGCCCTCCATTCACTTTGGGACAGGGGCAGCGGCGTTGATCGAAGATATGACGGAGGCGGGCGGCGACATTATGAGCGTCGATTGGCGTATGGATATCGACGAGGCGTGGGCGCGGGTCGGCTTCGATCACGGCATTCAGGGCAATCTCGACCCGACCATGCTGCTCACCGACTGGCCCACCATCGAGGCCGGAATGCACGACATCCTGCGGCGCGTGAATAATCGACCAGGCCACATCTTCAATCTTGGGCATGGCGTGCCTGCCCCCACCAATCCCGATATGCTCAGAAGACTGGTCGAGTCCGTACACGAGCATACACGCCGTTCTTAACTAAAGAAAAGGAGATACGATAGTGACCACAACCACACAGCAGCATGTCGCGGTCATGCTCATGACGTATGGCTCGCCCGCCATGCTTGACGACATTCCAGGATATATCAAGAATGTGTATGGTGGACGCGAACCTGACGCGGAAATCATCACCGAGTTCCGCCGCCGCTACGCCCTTATTGGTGGCTCACCCCTGCTCCGCATCACGCGCGAACAAGCGCAAGCATTGCAAGTGGAGCTAAACAGCACAAGCACCGACGGCACAACGTACCGTGTTGACGCGGGAATGCGCTTCTCACCTCCCTTCATCGCTGACCTGACGCCAGAACTTACCGAAGACGCAAGCAAGCTGGTCGGCATCATCATGTCACCCCAATATTCACCGATCATCATGCGCGGCTACATCCAGACGATTGAGGATGCCGTCGAGGAGCAGAACCGCCCCGACCTGAAACTGGCGATTTCGCGCGACTGGCATATGCAACCGTACTTCTTGCAGGCTCTGGCGGAACGTGTGCGACAGGCACTCAACCGCTTCCCAGAGGACATACGCGAACAGGTGCCGATATTGTTGACGGCACACAGTATGCCAAAACGTGTCATCGAGCGTGAGCCGGACTATATCAACAATCTCAAAGAGACGGCGGCGGCAGTCGCGCGACTGCTCAACCTGTCGGAAGACCGCTGGATGTTCTGTTACCAGAGCGCGGGCCACACGCCCGAAGAGTGGCTCAAGCCCGACTTCGCCGATGTTATGCCAGAATTGCGCCAGGCGGGCAAGAAGCATGTCCTGATCGCGCCCGTTCAATTTCTCGCGGATCACCTTGAGATTTTGTATGATATCGAGGTTGGCGCACGCGAACAGGCCGAGGAGCACGGTATCGCGTTCTCACGCATCGAGTCGCTTAACACCTCGCCTCTGTTCATCAAAGCACTGGCAGAGGTCGTCAAAGAAACGCTGCAACGAGCGTAGAAACAGTGAAAGCGGAGTGTGACGGGAAAGTGGGAAGCATGGCGGGGGCGAGCCGCCGCTACTGTACTACGCGTGTCACTGCTTATTGAACTTTTACAAGGCGTGGCTTCGCCATACCCACCCTTGCTACTTCGTGCTGACCCTTCTATAATGACAGAAGAGATGTTTTTACGTATAGCAGAGTGTGAGGATTGCTACCGCTATCCTCACACTCTTGTTTCAGGAGAATTGTATGGTTGTTACTATCGCTCGCTGGGTCTTACGTGTCAGCGCGTTACTCGCACTTATTCTTGGTGTACTCAACTGGGATGGCAATGCTGCCGATGCGCTCGTCAATGTTCACATGACGCTGGGTATTTTAGTCACGCTCTCGCTCTGGGTACTGGGCTTTATGTTTGGCAGCGCGAAAGGTGGCAACTGGGGACTGGCATCCATCGCGATTATTTGGGGTCTGCTGGTCGTGGGGCTTGGCGCATCGCAGCTTTCATATCCTCCCAGCCTGCTTGTCAAAATAATTCACCTCTTGCTCGGCGTCCTTGCCATCGGCGTGGGTGAAGTGGTCGCGGCCCGTTATAAACGCCTTAGCATCGCACCCACACAAACAATGTAGGGAAACATGCCTACATATTGCGAAGAATAGCAAGCTAGAGCGAATGAGTCACGAGGTAAAGAAATCGCCCCACCTGCATGAGGTGGGGCGACTGTAGTAGCGGGAACAGGACTCGAACCTGCGACCTCCGGGTTATGAGCCCGACGAGCTAACCACTGCTCTATCCCGCG
>JBBQVS010000090.1:0-15545 GCA_038211295.1 Ktedonobacterales bacterium | reverse complement strand
AGTGTTGACATTTTTGTCTTAGCACATACAATAGAAGAGTTCGCGACGATAAACGTTACACTATATACAGGAGGGTTTCATGTTTACCTCGTATCTCCTTCTCCTTTCAAACCCAATTTTAGAGGGAAATTTTTTAGGCACTCATTTTGTTATCACCACCAGTCAACTTATCTACTTTGCCATCGCTGCCATCGTAGGACTCATAGCAGAATTTCTCGTTGGATGGCGGCTCCCCTTCGGTATTCTTGGCGCGTTTATTGCCGCACTCGTTGGTATCTGGCTTTTCACAAGCGTCATTCAGGTATCCATCCCTGGCGATTTCAGTATCGCAGGCCAGCCTATACCACTGCTCAAATCGTTGCTCGGCGCAATCGTCGTGGTAGCTCTCTGGCACGCGCTTACCCATCGCTCCTGGAGTCGTCGCCATCGCTACTATCGAGGTAGGCGCGAATCTTACGAAGAATAACTACCTATAACTCAAGTTTAGCATGACAGGGGCAGAGCGTTTTTACGTGTTACGTAAAAACGCTCTGCCCCTGTCATGCACGATTGTTCATTCATACGTTCTCACATCATACAAGGATCGGCATTATGGTACTCTTTACTTTTACTATCAGCGCGTTCGTGACGTTTTTCACTATCATCGATCCCATCGGGTTGGCACCTGTCTTTCTCGGCCTCACAGCGCATATGGATGAGGCACAACGCAAGATTATTGTTACACGCGCAACGCTCCTGAGCGCGGCTATTATCGCTTTTTTCGCACTGGTTGGCAGAGTCCTGCTTGATCGGCTGGGCATTAGCCTCTACGCTTTTGATATGGCGGGCGGTGTCTTGCTTTTCCTGGTCGCAGTCGATATGTTGTTTGGACGACAATCGGGCGCACGTGAGACAAAGGCCGAGTCGGATGAGGCTATGACACGCGAGGATATCAGTGTGTTCCCACTGGCAATTCCAATTATCGCAGGCCCTGGCACTATCGCGACAACCATTTTGTATGTCGATCTCGCCGCACCACGACCACTCGAATTGCTGGCTGTTGGCGCGGCTATCGCAAGCGCACTCTTCGCGGGCTGGCTCGTTATGCGAAGTAGTTCACGCATCATCAAGCTGTTTGGACGAACTGGCATTCTCGTTGTATCGCGCATTCTGGGTATTCTGCTCGCAGCACTCGCTATTCAGTTTATCCTGAACGGTCTTGTGCTCTTCTTGCATGTAAGCCATATTCTGCCCTAGCGGTTGCATAGGTCTTGCAACCTTCCTGCTATAATGCATACGGATGATTATTGCTACATTCTTAATGCTCAAACGTATAAAGAATAAGACGACTTTTTATAAAGAGGCATATGTGGCAGAACGAAATACATAGGGACGCACCATAGACCACCGCACTATTAGACCGGAGGATCATACTCATGGAAGCACAAACAACCATACAAACACATATAGAACAGGGGAGCTACTCGCTCGCGCATGGGCAGGGACGCGAGGCAGCAGTTGCATACGCGCATGGCGCACAGCTGGAACCTGAAAACCCAATGGTTCACCTGGGGCTAGCGGAGGCCAACTTAGCCCTCGGCAACTATAGTGTTGTCCAGATGGCGGCGAAACGCGTGCAGGAATTGCAGCCAGCAGGTGGCATCGAGAGCATTACCGCGCAGGCATTGCTTGACCTACTTGATCGACAATATGATCGCGCCCTCCAAAAGGCCGATACCATCGTCGCGCAAAATCCTGGTATCGCCTACATACACGCGATGCGCTCGTATCTGCTCCGTCTCAATCACCAAGACTACGACGCCAATCTCGCGCGGGCGCGTTCGGCCCGTCTCTCATTTGGGGGTCGCTTCGATGGCGTGTTTCCGCCAGCAGAGCCGTTGCCCTATCCAACACCCGCAGCTTATACAGGCCCAAGCACCTACAACGGCACGACCACAGAGGCACCAAAGGCGGAACGCGAGTCTGTGCCAACCTGGTCAAGTCCCAACGGAATGCAACGCCAGATGGTACGCACACGCTTTGCGCTGAGTCAGTATCCCAGCTTGATAACCTATATTCTAATCGCGATTAACGTTATCGTGTTCGCACTTCAGCAGATAAACCCCTACGTAACGGCCCTCGGAGTACAGGACAACACACTGATAACACAGGGCGAATACTGGCGGCTCTTTACCGCGATGTTTCTGCACGCGGACTTCCTACACATCGGCTTCAATATGCTCTCACTCTTCTTTGTGGGCCGCACCATCGAGGTCTATTACGGGAAGTGGCGTTACCTGGCTATCTACCTGCTCTCCGGCCTCGCCGGTGGTATTCTCTTCTACTTTACCTCGCAGGGACAGGGCGGCGCGTTGGGAGCTTCTGGGGCAATCTTCGGCATCTTCGGGGCGTTGGGTGTCTTGTACATTATCAACCGAAAAAGCCTGGGCGTCTACGGACGTGGAGCCATTGGCAACTGGCTTTTCTGGATTGGCCTGAACCTTGTCTTTGGTTTCTCAAACCCCAACATCGCCCTGTTCGCGCATATCGGTGGCTTAATCGCGGGTATGCTGCTCTCCTTCGCGCTCGTACCACGTCTGAGTGGCAACAGAAAAGCGTAGTACCAGAACACGCAAACTATGCCGCCGTATCTCACAGCACGAACGCGGTGAAACACAGTGGCATAGTTTATTACACCCTTCGCTTGTTGCAGCTCGGAGTACACTAGATATAGGAAGTCGAGCATGTACTTTTCTCGCTGTGATCTCGGCTGAGTCACACAATGATCCTATCCATGCCCTTTACCCCCCTTGCTCGACTCTTCTTTTTTCTTGTGTGTGACTTGAGCAATGAGTAACTTCGTCTGTTCTGAAAATCCGAGGTTCAGGCACCAGTGGTCAAAGGCTTCGTTAGTGAGCATATCCATCGGCTCCTTTTTCGCACCTTCTAAAGATGACGCTCCAACTGTGCACGGTGATGCTGTAGGGACACAATTTCGCGTCGATAGTAGTCGAGGTGCCCTTCATCTATCATTTTCCGGTAAACTGGATCATGGATACGTCCAAGTATCAGCGCACACAATGCATCAAGACGGCGTTCTACTGCATCCAGGATCTCTTCATATGGGTATGTTAGACCATATGTCTGAGAGAACAGTCGAAGACGCTTGGCCTGGGTTATGGGGTCAGTCAGCCCAAGAGCCTGCATATCTTGTGCGTATGAGAGCGGAATGAAGCGATAGACAGTGTAAGCAATATCCCAGATACTTGGGTCAGGTCCTGCCGTGTCCCAATCAATGAGTGCTTGAGGTTTTCTGTCTCTGTACACCATATTGTATGGCGCAACATCGTTATGACAAATGACTTCGTGTTGACGATGGTCTGGATACTCCAATTGCCAGATAGCATCGTGAGATGCCACATATCCAATGGTCGCATCATGATAGCGACGGAGAAAAAGCGCAACTTCTCTCACGTTCTCATCCGACCACATGTAACTTTGGAGAGGATAGTTGCCGATCTCTCCTTCGATGAAGGAGAGAATCTCGCGCCCTTGCTGATCAAAACCGAGAAATCGTGGTATGCCCTCGAAGCCTTTGGCTTCCAGGTATTGGAGCAGACTATGCACAGTCGCACTCCAAGGCCCAATTGAACGGTGGACTGTTTTCCCTATTCTGACGACTCCTGTGATATTGCCTCCACTCAGCGGGATTTCTTTTTCCATCATGGTCAATTCTTTCTTGCTTTATGAAGGACTTTCAGACAGGTTATGTTACCAGTTACACTAACAATGCACAATACCTTTTTCTCCAAAACACGCCTTTTTGAAAATTCCGCAACGAGTTCTCTTCCACAAACCCAAAGTTGTTTATGCTGCTTTCAGCCATTCATCTTTGAGCAATCCAAAGTAATGCGCGTCTAAAAACTGGTTGCGGAAGAAGAAGCGTTGGCGTAGATTTCCCTCATACATGAAACCTAGCTTGAGCAAGAGACACTTGGAGGCCGCATTCTTTCCGTCCATAGCTGCTTCAACGCGATGCAATCCAAGCTTGGTAACCCTCCTTTTTCTCTAAAGATAGACTGTTTCTATCATATCACGTCGCACGCAAACCGTCCCGCTTACTTCTCTCGTATACAGTTTTTCTCTTTTGACCACTGACGCTATTTCAATAATAGCCTACAGAGGACACAACAGCGGCAAGCCCCGTCTCGCATGGCTTCGCCATGCCGTACAAGAGCCGCGCCAGCGGCACGGCGCGTAGTATAGTAGTGACGGGGCTTGCCCCCGTCATACTCACAAGCTCTGCACAACTCGCACCGTCATGCTCACCTGCTCTGCACAATCAGCGCAAGCTGAACAACGCGATAACTCCAAAGAGCAGAATAATGCTTCCTGAGACGCGGTTAATCCAGATGAGCCATGTACGCGTGAACTTTCCGCGCAAGAGACTGACACCGCTCGTCAGAAGACACCACCAGAGCGCGGAGCCGATGAATACGCCCAGCACAATTATTAGCGCGGACAAGTAGCTTTTGCCGGCACTACCGACGCCGACACCCGCGAAGATCGCGACAAACGAGAGAATCGTAAGCGGGTTGGTCAATGTGAGCAGGAACGTAGAGAGATAGGCACTCACAAAGTTTTGTGCTTTCGCCTCTCTTTCTCTCTGTTCCGGGGGCCTCGTTGCGAGCGTTTTGATACCGAGATAGAGCAGGAATAGCCCGCCCACCAGCCGAATCCAGAAGGACTGGCTTACCAGAAATGTCGCAATCGCGGTTAGGCCAAAGGCGGCGATACACGCGTATAGCCCGTCAGCCGTCGCAACCCCCAGACCAGAGATCAGCCCGTAACGTTGCCCTTTCTGTAACGTGCGCTGAATACATAAAATGCTCATCGGGCCAACAGCCGCCGCGATAGAAAGACCAATCAGTAGGCCACGTACAAAAAAGTCAACATTCATTTTTACGCTCCTTTGCAAGCTGAAACCGAAACCTACTACGCTTCGTAGTACAACTACATTCCTGAGAGTGCGTATAAACGTATTGCGTACTTATCTTCGTAACGCATTTATGTAACCTCGTTTGAGGTCCATGCCTGTTGTAGATGAGGTGTATTAAGATACCCTCAAGCAAGTGTTTGGGTGCATTGTAGCACCCATCCTTCCGAAAAAGGAGCATCGACACTATGAACACCACGGCAGAACGCGCAAAGGCAGTCAAAACAGACGTTCCCGCCCGAATGGATCGGCTCCCCTGGAGTCGCTGGCACTGGCTCGTTGTGATTTCGCTTGGCATTACCTAGATTCTCGATGGATTGGAAGTGACCATCGTCGGCTCCATCGCGGACACTCTCAAAGACAAACAGACGCTTCGCCTCACAGACCTCGATGTTGGCTATGCTGGCACAATCTATCTCATTGGTGCGGTAGCGGGTGCGCTAATATTCGGACGTATGACCGATAAAATGGGGCGCAAGAAGCTATTCATGATTACTCTTGCGCTCTACCTGATCGCAACGGTTGCCACCGCTTTTTCCTTCAATTTCTACTGGTTCGCCGTCTGTCGCTTCCTCACAGGTATGGGCATCGGTGGTGAGTATGCCGCGATCAATTCCGCGATTGATGAACTTATTCCGGCGCGTGCGCGTGGCTGGACAGACCTGGCGATCAATAGCACCTGGTGGCTGGGGACAGCGTTTGGAGCTATCGCAACGGCTTTCCTGCTCAACCCGCACCTGTTGCCGATAGACCTCGGCTGGCGTCTCGCGTTCGGCATGGGTGCGATTCTTGGCATGGCTGTACTGCTCGTGCGCCGCTATGTGCCAGAAAGTCCGCGCTGGCTAATGATGCATGGTCGCTTTGATGAGGCCAACGAGATCGTCTCGATGATTGAGAACGAGATCAAGAAGGAAGATAAACTCAAGGACTTGCCAGAGCCAGAGGGTACAATCTCTATCCGTCCACAGGGTACGGTGAGCTTTTTGCAGATCGCTAAAACGATGTTTGTGGAGTATCCACAACGCTCAGTTCTGGGCTTCTCGCTCATGGTCGGGCAGGCGTTTCTATATAACGCGGTCTTCTTTACCTACACACTGGTACTCGCGACCTTCTATAAAGTACCCGCCGATCAAGTTCCCTGGTATATCGTGCCATTCGCGCTAGGCAATGTGCTTGGGCCGTTGACGCTGGGCCGTCTGTTCGACACCATCGGGCGCAAAAAGATGATTAGCTTTACCTATATTCTCTCTGGCGTCTTGCTCGTCATCACAGGCTGGATGTTCACGCAGGGCATTCTCAACGCGATAACGCAGACCGCTTGCTGGTCGGTTATCTTCTTTTTCGCCTCGGCTGGCGCAAGTTCTGCCTACCTCACGGTAAGCGAGATATTCCCGCTAGAGACACGCGCCTTGGCTATCGCGTTCTTCTACGCAATTGGTACGGGTGTCGGTGGCGCGTCGGCCCCCTTGATATTCAGTGCGCTTATCTCTACGCACAAAGCTATGAACGTTTTCTACGGCGATCTACTTGGCGCGGGCCTGATGATTACTGCGGGCATTATAGCGATCTTCTTCGCCGTCGATGCGGAAGGGAAATCGCTCGAAAGTGTTGCCAAACCGCTCTCGTTCGCACACGATGAGGACGAAAGCAACGTCTCAACGGCGGACTGATAGGGCATGACGGGAGCATCACCGAGGGCAAGCCCCGTCATGCTCCCGCTATGCTCCCACCATGCCCCCGTCATGCATCCGTCATGCTCCCGTCATGCCTTTTCTACACCCCTTTTCGCGTCACAGCACGAACAAGACGTATTTCATCAAAGGAATAGTCGTCACCGAGAAAGTCCTTGATAGGGCGTAGCGCACCATCTCCAAGCCGCTCGACTGCATCAAGAATGTTTTGATAGTGGCCCTCCGCTATTAACGGCGCAACGTCTATCTCCTCGCCCAGTTCGATCAACTCGGACAGGTGAGCAATCACGGTACTCTGTGTAAGAGTGCGGGCGTTCGCGATCTCTTCAATGGTACGCCCCTGTTGATATAACGCGAGTGTTTGTATTCGTGAGTGTGGCCCCGACACGAGCGCGGGTTTGAGCGCGACACTCTTCTTTCTCGCGTAGCTCGGAGCCAACTCCATCGGGATTGCGTGCAGTTCGCAATAGCTCGCGATCTCCTCGGTGAAGGTTGTGAAGTACGACGCAAGCTTGCTGCTACCCACGCCCGAAAGACTGGCGAAATGTTCGCGGGTCTGGGGACGCTGTTGCGCCATTTCACGAAGCGCGTTATCGGAAAAGATGACGTAGGGTGGGACCCCTTTTTCGTCTGCAAGCTGTTTACGCAGGTTGCGAAGATGATTAAACAGGTGGGTACTCTGCGGGTCGAGCACTTCCTGCGTGATGTTCACCTTCTCCACCTGCTGACGGGAGACGGGCATACTGAAATCGCACTGTTTGCGGAGAATTTCCCGCGAACGCGCGTTCAGACGCAAAATAGAGTATTCGGAGACGGTATCCATAAAGCCTTGTTGTAGTAGAGCGTGGGCAAGGCGTTTCCAGTCCTCGACGCTATGCTCTTTGCCGATATTATAGGTTGAGAGTTGGTCATGATTGAACTCGCGAATCTTTTTTGTGTTCGCGCCGCGCAACACATCTATGATATGCGTCATGCCGAAACGTTGTTCGGTTCGCCCGACACAGGAGAGAAATTTCTGGGCGTCAATCGTGCGGTCTTCCAACTCTGCGGGGGCAAGCGCGTTCAGGCAGTTATCACAGTTGCCACAATTCTCTTGCTCCCACTCTTCCCCAAAATAGCCAAGCAGGATACGGCGGCGGCACGTATGGCTATCACAATAGGCCATGACTTGATTGAGCTGCTGCCGCGCGACAAACTGCTCTTGCTCGTTTGACTTCTGCTCAATCATAAACTCGACTTTGATACGGTCTCCATAGTTAAAGTACAGAATACACTGCGCGGGTTGCCCATCGCGCCCCGCACGGCCCGACTCCTGATAGTATCCCTCAAGGCTACGTGGGAGGTCGTAATGAATAACCGCGCGTACATCCGGCTTGCCAATACCCATACCAAAGGCGACGGTTGCGACAAGTACCGCAACATCGTCGCGAATGAAGCGCGACTGATTTTCCGCTCGCTGCTCATTGGTCATGCCCGCGTGATAGGGCAGAGCGCGAACACGATCATGCTGTAGCGTTTCGCTCAGCGTGTCAACACCTTTGCGACTCTGACAGTAGATAATCACGGGTGCGTCGGGCATTCCGCGCAGCAGTTGGAGCAGTTCCCCATAGGATGTTTTGCTCTTCTGGCGTACCTCATAGCTGAGGTTGGGACGGTTGAAACTGGCGATATGAATATGCGGGTCGCGCAGGCGAAGCTGGGAGAGGATGTCTTCGCGCACACGCTCGGTTGCCGTCGCGGTCAACGCCTGCATCGGCACCTGCGGAAAATGGGTACGCATTCTACCAATCTGCCGGTACTCTGGACGGAAATCATGCCCCCATTCACTGACACAATGCGCCTCATCAACCGCCATCAACGAAATGCCGATAGTTTCCTGCACATGCTCTAGCAATGTCAGAAAACTCTCACTCATCAAGCGTTCGGGCGCGACGTAGACCAGTTTTAGCTCGCCGTTGAGCAAGGCGCGTTCACGTTGTGAACGTTCAACCGCGCCAAGCGTGCTATTGATAAAGGTTGCCGCGATACCGTTGGCTTGTAGACGATCAACCTGATCTTGCATCAACGCGATCAGCGGCGAAATCACGATTGTCACGCCGGGGAGCAGCAGGGCGGGCAACTGATAGGTGAGTGATTTTCCGCCACCCGTTGGCATCAAGATAAGGGCATCGCGGCCCGCAAGCATATAGTCTACAATCTCTTGTTGACCCGGCAGAAACGCATCGTGTCCAAAATACTGTTTGAGAGTTTCTTGTGTGGTATTCAACGTACAACATTTCCTCATGGCTAGATTAACTGCACCACGATTCATTGTAGCGTATATTTCACGTCGAGGCAACAGGCAGGCTATACGCTTATACAGTATACGTGATTATACAGTGTCCAGTTCCTCAAGCACGCATTTCCCCTCAATAAAACGGTTCGCAAGCTGGTAGCCTTGTGGACACGGCTCAAAGCGAATAGAAACCTGCCCTTTTGTTGGCCCCTTTGGAAATTCCTTGAAATACGCTTCCGCTTCCGCTTCGTCGGCACAATGCATGAAGTAGATTTCAACGTCCGGCGGCTCCCATTTATGCTCGCCGGCTTCAAACAAAAACATATACAGTGTTTTAAGACACACAAAGGGTTTTCCCTTTACCTGTGTCGGTATCATCGGAGACGGAAGAACATGTAACGCCGTTCCCGCAATCCACGTCTCTTCAGGAATGTAACCTTGTGCGAGCGCGGTTGCGGTTTCATTCTTCGTATCGCCAATCTGGTACGCATCAGCGTTAATAGCAAGAATGCCCTTGTCACGCAAGTTAATCCACTGAAAATGCCCTTCGACAATGCCTGTCAACTCACTGTCAGTAAAGCACGTTCCATCCAAAGGGGTAAGTTCCCGCGTTTGTCCATCAGGGAAAAGACACGTCGCCATTGCTATCTCGCTCCTTTCTTTTGCTTTTGAGCGGCAAGTTCTTCCAATTGGCTATTCTTGACATAAAAATGGCGAAGCTCGCTCATCTGGACGCGGCGACCTACCTGCCTTGAGAGCACATCCATGAGTTTCAATGCCTCGGCAAACTCGATGCGGGTGTACTTCTCTTCTAAACAGTACATCATCAAAACGCGCACACCGGAGAGTTGCGAGACCATATAACGGCTCAATCCGCAGCGTTCGCGGAACTGCTTGAACGTCGGGCGTGTGTCCGGTATTTCATAAAGTCGCACAGTGTCTTGTTCGTCTAATATGTTACGTGTTCTCCTTGTTATAACAGTATAAGAGTTTATGAATACAAAACTATAAGTGTCTTTGGCAGTATAAACAGAAAACGCGAGGTTGTCAAGGACTAAAACACCAAAAGTTTAGGAGTAGCAAGGAGGGGGTATAATACAGCAGACAGCACCGCTAAAAGGAAACAGGAATATGCCACAAAGAGGGAAGACATCGAAAGCACCTGAAGGACTTTACACCGCAAAGGAGGCAATACGTAGGCTTCATATGCCACCAGCAACCTTTCATAATTATGTTAAAGAGGGAAAAATAAAAAAGATAATGCCCGTTGGCAGACGCGAAGGTTATTATGAAAAAGCGTATATAGATAGAATGGCAGAAGCAACAGAGCTTTTTGCTATTCAGTATGCCTCGGAAACATCCACCTTCGGTAAGGCAACAGAACAAGATATGCAAGGAATATACCAAGTTATGGTAAGCCTGTGGGGTACTATAAATGTCACATCAGTAGAAACAAGAATACTTTGTATGCAGGCTAACCCAGACATGGACTATGTAATAAAAAAAGAAGGGATAGTAGTAGGCTATGTCACAATAAAGCCATACAAAAAAGGGATAATGAACAAGATTGTAGAAGGAGACATGTTAGCTAGAGACGTAAGTCCAAATGATATTCTCCCATTCATCTCACAAACCCCTTTAGAGTGTTTGGTAGGGACTGCTGTAAGGGCAGGAGTGTACCAACCTGAAAAATATGGAATGAGGCTCATTTCAGGTGCGATTAAAGTGTTTAGAGACTTCGCCGAAAAGGGTGTTGTTATCTCAAAGCTTTATGCAAACAGTGAAACCCCAGATGGAATAAAATTATGCCGTGACTTGGGCTTCAAAGATATCACACTTGAGAGTAATAAAACACCTAGACGGTTTTTACTGGACTTCGCTACATCGGAAACACCATTTGTACAAGAATACCAAAGACTTCTAAAGAAACATAAAATAGAAAACCAGTGAGGAATATAGGTTTAGAAGTTCGCGGAACTGCTTGAACGTCGGGCGTGTGTCCGGTATTTCATAAAGTCGCACAGTGTCTTGTTCGTCTAACATAAGTAAATCCTTTCTTTCTTGGTAATGTTAAACATTTTGTTCTAAATTACTAAAAATACAAATTACTCAAAAGTCTTAAAGTATTCTCAATTAGTATAGACTATTCCTTTGAGAAAGTCAAGGTGTAAAAGACCAATTCGTCAGTACAAACAAAAAGTGATAAAATCTAAAAGGTGCCACATCACAAAGGAGATTTAGTACAATGGCAAAAACAGGAAAGGCCCCTCATGGATTTTACAGTGCAACCGAAGCTGTGAATCTGCTGGGGGTAGCAAAGTCAACTTTTTATGAAATGGTTGAGAAAGGAATTGTCAAAAAGCTTGTGCCACCCGGAAGAAGTGACGGATATTATCTCAAGACTGCTGTTGATGACCTCGTGAGGGCACGTGAGCTTTTTACGCTACAATATGCAGCCGACCCACCAACCTTCACACAGGCGACGGAGGAAGACATACAAGGAATATATGCGGTATGCATAAGCTTATGGGGAACAAAAGGAGCAAATCCTTATGAGCTACGACTGGCACGCTACAGAAAAAATCCCGAAATATTTTATACGCTGAAATACCTCGAAACGGTGGTAGGCTTTGCAACACTTATGCCTGTAACCAAAAAAGCAGCAACCGAAATTTTGAAGGCCGGGAAACCCTCATACGAGGCAATAACACTCGATGATATTCTTCCATTTGAGCGGGGGAAGGTTGAATATATGTTTGCAGAAATTGCGGTCAGGGACGGAGTACCAAAGCCAAAATACTACGGGATGCGCCTTCTGTGCGGTGCAAGTAGGATGCTTGATGCCTTTGCAGAGCGGGGGTGCGAGATACAGTACCTCTTTGCCACCAGTCGTACCGCAGATGGTATTGACCTCAGCAGAAAACTAGGGTTTGCGGAGACACTTGTACCTAATGGGGAGGGCTTACGGGCGTTTGTTCTCAATCTGGAAACAGCAAGACATCCCCTGCTTCGGGAGTACCAGAGAATACTTTGGGAGCAAAAAGAGAAGCCACCAGTTTGAGCTGGTGGCCTTCGTGTACCACACGGGTGGGATAGGGGCAAGCGATACTTACAGTTTTCGCGCGATCTGTTCGATTGTTTCGCAGAGCAATTGGGGCAACGTCCCAAACGAGTAGGACATCACAACGGCCTCGTTACGCTGATGTGCGCCCTGCCCATAGGGGCCAAAATTTATTACAGGAATGCCCAGCTTCGCGATAGCATCCAGTGGCAAATAATAGGAGCCTTCGCGCTTTCCCCCCTGACCCTGCTCTTTCCACGTTGGCATGTTCGCCTTCATCACAGAGGCATCGATGCCAGCGTCCAGGCGTAAATAGCTCAGATCGCTGAGATAAGGATAATTTCCTTGCTGCACGAGCGGTATTTCTGGATGCGCCTGCACAACATTGGTAATCGCGTCGTGCAGTACGCCCATCGTTGGCGCGACATGCGGATAGTAGGGAGGCGAGTAGTAGAGGATGATTGCCGGCCCCTGTCGTCCACTTAGCATCCAGAGTTTGTGAACAAGGCGCAGGCTCCGCTCGCGGCTATCTATAGTTGTGGGCAACTGCTCCCATTCAGCGTCGAGGTCCGCATTGACCTGCCTTTCGCCGAAGCGTTGAACGGTCTCGCCATACAAGTCCGCGTAGGTCAGAACGCTGCCCTCGCGCGAAATATGCAAGCCTCTCTGAGTTCCGTTCGCCTTGCGCCAACGCATCTCGGCTCTATCCACACGTTCCAGCACGGCCTGCAACGCAGTTGTCGCGTACCCGTGCAGACGTTCAAGTAGCTGTGTGGGCGTCGTGGTAAAGGTCAAGACATTGAGATAGAAATACGCGGCGAGCGGCAGTTGTACATCGTAGTGCGTTTTGAGATCGGTTGAGCGGAGCGTGACGGGTGGCGCGGTCACTTGTCCATCTTTGCTATCACATAGTTCATCATTCATGCTCACCATACGAATAAGTTCCGAGGCCAGCAGGTTCGCGTCAAGGCCATTGAATGATGTGCCAACATGTGACTCGCGTCCAACACAGAGAAAGCTGGGCAGCAGCTTGCCAACCGTACCGTTGAAGATGTAACGGTGCGTGTCGCCCGTGTATTGCGCAGTGGTGTAGTCCGTGTTAATCACACCGACGTAGTTGAGGTCGTACTGCTCGCGCAACCGCGAGAGAAAATGAACCGCCTGCAATACGCCTGCCGACTCGTTCTCTTCATCGGGGGTGGCAAGAAAAAGCAGTGAAAGCGGAAGTGGTGCAGAACGTGCCGCGAAATACCGTATCAGAGCGATGTTGACCGCGACACCGCTTTTCATATCGGCGGTGCCACGTCCGAACATCCAATCGTCGGCCTCTGTTTCGGCAAGCATTGACCCCAGATGCATATACTTGTCGGCGAGCGCATCCGGGTCAAGCGAAAACGCTTCTAACGCGCCATAGTCGCGTGTCTCGACGATATCGGTATGGCCCAGCAATACGAGTGTTGACCGACTAGCTCCTTTGAGGAAGGCGTAAGCATTGTGACGCCCACACGCATCGTTCTCAATCGGGTCAAGGCCGCTCAGCGTATACTTCTCTTGCACACCATCTTCGTAGAGCAGATCAAGCACTGCCTGTATGACAAAACCTTCATCGACATGCGGGCTAACGCTTCTAAAATGGACAAGATGTTTTGTGTAGCGAAGTACATCTTCATACCAGGTGATGTGTGCAAGCATAACGCGACTCCTGAAAAATAGTGGGTACAAACGAGGGAAACCCATGTACACGTTGGAGTATGCATGAGTTTCGACCAGCTAAATGATGAGTCTATTGTAGCACACAAAAACAGTTGTGTAACCCTTGTTGACAGAGGAAAAGGGGAGTGTTGGCAAGCGGGAGTATTGCGCGATGCTCTCACAACTCAATGCGTGTATACTTGTGACTTTTTTTGTATTTTAGCGTCTAAGAAAGTGTGGGCATAGCTCGTATGAGGTATGTTCACGAACCGACTATTTTTATCGTTCGACGGTATTCATCTCACGAAGGGATTTGACGGTATGGAAAATACAATGATGGAACGGCGGGAACGTCCACGCGGCGTAACGCTCATGGCAACCTTTCTTGGCATCGAGGGATTGCTCGAAATTATTGGCGGCATCATCATTATCATCGCGACCAACGCCCTCGGTCACAACATCGTCACGCGTGGACACACTGTCTCTGGTAGAATTGTAGACACAATAGGAATTGGTCTGGGAAGTGTTGGTATTGTGGTTGGCGTGCTCACGCTCTTGTTTGTCTTCGGCTTGCTGTCATTGCAGCGTTGGGCCTACTGGGGTGTTATTCTCGTCGAGGGTTTCAACCTGCTCAAGCATGTTTTCGAGCTTGTACGGCATACAGGGTCGCCCATTTTCACTATCGCAGCGATGATTATTCCCGCAGTCATTCTTATCTACTTCCTCGGCTTCTCAAGTGTTCGCCGAGCGTTCCGCATCTAGCCCAGAAATTTGGCCTCAACACACACTAGAGGGCATCCGCGCAACAGATACATCTGTCATGCGGATGCCTGATTCTTTGTTATCTGGCAAATAGCTACTTTGGTTGAAAAATCATGTTTTCACAGAGTTCGTGGGCGAACAGTGAGTAGTACGTTAGTCCTCATGACACATGGTCGTTCGTTACTTTGCATGTAGAGGAACCGTCTTGAAAAACAGGATATATGTTATTGTAGTTTTCTGGAGCATGTATGAATCGTCTTATAACACGCAATGATAGTTTTGATATTATTGAATCGGTTGACTTATCAGCACAAGAACAAGTATTACAAGAGGTGCTTCCCTCAACGCCGTTAACCATACTACCCAGCTACCACCCGACACGTTGGCCCATTGTCAACGCAACTCTTGATATCGCGGACACGCTCACGGGTGGTCGCGCGGGTCTTCTGCAACGCCTCTTCTCGTTTGTTTTCTTTGGTGGTGTTGCGGCGGTGGTCAATCTTGTAGTTTTCTATGTTGCCTTCTACCATATTGCGTTGCCCGTAAACATAACTATTCATAATGTAATCGCCTCACTGCTGGCAGCTGAAATCTCGATTATGGCAAACTTTATTCCCAACGATAGCATCACCTTTCGCCATCTTCCGGGTCGCAACCGCTCATGGATCGCGCGTTGTGCACGTTTTCACGTCACCTCTATTGGCGGGTCAATTCTCACATTTCTGATCGAGCTAAGCCTTACCTCGCTAGTACATTTTCCCGCGATTGGCGCACAGGCGTCGGCATTGCTGCTTGTTTTATTCTATAATTTCTCGGTTCATCACCTCTTCACCTACCGCCACATCAAAGCTGCCTCATAACATAACGAAGGAGCGTCGAGTCTGCTCCAAGTATTTTAGCATCTGTGCCGTAAGCCCCCTCACAACACAGAAATGTGAGGGGGCTTGCTTATAGAAGCGGCCTGTAAAACCCCGCGCTTTTAAGGCGGGGATAGAAAGGCGTTCCTTGCGGGGCGTGATGGGAAGGGGCTTGACAAATGGTATACATAGGCGTATAATACATACCATGAACACACAGAATAGGAACCCT
>JBBQVS010000089.1:0-15565 GCA_038211295.1 Ktedonobacterales bacterium | reverse complement strand
TAAGAAACGACGCGCCTTATTACAGTGACACTATCCCTACTTCGCCTGCTCGCCGGGGTTCAGGCGTCCGAATTTGCGTTGGCGGCTTTGAAGAATATCCAGAGCTTGGCGCAGGTCTTCGCGTCCGAAATCGGGCCAGAGGGTGGGCGTGGCATGGTATTCGCTGTAGGCCGATTGCCATAGCAGGAAGTTGCTGACGCGCATCTCTCCTGCTGTGCGAATGACCATATCGGGGTCGGGCAGATCACGTGTGTAGAGGTATGAGCTAATCATTTCCTCATTGATGCTATCGGGATGCTTGCCGTCAGCGATGATCTGACGCACCGCGTCCACTAGTTCGGCGCGACCACCATAGTTAAAGCATACGTTGAGGCCAATGTGCGTGTTGTTGCGCGTCAACTCTTCGGACTCACGCACGGCCTTCTGGATGTCGGGTGAGAGATCATAGAGGCGACCAAGATGGCGCAGACGTACTCCATCGCGGTGCAATTTTTCCAGGTCCGAGCGAATGGTCTCCCAGAAGAGACGCATGAGACCATCTACCTCAGCACGTGGTCGCCCCCAATTTTCGGTTGAAAAGGCGTAGACGCTGAGCATCTCAATATTCTCATCGGCAGCGCACTCTACGACGCGACGCAACGCGGTTACACCGGCCTTGTGTCCGGCAAGGCGAGGGAGATGGCGTTTTGTCGCCCACCGTCCATTGCCATCCATAATGATGGCAAGGTGGCGCACTGACTGAATGGGTTGCTCTGTTGCGACAGGTTGTGACTGCGACGCAACGTTCTCCTTTCGCGAAGAAAAGAGATTGTTTATCTTAGTCAAGTCTTAGACCTCCATAAGCTCCTGTTCCTTACTTTTGCCGACCTTATCCATCTCATCGATGTAGCGGTCCGTGAGCTTTTGCAGCTTGTCAGTGCTGCGTTTCAGCTCATCTTCAGAAACTTCTTTTTTCTTTTCACGGTCACGTAGTTTATCCTGAACATCACGGCGCACATTGCGAACCGCGACCTTGTGCTCGTCCAGCTTCTTATGAAGCGTCTTCGCCATGTCTCGTCTGCGCTCTTCGCTCATCGGGGGAATATTTAGACGAATGACCAGGCCATCATTGTTCGGATTGATGCCCAGGTCAGACTTTTGAATTGCCTTCTCGATATCAGGCAGCATCTTGCGATCCCAGGGTTGAATTACCACCTGACGCGCATCGGGAACCGATATTGTCGCGACCTGATTGACGGGCGTCGGTGTTCCATAATAATCAACCTGTAAACGGTCAACCAGCGACGAACTCGCACGGCCTGTGCGTATAGCTGTGAGATCCTGTTTGAGGGCATCCACCGCTTTCTGCATACGCCGCTCGGCATCGCTAAATAAATCATCTGTCATAACCAGAACTCCCTTTTTCTTTGAGTACCCTACTCGCTAGCAGGACTCCAAAAACGGGACGTGATAACACTGTGGTGTGATGTTTTCTGTAACACCACTAGACGGTTTCTTTCACGTCAGACACAAATGTACCACACTTTTCGCCACGCATGAGTGCTTCCAGTGCGCCATCCTGATGTAAGTTGAATACAATAATCGGCATCTGATTATCTTTACACAAGGAGAGTGCGGTACTATCCATCACACGAAGCCCCATATTCAGTGCTTTCATATAACTCAATTCTGCGAACTTTTTGGCATCTGGGTTGCGTCGCGGATCATCGTCATAGATACCATCCACATTGGTCGCTTTGAGCAGAACCTGTGTGTTCAGTTCAACAGAACGCAGGGCCGCCGCCGTGTCAGTGGTAAAAAACGGGTTGCCACTGCCCGCCGCGAGAATAACGATGCGTCCTTTTTCAAGATGGCGTATTGCCCGCCGCCGAATAAACGGTTCCGCTACCGGCGGCATCTCAATCGCGGTCTGAACACGCGTCGGGATGCCCAGCTTTTCCAGCGCATCCTGCATGACAAGCGAATTCATGACGGTAGCAAGCATTCCCACATAGTCGGCGGTTGAGCGGTCAATGCCAGTGGCGGCGGCGTCGGCTCCACGCCACATGTTCCCGCCACCAATGACCATTGCAATCTCGACGCCCAGGTCATGAACGCGTTTAACCTCGCCCGCGATACGGCGCACCGTCTCGGCAGCTATGCCAGGCCCCAGAGCCTCGCCACTCAATTTGAGTAGAATACGTTTGTACGTTGCCACGATAACTACTCGCCCAGTTTGAAGCGGCTAAAGCGACGCAACACGATATTTTCGCCCGTCTCAGCGATAGCTTTACGCACAAGTTCGCCGATTGTGATGGACTCATCTTTGACCCAGGGTTGCATCATCAAGACATCTGAGCCAAATTCCTTTTTGAGTTTGCCACTCAAAAACTCTTCGCGGCGAGCCTCTGGCACACGTGCGAGAGCCGGGTCTTCCTGAATTTTCTTACGCGCTTCTTCAAGCATGTCGGCGGGTACATCCTCGTAGTTGACATACTTGGGAGCGACGCCAGCAATCTGAAGGGCAAGTTCGCTTGCAAGTTTACGGAAACCCTCGCCACGCGCGACGAAGTCCGTGCTGCAATTTAGTTCAAGCAACACGCCAACGCTATGGTTGTGATGCACATAAGAGAAGACGCCGCCCTCTTTTGTCTCACGACCAGCAGTTACCATCTTCTCCGCTTTCTTATCACGCCGTGCTTCAAGATACTTGACCGCTTCCACACGGGTGCTTGATTGCATCAGGGCATTTTTACAGTCTGCAAAGGTCGCGCCAGTCTCTTCGCGCAAGGTTTTTACGTCTGCCGCAGTATATTCCATGATGTGATCTCTCCTCGTTCTTCGTATCATACTCAGTGTGAAGCAGCAGTACAACGACTCCCGTCCACTTGTTTTGGTTTCTGAGTGCTTGACAAATCTACCTAGTCGTGTTTTCGCTCTGTTCGGCCTGTGTGGAACGCCGCGTTCTACCTCCATTAGTACATCTTGTTGGAAGGACGGCATGAGAAGGTGTTCCTCACAGGAAGAGGCGGGAGGTTGAAGCTAGATGCTCCTTAACCTCCCGCCGGATAGAGTGTATGTTTTAGAGAGCCTCTTTTGCAACCAGTTCTGGTTCTGCCGAAGCTTCTGGCATACTCGTAGTAGAAGCAACAGGCGCTGTCGCTTCTGGTGCTGCGAGCGGATCGGCAACTGGCTCCGTGGGCGTTGCGCTAACAGGCGCAGATACAGGCTCCGCCTCTGGTGTTACGCTACTTGTGGGAGCGACTTCCTGCGTCTCGATTGCAGGCGTGCTTGTGATTTCGATTGAGACAGGAGCCTCGCCATCCTTCTCGCTGACTTCGCTATCCTTGTTGCGAGCTTCGAGTTCGCGGCGTCCCTCGACGGCGGCGTCGGCGATCTTCGCGCACAACAGACGTACCGCGCGAATAGCATCATCGTTCGCAGGGATAGGATAGTCCATTTCGTCGGGGTCGCAGTTTGTGTCGGCGAGGGCGATGATAGGAATTTCAAGGCGACGGGCCTCCATAACGGCGGTGCGCTCTTTGCGTGTATCGACAATGAAAAGCGCGGTAGGCAGGCGGCGCATGTCTTTGATGCCGCCAAGAATGCGCTCCAAGCGGTTCATATCATCGGTTAAACGCTGAACTTCCTTCTTAGGAAGACGCTCGAAATCGCCACGATCCCGGCGTGCTTCGAGTTCACGCAAGTAACGAATACGGAGTTGAATGGTCTGGAAGTTGGTCAACATACCACCAAGCCAGCGCTGGTTGACGTAGTACATACCACAACGCCTGGCCTCTTCCGCAACGGCCTCTTGTGCCTGTTTCTTTGTGCCAACGAAGAGGATAGTGCCGCCCTCTGCGGCAATCTGCTCGATGAACTTATATGCATCATTGAGACGCGTTACGGTCTGCTGGAGATCGATAATGTGAATACCATTGCGATCCATGAAGATGAATGGTGCCATTTTTGGGTTCCAGCGACGGGTCTGATGTCCAAAGTGAACACCGGCCTCCAAGAGTTGTTTCATTGAAATGACGTTTGCCAAAGACGGATCCTCCCTTGAATCCTCCGCCCTCTCTAATAAGCGTCAGGGTCCGCCAGGGCTTCTCTGTTTTCCGTTGTGAGCTGCTCTGCAACCACATGGACCCCAGGGTTGGCGCGTGTGAGAGAACGTGTGTACTTAAATGATGTGGACAGTAGAAAGTGCATAACATAAGCGCGAGAGACTTCTCCCGCTAAGTCGCAAGTATAGCATAGAGTAGACAAAGACGCAACATCTTTTTGTTCGAGTCTACTACAAAAGAAAACATCTGAATGCCTTTCTCTATTCCGGTAGACACTCTATCGAAAACGAAGCATACAAGGCATGACCACTTTCACTTCTGACGCAAATCAGGTATACTCGGCGTGGGAAGTTGGAAAGTGGAAGAGGGGAAAGAGTATATGCAGGGGAAAATTCGACACTATCGCGTGCATCTAATCGCTTACGATGCACTCCTCCTTCAGCAATCATGTCTGTTTGCTCGACTACCACACCCTAGCCCAACACCACTTGCTCCATTAGTACCATCTATTTCTTCGCGTTATCTCCTTCAAAAGGCGCGTCAACATCGCCCACTTCGCAAGGTTCGCCTGACCCGCGAACAAAGTACAATAGCAGGTTTATAGGCTCTTTCACCGGTAGTCATAAGTTCCGCTATTCTATCAAAAGAAACAACGTATCACCGCCTGCTTCTTGCAGGCAAGAGTATATATGTAGTATATATACCTATTATTAGCCAAGCTTATTTTTAGGGGTAGCAGACGTAGAAAGGGTTACATGATGATACGAGTTATGATTGCCGACGACCATACGCTTATGCGCCGTGTGGTGCGTGAGATACTTGAAAAAGAGGACGATTTAGAGGTTGTTGCAGAGGCCCGCAATGGACTGGAAGCGGCGGAGCAAGCGGCACAGGTGCAACCTGATGTTGTTTTAATGGACCTCAACATGCCGGAATGTGATGGATTTGAGGCCACAGAACGCATTCTCGCGAATTCTCCTACAGCGCGTGTTGTTATCTTCACAGCATCCCATCAGGAACGGCATCTTTTCCAGTCGTTACAATGTGGCGCGATAGGCTATCTCACAAAAGATATCGAGCCGGAGGCACTTGTCCATTCCATTCGTTGCGCGGCCCGCAACGAGTTGTGTCTTCCCAGTTCCTTCGCGGCACAAGTAATCGCACACCTGCGGGCGTCCGCGCGTGAATATGAACCATGTATATGGAATGAACTTGTAGGAGGGCCAGCACAGAGAGAAGAGACATATAACGCCCCACAGCAAATGAGTACGTTCGCGTACCGCGTTCCACGTCGCCCCTCGATGCGCCGAGCGACGAAACCATCAGAGCAGACGGCAGGGACTTCAGAAGCATCCACTCCTTCAACACGACCACTTACAGAACGAGAGCAGGGTATTCTTGATCTTATGCGAAAAGGGCAGAAGAACCGCGAGATTGCCGCTATACTCTGTATCGCAGAGTCAACGGTTCACAAGCATGTCCAGAACATCTTTGAAAAGCTTCACGCCCGTAACCGCACTGAGGCTATCTATCTCACGAACAATGAGAAACAGTAGATAGAGCCTACAAAGCGCACAGCAGATAACGCGAGACTGAGCATGGCGGGGTGGCCTCCGTCATGCCCAGACACAATAAGCTTGCCTCACGCGTTCGATTCGCTGTCTCAGCACAGCACGACATGTTATAATCATATTTATAGACTTCGTGTAGAGAAATGGTCAGTAACGTGTCCGAGAAACAACCGCGTCAATCACAATATACAGGCAAATCGCTAGAGAACAAGCTGGAAGAGAAAGCAGCATTTCTCGCACGGAACGATATGTTTCGTCAACTTGATGAAACGACACTTCATGAGATAGAACGTATCACAACACTGACAACCTATGCACCAGGACGCATTCTCTATCGACCAGGAGAAAAAGGGACAACGCTCTTCTTGCTTGTCTCTGGGACAGTGCATCTCTACCACCTCTCAACTGATGGGCGGAAACTGATTACGGCGACCCCTAAAGCGGATACATGCTTTGGCGAGGTAGCATTACTTGGAAATGGAACTCATAGCAGTTTTGCGGAGGTCATCAAAGAGTCGCGCCTGTGCGTGATTGGGAAGCACGATATAGAGCAACTCACCACGCACAAACCTTCCGTCACAACTGCCCTCCTTCAAAGCGTAGGTCAGCATTTCGTGCAGATTGAGACACAGCTTGTCAACACTACATTCAAAAGCATGAATGCACGACTGGCTACACTCTTGCTTCAGTTGGCTCGTGAGACACTGGCAATTGATGGGTTCAGTCACGAAGAACTGGCGGAATGTCTGGGAGTGTATCGTGAAACAGTAAGTGTTGCACTGCGCGATCTGAAAGAAATGGGTGCCATCGAGTTGGGACGTAAGCATATAGCTATTTGTAACAAGCTGCTTCTACGCGAATTAGCTGGCTAGCAGAAATAACAGGGAACAGAGCATTTACAATGGCAATACAAGCGCAAGCTATGATTATTCAAGCAAAGAACGTGAAGAAGATTTACCAGAATGGTCGTCTACGCGTCGAGGCACTCGCGGGCATCAACCTGGATATAGTGGCGGGCGAGATGATCGCTATTATGGGGCAGAGTGGGTGTGGCAAGACAACGCTCCTCAACTGCCTCTCTGGTCTGGATAGTATTGACGAGGGAGATGTTTTTATCCGTGGCGACAATCTGCGCGACCTGAGTGACAACGAACGCACTTCCTATCGTGCGCGGCACATGGGTTTTGTCTTCCAAGATTTCAACCTGCTCCCCGTCCTCAGTGCCGTTGAAAACGTGGAACTCCCAATGCTCGTCTCAAAAGTGCCGAGCCGTAAAGCGCGAAAGCGTGCGTTAGAGGTGCTTGACCTTGTAGGACTCTCGGCACGTGCCGGACACAGACCCGCCGAGCTTTCGGGTGGACAGAGACAGCGCGTTACAATTGCCAGAGCTTTGACGAATAACCCCGCCATTGTCTGGGCCGATGAGCCTACGGGCAACCTTGATAGCGAGACTGCGCTAGAAATTATGGATTTGCTCAGTACGCTTAACAAAGAAAATGGGCAAACCTTTGTGATTGTCACTCACGCCCTACAGGTAGGCCACCGCGCAGACAAGATTATCACCATGCGCGATGGCAAGATTGTAGAGTAGCCCTGCCCTGTTTGGACAATCGCAAGATCATCTGGGCGGGGCTATGTAACGCGACAAAGGCACTATGCAAGCGTATGCGCTTCTGAACCAAGAAGTTGGTGTACAACTTCTTTGATATGTGCCGATGAGATGCCGTATAGTTCTCTGAGAAGCGTTGCGCCCCCATGCTCGACGAACTTATCAGGCAAACCTATGATACGCACATTGATGTCATGCAGTTCATGACGCTCCAAAAGTTCCAGTACAGCACTTCCAAAGCCACCTGCCGCCAGGTGGTCTTCAATTGTAACAATCCGTCTGGTACTCTTCGCGAGTCGCAAGATCAACTCTTCGTCGAGCGGCTTCGCCCAACGCGCGTTGACGACAGCAACACGAGTACCCTCTGCCGCGAGTTCTTGCGCGGCAAGTTCGGCCTGTGCTACGGTTGTTCCATAGGCGAGAATGGCACATTCGGTTCGCTCGGCCTCTTCGAGCGTCACGGGACTAAGTAGCTCGGCTTTCCCAATCTCTAGCTTGTGCAAGTCGCTCGTGAGCGGCGTCCCCGCACCTTTGCCACGCGGATAACGCATACTCACAGGGCCATCCATGTAAATGGCGGTGTAGAGCATGTGACGTAGCTCTTCCTCATCTTTTGGTGCCATGACCTTCATGTTCGGAATAGAGCGCATAAACGCGATATCGAAGACGCCATGTTGTGTTGGGCCATCCTCACCGACAATGCCAGCGCGATCCATCGCGAACACAACGTGGAGGTTTTGTACGCAGATATCGTGAATGATCTGGTCATATGCACGCTGCATAAAGGTTGAGTAGATGGCGACAACGGGCGTAATACCCTCGGTAGCCATGCCGCCCGCGAAGGTTACGGCGTGCTGTTCCGCGATACCAACGTCAAAGTAGCGTTCGGGGAAACGTTGGCGTAGCTTCTTGAGACCCGTTCCCTCCGCCATAGCCGCCGTAATACCAACGATTTTTTCGTCATGCTCCGCGATAGAGACGAGCGTATTGCCAAACACATCCTGATAACTTGGGGGGTCGTTGAGATTTTTCTTAATCTCGCCCGTCTCATAATCAAACGCGCCCGGCCCATGCCACTTGGTGGAGTCTCCTTCCGCGAAATCCCAGCCTTTACCTTTCTTTGTAAGAACCTGCACCATGACTGGGCCTTCGATCTTTTTCACGTTCTCGAATACGTCCAGCATCTGCTCCATGTTATGTCCATCGAAAGGGCCAAAGAACTTGAAGCCCAGTTCCTCGAAGATGGCACCGGTCTTGCTATGCAACACAACGTGTTTCATGCCTGTCTCAACCCGTCCCGCCGTTTCGCGGGCTTTGTCGCCCAGAACAGGTAACTTCTCTATCGACCCCTTCGCCATATCGCGCAGACGCTGATAGCTTGGCGAGGTCTGCATCTGCCGCGCTTTCAAGAGGTAAGAGTGGAGCGCACCCACGTTGTCGGAGATGGATTTGTCATTGTCGTTGATAACAACAATCAAGTTTTTCTTTAAGCTGCCAGCATTATTGATGGCCTCAAGTGCCATACCCCCGGTTAACGCACCATCGCCGATAATCGCGACAACCTTGAAGTCTTTGCCTTGCAAATCGCGTGCGGCAGCGATACCGAGCGCGGCAGAGATTGACGTGCTGGCATGGCTCGCACCAAAAGAGTCATACACACTCTCTTCGCGGCGCAGGTAGCCAGAAAGACCTCCAAATTGGCGTAACGTCTTGAATTGTTCGCGGCGTCCCGTCAAGAGTTTATGCACATACGCTTGATGTCCAATATCCCAGACCAATTGATCTTCAGGCGTATTGAAGGCATAGTGCAAAGCCATTGTTAGCTCAACTACACCAAGGTTGGGAGCCAGATGTCCACCTTTCACCGACACTTTTTCGATGATCTCGCGTCGAATCTCTGTCGCTAACTGCTCCATTTCTGGAATCGTTAAAGCGCGTAGCTGTTCTGGCCCGTCAATGCTATCGAGAATCCTCGTCAAAGGTTTCCTCCCATTACTAACTCTGGTGTCCCCTAGCACCTCTTGCATAATCGCAACATGAGACACCGTAGACGCCAATCAACATTTCTTTCTCTTATGAAGATGCATGAATAGAAGAGAAAGGGTGTATTTTGTTTCATTGCCTTGTATTATAGAGGTCTTTGCACAACCTCGCAAACACCCTATGTCAGAAAATTCATGCACTTGAGGGCTTGACATCCCTTCATGCCGCTTCAGGAGCCATCTCAGCCGAAAAAACAGTCCCTTGACAGAAAGTTTTTTTCTTTCTATCATAGCGGACAGGATGAAACGTTCTGCTTCTATCTTGAAAACCACAGGTATTCATAATAGGAAACGCGTGTGGACGCGTATATTGGCAGAGATAAGTGGAGCGTTGATTGTGTCTAAGGATAAAACATTAAAGAGGAAGGTAGGATGGCACCCCTCGCATGGGAGAGATGATGTGAGCCATGAGAATGTGCATTACACCATCTGCCAAACACAACATGACAAGAAAAGATAGCGAAAAGGAATCGGATCGCCCTCACTACTATTCACAGTTCTGGCTCGATATCGCAGCCGGACGCCGCGTCATTGGCGGCCCCAAGCCAGAAGACGAAAGCGAATTACTTGATGACGTACAGGAACCTGTGGCGCAACGTCACCACGTGAGAACCGAACCAGACGAAGACCTGGACGGAAATAATGGACATGGCGGCGCACGTTCAGCGACAAGGACGCGTCCAGTTGTCACACCTGTTCCAACCGAAGAAGTGGAAGCACCAGAGATATCAGAGATACCGGAGATATCGGCGCTACCAGAGATAGAAGAAGCTCCTGTAGCCGAAGAGGTTACAAAACCTGTTGCTCAGGTTGAGACAGTCGAAGACGCTGACATTCCAGATGTTGATTTTGCAGAAGACGAAGTAGACGAAGAAGAGGAAAGCGAAGACGAAGACGAAGAAGAGGACGAAGAAACATTCGAGGAGGAAGAAGACGAGGAAAACGAGGGATGGGTCGCTGGTCGTGGACGTAAGAAGCCCGCGCCCAAGCGTGCAGTAAAACAACCACCAGCCAAACGTCCAAAGCGCGAACCCCGCCGAGGCTTTAAACGAAACGGGGCGTGTATATACAGGACAATTGCGGGCAAGGGGGCATGGCGCGGGCTAGCCCGCGCCATGCCCCCTTGCCCTCAACCCGCGCCACTACTACGCAACTCAGGGATAGATACCACGAATTTGCGTTGCCTCCGCCACACGCGAGATTGCCAACATATTCGCGGCAAGCCGCAGTTCACAGGAATGTTGATCTGCCTTTTCAGCAACGGAGGTAAAAGCGCGATTCATGATGATCTCTAATTTCTGCGTGATCTCTTCTACACCCCAGAAGAAACTTTGCAGGTCTTGTACCCACTCGAAGTAGCTGACGGTGACGCCACCCGCGTTCGCGAGTATGTCAGGGATAACCAGACAATTATGGCCGAAAAGAATTTTGTCCGCCTCAGGTGTCGTGGGGCCATTAGCAGCTTCCGCGACGATACGCGCCTGTACCCGTTCCGCGTTCTGGGCAGTAATGACGCCCTCAGTTGCGGCAGGGATAAGGATATCACAGGGAACTTCAAGCACATCCTGTACTCGTAGCACCTGCGCTTGTGGAAAACCAACCACTGACCCACGCTCCTGCTTGTGCCGCAGCACGGCGGATGGATCCAGACCGGACTCGTTGTAGATGCCACCCTGCGTATCGCTGACCGCAACAATTTTGCACCCCTCATTGTAAAAGAGCCGCGCCGCGATGGAGCCAGCGTTCCCATAGCCCTGAATACTCACCTTCGCACCCTTGAGCGGCATTCCAATGCGTTTAGCGGCCTGACGTGTCACAAACAGGACGCCCGTCGCGGTAGCATCATTACGGCCCTCACTACCACCGATTGAGAGCGGTTTGCCCGTGACAACGGCGGGAACAGAAAAACCGGAGTGCATTGAGTAGGTATCCATCATCCACGCCATTACCTGCGAATTGGTGTTGACATCGGGCGCGGGGATATCACTGTGCGGCCCGATAATGCCTGAAATTTCAGTTGTGTAGCGGCGCGTCATACGTTCGAGTTCGGCGGGAGTCATGTGCTTGGGATCGCAGATGACACCACCTTTCGCGCCTCCATAGGGAATACCTACAACGGCACATTTCCACGTCATCCACATAGCAAGGGCGCGGACTTCATCAAGCGTGACATCGGGACTATAGCGAATACCCCCTTTCGCGGGGCCTCGGTTGACGTTATGCTGCACGCGGTAGCCGGTAAATGTTTTGATGCGTCCGCTATCGAGCCGAACAGGGAAATTGACCGAGAGTTCACGTTTCGGTTGACGAAGAATCTCCCGCATGTCTTCGGAGAGATTGAGCTTTTCAGCCGCGAGTTCAAACTGCTGAACCGCCATAGCGTAGGGGTTCAAAGCAGCAGACGACACGTCATTGTGCATAGCCTGCAACTGCCTTTCGTTTTCTATTGTTCATGTAACGAGAAAGAGGAACACATTGCTAGTATTCCTCCTCCCATTATACCACGATGCATCTATTCTGCGGATGCCTCGTCAAGCTGTTTGCGTAGTAGCGTTTGCACCATGTCGGCCTTCGCTTGCCCACGCGTTTGCTTCATCACCTGCCCAACCAGCGATTGTAGCGCGTTAGTTTTGCCGCTCCGATAATCACTAGCGGCCTTCGCATTGTTCGCGATCACCTCGCCAACAATGCGCTCAAGTGTACCCGTATCATTGATCGGGGGCTTGATACCTTTACGCTCCACAATAGCCTCCGGCATATCACCACTAACAAAGACTTCCTCTAACACGTCCTTCGCTTGCCTCCCTGTAATACGCTCCTTTTCAAGCAGGTCAAGCAGGTCTGACAGGACAGCGGGCGTCACGCGCGACTCATTGATGGTGAGCATGTTTGCTTTGAGCAAACGCACCACGTCGCTCAGTAGCCAGTTGCTGGCAGCTTTGGCTCGTGCCTTGATATCTTTTGCCTTTGAGACCGCGAGAACCTGTTCCAGGTAATCGCCAAGAGCTTTGTCTTCGGTCAACACATTGGCATCTTGCTCGGAAAGTCCAAAGCTGGTCATATAGCGTGTCCGTCGCGCGTCCGGCAACTCTGGTAGCTGTGCACGTATCTCTTCCACACGCTTGCTACTAATTAGGAGCGGAGGCAAGTCTGGCTCTGGAAAGTAACGGTAGTCGTGCGCCTGCTCTTTGCTACGCTGCGAGACGGTTATCCCTTTGTTTTCAATCCAGCCGCGTGTCTCCTGTACAACAGTTCCGCCGGAGCGCAGCAGCTCGATCTGGCGTTGCGCCTCGTACTCGATGGCACGCTCGACAGCACGGAAACTGTTCATGTTCTTGATTTCCGCCTTCACACCCAGGGCTTTCTGACCACGAGGGCGTACCGAAACATTCGCGTCACAACGCAGGCTCCCCTCTTCCAGACGACCAGACGACACACCGAGATAGACCAGAATTTCACGTAACTTTTGCATGTAAAGCCGCGCCTCTTCCGCGCTTCGCATATCTGGCTCGCTGACAATCTCCATCAATGGCGTACCAGCGCGGTTCACGTCAATCAGACTGTAGCCGCTATGATGATTCAGACGGGCGGTATCTTCCTCCAGATGGACGCGCGTAATGCCGACGCGACGCGCTTGCCCCTGCACCTCGACAACGAGATAGCCATCGTGACTTAGTGGAACATCATATTGCGAGATTTGATAGCCCTTCATCAGGTCGGGGTAGGGATAGTTTTTGCGGTCAAATTTGGAATACTCTGGAATGGTACAGTTGAGCGCAAGAGCCGTCATGATTGTGTAACGCACGGCCTCTTCGTTGATGACAGGCATCACCCCCGGCATTCCCATGCACACGGGGCAGACATGCGTGTTCGGAGCCTCGTTGGCATACCCTGTGCTACATGGACAAAACATCTTGCTTCTGGTCAAAAGCTGAGAATGTACCTCAAGGCCAATTACAAGTTCAAAATCAGTATCTACAGGCGTGTGTGTTGTCGTCGTCATGCTGCTCTACCTCACCTCGCGCAAAAATGGAATGGAGTACGGAATTGCTCGCCTTCAGTCTAGCCTTTTTCAGTACGTTCGTCAATGGGCAACCCAGGCGGTAAATTCCACGCTATGAAGCCTCTACCTTTCGGATGAAATTGCTTATCGTCCTAAGGTAGCGTTCTGTCTCTTCGAGGTGCGCCATATGTGCGCTTTGCTCAAAGAGAACAAGTTCTGCGTGTGGAAGGAAGCTTTGATACCATGCTGTTGCTTCAGGGCTAGCTTCGTCGTAGCGACCACAGGTAAAAAGGGTTGGAATAGCTATCCCTGCTAGTTGAGGCGTACAATCATAGTCCAAAAGGTTCCCTGTCATATAGAACTCAGCAGGCCCCCACATGGTGTTATACACAGGTGTACCCTCATTGGCAAGCGTCCGTTCCAATGGCTCAGGCCAGGGATTAAGGCGGCAGAGATAGCGGCGGTAAAATTCCATTGCCACTTCCTGATATTCGTTGGCATCGGTTGTGCCGCTTCGCTCATGTTCTATTAAGATTGCTTGTGCCTCTCTTGAAAGCGTCTTTCTGTAGCGTTTCATATCTTGGAGCCAGCGTGGTATAGAAAGGGCAGGGCTTGCGAGAAGAAGGCTTGTTATGCCTTCGGGTCTGGTAAGAGCGTAGTCAATAGCAAGCATGGTTCCCCAGGAATGTCCAAAGAGGTGTACGTGTTCAAGGTTAAGTGCCTTGCGAAGTTGATGCAGTTCTGCAACAAAACGTTCCCGGTGCCAGAGAGAAGTATCATCTGGTCTTTCAGATTTGCCACACCCCAACTGGTCATAAAAGATAACAGGTCGCTCACTCGCGAGTTGTTCGAGTGGTTCAAGATAATTGTGAGAGGAACCCGGCCCACCATGAAGCGTCAAGAGTGGGATACCAGTACCAGCATTGACAATTTTATACCAGACGATACCACCTGATACAGAAACATACCCTTCTTGCACGCTTTTAGCTTTCTTCAACATGTTCTTATTTGCCTTTACCCAAACCGCATTCGCTTACACAAGTTCAATACTTTTTGTTGCATTACGTTTTTTCCATTCCTTCAATGCTGTCTTATAGTTAAAAAGTATTTTCTCATCGGTATTCATAACATCCAGCTCAAAAGCTAAACTCCCATTTTTTCGTTTATTGTGTACCTCAATTTCGCGGAACCCTGCACCTCGTAACAAGCGTATGCCTGTAGGTGTTCTGCTGATACCATAGACTTTTGTAATCTCAATACCTTTCTTGCCCATTTCTTCTAATGATTGGAGAAGACCTTTTAAGAGTTTTGTGCCATAACTTTTTCTTTGAATAGGAGGCACTGTTGGGGTTGTTATCATATCAATCACAAGGCATTCTAAAGATTTTCCAACTTCAAACTGTTCTATTTCGTTCGTGTCAATTGTCCAAATATTTCCTATTCGGCTTTCTAAGAAATCAACAATTGTCTGATGCTTCAATGGCACAATGTTGATATATGCTACAAGTTTGTCTTGATCGTATACGTGGTAATCACAATCAGGGTTCTTCTCCAAAAATGCTTGCCTTGCTTCAAAGGCATCCCCTCCACGCCCAAATATGATTTTTGCTAACTCATTTTCTTGATCCATATCCGATACAGTTGCTTTTCTAAAATCAACACCTTCTGCTTGTTCCACTAACAGCATTGCTGCAATCTCGTTGGCTTTGTCGTCAACCTCTCTTCTCGAATATACTGCTTGCTCTCTGCCGGGCAAAACAACTTTTTTGATACGGCCTCTTCGCGTCCAATATTGAAAAGCTTGCTCATCTAAGCCAAGTTTTTTTCTTGCTTGTGCTGCCGTGTAGTAGTATTTTGCCAAGTGGCTATCTAGCCTCACCTTTTTGCCCTTTCGGATAGTGTCATTGTCGCATTCTTTATCTTTTGATTATATTCCCAAAAGTCTCATTCGTGAAGCTTGTCATATTCGTCTCTTTTTTCTAGGCAATCTGTCTAGTAGTGATCTGTACGTATGAAACATACTAATTTTTCATATTTTTCATATTAGTATTGACAATCAAACTTATAATACTTATAATGATAATATATTCTTGACTTTTCAAATTAGTCAAACTTCAAGAAGATGGTTTGTAAGAAGAGTTTAAAACCTACGCTTCACTAAAAGGAGAACATCCCACATGATTCACGAACAAGACACTCTACGCCTTTCCAGAACGCCTGACGCACGCCCGACCTTCAAGCAGTTCCGCGAACGCTGCGGCTTGAGTCGCTACGCGGTCTCGAAGCTCTCAGGC
>JBBQVS010000088.1:0-15791 GCA_038211295.1 Ktedonobacterales bacterium | reverse complement strand
TCATCAGCCATTGGTACACCTGTACCAGCACTCAGCCCACAACAATATGCACAATACATTACACCGACGGCAGTAAGCAATAATCCTAGCACCTATGATACTCTTGAACGCGGCACCGCACTCGTTGACCAGAAAGGAATTGTCAACGAGATTGTTTTACGGGGTACGCCGTCCATCAAGCTTTTCAACTCGACTGGCATCCCCGCGTTTCTGAAAAGTCAGGGCGTTCCGAATAGTCAATCGGAAAATGGAGTAACGAGCAACTGGCACAACGGTATTACTGAATACTATAAAGGTACATCCGGCTTCGATACCGCGAAGAGCGATTTCACAAAAGCATATGACGCCAGCAATAAACAATTTCAGGGGGCGCAAACCTTTGTGGCTCTCGCGACGGCTCCCGCGAGCAAGGGAAACACGGGTTCTACATCTGGTACAGGAAATACAAATCCGTCCGATGGCGTCACCTTGCCTGTGATTGGGTTCATTTCCTATCTCCTACTCGCAATTATCGTCATTGGCCTCATTGTTTTCGTGCTCCTGCTCGTTCTGCTTAACGCGCTTTTCAAGCGTGGGCAGCGTCATAAAGACTTCGCGGAAGCCGATAGACAGGCCACTGTCGCGGCACAACAGATACAGGAGCAAGAGGCACAGCAGGTAGTGCAACTAGTCGCGCAACCGACACCTGCTTGGTCGCAGAAAACAGTCAAGCAAACCGCTCCCCCCATTCAACAGGTTACGCCTCCTGAAGAGCAACAGAGGGCAAACGGCATGTTAGGAACATCGGTTGCCTCGTTCTCAGCTGCACCTGTTGCACCTATGCAGTCCAATGGCATCGAGGATTACCCTACGGTGGACATGGGAATGGTACAGCAAAACGGGGTAAACGATACAGAGAAAACGATACAATTTCCCGCGAACAAGCAACGCATGGTACGCGGTGGGAATCGGGAAAGTGGAGGAGGAGGGCAGATGGAACTTGAGGTTATTACTAGCACCGACCCTGGCATCAAGCGGCAATACAAACCCAACGAGGACAGCGTGTTCGCCTTGAAAGGCGTGCGTACTCTCAACGAGCAACTACAGCAAATTGGCTTGTTCGTGGTCGCGGACGGCATGGGCGGACACGCAAACGGACAGGACGCAAGCCGTCTCGCCATTCAGACTATTATCGATTACGTGTTACCACGCCTCATGTATCAAAACGGAGCGAGTGAGACGCCAGAGAAACTGCTGGTTGACAGCGTGCAGCAGGCAAATCATGCTGTACATCAGCATAATGTGGATAACGGAGCCGACATGGGAACGACGGTCACAGCAACACTCGTCATTGGTACGACTGCCCATGTCGCCAATGTCGGCGATAGCCGCACCTATCTCTATCGCGCCTCAGAGGGCTTATCAAAGGTGACACGCGACCATTCAGTTGTCGCAAGTCTTGTCGATGCAGGTATCATCAAACCCGACGATATCTACACGCATCCCAAGCGCAACCAGATTTATCGCAGTCTCGGTGAAAAGCCGTTTGTCGAGGTTGACCCTTTCGAGGTACAACTACAACCGGGCGACAAGTTGCTGCTCTGCTCCGATGGCCTGTGGGATATGGTGCGCGACCCTGAGATTAAACGTGTTATAGAGACACCTACGCCCAAACTACAACAACTGGGCGCGTCCCTCATCAAAGCCGCGCACGAGGGCGGCGGCGAGGACAACGTAAGCGTCATCGTCATCAATGTTATAGAACATGCGCCGCAACCACTCAAGCCTGGCTTGGAGCCAATCTATGTACAGGAGAATGTACATATGCCAACGCGATTATAGGAATACTAGACGCTATAGTACAAGTCAAGGGCTTGGCAGCTGCTCGTCCCCAGGCCCTTGACACGCCGTTTGTTCTTCTATAGTACCAAAATTGTCGCTCTTTCCTCCCTGTGCTATAATCAATGCAGCATCTTCTTGCCTTCGCTTATGAGGGCTTGCAGAGAACTGTTGGGAGGAATTTCTTGTGTCAATAAATATTGGATATCTCTACGCTGGCATCCTGTTGGCAGCCGGGTTTGTGTTTGTAATAGCCGCAACCGTCTTCGCCAACCTGATCTCGCCACACAAGCGAACAAAAGAAAAGCTGCAAACGTATGAGTCGGGCGAGACTCCTATTGGCTCGGCATGGGTGCAATATCCACTGGGCTTCTACATTTTCGCGCTCCTCTTTGTCGCATTCGATGTCGATATCGTGTTTATCATCGCCTGGGCCATCATTTTCAAGCAATTAAGTTTCTTTGGCTTCTTTGAAATCCTTTTCTTTATTCTCGTACTTGCGCTTGGTCTGGTTTATGCATGGCGTAAAGGAGTAACACGATGGATTTAGTGCCACGTTCTACAAGTATACCCAGTGCAACCACCGGGTATCGCGACCAAAACGCCGCTCTTGCGCGAGACCTTGCCCCTATCGCACAGATCACTGGCAAAGCTCTGGCACCCAGAACACTCAAAGGCGACTACCTCGCGCTGGACATCGCACGCGAAAGCCTTGTCGCGGTCTCGCGTTTCTTGCGCGACCAGCTCGGTTTTGATCTGCTCAGTTGTATTTCTGGTGTCGATATGCTTGACCACCTGGAAACAGTGTACCACCTCCGCTCGACAACGCGTGGACAGTTACTGCAACTCAAGGTGAGTATCGATCATGAGAAGCCAGAAGTCGATAGCGTCGTTTCCGTCTGGCCCACCGCCAATTGGTTGGAGCGCGAGACCTACGACATGTTCGGCATTCGTTTTACTGGACATCCCGATCTCCGCCGCATGCTCCTGGACGATGACTTTGAAGGATATCCCCTGCTCAAAGACTTTCATCAAGTTCCACTGACGGTCAAACCACGCGCAACCACGCAGGTTGACCCAAATATGGCGGTTTCAGGGAAATTTCAGCAGCAGCGCGTCGAGCATGTGGTGCAGAAAAAACTTGGACAAGGACAGGAAGAACGGCTTCACCCCGGTACACCAACCTTTACTCACACGCAAGAGTCACAGCAGGTACATGCCAACCAGAACGAGTCGAACCCGGCCGGTCAATCTACCAGCAATCAGCCTGAAACGGGAAAAGATACGAAGGATAAAAGCGGAATACGAACCGCGAACGAGCAGGTCTAGCATATGCCAAAGTCAAAAGCACGTAAACGCACATCCGCGAAGCGCGATGAAGCAGTGGAACAAGTACCGCAACAGAGGAACGCCTCGGCCCCCCGTCCATACAGAAACGCCGCGCGTGGCTCTGTTGTGGCGTCACGCATGGATGTGGCGCAAGGTGTGCTCATGCCGACGTTTGTGGCATTAGGATGTTTTGGACTAGCGATCTCGTTTTTCTTCTTTTTCCCAGACACAAATCATACCTTGTACGGGGGGATGGCGGCGGCAATGGGCATCATCTGGTCAATTATCGTCGGGCTACGTGTCACACGTGTGATGCGAATGAGCCGAGAGGGACGAATATACAAACGCTAGTTGTTCTACGTATTATATATAACAAACGTTTTTACTGACACAGATAAAGCGAGCTATACAATAGAGGAAGCACATGGCAACAACAGGATCAGACACAGGCATTCACACGGATTTCGCAAGCGAGCCTGAAGGGATAAAGTCGCAAGAGATGTTGCTCAATATGGGACCACAGCACCCCAGCACACACGGTGTGTTACGTCTGGTGTTGTCGCTCAACGGTGAGACCGTCACCGATTGCACGCCTGTCATTGGGTATCTCCATCGCGGCATCGAAAAAATCTTAGAGAACCGTCCGATAATGGGTGGCATTCGTTATATGGATAACGCCGACTACCTCTCACCTATGCTCAACGAGATTGCTTACGCTGGCGCGGTTGAGCAAGAAATGGGTATCGAGGCACCACGACGCGCACAGTATATCCGTTTGCTTGTCGGCGAGATGCAACGTATCGCCAGTCATCTCGTCGCGGTTGGTACGTATCTACTCGACCTGGGCGCGTTCACACCCGTTATCTACGCCTTCCGTGACCGCGAAGGCATCATGTCACTCTTCGAGGCACTCGCGGGTAGCCGCTTCAATGTCAACTATCAACGCATCGGCGGCGTGCTGCACGACTTCCCTCCGGGTTGGCTCGACGAATGTTCGGCGTTCCTCGATCAGCTTGAGAAGAATCAGATAGAGTTCAAGCAGCTTGTCACCGGAAACGAGATTTTTGAGTCACGCACACAGGGCGTTGGCTATATCGATCAGCAACAGGCGATTGCCTATGGCTTGACTGGCCCAATGCTACGCGCGAGTGGCATCAACTGGGACTTGCGCGTCCACCGTCCCTATATGGCGTACCGCGAGGTTCCGGTCAATGTACAGGTGCGACAAGAGGGCGATTGCTTCGCACGCTATCAGGTGCGAATGCAGGAGATCGACGAGAGCATTCGGCTTTGTCGCGTTGCCATCGATCAGATGCCCGGCGGCCCCATTGGTGTGCGTACTCCTATTGCCCTGCGCCCACAGCGCGGTGAAACGTACTTCGCCATCGAGAGCAGTAAGGGCGAACTGGGCGTCTACTTCATCAGCGACGGGAGCGAGTACCCCTGGCGAGCGAAGTTGCGCGGCCCCTCGTTTGTGAATTTACAGATATTGCCGGAACTGTTGCGTGGTCACAAAATGGGTGACACGGTGGCAATCATCGGAAGTCTTGACCTCGTTCTGGGTGAGGTCGATAGATAAACCAAAAACATAGAATTGAACAGGCATACCTCTATATACATTTCATTTATACTTCTTACGCCTGTTCTCATTGCTTTTTCTGGAGTTATCCACATGTATACACTTTTGCTTGCAGATGACGTAGGCTCGCAACTGTTTCGCGGGATTTTCTCGTGGGAGTTTTTGCAATTTATTATTGCCTTCGCCTCTATCTTTGGTTTTGTTCTGACCAGTGCCGCAATTCTCGTCTTTGCCGAGCGCAAAATTATGGCCTGGATGCAGGATCGTCTTGGCCCAATTCACACTGGCCCCGGCGGCATTCTTCAGTCGGTTGCGGACGTTGGAAAACTGCTACTCAAAGAAGATATTCATGGCAGCAAGAACGATAAAGCTGTCTTCTTGCTCGCGCCGTCCGTCTTTATCGCGCCCGTTGTAGCAGCGTTCGCGGTGTTACCACTCTCGCCCTACGTTGGTATTCCTGGTACCGCGCTTGCAACGGGCCTGATTTATCTGGTGGCCATGAGTTCTATCGATGTAATCGGCGTCATCATGGCGGGTTGGGGTTCCAATAGCAAGTATGCGCTCATCGGTGGCCTGCGTGCTGCGGCCCAGATGATTTCTTATGAATTGCCACTAATCCTCGCGCTTGTCGCTATCGTGATGTTTACCAGTATTCTTTCTAAGAACGATGGCATCGGCACGATTTCTATTCGCGAAATCATGAATTACCAGAATGTCTGGAAGGTAACACACATTCCAGTCCTGGACTTTTTCTTTGAGGGCTTCACACCCTGGTCATGGTTTGTGCTGTTTCAACCGTTGATGCTGCTCATTTACTACGTCTGCGGTCTGGCGGAAACCAACCGTCCTCCATTCGACCTGCCAGAAGCGGAGTCGGAGTTGGTCGCGGGCTACCTCACCGAGTATAGTGGAATGCGCTGGGCTATGTTCTTCCTCGGCGAGTATGGCAACATGACGATTGTTTCAGCGATCACAACGTACCTTTTCCTCGGCGGGTGGAGCGGCCCTGGGGTCAATTTCCTGGTTGGCCTCAACAGTCCCCTGTGGGGCTTTGTGGGCAATGTACTCGCGCTTGGCTACTTCATCTTTAAGGTGTACGCGATGTGCTTTGTCTTCATCTGGGTTCGTAGTACGCTACCACGCCTGCGCCCAGACCAGTTGATGCAGTTCGCGTGGCTAATTCTCATTCCATTCACGCTAGGCAACATTCTGGTGACTGGCATTGTGTACCTGATTATCAATAGTCTAGGTCTGCCCGATTGGGTCTTCCTGACAGTAATCGCTGCCATAAACTGGGCCGCGCTGTTCGGTTTCATCCAGTTGGTGACACGCGTCACAGTCGCAACAACACGACGCGCACAGGCACCATCTATACGCGCCCGCAAACGAGCTACCGATGCGATAGCAACGCCTGCACTACCGTTACGTGATGGCGTCCCTGCCCGCGTCGCGCTGCCACAAGGTGGAGCAACGATTTTGAGCAACCGCGAATAAGTTTTTGACACTATAACGTGGCTTCACCACACGGAATCGTGTAAAGTAGTGGCGGCTCGCCCCCGCCACGCTTTTCCCCCTGCTCCATTATCTCTATTTCATGCTTTCCGCTAACTCTTCCACACCTTACAGTATCCTCAACACTCTTGACTTTTGGGGTTAGGGCGTGCTAATATCCGAGTATATAAGTAAGGTATTAATCCTGACACCCAGTTTCGAGTAAGTATTTAACGTTAGCGCGTACAGGCTCGTGTATACTTTTAGTAAGTAGGGCATACAGGTTTGTGCGTTTACACGTTTTTCTGGCAAGAACAACGTTCTGACAAGATATTGGTGAGGTTTCAATATGGTTCACACGTCATCTTTTCGTACCGCGAAGCTTGTATTTAAGATACTCTTAGCTGTTGCAGCACTCATCGTCGTCTCTGTGCTTGTCTGGCAGGGCGTTACCGCGTCTGGCAACCCGAACCCTACCACTCTAAACATTCCGCCACATGTTGCTATTCTTGACACGGGTGTGCTAGTGTTTCGTGAGGGACTGGAATGTATTCTCGTCCTCTCTGCCGTCGTTGCGAGCATGATGGGGTCAAACAAACAGTATCGCCGCCCAATTGCGATTGGTGTTGCGGTTGGCTTTGTCGCAACGGTTCTGACCTGGTTCGTCGCCGTCGGCATCATCACCGACCTGACACAAAACATTTCGGCACTTCAGGTACAGGCCGCGACAGGGCTGATCGCCATTGTTGTTCTGCTTACTGTGATGAATTGGTTCTTCCACAAAATTTACTGGACGGGCTGGATTTCGCTACAAAACCGCAAGAAGAAAGAGTTGCTCAAGAGCGCAAACAATCCTGCTACGTCCGCCGCTAAGGTGCTATGGGGCTTGGTGCTGCTTGGGTTCGCGTCGTTCTATCGCGAAGGAGTTGAAGTTGTGTTGTTCCTACAAAGCTTCCGCTTGCGTATGGGTAGCACAATCGTACTCGAAGGGGTAGTCCTGGGCCTGATCTTTACCAGTGTTGTCGCGGTTCTGAACTTCGTGGCGCATCACCGTCTGCCTTATAAGAAGATGCTGATTGTAACGGGCGTTATGCTGGGAGTAGTCCTGCTGGTCATGGTTGGCGAACAGGGTCAGGAGATGCAACTTGCTCACTGGCTCCCCACAACGCCTATTCCCGCCTTGCAATGGATACCTGGCTGGATGGGACTCTGGTTCTCGGTCTTCCCAACAGTAGAGACGCTTGTGATGCAGGCGCTTGCCGCAATCCTCGTGATTGGTTCGTACTTCCTGGCCCGTTACCAGCGCGTTCTGTTGCCAAAGAAACGCGGCGAGACGCCAGCACAGCGACCCGAAGCCGCGCCTGTTGAGGGAAAAGAGAAGGTAGCAGTCGAAGCATAATCTAATACAAAGGAACATAGAGAACAAACGAAGGTGTGTAGCACAAGATGTTACACACCTTCGTTTGTTCTCCGATTAGCCTACTGTATCGCCGTTTAATGTAGGCAACATTTGTGGCGGCCCCAGTTGTTCCAATGTATAGCCTTGAGGATATGCGCGATGCTTCGCCTGCTCTACATAGATGTAGGGCGTTGTGCGCGGCGGAAAGAAGCGTAGCGCGAAAGCCCGCGTTTTCAGCGTGATCGTCAGCAGCGAACGTAAAGCTTGAGGCGGGTGTGGAAAGCCAAACGCGTCGAGCATGGGATCGTCGAGGAGCGCGTACACGACGGGCCTCAGGAAACTACTTATAGCTGGGGGCAGACCAAACCAGCTTAAAAAGAGATCGCGCGTCGCCTCGCCAACGCGTCGGTTGCTCTCGGTGTACCGAAAGTGTTTACGCTCATAAGTACGGTTGAATTGCTCGAACATTGCGTAAGTAGCGGGTAACTCTTTGATGTTCTTGCGCCGCCCTATTTCGCACCAGAAGTAGTAGCTGGCGAGCTTTTCGTGCTCGCTCATAACACGCCACCCGAACCGCGAGTTCCAACGAATCGGCTCATAGATAAAGGTCGAGAGGACATAGAGAAAATCGTCATTGGAAATAGCGAAATGCTTATGCATTCTGTTCATACGGCGTTGTGCGGCGCGTCCACGTTCACTATCGAAGCCGAACGCAGACATTTCCGCAACAATGATTGAGGTATCATCGTACCGTTTTTGTGTGCGGTTAGCAAACTCACCCGTCTGGTCAAGCAGAGTTGAGATGCTGGGGACACAATAGGTGCGGTACAATGCTATTTCCAGCGAACGAATCTGATCCCACGGAGACTCGTAGCATCCCATAAGATTGTATATCTCTTCACAATCTTGCTGCGGATCAAGCTGCTGAATGCGACGCAGGATGTCATAGCGACTCATAGAAATAGTTCCTTTCCACTGTTTTTCTGCAATTCGTCTAAAAACGTTTAGACACCACGTATCACAAGAATAAGTGACGTTAGCGCAATGCTCACGAGCGATCCCGCGACTACTTGCCCCAATGTATGGCGACGTAAGACTACCCGCGACCAGCAAACCGCGATCAGCAAGACAAACGAAGAGAGCAGAGCGATGCCATAGAGGGCGGTCAGTACCGTTGCGACAGCGGCAAGCGACGAGGCATGAATACTAATTTTCCACCAGAGCGTAACGACCATCATGACAGCACCGCTTATAAGCGTTATCAAAATGAGTGTTTGCAGATTTTTGGGGCCATGAATGAGAAACAGGGTCACAAAACCCATAAGCGAGGAGCCAATGCCGAAGAGAAACGGACCCACACGTTGTGAGCGCATACTTACATCAGGATCAGTAAATTTGCCTGTGCGTACACCGATGAGAATATAGACCATCGGGCCAAAGCTCAAAAAGAAGAGAACAATAAGGGCAGAAAGCATGGCCATTGGAACATCGCGAGTATGATAAAGGGCCACGAGTAACACGAATGGTAACGAGATCGCTACAGGTGAAAGAATATTTGAGACATAGTGTGCCACAAGAATGCGCCCCGTTTTGCGTGGCGATGCTTCCGATGGGACGCTAGACAGGGACGAGGATTGTGTGCTTTCGTCAAGCACAAGTTCATCAGACATAACACTCCTTATGATATTGCTCTCCGAGCGACGACGGATGCGCCAAGCACTTTACTGGCAACACGGCTGAACGTCTCTGGCTCACCACTACACCAAATTTTAACAGTTCCCGCAGATGCATCAGTGGGGTGAGTCAGAGCCTCGGCGTCCAGCACGGCATGAGTACGACGGGCTACGGCGGCCCCACTATCAATAACAAGGACGTTTTTCCCTACGACATGTTCAATCGCGGGTCGCATCGCGGGGAAGTGAGTACATCCCAGCACAAGCACATCGATGTGTTCCGCGAGGAGCGGTTGTAACACGTGCCGTAACGTCTCATCCACCACAGGCCCCTCAAGGTCGCCACGTTCCACCAGCGTGACCAACTCCGGACATCCTACCGCGTATACTTGTACACCTGCCGCGAAGTCTTCAATCAAGTGATGCAGGTACGCAGCTTTCACAGCTTGATTGGTCGCGGCGACACCGATATGGCCACGTTTGGTGGCACGTGCCGCCGGTTTGACTGCTGGTACAACGCCCACAAAGGGAACCGAGAGCGTGGCACGCAGCGTTGTCAGTGCCGCTTGCGAGGCGGTATTGCACGCCACCACAATCAGCTTGACGCCTTGTGCAAGCAGGAAACGACATGCCGTCAGCGAGAGTTCGGCGATTTCGGCGTCGGTGCGTACTCCATAGGGGCAGTGCGTGGTATCGCCAAAGTAAATATAGTCTTCCTGTGGTAATTCTTGACGTAGGGCCGACAGAATTGTAAGACCGCCCGCGCCCGAATCAAACACACCAATCGGTGCCATCGCTCCGCGTACCGTGCTCCGTCGCACATCATCAAAGGCGTTTATACTTCGTTCCGCATCACGTCCGGGCTGTGCCTCTGACGACTCGTTCTCTAAACTCCATTGTTGCATATTTTTCTTGTTTCTATTCTGCGCTACGAAATTCTCGTTGTTCACCAAAAACGTGCCGCATAGTATCGCTGATCTCGCCAAGCGTTGCGTATGACTCAACCGCGCTGATAATCAACGGCATCAGATTGTCGCGGCCTGTCGCGCCCTGTTCGAGAGCGCGTAGGCTCTGTTGTACCTGTTCGTTGTCGCGTCTCTGACGAAGCGCGGCAACTTTCGCCGCTTGCCGCCGCCCCGTCTCGATATCCATTCGCAACAACTCTGGTCGTACCTCTTGCTCAAGAGTAAAACGATTGACGCCAACCACTATGGCCCGTTTGGCTTCCAGCGCAAGCTGATACTCATACGCCGCCTGCTCGATCTCTGCCTGCATAAAACCATGCTCAATCGCCCGCACGCTGCCACCGAGCGCGTCGATGCGCTGAATATATCCCCACGCGCGTTGCTCGATCTCGTTTGTAAGCGACTCTACATAGTACGAACCCGCGAGCGGATCGACGGTATCGGCTACGCCCGTCTCCAACGCGAGGATCTGCTGCGTGCGTAACGCGACCCGTGCCGACTCTTCAGTAGGCAAAGACAGAGCCTCGTCCTTCGAGTTGGTATGGAGCGATTGTGTGCCACCGAGTACCGCCGCGAGTGCCTGATAGGCAGTACGCACGATGTTGTTGTCGGGTTGTTGCGCGGTCAGCGTCGAGCCGGCGGTCTGCGTGTGAAAGCGTAACATAAGCGAACGTGGGTCTTGCGCCTGAAAGCGTTCCTTCATGATGTGCGCCCACATGCGCCGCGCGGCGCGAAACTTGGCAACCTCTTCAAACAAGTTGTTGTGGCTGTTGAAAAAGAAGGAGAGTTGACCCGCGAAACGGTCAACGTTCAGGCCAGCGTGGAGCGCGGCCTCAACATAGCTGATCGCGTTGGCAAGCGTGAACGCGACCTCTTGCACCGCCGTTGACCCCGCCTCGCGAATATGATAGCCGCTAATGCTAATTGTGTTCCAGCGCGGCACCTGCTCGCCACAAAAACGGAAAATATCGGTAATAATACGCATTGAATGCTCTGGCGGATAAATATACGTGCCACGCGCGATATACTCTTTGAGGATGTCGTTTTGCACTGTACCGGAGAGCTTATTTGCCGCAATCCCCTGTTTTTTCGCGACTGCGATGTAGAGCGCAAGCAGAATACTCGCGGTGGCGTTTATCGTCATCGACGTACTGATGCGGTCAAGCGGTAAGTCGTGTAACAACGTCTCCATGTCTTCTATACTCGAAATCGAAACACCTACCTTGCCAACCTCGCCCTCCGATAAAGAATGGTCGGCATCATAGCCCATTTGAGTGGGCAGGTCGAAGGCGACGGAAAGACCGGTTGTGCCTTGCGCGAGCAGGTAATGATAGCGTTTATTCGACTCTTCCGCTGTCGCGAAACCCGCGTACTGACGCATTGTCCACAGACGTGAACGATACATACCGGGGTGAATGCCGCGCGTGAAGGGAAATTCGCCGGGATAGCCAAGCTGTGCATGCAAGTCAACCCCTTGCAGGTCGTCGGCAGTCGCAGCACCCGGAACCTCTATGTTCGAGCTTGTGACAAATGTTTCCTGACGCTCTTTCGTTTTCTCGCATGCGGCGCGTGCCGTTGTCTCGCGCCACTCTGCGGCGGACGTGCTTTCGTGTTGCTCCATAGTGCCTCCCTTCTTTGCATCTCAAAGAATTATAACATACCAACAAAAACGCACAAGATGACGAGGGAGCATGACGGGGACAAGTGAGGTTTGTCCCCGCTATGCTCCCTCATCATCTCGTTCTAGCGATGCGCGGCAGTCAATTTATTCCGAGGAGGAGACCACCACTAACGCTTCCCCCTGATCGACGGTCTGCCCCTTGCTGACGCGGATTTCTTTGATTGTTCCAGCGATTGGCGCGGCAAGGTCGTTTTCCATCTTCATCGCCTCAAGCACAACAACGGTCTGGCCCGCTTCAACTGTCGCCCCCAACGCTAATGGAATACCAACGACAAGGCCCGGCATGGGAGCTTGCACGGTTGCCACGCCGCTCGCGCCATTTGAGCGTGCCAGACCTGTGAGCAGCTTTGTACGCTCATCTTCTACCGTAACCTCGAAGCGCCGACCTACCACCTGTATCTCATATGTTTCGCTGCCCTTCTGATCGGGCTTTGTGATGCGACGTCCAAGCACTTCATAAGAGCGACCTTCGATAAGCAGGGTAAAGCGTCCGCCCTCGTTTATCACGCCCTTGCTATCAGCGGCAAGTGGGGCGACCTGCTGCCAGTCGAGGGCATGAGTCGTCTCGTCAAGCGTCACAGATTGATGACTTTCGTCTCCGATATCGACGCGATGTGTCTTGTTGTGAATTGTGGCTATATAAGACATATATACCTCTTTAGTAGTGCGATATTCTTGAAGGAGTATCGCTATTGTACCATCTTTACATAGTAGACAGTCCTGTATAACATATTGCAGACTGCTTGCACGAGCCGCGACACCTAAACCACCTCTCTTTCGTGTAACATGTATAGCGTTTTTACTAACATAGTGAAAAGAGGAAAAAACATGCAGCATACGACGCAACGACCAGCAGAGGCCAGTGGGACAATCATGCTTGGTGGCGATATACAAGTGTATCGGCTTGGCTTCGGTGCCATGCGTATCACAGGTGAAGGTATCTGGGGGCCACCCGCGAATAAGCCGGAGGCAATTGCGGTCCTGCATCGTGCATTGGAGTTGGGCATCAACTTGATTGATACCGCCGATTCCTATGGGCCAGAGGTAAGCGAGTCGCTTATCGCTGAGGCTCTCTATCCCTATACAAGGGGCCTTGTCATCACAACCAAAGGCGGCCTGCTTCGCACGGGGCCGGGTGAGTGGCCTTTGGATGGTAGCCCCAAACATTTGCGCGAGGCACTGGAAGGCAGCCTACAACGCTTGCGCCTCGACGTAATCGACATCTATCAATTTCACCGTCCAGACCCCAAGGTTCCGTTTGAGGATTCAGTGGGCGAGGTCGCGAAGATGAAGGCCGAGGGTAAGATTCGCCATGTCGGGCTTTCCAACGTGACACTTGAGCAGCTCGCGCAGGCACAAAAGATTGTGCCAATTGTGACCGTTCAGAATCACTATAACCTGTCAAACCGCCAGTCTGAGTATATGACGGAGCAGCAGAGTGAAGAGATGGTTGATACCTGTGCGCGGCAGGGTATCGGGTTCATTCCGTGGAATCCGCTTTCGACAGGCAAGCTTGCGCAGTCGGGGAGTCCGCTCGAAAAGATCGCGCAGCAGCGCAACGCCCAACCGGGCCAGATCGCGCTTGCATGGCTCTTGCATCGTTCCAGCACAATGCTGCCAATTCCCGGTACGTCTTCCGTCAAGCACCTTGAAGAGAACGTGCAGGGGGCCACATTGAAGCTGACACAAGAAGAATACGACGCGATAGACCAGAGTAGCAAATAACGCTGGTTTCTTGCCCTCCTCGTGCCTCTTCCCCTACAATAAGAGGTACGAGGAGGGCATTTTTCGCCCTTATAAAAGTAGGATAGCGATACCGGAAAGAAAAGATTTAGCTATTTATGCATAGTTACAACCTCTATACACGCCTCCAATGGGTAGCAATGGCGATCATACTGCTTGTTCTGGCGGGATGTAGTAACCCATTGGTGCCAGCTTCGCGGCCAGTGCAAGTTACTCCTTTGACATTGCAGCCAGGTGCGAGTACAACGAAAACTGTATCTCCGCAAAAGAGCGATTGGACAACATATCATTACGAAAACACGCGTGCCGGGTACATCGCGAGTATGGCAGACCCGCAGAGACTCACGCGAGCATGGAATACACAGCTTGATGGGGCTGTATATGGTGAACCCCTTACTGTTGGTGGACATGTGCTTGTCGCGACTGAAAACGATACGCTGTATTCGCTCGATGGAGCAACGGGGCAAATCCTCTGGCACACGAATGTAGGGACGCCTGTTGAGCAATCCAGTTTGCCGTGTGGCAATATCAGCCCGCTTGGTATCACGGGAACACCTGTATATGATTCAGCGACTGGTCTGGTCTTCGCGGTTGCGGAGATCACCGGGCCAGCGCACATTCTGGTTGGGCTTGACGCAAGTACGGGTGTAGTCAAGGTGCGCCGCGTCGCAGACCCTAAGGGAATGGATGTTGTCGCGCATCAGCAGCGTGCGGCCCTCGCACTGGCGAACAGCACCGTATATATTGCTTATGGCGGACTCGCGGGCGATTGCGCGAACTATCATGGATGGGTTGTCGGTAGCAAGACTGATGGCACGGGGCCGCTTCTCTCCTATCAAGTTCCAACAACGCGCGAGGGTGGAATATGGGCACCGTCGGGGCCAGCGATAGACGCGGCGGGTCGGCTCTATGTCGCGGTGGGCAACGGCGAAACCACGCAGGGCGGATGGGATCATAGCGACTCTATTCTGCGCCTGTCACCAACGTTACAGCTAGAGGATGGGTTCGCACCGCAGAATTGGCAGGATGAAAACGCGCGTGACGCTGACCTCGGTTCAATGGGGCCATTGCTGTTACCTAATGGATTGATCTTTGCCGATGGAAAATCAGGTCTCGGCTACATTCTGCACAGCAATGCCCTCGGTGGTGTTGGTGGGCAGGCACAGGTAGCCCAGATTTGCCCCTCGTTCGGGGGAGCAGCGACCAACGGTACGCACATCTTCGTACCGTGTACCTCCGGCTTGCGTCAGCTTGTGCTGAACGCGGGCAAGGTGACAATGGGGTGGGTGGCCTCCGACCAGCTCACTGGTTCGCCCGTGATTGGCGGCAACACCATATACGCCATGAACCCATCGGACGGTGGTCTGTACGCACTGGATAGCGCGACGGGCAAGATACGAGCGAATGTTACGGTTGGGCAAGTCTCGCGTTTCGCGACGCCCACACTTGCAGCACATCATATCTATGTTGGGACGCTTACGGGCGTTGTTGGCGTTTCGGTGGAGTAGAATACATGTAGTGGCACGTTCTCATTGAGACATTTCGGGCCTGTGAAACGTACCTGTAGAGAAGGCTTCTACAAGTGAACACTATTTCAGAGCAAGGAGAGATCTTTATGGCAGAGAATCCAACACACCAGAGTATCGCAATGGCGACATTTGATAGCACAAGCGACGCAGAACAGACCGTTGAGGCACTGCACGACGTTGGCTTTACCAGCGACCAGATACGCTACTCGAAGCAGTACACAAACGAGAACTTTCTTACAAGCATCAAAGATATGCTGATCTTCCCAAACGAGCGGCAGGACGAAAGCGCGAGCGACACACAAACAATGCTGCAAAACATGGGCATCGGTGCGGAAGAGTACCAGTATTACAGTGATGCATTCGCCAATGGGAGCGCAGTAGTTGTGGTACGCCCCGATGGCAAAGACCAGCAAGTGGAAGGTATCTTCCGCGATAACAAAGGTTCTGGCTATAAGGGCCGCTAAGTACATTTTGTCGATGCATATACTTTGTGGCGAGTGGACAAATGTACACGAGCCACAAACTATATGCAAACAATACACCATGAGACCTGTTGCGGAGATAAATTTCACAAAGTTTTTTTG
>JBBQVS010000087.1:0-16156 GCA_038211295.1 Ktedonobacterales bacterium | reverse complement strand
GTCATGCTTCAGAGAGAGAATAGAAGCGAGGTCGCGTGTCTACGTGAGCGCATTGAGCTAGAATGTCAGGCCGTGCGCCGCATGTTCGACCAACCCGCCAGCGTCGCCTCCCATGACTCGATTGAGGCCCGATACCGCAACCTGAACGGCCTCAAGGAGTCCCTCATTCCGCTTGTGGGCGACACTCAAGCGATGGAGGTGGTGATGGATATATACATGGAGATTGTTGATACCCCAGAAACCGCTCGCCCTGTTCATCCTGTCCCGCGTGCGAAGGTGACACAACCCCTGCCCGACGACCCGCCCCCGACGGGCCTCACAGGTCTGTGTCTGGTGATCTATGGAGTGGTCAATGATCGTGAGAAATGCGAGATGCTGCAAGGATTGGAGGGCTTTCTGCTGTACGCGGGTGACGATGACGACCTCAACGAGCGCATAAACGCCCTGCCCATCGAGGAACGCATTGATCGGGCCTACATCGACAGTCGCCGCTTCTCGCACGGCCTGACCCTGCCCGACGGCACGGTGTTCCCCGCGACGAGAGAGGCGGAACATCACGCGAAAGATACAGAGCACCAAAAGATATAATGGAGGCGTTCGGAGGTAAGGAGCGTGGCGCGGGCAAGCCGTGCCATGCCCCTTCCGCTATATCTTCTCAGCTGCGTGTCGTACTGCCTCGCCTAACGTTGGGTAGGGCAGAATAGTCGCCGCCAGATCGCTCGCGGTCAACCCCGCCTGCATCGCGACAACGATTGGCGCGAGCAGGTCGTCCGCACGTATACCCAGAATATGCCCACCCAGAATTTTTCCATCCGTGTCCGCTAATAGCTTGACGAAGCCCTGGGTTTCATCCTGTGAGATGGCGCGTTCCACCTCTGCGAATGGCATTCGACCAACTCTATACTCCACGCCCTCTTGCTGTAACTCTTCCTCCGTCTTCCCGACATGTGCTAGTGGCGGGTCGGTATATGTCACCCAGGGAATGACTGGCTTGCCAAACGAGCGCGGGTGTTCAGCGAACGCATTTTGCGCTACCAGTTTTCCCTGCTCTGACGCTAGATGTGTGAACTGTAGTCCGCCTGTTGCGTCACCAGCTGCCCAGATATGTGGGACATTTGTGCGGAGCGTCTCGTCTACGGTGATGCCCTTCTTCGTTGTCTCGACGCCAGCCACGTCAAGGTTGAGACGCTCAAGTGCGGGCTTACGTCCAATCGAGAGCAGGATTTCGTCAACCACCAGCACCTCTACTACGCCGTCGCTATTGCGAAATGTGAGCTGTTTTTTCCACTCTACTTTGTCAAGACGCAAGAGTTCAATGCCCGTTTTGAAGTGGATACCCTCCTGTGTCAAGCTCTCAATGAGATGGGTTGCGACCTCACGGTCTTCTTTATCGAGCAAGATAGACCCATGTTCCAGCACCGTGACCTTGACACCGAAGCGGTGAAACATCTGGGCAAACTCTATACCTATCGCGCCCCCGCCCACAATCGCTAACTGGCGCGGTAGTACGGGGAGATCCACGGCCTCGCTATTGCTAATGAAATCTGTATCTGTTATGCCCTCGACATCGGGAATAATTGTTTCGCAGCCGGGAGCGAGAATCACGCGTTCTGCGTAGACCGTGTATTCCCCCTGCCCATTCAGAACCACTACTTCATGTGGTGAAATAAAGCGAGCCTCACCCAAGAGTACCTTGACTCCTTGCTTTTCAAGGTGTTGACTGGCCTCGTCCGATGTGCCACCGCGTATCGTATTGAGTCGCTGTTGTACGTATGCCTGTACCTCGTCCCACTTTGCCTCAACAGTGGGGATGTGCAGGCCATAGCGTTTAGCGTGCTGTGCGGAGTACAGGCGTTCCGCGATAAAAAGCAAGGTCTTTGTGGGGTCACAGCCATCGTTGAGGCAGGTGCCGCCGATTGCGCTGCGCTCTACCATCACCACCAGCCTACCCGCCCGTGCTGCCGTAGTCGCGGCGGTACTGCCAGCAGCACCCGCGCCAATAACCAATAAATCAGCATATACATCAGTCATATATTTCCTCTTCTCTTCCTCGTTTTCGTGATTATGCTTTTATGTATGAAAACTGTTCGCCCTTCTTATAGACATTAGGGTGTCCATTGTGGTACAGTGTCACCACACCTTTGCCATAGACGCGCCAGAGGGGACTTTGTGAGTCATGTTGTCCCTCACTAATCATCCCGGTCTGCTCGTCGATGCCAAGCAACACAACACCGGGCAGTTGTTGCGCGAGTTGCTCTACCCAGCCTTTACCAAAGGTATTGTGATGTGGTAAAACGCACGCGTTCGGCACCAGCCCTAACCCGTCGGTAACGCGTTTTGTGCCAGGGTCGAAATAGTGCTGACACAAAACCATTGCGCCCGCGCTACTGCCAGCGATTACTGCCCCCTGCTCATATGCGCTCTGCATTGCCTGCCAACTCTTGCTACCCGCGAGCGTTTGACCGAGGTAGCCTGTAAAGCCTCCCAGCAGGTAGATGAGGTGTGCTGAACGCAAGGCCGAGCTGATGCTGGCGTCGTTCGCTGATACTTTATCAATCAGGGGAAGTGCTTCAACCTGCGTTGCACCAAGACTTTTGAACCAGTTGACGCCGTTGCGTCCCGCGCGTTGATGATTCTTGTCGGGAGCCGCAGCCGTTGGGATAATCTTGATCGCGGCACTCAAACCGCCCGCGAGTTCGATTGCGCGTTGATCTGGTTCCGCCATCTGTCCGCCAAATTCCGCTCCACCCTCTAATACAATAAAGCCTGTCATTGCCTTCTCACTTTCGATAGTCTCACATAGAGTACACGATGTAGCAAGCTACCTGCTTGACGAGCTAGAAGCACAGTGCTACGATACATATATATACCACGTCTGAGAAGCAAGAGGGGAATGTAGGATGCATCATTATGTCGAGGCCAGCAATGATTTGCTGCACAAACGCGGCTACCGTTTGACGCCACAACGCTATCTTGTGTTGAGTGTTATTCAAGAAGCCAACGAACACATCAGTCTGGAGCAGATCGCGGAACGTGTGCAGGCCATCAATCCCCGTGTCAGCCTTTCAACTATCTATCGGACGCTGGAACTGCTAAAAGAACTGGGACTCGTTCACGAGCATCATTTGCCAGGGAAACCGTCGCATTACGAAATTCCAAGTGGCAACACGCATCATCATCTTGTATGTCAGCGTTGCCATAGCATGGTTCATCTGGACGATACGCTGCTGGGCAATCTCCACGAGTCTTTACAGACGCAGCATCATTTTCATACTATCTCGTTAAACCTGCTCGCCTCCGGCTATTGCGATACGTGCTGGCAAAAGATGCAGGCGGAGTCAGACAAATCACATGCGTCCCGGAAGCTGTAACCAAATGTTGAGTCCCCACAAAAGTGTGCGTTATTATCTCTATCACTAGCGTTGTAAAAGGTGTGTAAAATGATACTTGTGACTGGCGCAACAGGGAATGTTGGAAGTAAGTTGATACACGAACTCACGTTCTGTAAGGCCGCGTTTCGGGCGGTTGTACGTAACGTTGAGGATAAAGAACGATTGCAGTCTCAAGGAATTGAGGTCGTGCTTGGCAATATCGCGGATAGAGAGAGTATGCGCTCAGCCATGCGGGGCGTCACGCATTTTTATATGCTCTCTCCAAGCACACCGCAACTTCCACAGATCGAGGCCGCGCTTGTGGACGAAGCAAAAAAAGCCGGTGTGCAGCACATTGTCAAGCATTCGGTCTTAGGAGCCGACACTGAAGCAATCTGTCCGTTTACACGCATCCACGCGCAAGCGGAGAACACGATACGGGCGTCGGGCATTGCTTACACCTTTCTACGACTAAATTCCTTCATGCAAAACTTTGTGACTTCGCACGCACGCTCTATCGTCGCGCAGGGAACATTTTATGAGCCGCTTGCTGATGCTGTTGTAAGCCATGTTGATACCCGCGATATTGCTATCGCAGCCGCGAACGTGCTCATGGAGACGGGACACGAGGGACACGCCTACGATATCACTGGCCCCGAAGCTCTCTCAGATACTCAGATCGCCGCGATGCTCTCAACGGTACTGAGTAAAGAGATAACGTATACTCCCGTCCCTGATGAGGGAATGCGTCAGGCATTGCTCGCAGCAGGCATGTCCGACTGGTACGCGAACGGTCTTGTGAAGCTGTATGAGTTTTACCGTCAAGGTGGCGGTTCCCCAGTCTCGTCAGACCTTGAGCAGCTTATCAAGCAAAAGCCACGCACGATGAAGGCGTACCTGCAAGAGAATATCGAAGCATTCAAAGGCTAAGCACACGGCCCAGAGTGACGGGGAACACATGTGTTCCCCGTCACTCTGGGCCGTGTGCTTGAACTCGTGTTTTCCTCTACCTCACACCCTTAATCGGTAGAATGCATAACGCTCCCAACAACGTTGCTACCGCCGCGATTGTGAAAAGCGCGGGATAGCCATGAAAGATGCCGAAGGCGACAAAGGAAATCACCGGGAACAACAACTCTGGCAGGATGTTAGCCGCCGTTATGAAGCCCAAATCTTTGCCCTGACTCTGTATCTGTGGCAATACCTGCGTCGCAAGCGCGATATCCGCAGAAATATAGATACCGAAGCCAACGCCGAAGACAGCCGCGACCACCAGGACTATAGGCCAGCCCGGTACAAACGCAAGCAACAAGAGCGCGACGGTCATAATGATACTGGCGACAACGACAAAAATCTTGCGTCTCTGCAAGCGGTCAGAAAGAATGCCTGAAACAATCGTCGAAACAATCAACGTCACTGTGTAGATACCCTGAAAGATTGAGACGCCTTGTTGTGCCGTTTGTCCAGGAAAAAGGCTTTCGTAGTGAACAACATCGTGCAAATAAAATAGGATGAACTCCACAAGAATCGTCTGTGCCAGAATGACTAGGAAACGCGCCAGCCAGGTGTACCCGAAATCGGGATATTTGACTGGATTGATGAAGAAGTTCCGCAAAAATACCCGCAGTGAAAACGGCGGTACGCTCTCTTTCGGCAAAGGGGTCTCACGCACGAAGAGCGCGAACAAAATGATAACTACAAATAAAATACCCGCGACTGCGTAGTAAGAAATCTGTGTGGATCTGATTACTTGCGCGATCAGGATAATACCAATCAGCGTTCCCACAGGTTGGGCGAGTCCTACAAAGGCGGAAACGGTTGCGCGTTGGCGCACGGGAACCATGTCAGGGATAATCGCGAGTACCGGAGAGAGTACCATGCCCATAACAAGGCCAAACGCACCCAGCTCTATCGCGAGTATCGGAATGCTTGGCGCGTTTGCCAGGAGGAGCAGCGAGATCACGACCAGCAACATACCCGCGATAATCCAGGGACGACGCCGACCAAAGCGCGATGTTGTGCGATCACTGAATGCGCCGGCGAATGGTTGAGCAAGGACAGAGGTAACGCCCGCGATAAAAATAATGAAGGAAAGCGTCGAAATTTTGTTTTGCGGATCGAGTACTGCGACCTGTGCGGGTAAGAGCAGTTGATACAATGGAATGATCGATAACCACACGACGACATTCGCGAGTGACAACATAAGTTGGAAGAGTGGTGTGACTGGCTTTGTGGGAGTTTGAGCCACATCCGACGCGCCAGGAAGTATTGCTGCTACGTCGGAGAGAGGTGCAAATTCGGACAAAATGGTTTCCTTTCGATGGCTAGATGACTTTGCTACATTGTTGTAGTACACAAGGTATTTATCGTGGACGACGTTCAGAAAATGCCGAAGGTTGTTGCTCTCCTGATACCTGCCGTTGCAATTCTGATGCCGTGAACAACTCCATTGCGATAGGGTCAATCATCGTGCCAGTACGCGTATACTGTGGTGATAGTTGACCTGCTTTACGTTTGCGAAGAATAGAGACGAGCCAATCCGCGCTCGCTTTTGTATGTTCCAGTTGTTTTCCTGCTGTGTAAGAGCGTTGCAGGCGTGTAATAAGGTTATTCAAGGTTCCTGCCACAGGCCACAAGACGTTTTCAGAGGTGAGGGGAACGCGTGCGTTTAAATCACCATTGGCGACACGCATCTGTGTATGCAAAATCATATCGATGCTCTGTTCCAACTGCTCCTTCTGCCGCGCCATTGCTTCCGCCTGCTCCGAAAGATCGCGTTCCAGTCGTATAACTTCTTCGGCTTGATCGCGTTCTCGTAACGCGCGTTGCAGACTGCTTACCCACAAGAATGAGATGCCAGCCGTGGCACCTTGTACGACGCCAGGAAGCACCACACCTTGCACAATAATGAGGGACATGGGAGCCGTGAACCCTACTGCGTGCGGCATTGTGGTAATCGCAAATACGCAAAATACTGTGCTAAGTATCGCAAGCACAAATACGGCGAGTGGTGGGAGCAATGCGGCAGCCAGTAGCGTGGGAATAATGAGAATCGCGAACGACGAGATAACTTCAAAGCTCAAACCCGTTGGGGTCGTGAAAAGGTTAAGCATGATACCAATTGCGTGAACAAGTACGATAATCAGACCCGCCCAGAATACGGAGCCACGACGGTTCAAAAATACCGCAAGAACCAGTGCCGCCACCGAAACAATCAGCACCACAGATAGAGCGCGATTGAGACCCGCGACAGCCGAGGGTATTGAACCCAGGTTGAGGAAAATGAGAATAAAAATAACAATGCTGGTGAGTCTTCCCTGTCGCGCATTTTCACGCATCTGTAGCGATGCGTTGGCGGCAGGCAGGGGCGGTGCTGTCCAACTATACCACAACTTGTTCCAGAAGCTACCACGTTTCGCCGTGCGTGGTGCTTGTAATCCTCTACCGCTAAATTGATCTTCCATTAACTAATCCTTTATTACAAATTTTGCATGTACCGTATGATATGTTACTTGTCTTTGTGTTGTTCATCTGTACTGAACAACGCGCCATGCCTGTAGCTCAAAGAGCACATCTTCGATCTGTTGAGGAGTAGTTCTAAGCAGGTGCGCGATCTCCTCTACCGTTCTTCTTCCATCCACATATGCGTAAACCTGAAAGTGTGTACGTGGCAATTTAGCAAGGTTCTCTGATTGTAGGTTCACAAGCCGCACTGGTGTTCCTGCTTGCGTTGCGACTTTAAGGGCCAACACTGGTCGTGCCTGCTCTCCGATAGATTGTCTCGGTGAGACACTAAACGACCACGGGATCATGCCCAGTTGCGCGATACTCTCCAGTGCGCGTTCGTCTCTTAGTTGTATCTGATTACTCTGAAGTAAACAGGAAAGAACCTTCCCACTCTCGACGGTGATTTCAATATGGATTAGCTCTTTTTTGCCTCTTCCCTTTGAAATATCTGCCGTAAGATTTCCAGAAAGTTGGCGACGTGAAAGTGTGAAGAGCATCGTTTCAAGATCAAGGTTGTATACTTGCGTCACTCTTTGCTCCCTCACCAAAACTTCTTTCCACCTTTCACCCCATTTCCGTACCGAGGCACAGATACTTGTGAGCAGTACAGAAGAACAGTTTCTTAGGAAACAGGCATTTCTGCACTTATACCCAGATACTTTATGATTTTATACTAACATATTTAAATATTGTATGTCAAATGTAGTAACACGGTATAGTACTTTGTAACAAACGCGCTTCACTATACTCATTTTCTCTTGAAATACAGGCTCATCTTTCACAAACCCACAAACGGGGCTATAATGAGGGGAAGGAAACAGGTGCCGTATACAAGAAAGGATATTCTATTCGATGAGTCTCAACTTAGCAACGATGCTTGTTGAAACGAGCAAGCGTAAACCCGATCATACCGCGCTCATTTTCGATGCATTCAAGATGACGTACCGGGAACTCAATGCCGCCTCAAATCAATTCGCCAACGCCCTGACGAATGCCGGCATCAAGCCGGGGCAAAAGGTCGCGCTTATGCTGCCCAATATTCCCCAGTTTGTGATCTGCTTCTATGGTATCGTCAAAGCTGGCGCGGCGGTTGTGCCGCTTAACGTGTTGCTCAAGACACCCGAAGTGGCCTATCACCTACAAGATAGCGACGCCGTGATGCTGGTTGTGTGGGAAGGCTTTGCGGGAGAGGCCGTGAGCGGCTACAAGCAAACGCAGACGTGTGAGCATTTAGTCATTGTCAATAGTCCCAGCTCTCATGTTGTTCCTTCCGTTCATGGTGCCACGAGCTTCGATACTATGATGGCGATTGCCGCCCCAACCTGTGAAATGGCCGCGACCATGCCCGATGACACTGCCGTCATACTCTACACAAGCGGCACAACAGGCAAGCCCAAAGGGGCGGAGTTGAGCCATTTCAACCTTTTCTTTAACGCGCGTACCTCTGTGGACTCGCTGGGCATCGATTGGCGCGACGATGATGTTGGGTTGGTCGCATTGCCGCTTTTCCACTCGTTTGGCATTAGCTCCGTGATGAACGTTCTTATAACGGTGGGTGCGACGCTTACCTTGATGGCACGTTTTGAGCCGCTCAAAGCGTTTGAGCTTATTCAGCGCGACCATGTGACGACGTTCGCGGGTGTTCCAACCATGTATATTTACCTGCTGAATCATCCCAACCGCAAGCAGTATGACCTGTCGAGCCTGCGTACCTGCATTAGTGGCGGCGCGGCTAATCCCGTCGAGGTGCTACACGCATGGAAAAACGAGTTCGGCGTAACCATTCTGGAAGGCTATGGTCTTTCTGAAACGTCGCCAACGGCATCGTTCAATGTTCTTTTCAAGCCCACAAAAGCGGGAACGGTTGGTTTGCCAGTGTACGGCGTTGACATGCGAATCGTCGATACGAACGATCAAGAAGTTCCTGTTGGCGAGACGGGCGAGATTGTCATTCGTGGTCACAACGTCATGAAAGGTTATTATAAACAACCCGACGCAACGGCGGAGGCCATTCGTAATGGCTGGTTCCACAGTGGCGATATCGGAAAAGTGGATGAAGAGGGCTACTTCTCGATAGTTGACCGCAAGAAAGATATGATTATTCGTGGCGGCTTCAATGTCTACCCGCGTGAAATAGAAGAAGTGTTATATGAGCACCCGGCAGTCGCGGAGGTCGCGGTGATTGGTATTCCCGATATGAAGATGGGCGAAGAGATTAAAGCCTTCATCTATCTCAAAACCGGTACGAGCGTAACCGAGGACGATATCCGCGCCTTCTGTAAAGAGCGCGTCGCGGCCTACAAGTATCCACGTACCATTACCTTCATCGATACGCCCCTACCCAAAAACGCCACCGGCAAAATTCTGAAACGCGAATTGCGAGACATGTAGCTTTAGGAAGGGTACAGAGCGACTCGTATGAGTTGTTGTGTACCCTATCGGGTATGCTTTCTGCGTCGTATAGTGTAAAACAATGTCAACAAAATTGGGGAACGCCAGCAGATACCCACGCTTATGGAGGCATGGCAAGCATGAAAATTTTCAATACTCTGACGCGGCAAGTGGAACAGATCGAGCCAAGAGAGGCCAATACAATAAAAATGTATTCGTGCGGCCCAACCGTTTATCGCTATATTCATATTGGCAACCTACGTACCTTTACCATGGCTGACTGGTTGCGGCGTACCTTTGAGTATCGCGGCGTCGAGGTCACACACATCAAAAATATTACTGATGTTGGGCATATGCGCCGCGAAGTGGTTGACGAAGGCGAAGATAAAGTTGAGGCACAGGCGCGGAAAGAGGGCAAAACCTCGCTAGAAATCGCGCAATATTATACCGCAGCATTTCATGAAGATGAACGTAAACTAAATATCTTACCCGCCCATATATTTCCACGCGCAACACAGCATATTCCTGAAATGATCGCGATTATTCAGCGTTTAGAGGAAAAGGGTATTGCCTATACCGTCAATGGCAATGTGTATTACGATATCAAACGTTTTCCCGAATATGGTAAGCTGTCGGGCAACCTGCTCGAACATATGATGGCAGGCGTGCGTGAGGGAGTAGACGCGGATCGCCACAATGTCGAAGATTTCCCCTTGTGGAAGGCAGCCGAAGCGGGTCGCGAGATGGCATGGGAAAGTCCATGGGGGCGCGGCTTCCCCGGTTGGCATATCGAGTGTAGCGCGATGGCAACGAAGTATCTCGGCCCTCAGTTTGACTTGCACACGGGTGGGGTAGACAACATTTTTCCGCATCACGAGGACGAGATTGCCCAGAGCGAGGGTGCTTCAGGTCGGCACTATGTGAACTACTGGGTTCACGCCCAACACTTGCTTGCTGATGGTCAAAAGATGGCGAAATCTACCGGCAATGCCTACACGTTGTCGGAGATCGAGGCACGCGGCTTTGAGCCAATGGCCCTGCGCTATTTCTTCACAACCGCGCTCTTTCGTAGCCGTCTCAACTTCACCTTTCGCGCGTTACAGGCGGCCCAGACCGCTCTTGAACGCCTGCGTAACCTCGCGTACCAGTTGCTCGGACAGGCTGATGCCGTGCAAGTCTTCAGTGATGCGCCACTACAAGGCGAGGGCGTGGCATGGCGCGATATGTTTTTGACGGAGGTCGAGCATGACCTGAACATGCCTCGTGCGATGGCAGTGGTGTGGGCTATGTTGCGTTCGCAAGAACATCCGACAACACGGTTGCGGCTTCTTCTGGATATGGATCGTATTCTCGGCTTTGGATTGCGCGAGTATCTGCAAAGCGAGCGACCACAGCGTTTGAGCGAGCCGACGGCGTATCTTGCCGCCGTGCCGAAGCCTGTCGCGGCACAGGTGCTTGTCCGCGAAAACTTGCGTCAACAGCAAAACTATGCCGTTGCGGACGACCTACGCGAACAACTGCACCACAACGGCTACCTCGTGCGCGATACCGGGCGGGGGCCGCTTGTTGCGCCACGTCGTCTCGACGAAGAGTTTTCCGTGCTGACACGCTCGACGGACGTACAGGATAGCACGGCACTGCCCGACTTGTACGAGGTTTCCGTCAATCTGGTCGCGCACAATAGCAAAGATGACCTTGAACGGTGTATTCAGAGCATTCAGCGTTTCGTGGGCAACCATATGGTAGAGGTTGTAGTGATTGACAACGGCTCAACCGATGACACGCTCCCCTATCTTCAACAGCTTGCACGACAGCAAGACCTCACGGGAGAAGAGGGGCAACACATCGGCCTGAATGTGCTTTTCGCGGATCACAATATGGGGTTCGCGGCTGGACGAAACGCCATGATGCGTGCGAGTCGGGGTCACATACTTGTACTGATGGACACCTCGATAGAACTGCTTGGGGATATCTGGACGCCATTAGCGCAAACGCTTGCTCCTACTGAAGTCGGGTTGGCAGGGCCGTATGGTCTGGTCACGGAAGACTTGCGCGACTTCCAGGAGTCCATGCAACCGCATGTTGATGCCATCGAGGGCTATCTGCTGGCGTTTCGGCGTGAGTTGCTGCCAGAGGTCGGGTGGATTGACGAAAAGTTCCGTTTTTATCGCTTGATGGACATTTACTATAGCTTCTTTTTCAAGGCGGCAGGCTATCAGGCTCTCATCGTACCAACCATTGCGGAGCGTATCGAGAAGCACCCGCATCGTGAATGGTTTAGCCTGAGCGAAGAGGAGCGACGCACGAAGAGCAAAAAGAACTACGACATTTTTCGTGATCGCTGGCATCATGCCGAAAGTCTGCTTACCGCAAATTATAACGCCGACAATCTGTGGCGCGGCAACGATCACCTCCATCATCTCGAAGGGACTCACACACACACCGTGAACGAGTTGCCATTGCCCGATCAAATGCATAACCACATGCATCAGCACTGGCCTGACCACTCACACGAACATCCGCATTATCATCACAGCAGGTAACAAGAAAGAAAAATTCATGATTGAAGATATCTCGCCTCTGCTCACGCTGGAGGCTTTCGGGCAGGTGATAGACCAGAAAGTATTGCTTCTGGATGGTAGACAGGGACATTTTTCCCTTGAGGTAGAGGAGGCAATACAGGCGTTTGTGCGAGGCGGAGGCGGCCTTGTATGTATTGGGGATGCCATCGAAAGGTATCACCAAAGCGATGTATTTCGCGCTATTGCTGGTGACACATATGGTATAAGCACTCCACTCTGTGAAATTATGGCGCATGTCACCACACCTGAAGCCTATATTACACGGCGCGTTGACCCGTCCTTTGCGGTCTATGAAAGCCTGTACCTGCTCGCTAAAATTCCTGTCGATGCCGAGTGTCTATGGCACACTAACTGGCAGTACGCACCTTACACGCTGGCCTACACCCGTTCATATGGGCAGGGACGCGTATTTTGCACAACGCTTGGCACAAGCGAAGAGACGCGTGTACATCCCGTTTTTCAACAGATGTTGCGCCGTGCTATTAGCTATGCGAAGGGCGTGGCATTGGAGGAACGGCCCGCACGGGTTGCAATGATTGGTTATGGTGCGATTGGTTTTGAGCATGGCACAGCGATTAGCAATGTCGCGGGACTGGAATACGCCGCTGTGTGTGACCGCAACGAGGCGCGTTTAGCGGTAGCGCGTGCGGCATTTCCGGGCATCAAGACATGTACTAATCTCGCGGAAATTGAGGCCGACCCGAACATCGACCTTGTGATTGTCTCGACGCCGCCAGACACGCACGCTGCGATTTCGATGCAGATGTTGCGTGCGGGCAAGCATGTTGTGAGCGAAAAACCCTTCTGCCTGACTACTGCCGAAGCCGACGCGATGATCGCGCTTGCCACCGAGTATAAGCGCACGCTTACTGTATATCAATGCCGACGTTGGGACCCAGATTATCTCGCAATTCAAGAGGTAATCAGGCGCAAAACAATTGGCCCTCTATTTCATATAGAAACCTTTATCGGCGGCTATGCTCATCCCTGCGATTACTGGCATTCCCACGAGCCAATTTCTGGCGGTGTGTTCTACGATTGGGGGTCACACTATCTGGATTGGATTTTACAACTTGTGCCACGCCGTGTTGTGAGCGTGCGCGGCGTCGAACACAAACGTGTCTGGCACGACGTGACCAACGCCGACCAATCAAGCGTCTATCTCCGTTTTGCGGATGGACAAGAGGCGGTCTTCACACATTCGGATATCGCGGCAGCGATGAAGCCTAAATGGTATATTCTTGGCGAACGGGGCGCGATTGTGGGACAGTGGCGACAGGAAAGCATCAAGACACGTAGTTGGTCGGGCGATCTCGTTGAAACGCCGCTCGCACCCTCGGAAGCACCGCCGAACCTGCTTGTCTCGACCCGCGAGCGAAACGGTACAATCTCTGTACAACACCTCGCGCTTCCTCCCACGCCTCCCTATGCCTTTCATCGCAATCTCGCGAGCCATCTGCATTCAGGCGAGTTACTTGCGGTAACGCCGCAAGAGTCGCGCCGCAATATCGTGATTATGGATGCCGCGAAATATTCCGCCCAACATGGTGGAGAAAGCGTCGCTCTAGACTGCTGAGAGCAAACGTGTGTACAGGAAAGGAACACAGGTATCATGACAACTCATACAACAGGCTCTGGCGCGATTGCGCTGGTTGGCTCTGGCGAATATCTTGACGTTATGAACGAGATCGATATGTACCTCATGGGAACATTGGGCGAGCCTGCCCGTGTCGCGCTTCTGCCAACCGCAAGCGGTCTGGAACCTAATGGGCCAACGTCGTGGAACACGTTAGGAGTACGCCACTTTACAAAGCTTGGCGTGACCGATATCCGCGCGACACAGATAACTGACCGTGAGAGTGCTTTTAATCCAGAGCAGGTTGCACTCTTGCGGGGCGCAACCTTCTATTATTTCTCTGGCGGCAATCCGCAGCATGTAATCGAGACCTTGCGTGACTCGCCCGCGTGGGATGTCATCAAAACTGCATATGAGCAAGGGGCGGTTCTCGCGGGTTGTAGTGCCGGCGCGATGATGATGGGCGGCTCCACTCTTTCAATACGACAGGCTATGCAGGGAGGCGCGACAAACTTCGTTGCGGGACTTGGCATTGTACCACAGGTGATCGTCTTTCCACATTTTGACCGCATGGCCGGCTTTCTCAGCCGAGATCGCTTCAAAGAAATGCTCCGCGCTGTGCCTGTCGGTACAACGGTGCTTGGCATCGACGAAGATACCGCCCTTGTGCGTGTCGAGCTAACCGCCGATGCGGGTGCGCGTTGGCGCGTCATGGGCCGCCAGACGGTGAGCGTCTTCTCTCTCAGCGCGGACGTACAAACATTGCCTGTTGGCGCAGAGATATACCTGTAAACGCGATCTCTCATAGTGCTCTCTTCAACAAAAAAACGTTGAAGAGGGCATTTTTATTCTTTCAGCACATTGTATGATCCGATCCTGAATACATTGCGTAGTATAGGGTGTGAAGGGAACGACAGACCGCAAGGCATAAACGACCTCATAAAGTTAGGCAGGGCAAGCGTCTATCGAACTCATACTCCACATTCACTACACGCTGATTGCACAAAAAGTATGTGCAATGTTTCCCGCTTTTGCTCAACACATACCATGTATGTTTGACCAGTTTGATATAGCACAGAAGGATGTATAGTCATGCAGAATTCCGAACAAGTTACCTCGACAACATCAATCGTAGAAGCAACAAAAGCACAAACATCACGTCGTAACCTGCTCAAAGGTGCCGTCGCTGGTGCCGCAGGAGTCACAGGTCTTGCCGTCGCCGGTGGCGCGTTATTTGCCCAGCGCGGCAACGTTCATGCCGCCCCTGCGTACAACGCGAATTGTGTTACACCTATCGCTGACATCCTGACCATTGCGCGTACCGCAGAGCGTCTTGCTGTTACCTTCTACACCAATGGCTTGAAGAATGCTCATAAGCTCGGTTTGAAGGACGACGAGAAGCGATACTTGCGTGCAGCCCTCATCGAGGAGCAAATTCACGAATTGTACTTCGCTAGTGCCGGTGGTCAATTCCTTGCCTCCACATTCAGCTTCCCACAGGGTGACGACACCTTTGAAGATTTGAAGACGTTCATTGCTACACAGCAGCAGCTTGAAGGCGTGTTCGACTCCGCGTTCCTCGCCTCCGTCAAAGAGTTCGGATTGCAGCAACGTCCCGACCTGTCCCAGGTCGCGGCACAGATTGCTTGTATCGAAGCTGAACATCGCGCACTGGGCCGTTCAATTGGTGGCCTCATGCCTGCCGACAACTGGGCGTTCACCCCTGTTCTCATCGGCAAAGTTGGCGACGCACCCGCGCTCGTCACAAAAGCTGGCTACCTCAGCCCTAAAAAGGGCAACTCCTACACCTACAAGGAAGTCAGCACCAACGATCCGAGCATCGTTTACCGTGCTCCATTCGCCGTTGCCTGCTCATAGTCCATACTCAACAAAGCAGAGCGCACTCTCGACAGCAATGTCAGGAGTGCGCTCTGTATTACGCTATTTATTGTATGATGAGAAAGGCTACAAATTGTAAGAGTGGGGTATTGGCTCTAAAGACTCCGCTATGCGCCTGACCTATGTTGTTTGGGTTATAGGTCAAAGAAGTGTGTACATGTCTGAAAAAAAGGGGCGCGGTATTCTTGCCGCGAATGTCGCCGTACTCTGCTTTGGTCTCGCGGGCGTGCTGGGAAAACTAAGCGTATTGCCAGCTCCACTAATTGTACTTGGGCGTGTCGTATGTGCCAGCCCCGTACTCCTTGTAACTTGTATCGCGCAACGCGTTCCCCTGCGGCCCAAACGACGGCGCGATGGTCTCCTGCTCGCGGGACAGGGATTATTGCTCGCCCTACACTGGACAGCGTTCTTTCAATCTATCACTGTCTCCAATGTCGCTATCGGTCTGCTTTCCTTCTCCAGCTTTCCTCTGTTCACGGCGGCATTGGAACCTCTTCTCCTTAAACAGCGTGCCAGCCATGTGCAGGTCGTCGCCGCGTTGCTTATCCTACCGGGAATTTATTTGCTTGTTCCCCGCTTCTCGCTACAGGACAGCGTGACGCAGGGAGTCGCATGGGGTTTGCTGGCGGGGGCGACCTTCGCGTTGCTCTCTGTCACAAATCGCTGGCTCGGACTGAACTACTCAAGCCTGACGATTAGTCTCTATCAGGATGATACAATTTTTTCGCTTACTGTTGTCAACTTACACGGCTTGTATCCTCACTTCACACCGTCTCTTCCATCATCCTGACAGCAGAAATGACAGCAGAAGCAAGGATACGCCACTAGTT
>JBBQVS010000086.1:0-16408 GCA_038211295.1 Ktedonobacterales bacterium | reverse complement strand
TCACACTAACCCCGACATCTTTTATATTGTCAAGCAGGATGATGTGATTGTAGGCTATGTGGGATTGTTCCCATTGAGACAAGCCGCTATAGACAAAATTATGTCAGCCATGGAAGAAGCTAAATTCAGAACTGGAATACTTAGTCCTGAAAATATCACACAGTTTAAGCCAGGGGAAGCCGATAATTTGTTCTTAGTATTGGGAGCAAGACAAGGCTTGCCTAAGAGTAAATTGTATGGTTCAAGATTGATAACGGGTGCTATAGAGACTATGGAGCAATTCGCACAAGAAGGTACTATCATTAAAAGGTTATACGGTACCAGTAGAACGCAAGATGGTATTAAGCTTGCTAAGTCCCTTCATTTCAAAGTAGTAACACCAGTTGCAGAACAAGATAACCTGTCACGCTTTGAGTTAGACCTAGAGACGACTAGCAATCCGCTTTTCGCAGAGTACCAACGCACCGTAAAGAGTGTGTTAGCTAGAAATAAGAAAGTAGAACACAGTAGTTCTAAGGCGGAAAAATCGGACAAAAGAGAAGTTGTAAAAGGTTAAGTGAATGTTGGTTAGAACGGCCTGTAGAGCCAGTGTAGGGCATGTGGAAAATGGGCGATACAGGATTCGAACCTGTGACCTACTGCGTGTAAAGCAGCCGCTCTAACCGACTGAGCTAATCGCCCCGATGAGACCACTCTTGCGAGTGCTTGTAATGGAGTGAGCATCCCTTGCGATGTACAGGAGATGCCCAGATGTAGAATGTCCTCGACTGGACTCGAACCAGCACGCCTTTCAGCACAGGCCCTCAACCTGCCGCGTATACCATTCCGCCACGAGGACTTGTTGTCTTGAATGACAAACACAATATTACACCCTACGTTGCGATTTGTCAACGGGTTCTACCACCTTTTTTCGCGCCACGAGAATTCACCCCTTTTTTGCCCCTCCCCTCTTCCTCCCGCCTGTACATGCCAGCAGTTTCTCACAGGTTCAGGCACCATGCGCCGTGCCTCTTGACAGAATGGTTGAGACTTGTGTACGCTATAAGTCCGAGACTTCACAAACATGTTGTCGGTAGCGCGATTTCTGTACACATGATGCTTCTATCCTGCTAAACGTATGGTGCATATGTTCACACAGTGTTTTTAAAGAGGTACCTGCATGAAACCACGTTTTACCCTCGGAGTCGAAGAAGAATTTCAGATGGTAGATAAGCAAACGGGCCAACTTGCGTCCCACATTCACACTATTCTCGAAAAAGGGACGCCCCTGCTCGGCGAAAGCATCAAGGCGGAGATGTTGCAATCGACAGTTGAGCTGGTGACGGACGTTTGCCCCACAATGCACGACGCACGACGCGAGGTACAACGCCTTCGTACCACGCTCGCGCGGCTGGTCGATGGTGAGGGTCTGGCACTCATCAGCGCAGGCACGCATCCTAACGCACACTGGCAAGATCAGGTGCGGACACGCAATGATCGCTATGTGTTGCTCGAAGAGGAATATCAGGATGTAGGACGCTCAATTCTGATTTTCGGGCTACACGTTCATGTCGGCATTGAGGATCGCACCATCACTATTCCGCTCATGAATCAGGTACGTACATGGCTCCCACACTTGCTCGCCCTCTCATCGAACTCACCCTTCTGGTCTGATCGCTTCTCCGGGACGAAATCGTACCGCTCGGTAGTGTGGAAACGCTTTCCGCGCTCCGGCATTCCCGACACCTTCACCTCTATGAACGACTTTGACACGTATGTCGAGCATCTCGTTCGTACTGGTTGTATCGACAACGGTAAGCGCATCTGGTGGGATATCCGCCCACACGCTTTTTTCAACACCATCGAGTTTCGCATCTGCGATATGCCCGCCACCGTTGATGATACGCTGGGCATCGTCGCACTCTGTCAGGCTCTGATCGCGAAGCTCTCATGGATGTATACACACAATATGACGACTCATGTGTTGCCACGCCACTTCATCGAAGAAAACAAATGGCGTGCCATGCGCTACGGACTTGATGCCGAGGTGGTCGATTTTATCCAGAATCGCCGCTTGAGTATGCGTGAGTCTATTGAAGAATTACTGGACTTCGTGGAGGATGTTGTGGACGATCTTGGCAGTCGGCGCGAAATCAATTATCTCCGCGACCTGCTGGAAAATCCACGTGGCACCGGCGCGGACCGTCAGATAGCTGTCTATAATGAGACACACGAGACGCAGGCTGTGACAAACTTCCTGATGGAGCAAACGTTGCAAGGTATGACGCTCCACACCAATCGATAAGCAACAGATGAAACAAGAATGAAAATTGTATGAGAGACGCAAATGAGCGTAGCGGGGAATGGGTAGAGCATGGCGCGGTGTGAGGCATGGCGGGGGCGAGCCACCGCCACTACTATATACTGAACCGTGCCAGGCTCTACTCAACTCATCATCTCAGCTAGCCCTGTTCCACTTTCCATTGTATCTGACTTTGTTGCAAGCCTAGCAACTGCTGCTCAAGCTGAATAATCTGTTGTTGTAGTTGTTGTTTTTGCTGCTGTGGCCCCAGCAGACGCACGTCCTCGAACCACTTATAGCCGCGCTTGATAATACCTTCCGGTACAAAAGCATTTGTCTGGTTATATTGAGCGCGGGTAGCAGACATCTGCGTATTTATCTGCTTTAAGTACAGCTTCATCTGCCTGATCTGCAATTTTAGTTGTTTGATCTGGTCTTGATAGGGGTCATGTATCCTTGCGGCCCTTGTGCCGCGCGTACTACGCCGCATTGGGGCTTGCAGAGGTTGCTCTGGTTCCTCTTGCGGCGCATACAGTGGATACGGGTCAATTGGCGGACGCTGCATCGCCATACCGGGGGCCTGTAATGACGCACCACAATTCTGGCAAAAGTGTGCGCCATCCAGATTGTGTGCGCCACATCGAGCGCAATACATAGAAAAGTCCTCCTCGACAAACATTTTCTCTTATAGTACGTAGGACAACATACAACTATCTACAATTCGCGCTTCCCGTTTACCTCGTACCCAACCATCGTCAATTCTGACCAGAGATAACTGTCCCCCAGCAATTTGAGCAGTACCCAGGGTCGCTTTGCGTCATAGAGCAGCTTCTGCTCTTTTGTGAAGGCCATGAGAAATTCTTCTCCAACAACGTTTTTGTCGAGTCGATCAACCACGCGTTTGATTTTAGCCGGCGTAAGGTCTTTGAGATAGGACTTTTTCGCAATATTGTTGAGCATGGCCATCTTCAAGCGGTTTTTCTTACAATCGTTGACAAAGCTGTCATAGCCATCAACCACGACCTGAATATGCGTCAGCTGAGTGTGAATACTAGTAACGGCGATGTTCACTGACTTTTCCAACTCCTCAAAGAAACGAAACATTGTGTGGAAGCTCTCTTTTTTAAGCATAAAGAGAGCATCTCCACGACTAATGCAATCTATGGAATTGTCGAAAATCAAAGTTGGTTCTTTAATCAGATCAAACTCATTTTCGCCACGCCAGATGGCACCAAACAGGCGTGATTGACTGAGCAACTGCCGACTGCGGTACGCACGGTAAAAGTACACCATGTCCTGCGGATTGTTCAACGGCTTTACCATAATCACATAGAAGCGCAAGCCGTTTACAAAAGCGGTCTCATCCTGGCGAAAGGGTAATTTGTCCTGATAGGCGCGAAGAGGGTCAACCTGTGCCTTGATAAACGCGTAGTCCTCTTCTATGAGGTTGACATACTCGACTTCGTGTTCTTCCGGCTTACTATCGCTTTGATGGGGATAAATGACTTGCCCGCCACTCACCCAAGTTTTGCGATATGTGGCAAGGAAATCGCGTATTTTCTCACGGAATTTTCCCTCAAGGTTCTTTGAAAGTTCAAGACGACGAAATTCAAGCGTGTCTTGCTGCATAGTTGAAGCGAGACAGACGGTTACGTCACAGGCATCTACTACTTTTTTCCCGTCGAGCTTCTCTAATTCAAGGGAGAAGAGGTCTTCAAATGTTGCGCCATAGGGAGCATTCATAAGCACCCGCTCCTTCAATCTACAATATAGGCATTACTTTAGCTGAAAAAATGTTGTGTCGCCAATATGCACAACACGAATACTGCTTCGTAACGCGACACGTTGGCGCGTCAGAAGATAAAACGTCTCTTCATTGTGTTCTATCGTAACTCCGTAGAGGTGATAGCCCATAATGCTGAGCATTGGGTTAATATAGATCATATTGGAATTGACATAAATAATCAATAAAACAACGAAAAATACTAGTAAGGCCCAGACTTGCGCGGTATTGAAGTCAATACTTACGAAAGGCACAAGATAGCTTGCGACATAACTCAACACATCGCCGTCGTGTCTTTCTAGCGTGGCGACCACCTCGTGCGATTGCGTGCGGCGTGGCACGATCAATAAAAAGTAGAGCAAGAGAATAACAAGGCCACTAGCACCGACAAGGAGAATAAGCACGGCCCATAACAGATGCTTTTCCCACAGGAGAATGCAGAAGATGATAGCGAGCGGAAAGTAAGAGCTGATAAAGAGCAGGCAGCGTATAAACAGATTTGGCATAGTGAGAAGCATCCTTTCCGCAGAGAGAGCAAGAAAGCAAAGAAACCTTTCTGGTTTCCACGCTTCCTTTTCGGTGTCTATACTATACTACTTCTTTTTGGGACGCAAGAAGTTGGTAGGTGAAACACAATAAGGAGACCTGTGTGGTCTCCTGCTGCTGCGAATTCCTTACTGGTACTTATGGCTATCTACTCTCCCATATCTCTTGATTTTTGCGCGTTGGTTCTGTTTTTTGTTGCTCGCTGAGATGGCGTCCCAGTTCTTCAAATTCGCGCTCCATCTCGATAAGAACTTGTTGTTCGGCTTCTGGTCGTGCAATCATATGCTTGCGTGCATAGGTAATGATGCGATTGACATACGAGCGGCCTATTTCCGCACGTTGCCATTTCACATCCGGCATTGGTCGTAATTTTATGGCGGAGTACGGATAGAACGCTTCTCGACTGAGCGCAAGCGAGAACAGGCGTGCGTATTCGACGACGGACTGACAGGCGGTGCTATCGGTGAAGAAGCCAGGTTGTTTGCTGGAAACGATTAACACGCCCGCGATACGCTCCGCGAAAATGACAGGGCAGGCGGCGGCACTACGCTCGAACTCGTCGATATCCACCTGTAAGCGTTCCTCGTTGCCCATGTTCTCCCACGTTTTGAGTTGTCGCGAGTCCGCGGCGGCTCCCGCGAGCGTTGTACTACCCAGGTAGGCGCGACTCTCAAGGCTAAAGGGCCAGGGGTAATTACCGCGCATCGTGGCCTCACGTAACGAGTGAATGCCATCTTCGTGTGGGGGCATCAGGCTTGCGTAAGTAACCGACAGGCCACGTCTCTCAGAGTCAAGGTGCATGAGTACGTAATCAAAAATCGCCTGTGTCACTTGCCAGGAACGCGCGTCGTCTTCCGCCGTAGTAGCAATCAGCTCATGCACGCGACGGTAGATATCTTTCTTGATCTCGCGAATACCAAGCGAGGGGGGATCAAGCACGCCGGGGAAGGTCTGGTTAATCGCGTAAGTCAGATTGCCATGATGCTCACTCAGCACCTCTGGTAGACGTTTCAGGTGCGCCACACGCGGCTCTGAACTGCCGTTTATCCAACGATACACAGTGACTTCCACAACATCTAAATCTCTGGCAACGCGTGCGATCTCGCTACGATCATGGCGTAGAATATGACGTAGCAGGCTACTAAATGGTGAAAGCTTTTCCTCTGATATTGTATATGCCAGTTGCTCATCGTCAAAAACGATTTCCGCTGAAGTTGGCTGCTCATCAGGGAGTGGAAGAAACTGTTTCTTCTTAGAACCCAGAGGACGCCCCCGTTTTCTACGTGGCTCAGGTACTTCCTTGTCAATATCCATGGAACACGGTCCCTCCGTTCATAATGAAGATAATCCTATCTCAGTAAAAATTGCTACTTGACATAGTATAACACAATCGCTACACAATTTTGCAGCAAACTTGCCGAAACAACGCAACACGCATTACACATTTGTGCCATGATGCATAATACGTTTTTTAGGTACACACTACTTTTATTTCTCTACACACTTTTCTCTTATAAAAGGGTGCGGTTCCGCATACATGTCCTCTTTCAACTACCTCTTTTATCATTTTAAAACATTTTACAATATAAATAGAGAGTGCTTGCACGAACGTCTATTTTTTACGTTGCACAATGTAAAACTAAAAGTACCGAAATGTTGTAGACAATGCTAATTTTCGGGTAATATTTGCGTGTGCTAAAGAGCATAGGAATTGCTTTTCGCAACTTCAAGGGATATGATAGGGATAAAGAGTCATGGCAGTAAACGATGTAGTGCATGTGAACGAATGTGGCCTTCCACTTAATGCCATTGAATGGCTAGTAACACATCACCAGAGCAAAGCACAGGAACGCGAACAAATGGTACGCGACCTCGCTATAAAAAAAGAAAGTTTTGTTGTCGATGCAGGGTGCGGCCCCGGCCTGTGGACGCCTCTGCTCGCGCGTGCCATCGGGTCGCGCGGCCACATTGTTGGCGTCGATATCTCGCCGGAGGCTCTGGTCACAGCGCAGAGCCGCAGTGCCAATCGTTGGTATAGGCATCAGGTCGAGTATAAACGCGCGCTTCTGGAAGAGCTGCCTGTTCCTCTGGGAAAGGTCGATCTCATCTTTAGCGCGAACGTCAGTCAGTATCTTCCCGACCCTGTGGCGACCTTCGCGGCTATGGGGCCGTACCTTGCTCAAGGCGGCAGGCTTGCAATCAAGGATATCGATTTTGGTACAATGCGCTTTCATGCTATCGACTCCGGGCTTCAAGCTCGTGTACTTCAGGCCCGCGAATACTGGGAATTTCAGCGCGTCGAGGCCGGCTATACCTTTGAGGATAGCTGGGTTGGCTCTAAGCTCGCAGGCTACCTTCGTCAGGCTGGCTATGAAGATGTGCGCGAACGTGCCTATCCTATACGCCGTCAACATGCGCTCCCCCCAGATTTTCGTTTCTATCTCCAGGGTATCGCGGAATGGTTTGTTAGCGAGGATGCACCACATCTTGACGACAAAGATGTTCGCGACTGGCTACGCAGTTTTCGCGACGGCCCGGAAAATGCTCTCGATGCAGAAGACTTTAAGAGCGAAGAGATCGAATACGTCGTCACTGGTACATGGAACAAGCCCGCCCCGATATCATGCCATTATACTGATAGATATATCGAGATAACTGCACTTGAGGCAATCGAGGAACAAGAGCCGTTGGTTTTGTGTCCAACTTGCTAAAAGCATAAGAGCGCACGGCAGTGGCAAATCCCTTTCCTCTATCATGCCGCTTATAGTTCCAAGAAACTAGCGTATGCTAGCGACTCAGCTTTATACGTGTAACCGTATGGGATGCACTACAGCATCCTCTACACCCTTGCCCCGAAGAGCGTCAGGTGCTACTTTTCGCATGATATTATAACTGCCGTTCACGTCGGCGTTTATCATGCGCCCGTTTGCAGCTTTGTACAGACCGCGCTTGACCCGTTTCCCACTAAAAACCACATCCTTGTTTTTGTTACCGTACGTGGGGAGAGGGTCAAGGTCAAGAAACGAGGCTTTACTGGTATAACTCTCTTCCCCTATAATCACCTGTATCCCGACTAATTCCGCTTTATACGTCAGCATGGCAATGAAACGAGCATGAGGTATCATGACGAATTGCTGATTGTTACGCTTGCCCATGTTTGCTTCTTGCTTCCACATGGGATTGTTGCCAATGACAAGCGTTCCTATCCTCTCAGCAATGAGCAAGTCAATGATGCGTCGTGAGGCGGTATGCAAGTAGTGTTCAATCTTACGTGTACGCTTGTCAGTAAAGCGTTCCATAAAGCGTGAGCTATAGTGTCCTTTAGGCAAGTGTGATTGCAGGTCTGAACGGTGCTTATTGTAGAATTGGTTGATGCTCTTGATAGGTCTCCCGTTAACCAGTCTTGGCACAAAGCCAACTTTGTTTGATGTTAGAGCTACAAGATTATTTATTCCCAGGTCCAGGGATGCGACTCGCGATGCGTCTACATCGGCTTGCTTGACCTCTTGCGTGTACACCACTTCTACCACGTAGTAGTTACCGCGTGGCACGATGCGTACTTGATTGACGTTTGTGTGCGTGGTCTGTATCTCGATAGGGACGCCTGACGGTTGCACAATGCCTCTGCTGAGTCCTTTCTTGCTCACGGCCTGTACAGTAAAGACAAGGCTGTTACGCCCCTTCTGCTTGTCCTTGTACTTGGGCAGTTTGGGATGCCCTAAAAACTTTGATGGGTCCAGGCGATAGGCTTTCATGGCCTCAAAGTACGAAGTCCAATTCTTGTCAAGCAACTTCACCACTTGTTGAGCACCTTTTGCAGGTAACGCTTGATAGGCTTCGTGACTCTTCATCAGGTGATAGAGTTCATTGTAGAAGAGGCGTCGGCCTGTATGGATGAACGTTTGACGCATTTCGTAGAGCGCAGCATTGTACAGATTTTTAGACGCAAACGCCACGCAGTCTATGACCTCGTAACGGCTATCCTGTTTACTGATACAATGTTGCTCAACTAATTGCATTCTTCCTCATCCTTTGCTGATAACCGCTTGACAATGGTTTCCGTTTTGCGTGTGGCACGTCTTTGTCCATAGAGACGCGCACAGAACGAGTAAATGATTGACGTTACGTCTGCTAACATGTCTTCTGTCCCGTTCTCAGAGAGGTTGACAATCTCTAGTGAACGGCCCTGTACTCTCAGCAGAGAGTCAATGTATCTGACACCGAAGCGGCTAGCCCTATCCTTGTGCTCAACCACAATCGTAGTGATGCTGGTATCCTCTAAAAGAGACAAGAACTTAGGACGTGCATCATTGACACCTGACCCGACTTCCTTAACCACCTTTGAAACTTGATAGCCTTTGGCCATGCAGTAGGCAACTAATCGCTCTGCTTGACTGTCAAGGTTTAGTTTATTCTCAGCAGAGGAAACACGCGCATAGACCGCGACTTTCTGTTGAGCCGTAGGGGGTACTTCAATCCCTTCGTCAATCATAATGGTATGCGCTCCGACACGATGTCCTTTGATTTTTCCCTCTTGGAACCATCGCCACGCGGTTTCATAGCGCACACCTTGTTGTTTTGCATACTCACTTAACTTCATATGCAGATTATAGCAGAATAAATAAGGATTATCAGGGATACGCTAGAAATTCAGGGAATGTTTATAATACCTATTGCAATAGTTTCAAGACAACGTATGTAGAGCAGACAAAGACGGAAATCGCCCCTCTCATATACGGTACTAATATTGTACTACCGCTATATCTAAGAGAGGCGACTTCTTTGTACTCGCCGAGGTGTCATTCTGTTACACAATGCTAAACACTTGTATTGCTAGTGTGTATTATTTAACTGGTCGGCGATCATCGCAATCGCAACATCTCCCACCAACGCCTGTAACTGCGTGTGTATCTGCCCCATATTTTCCATACGCGCGTTGATGAACTCGTGCTTGGCGCTTCCATAAGCCAGGCCCGACATTCCGTATTGCGCTGCTTCATACTCTGCACTAATCTGTGATAGCAGTCGTGCAACCTCGCTCCGTTGCTTTTGAGCTTCAAGCATGGTCTTTTCCCTTCCTACTGTGCGATCTAAACGATTTTTATTTTGTATATGGTGGCATATATTCAAGTTTGTCACTACAATGTTTTATACTTGTTGCAACATCCTCTACAAGCCACATTTATAGTATGCACGAAAATACATTTCTTGTCCAGTGCTTTCGTAGTTATTTTTACATATTTAAACTTTTTTAATAGAATATTCATATGGACATTGCCAATATTCACATAATTTTTATACAATGATGACAAATGTAGCCGTGTCTATTCATACTCACCTATGCGTCATCACTGCTCTCAAGCCTTTTGAGAGACTCTTCGGGGGAAAAAGATAGTTACACGTCCTCCGAACAAAAGAATGTACAAGAATGTATGTATATGTGGTACTTTTGTCATAAAAATAAGACAGTATTTTTGTCGCCTTTGAATGATGAAAGTGATACTATATATTTGCGGTACTTCTAGCCGAAAAGCTATGAAATAGATGTTTGAACAAAAGACGAGAAGGAGTATTTTCTCATGGACATTGCATCGGTAGCTCTCGAATTGTACACAGTGCGCGATGAAATGGCGCGTGATTTCGCAGGGACGCTTCGGAAGGTCGCAGCTATGGGCTATCCCGGCGTCGAGTTTTCGGGCTATGGCGGTCTCACGGCGCGGGAACTCAAGACACTACTCACCGAGACCAAACTACGAGCGGACGCCACGCATGTCGCTTTGCAGGCTCTTGAACAAGATATAGAGCAGGAGATAGCCACCTGTCACGAACTCGGTTGCGCGTATCTTGTGCTACCGTGGCTCATTCCTGAGCAACGTACTATTGCCGCGTTTCGTCAGCTTGCTCCGCGTCTCAATGCATTTGGTCAGAAGTGTAAGGCAGGGGGAATTACCTTTTGCTACCACAACCACGACTTCGAGTTTGCTCAGGAGGATGGGAAGACGCCAATGGACATTTTTCTCGCGGAGACTGACCCGTCACTCGTCAAGTTGGAATTTGATATCTACTGGTCGGCATATGCGGGCGTCGATCCCCTGCACTTCCTACAAAAACACGGTACACGTATTCCGCTTATTCATCTCAAAGATATGACGCCCGAACGTTCGTTCGCAGAAGTGGGGGATGGGACGCTTGACATCGCTGGCATTATTCAGGCCGCGCATGGTGGTGGCACGCAGTTCTTCATCGTCGAAAATGACAAACCAGCGATGCCCTCGCTCGAAAGCGCGAAACGTTCGCTGGAAAACCTGAGAACGCTGTAGAAACCGCCTATTTTCCTGTCCAGAGAGGTTTGCGCTTCTCGTTATAAGCGCGAACTCCTTCCGCGAAATCTGAACTTGCATACATGCGGGTGAGGATGTCGTCAAACGCTGGCTCCGTCTGCTCTTTACTCAAACGGCGGTGGGCCTCTTTTGTGCCGAGTATGGTTAGCGGAGCCATTGTACTGATCTGTTGAGCAATATCCAGCACGTGAGGGAAAAGTTGCTCCTCGTCTACCAGCGCAGTCAGATAGTTACAGTGCAGTGCGTCCTCGGCGGAGAGCAACCGTCCCGTGAACAGCATTTCTTTCGTTCGCATGGTGCCAAAGGCTTCGGCGACGTGGCGATAATTTTTTATGCTCAAGCAATTACCCAACGTGCGACCAATCGGTAGGCCAAAACGGGCGGATGTGGACGCATACCGCAAGTCGCACACGGAGGCCAGCAGGATACCGGCACCAACCGCGTACCCATGCACAGCGGCAAGCGTTGGCTTAGGAAAAAGGTAGAGTCGTTCGATAATCGCTTCCATGATCTGCTCATACGCAAGGCCATCCTCGGCGGTGAAGCCTTGAAAGTATGGTATGTCTGTTCCGGCGGCAAAGGCTTTGCCTGCACCACGCAAGACCACAACGCGCGTCTGCTCATCATCTTCGAGCGTGTGCAGGTGTTCTTCCAGTTGCTGATACATCTCCAATGTCAGAGCGTTCAGCACATCAGGGCGAGAAAGGGTGAGCGTTGCCACCGTCCCTACCTGTTCTAACAAAACCGTTCCCTGATCCTGTGTCGCGTCCTCTTGTTCCGCCATAATTGGTAGCTCCTCTTTTTCTTTCTATTATATATGAGTACGCAGAGAGATTGCCTTTCGAGGCAACCATGCTATAATCAGGGTGCCTATTTCCACTTTTACGCTCCGTAAGGGGAATAATACATTGGGAGAGTCTAGCTATTTTCGCACGAGTCGTTGGGCCGTGCACATACATATGCGGGAAGGTTCATTCTTATGCTCATTACACGCATTGAGTTGGAGAATATCAAGAGTTATAAAAAGGTCGAGATTGATTTTAGGCGCGGCACGACCGCCATTAGTGGCTCCAACGGCGCGGGTAAAACGACGCTCGTTGAAGCGATTGGCTATGCCCTATTCAACCATCTGCCATATAAACAGGATCAATTTGTGCGCGAGGGCGAAAAATATGGACGCGTCGTTATTCGTCTGCTTGGCAGCGATGATCGTCCCTATACCGTCGAGCGACGCTGCGGCAGTGGCGCACGCTGGTTTATGACGGATGAAGAGTCAACCGAACGCCTGGAGCAGGGAGCCGACATGCAGGATCGCCTGCACGACCTTTTTGGGATTGACCGCGAACGTCCACTTGAGTCGCTTTTCAAAGATGCCCTTGGCGTACCGCAGGGGACATTTACCGCTATTTTTCTTGAGACGCCCGGCAATCGCAAAAAGACGTTTGATGCCCTGCTTCAGATCGAGGACTATAAAACGTCCGCCGAATACCTTTTACAATCGCAACACTTCTATAAAGAGCAAATTCAGACGCAGCAACTCAAAATCAACGAACTAGTATTTAAAACAGATGATCTGGACACATGGTATGCACAGCTTAGGAGTATTCAGGGTCGCGATGAACACCAGCGACGCGACCAGACATTGTGGTCGCAGCAGCTTTTGGAAAATCAGGCGTGGCTCACCACACTCACCGAGCAAAAACACCAGTTGGAGCGACTGAAGCAACGGTTTGAGACGAGCCAGATGGCACACGCGAACGCGCAGTCGCTGCTTGAGCGCGATAAAAAGCTGTTGCAAGAGGCACAGAGCGCACAGGATATCGTGCAGTCAAGTTTTGACGATTTCCATCGCTATCAACAGGCAGAGTGGACGTTGCTGGCTTTACGCAAAAGTGAGCTGCAACGCGCACAGCTTCGTGAGCAACAGGCGCATCTGGACACAGAAAAGGTTGAGATTGAGACCATGCAACGTGGGCTACGCCAACGCTTGGAAGAGGTTGCCACGGCGCGGCAACGGGTCGTGGTGCTCGCGCCACTGGTTGAGCAACAGGGCAATTTAGAGAAGCAACGTGATGAGTTGCGCGACAAAGTGACTCAATATACAATAGTGATGGAAGAGGGTCTGCGCCTTCGTAAGACGATAGACACTTATAGAGACGGGCAGAAGAATACGCAGCAACGCATCAGCGAGATTGAGCCGTTGCAAGCACTCGCGGAACACGTTCATGAATGGAGCGAGACTCTCAGTCAGTTACGCGTCCGTAGCGCGGAGCAACGCAGTAAACAGCAGCTGGTGCGGGGTAAGCGTGATGACCTTGCCAGTAAACAGCGTGACCGCGACGCACTGCTCGACAAGTTGCGTAAAGTCAAGAGCAGCATCGAGAAAATAGAGGAACATCGGCAGGAAGCCGAAGAGATGCCGTCGTTACTGGCACAACGGGCGACATTGACCGCGCGGCAAAATCGGCTTGAGGGCAATATTGAGGGCTATAGCAAGTCGCGGACGCAGTCTGCTGGGGGGCAATGTCCTCTACTACATGAGTCGTGTTTGAACATCAAGGGGCGGGGGCAGGTGAGCCTAGAAGCGTACTTTAGTGGCTTATTGACAACAGAGCAGCAAGAGCTTGCGATGGTTGAGGTGCAACAGGCGGGAGTTACGCAACGCGAGAAGCAGATTGAGAAGTATGTGGAGTGGTTGAGTCAAGTAGGACTCTATAGCGAGCGGCGCGAGAGTTATAACGAGCAGATAGAAAGCGCGACCCGTTCTATCAAGCAGCTTGAACGTGACGTGGAAACTATCTTAGGAGAGTTGGATGCGCTCAAAGCGGTAGAGGAAGCGTTACACGACGCTCGAAAGAGCTATGACGAGAGCAAAAAGGCCGATGAACAGGTGCGAGAGTTACCCGGTTTGTGTACACAGATACTTGTCTACAAAGAGCAAATACAGAAAGGAGAGGCCGACCTGGAAGTATTGCGTGCGCGTCTCGCCGGACTTAAAGGAAGTGATGTTCTCCTCAAGCAGACAGAGGACGCGTTGACCACGCTCAAAGACCCTCGTTCACAAAGTAGGGCGCAACAGCATGTTATTGGACAAGAGGGTACATTTATAGAGGCGTTGCAGGCGCAGGGGCAGCGTTTGCAAGTGACAGTACAACAGATGCAGGTACTCAATGGAAAACTAGCACAGTACGCAGAGCTTGATAACGCGCTTATGCAGCAAGAAGCGGTGCGCTTGAGTAGCCAGCACGGACATCAAAATTACCTGAGAAACGAGGATATAGCGCGTTTACTGCCAGAGCGTGAGCATGTCTATAGTAGACAGCGACAGCAGACAGAACAAGCCTTAATGAATATGCAAGCCGCCGCAGACGCGTTTCACGAAGCGGATGCCGCGTTTCGGCAAGAGGAACTCGTCGCGGCACAGACGGAGATTGACCGTTTGAAGAAAGACCTGGCGACGCTACAGGGGGAGCTTGACCGCAATCAAGAAGATATGGATAAGCTCCGAGCGCAGATCGCGCAGGCGGAGGTGTTTTTGCAGGAATTAGAACTTGCCCAGAGAGAGAAGCAGACACTAGAGGACCTGAACACGATGATGACGCAGTTTCGAGGCTACATCAAGGAGGCCGCGCCCCACGTTTTGAAGGCGATGTTGAGCGATATTTCTGCTGAGGCGAATCGCATCTTTGGCGAGATTATGGGAGACCGTACCGCGCAACTCTCGTGGCAGAACGATTATGAGATCGTGCTGCGGCGTCAAAGCACAAACCGTACCTTTGCCCAGCTGAGCGGCGGTGAGCAGATGAGCGCGGCCCTCGCAATTCGTCTGGCACTACTCAAAAAGCTCTCGACGCTCAATCTCGCCTTCTTCGATGAGCCAACGCAAAATATGGACGAGATGCGGCGTATGAACCTCGCGGAACAGATACGGCGGGTGCGCGGCTTTGACCAGTTGCTGGTTATTAGTCATGACGATACATTCGAGCAGGGACTGGACAGTATTGTGCGCCTCTCAAAAGAACACGGTGAGACACGCATTATTTCAGACGAAGAGGCACAACAGGAACGGTTGCTTAACTATGCTTCATAAAGGAAAACTACAGGCGGCACTCAACGCTAAACGCACGCAATTCGCGCTCTACGATGGCTCATTTAGCGACCAACTCAAGCTGTATCAGCATGTTCTTGAAACACTTTATCAGGAGTACGCGTCCAGCGACCAGCTTGATTTCGCGCTGCCACCGGACGGCATGGGAACGGCGGGTGCGCGTCCAACGCTTGAAGTTGACCGTTGGCTCCTCAACGCCGAACAGCAGCACTATCATGGGCCAATCTTTCCCTTCGGTGCCGAGTTTGCCAATCACGAGCAGGCGCGACAATGGGCCGAGTGTATCGAGGATGTGACGACGCTCGCGGTTGACGGGAGTCAGCTCATGCCCTGGCGTGATGCGTCAATTCCAGTCGCGTTGATACAAGTTGGCTTCTTCGCTAACCCACACGCGAAGGGTCGCCCGTATACCAAAGATGTGCGAATGGAAGTTTTGTCGCCTGACGAGATAGCAGAAGAACAGAAAAACGCACAAAGTGAGAAGAGCGAACAGGATGGCTACCCGTATTCGGAGATGATGGTAACGATGCGCCGTCATCTACTGGAGGTCGAGACGCTGTGTACGCAGATGGAGCAGTGCGTCGATGCACGGCGGATGGACGATCCCGCGCACAGTCCCGTTGTTTTCTTCGATGGCTCACTCGTCGTCTCGTTCGCTCTGACAATGCCTAATCCTTACCGTGAAGCTTATATCAACGCGGCAATCTCGCTACTCGAAACGTCGGAACGGTTGCGCGTCCCACTGGTGGCCTATATCGATACCAGTTACGCACGCGACATTATCACGATGCTACGCCGCCTGGACGAGACAAAGCCCAACCCTGTACTCCGCGACACCAAGAAGATACACGACGCGCTCCTATGGAGCGGACAGTTACAATGGGGGGATCGCACACCTGCGCTGATTTGCGCGCGTGGTGATATTCTGCAAAGCTACGGCCTCTACCGTGAAAGCGTCGCGTTTTGCTATTTGCAGACCACCGCCAAACTACCACCCGCCCGCCTTGAGTTTCCACGCTGGATGATTGATGATGGCGTGTTGGATGCAGTGATGGATGTTGTCCGTGCCGAAGTTATCGCGGGCAATGGCTACCCTTATGCGATTGAGACGGCGGACGCAGTATCGGTTATCACCATGCAAGATCGCGAAGAATTCTACGCACACTTCAAAGCTTTTGTTGAAAAACAGGGGGGCAAGTTCGTCTTTTCCACAAAATCACAAAGCAAGGGAAGAAGAAGGTAACAGCGCATGGCGCGTGAGGCAAGCCAGCATGGCGCGGGCAACACAGCCAGGCCCGGGCAACCCCCGCCAAGCTGGGGTTGCCCCGCCCAGCATCCCAATCCCGACA
>JBBQVS010000085.1:0-16541 GCA_038211295.1 Ktedonobacterales bacterium | reverse complement strand
GTATCGCCGCGCTTGTACTCGTGCCAACGCTCTTGCTTTTCCCAACATCCACTCTGTGGACGCCGCACGAACTGCTTATCCTACTTATTTTGGGCGTCGTTTGTACCGCCCTTGCCCACACGCTCTTTATCGCCAGCCTGCGAAGTATCACCGCGCAGACCGCGAGCCTGCTGGCGAGTCTTGAGCCAATCTGGGGTATTCTCTTTGGCATCTTTTTGCTTCACACTATTCCAACACCTCTTACTCTGCTCGGCGGCGCGATTATTCTTTGTGCCACGTTCCTACCGAATGTGGTAGCACGCTTTACTCATACGGCGCGGATAGACTAATCTTCTCTTTCGTGAGAAGCACACATGTTGTATGCTTTTGACATGAGAGGAGTAAGTATGGAGACACAGAGAATATACACCTCGGATATGACGCTGGCAGAGCAGATTGGGCAAGTGCTGGCAATTGGTTTTGATGGAACCACGCCCACGCCAGAAGCGATAGACCTGATTCAAAAGCAACATATTGGCAGCATCATTCTTTTCAAGCGCAACATCGAGAATGCCGAACAGGTCTATACGCTCACGCAGACGCTACAAACACTGGCTCGTGAGGCAGGCCATCGCTACCCGCTGTTGATTATGATAGATCAAGAAAACGGCATGGTGCGCCGTTTTGGAGAAAGTGCCACGATTTTTCCGGGTAATATGGCGATAGGGGCAATCGACTCGGAGCAGGTGGCCTACGATATCGCGCTTGCGACGGGACGGGAATTGCACGCACTGGGTATTAACATGAACCTCGCGCCCGATGTTGACGTGAACAACAATCCCGCCAACCCCGTAATTGGTGTGCGTTCTTTTGGCGAAGACCCGCAACGTGTCGCGCGGCTCGGTGTGGCTATGGTCAAAGGCTATCGCGAAGCTGGCATTATTACAACGCTTAAACACTTTCCCGGTCATGGTGATACCGCCGTCGATTCGCACCTCGTATTACCGATTGTGCCTCACACAATGGAGCGACTGGCAAGGCTTGAACTTATTCCGTTCATGCAGGCGATTGCGGCGGGTGCTGATTGCGTAATGATCGCGCATATGTACTTGCCCGCGCTGATGCAAGAGACAATGGTGCCAGCCACCGTTTCGCGAGCGATTGTCACGGGCTTGTTGCGCGAGTCTCTCGGCTTTACGGGCGTGATTGTCTCCGATTGTATGGAGATGCACGCGCTCTCCGATGTCATAGGCACAGAACAGGGAACCGTGCAGGCGATACAGGCAGGTATCGACCTTGTGCTGGTCTCGCATACCTACACACGCCAGCGTGGAAGCATCGACGCGCTTGCGACTGACACGCCTTCTAAACAACGAATACGGGAAGCAGCCGAGCGTGTATTACAACTCAAAGCGCGTACTCTTGCGTGGAACACGTTACCGACTACTCAGGCTCCAGGCATGATGAAGAGCAAGGCGCATCAACAGTTACGCGACGCCACATATGAACGCTCGACTACGCTTGTCAAAGACGACGCGGGCCTCTTGCCACTTCGTCTCCTTCCTGAACAACGGCTTGTGCTTCTCTTCTTGCGTCCTACCATCTATAGTGGAGCTGTTGATACCAATTTTATCGGTGAGGCACTGAAAGAACATATTCAACAACGTCACCTGCAACTAGAGACATTTACGCTTACCGCACATGCCTCACAGAGTGAACAAGAACGCGTTATACAGGCAACTGAAAAGGCGTCGCTTCTACTTGTCGTAACAGCGAACGCAAGCGATGACTCATATCAGGCGCGGCTCGTCAAGCAACTACTCAAGATGGGCAAACCTGTTATCGGAATCGCTGCGTACAACCCTTACGACCTGCTCGCGTTCCCTGAACTCGGCACCTATCTGGTTACATATGAGTATACGCGCCCTGCTTTTGCTGCTGTGGCACGAGTTCTTTTTGGCGAGACGCAGGCGTTGGGACATCTGCCTGTTACACTTGCCAGAGGTATCACGCCCCATTCACCGTAAAGCCGCGCTCTTGTAAGAGTTCTACCACGCGCGCGACATCCTCGGCGTGTATGCGAACGAGGCGACTCTCTTGCTCTAATTCGTCGCCGAGCAAGGGGGAGAAGTCGGCGTCTGCTCGTAGGTCTTGCAATACCTGCGCGGAGAGACGTACCATTGGCGTCTGCTCAACGGCTACCGTTGTGTGCCTCGCGTAGCCCTCGCCCCATAGCCGGAGACGAATCAGGAAAGAAGGTGGAATACCTCCATCACAATACTGTCGCAAGAAGTGGGTGATTGTGTCAAGCGAGATACCAGCCTTACGCGCGTGTTGTATCGCCGCAACCGTGATTCTACGCCAGCCCGTTGACTGATCGCGGTCACTGAAACGCTCAATTTCTGCCATCAAATAGAGATCAGTAACGCCATAAAACGGTTGAAGCAGTCCATCATCATGTAGTTGCCACTGTGGTTCGCGCAACATGAGTTGCCCATTATCCTGTACTGTGTTTTCTGTGGGTGCCACAACGACTGAGGGCAGGTAGTCGCGCTGCCAGAGAAATGCTTGCAGTGTGGCTAACTGTTGTGGCGCAACCTCTGCCAGACACGAGGCCAGTCGCCGACCCAGCAGGGGGCGTGTCAGCTCGTTCGCGAGAAGTTCGTCCAGCAGCGCAGGTGTATCGACTTCAAGCAGTGTGACACCGCGCCACATCTCTATGCGCCGTGCCTGACGCTCCCACTCTGCCAGCGAATACTGCACATTCTGGGGAATGTCTCCACCTGCTGCCTGTGTCAGCATGGTTTTGATATCTTCAGCGTGCAGTCCCGTTTGAATTGCACGCATGATGCTTGCCTTCGTAATGCGATATTGCGCGATGTGTTCCAAGCCAACGCGTTCCGCGAACCGATCAAGCTTCACAAGCAGAGCTTCCGAGGTTGGGGCAAGTGCAACCAACTCAAAGTTTGGTTGCACAATCAGTCGCCCCGTCGGTATCTCCTGACTTTTAGATGCCACGTCACCGAGCAGGAAGAGTGAGCCAGGAACGAGCCGAAACGCAGTCGGGGCCGCTTCATCATCCACCTCGACAATTCCTAGCCAATGCAATGGCCCTGTTACAACCGTGCGAATGAAACCGCCTTCGACCATATGCCAGCCCTCGCGATGCGTGAGCCAGCCACGTCTCAGCCGAAAATCCCAGCCATAGGGATTGCTCCCACTCATGTAGCGTTCTGAACGTGGCCCATAGTGGCGTGGAAAGAGCAGGTAGGGGGCGTACAATTTTGTGCGGGCAATAAACGTCACCAGGTCGCGCCACTCGTCCACTTGCTCGTGTTCGACGCGCTCAACCATAATAGTACGTGCATGTACTACTTCTTCGTGCGCTGGTTCAAGTGGTGATGGCCCAGGCCGCACCGTTACGTCTGGTAGGTAGAGCATCTCGTCCCAGAAAGGCGTGTCTTGCCAGAGTTGGTAGCAACGACGCGCACGCTCTACAAGTGGTAGCGAGAAAAACGCCTCAGCATTGCGAGCATAGACCGCACCCTGTCGCTCTTGCAAGAGATCAAGCTTCAGCAGCAGCAACCGCAAAAACAAAAGATTAGGAACGTCGCTCTCCTGTCGCACTGTCTCGCCAAGTATTCTTTGCCCCTGCTGTCTCACATGTCCCGTTTGCCCCATGTGTTCCATCACCTGACGCAGGGCGGCACGCGCCAGCAGCCCACTGCTAAGTTGTTGTAGACCCTCGCGCAACGAGGCGACCAGCGACCAGTAGAGATAGAGCATTCGCTGTAAGCGACGGATACCATCGCCGACATCCTCGCCTGCTTCTGCCTGCTCATAGTCTATAAGCACCGAACGGAACGGCTCCTCATCACGCCACAGATCGCGTACCACGCTTTTCACAGCTTCGGGAACGATCAGCACGCCATCATGAATACCGCTTGCGTAGTCACGTCCGACAAAGTTTGTTTGCTTGCCCCAGTAGAGAAGACCCTGTAAAAGAAGGTGGCGTAGAGCCTGTTCAAAAACGCCGTGTGGATGTGCGACTGGATACTGCGGTGGCGTTCCCAGGGTGTTTTTGAAAAGTGACGTGGGTTCTTGACCAGTAGGACTCTCTGATTTGCTCGTGAGCAGCAAATCGCCATTGCTAAAATAGAGCGCCAGGTCGCGACTATTCGCGCGTCCACCACACGCCACCAGTTCGCGCAAAACGCGTGCCGCGAGTTCATCGATGCCCTCCATTACACGTACCAGGTTCGCTTGTGCTAGCAGCGTGTGAGCAATCGCGACAGGCTCGATAGGCAGAGCGTCGGATGCCGCCGCTTTTATAGTACCAGCGAGTCGCCCCTTGAGAATCGCTTGAAGATGATACGCGGGCGCGGTCTGTACTAACTCAACGTCGTTTTGTTCCATGCGTTATTCTTCCTCGTCATGCAAAAGGGGGAGTTGTCCGCGCCGTTTGAGGTCGTCGATAATCTGCTCTGAGCCAGATTTTTTAAGAATGTATAGCGAGGGGGAGATCGTTTGCACGATTTGCTCGTCCAGAGCGGTGGTTGCGGAAAGTTCCCGCATCACGACGGTATCCGCCGTCTCTAACATTGCAACTCCCCTGTAGATGCGTACCCGCCCATATGCCGCAACCCAGCGTTCAAGTTGTGCCAGCAGGAGTGCGAGCGAACCGTCATTTGTGCCTGTCTTCGCCTGCTCAATATGGCGCAACAGTTCCAGTAACGCTATTGGTTGGCGTCCTTCACCAAGTGCTGTACTTATTGCTTCTGGTGTCACATGGTAGTGAAGTTTGCCCATACGTGTCCCCGCCGCTTCTGTGAATGCTTCTAATATAGTGATAATAGGCCATAGCTCCACCGAACAGGGTACAAGAATGTTCTGTGTATCGACAACTGCAACTGTTGTAGCAAGCGCATCGAAACTTTTCGCGTCCTCTTCTGCCTCTTGCGCGAATGGTACACCATTGAACAACCAGTCAGCGAAGGGAGTTAGACGAAACGCAAGTAGCCGCCCCTCATTCGAGAGTGCCAGGTCACACGCGCCAAGCCAATGTAAAGGGCCACACAGGAGGCGTGAGAGGTAGTGAAATTCGGCTCGCAACCAGTCGCTCAGTTCCGTTGGTTGTAAGGGGTGTCCCTCTTCCTGCTCAATCCACCAGTGTGGCGAAGAGAAAAGACGCTGCCGCTTCTGCAAGAACAGGGGATTGATACGGTATACGAAGCGTGCGAACGCGTTAAAACTAATCCACTGATTGGTCGGCGTTTCTGCCAGCAGCGTAACCAGTGCTTGACGCGCCTCACTATTCTCGGCCTCTAACTCTCCTGCGCGAAGAATAGGATGATTGAGCGAGAGGGCGCGGCAACGGAGTCGCAGGCCGTCCTCTTGCAATGCGAACAATTCCGTATACGAGCTATGCGTGAGCCAAAGTTCAAACAAGTCGCGTAAGACCTCGTTGCGCGTTGGACTCAACAACAACCGAGCCGCATTCGCGAGTATGTGCAGGTCAGAAGTGCCTTGCTCGTTCTTATGCAGAATGGACGAGAGGCGCAGGAGACGCGTCGCGAAAGAGAGTAACGGTGGCGTAAAGGGAAGCGATGCCTGCGCTGTTGTAAGCAATGACGCGGCGAGCTGATCGGTGGGTGGTGGCAGTGCTGTCGAACCATCGTTCGTCGGTGTGTTCGTGCTACGATCCGTAGTTGTACCCGCCGGACGAAGTTGCGCGGAACGTTCATATCGCTCCTCTCGGCCGTTCTCCTGCCCTGCTGACTCTCCTACCAGCGTTCGTGCTACCAGCAAGAGTGTTGAGAGCAGCATATACGGCTCCGCCTCTTGAATACGTTGCGCTCCACTTTTTTCATCTTGCACATCAAATATTGTTACAGGCGCGGAGACTCGCAAAGCATCCCGCACTTCTATTGGCACATGCCAACCTATATCGAGCAACACACCATTCAAGCCGATGCGTTGTTGCGAAGAGCTATTCAAGCTGGTACGAAAGAGCAGTGCTTTCCCCTGCAACGCGAGCAGCACACCCTGTAATTGGCTAGCTTGCCCCAGGTTGAACCGCTCAAATAGTCCGCGCAAATCTTCGTCCATCATCGAACCGCCGGCCAGCGTCAGGGCCGCGAGCAATTGTCTTTGTGACTTTTCCAGCGTGGTCGCGACCTTACGAACCGCTTCGGGATGCTGCAACGCTCCCAGCACAGTGTCCGCGAGCTGTTGCTTGTTCATCCCATTTGTGACAAGCTCATACTCGCGTGCAATGCCACGCAACTCACTTAAACCAAGCTGTGCGAGCATATCTACAAGCGTATTTAACGGCGCGGCACCACGCTGGCGCACGCCGTGCCTTAGTGTTGTAGACGGACGGGCCATCTGTGCATATATCGCGTCAATACGTGCTGTGCTTCCTGTACTCACTGTGCTTTGTGTTCCCACTTCTGGTTGACGTAACGGAATTTCAAGCGGGAGCGCGTCGGTCACAAACGCCATCGGACGTGCTAACCACTGGTATAGTAGCGCGGCGGCATGTGGACAGATTGTTGGTACTGCTGGCGGATGTTGTCCACAGGGGCAACGGTTCTCCCACTGTGTGATGCTCTGTATCTCAAGGTCAACAGGATAGTGCGTACTCTGTGTGGAACTTGCAGGTTGTGACTCTATAGATACAGTATTTGTCGCTGATACCGTTTTGCGTGAAGTGTGGAGTACATCGACAACGCCCGCGATACGCATATCTTGTCGTTGTGTATTGTGTACTGCCCCGCTACGATAGTATTCTTGCCCCAGCGATGCGGCAGTCAGTCCTGCCATATGAATGATATCTGTGGCGCGTAGACGCTGCAAAACGCTGGGTACAACATTCTCCATAAAATATTTGCTCACACTCAATACACAGTAAGCACAGAATAATTTAGTCTACCTATGATAACATGAACGAACAGCAGGGTCAATCTTCGCGTAACGCGCCCTGCGGAATTGTGGAAACGCTCGTCGTGTACGCTATATGTTCTTGACAGAGCCGCGCCCTTCCTCGTACTATATAAAGTATACTCTTTCACTTTGTATAACCATTTAGCACAAAACACGTAGTGGCACAATAGAGCAAAGCATGTTTTCTTTACAAGAAAGGTTCTATAACTCATGTCTAACATATTCAAACTCCTTGCCGATCAAGAGAAGTTTACTGACGAACTGTTCGCGTTTGTGACCGACCCAAACGCCAATAATCGCAATGACCGTGCCATTGTAAGTGTTCTGCACGAAGTTGCGCCACAAATCGTCTCTGTTGCCGAATGTATGATTATCGACGGCGTGGACGAGCGTCATTACGTCGAAGAGTACGTTCATGCCGTCCTCAGTGGCGACGGCGCGGAATTGTAGAGAATACTTGTACTGTTGTGTTGTACAAGCGTGAACAAGGGGGCAAGCCGTGCCACGCTCACCTATGTCAATTCACCTCATACAGCACATTTGCGACTGCGACGAGCGCGGCGGTTTCGGCACGCAAGATATGTTGTCCAAGCGTGACCGAATGTATTCCGCGCTGTTGCGCCTGCTGTATCTCCTCTGCTGTCAGACCACCTTCGGGGCCAATGAAGAGTAGGATTGTTTGAGCTTGCTGCTTCTGTTCGCGTAGGACTGTTCGCAGGCTTGTAGCGTGTTCCTCCTCCCAGGGGATGAGCGCGAGGACGTCCGGTGGGAGCGCGTTTACTGCTTCCGCGAAGGGACGAATTGGCAGGAGTTTGGGGATACGGGCGCGTCCACATTGTTCTGTTGCCTCTTGAATGATGCGTTGCCAACGCTGTATCTTCGCTGGCCCTGCATCCCCCAGTCCGGCGGTTGAGCGATGGCAGAGAATTGGCGCGAAGGCCGATACACCCAACTCTGTGCCTTTTTCCAGTATCCACTCGAAGCGGGCGGACTTGAGCAAGCCCTGACAGAGCACGATGCGTACCGACGCTTCGCTCTTGCCCGCGTGCCGCTCGACAAGCTGAACCTCGACAATACGACGCTCGGTTCTTGTAACCGCAACGGTAAACTCGTCCCCGCTGTTGTCGAGTAGCACAAGTTGCTCGCCGATATGGAGATGCAGCACATCACGTACTTGATGCTCCACTTTCTCTGGCAAGGTGAGAGAGTCGCTCAAGCTCATCTGTTGTAGCGATAGACCAGCATCATGCACAAAAAAACGGTGCATTTTGCCTACCTCCGCTTTTGAAACACAAGAGCTAGCCAGTCATCAATCAGCACCTGCTCGACCAGTTCGAGACCCGCAGCTAGCAACGGGCCTTCGGCATCCTGACGCCGCGCCTCGATGATGCCGCTCACGACAAGTACGCCTGTTGGCGAGACAACTTGTGTCAGTTGGGACGCGATAGAGCCGATGATGTGCGCGATAATATTCGCGATCACAAAATCGTACTGCCCCGCCATACGTGTCGCCTCCGCGTCGTCGAGTACGCCAAGCACCACCATAATTCGTTCGTTCAAATCGTTTATCTCTGTGTTCGCGAGCGTGCTTTCAACGGCGACACTGCTATTATCGATGGCGTACACGCTTTCCGCGCCGAGTTTTGCCGCCGCGATTGCCAGGATACCCGACCCTGTACCAACGTCAAGCACCTTCATACCCGTGTGAACGCGCCGCTCTACCTGCTCCAGGCACATGCGCGTCGTGGGGTGCAGACCTGTGCCAAAAGCCATGCCAGGGTCGAGCGTCAACACCACCTCGTTCGGCGTTGGTGTATATTCGCGCCAGGATGGACGAATCACGAGCCGTTGACCAATATGCGTAACGTGAAAATACTCCTTCCACGCGTTGGCCCAATCTTCCTCATTAACCGTGCGTGTTGTCAACTCTCCCACAAAGTGAGCACCGAGACTGGAAAAGTGCCACAGGCCCTCGGCGATCTTCTGCCGCGCCATCTCTTCTTTACCATCAATTGGCAAATATGCGTGTACCAGCACCGGCTTACCCGTGACCACGCGATATTCCTGCCCCTCGTCGAATAGCTCTATTGGCTCCTCAATCGCCACCCCACCAGAGGTGTGTTGACTCAAAAGCTCGCTCACTGACTCAATCGCCTCCGGGTGAGCCTGTACCGTTAATTCTAACCAGCGCATACGTTCACACTACCTCAATACCATAATAATCATAGGTTGTCACGATCTCGAAGCCGCAGGAAAGATACAAACCTAATGCATTTGTATTATTCTCGTTCACTTCGAGCATGACCTCTTTTGAGCCTTCGCTATGCACAACATGTATCGACTCTTGTAAGAGGTGTCGTCCATAGCCTTTGCTACGATACTCAGGGTGTACTACAAAACCGTAAATGCCGACCTGCTGTTCCATTTCGTCCAGTCGCAGCGTGCCGATTGGCTCGTCGCAACCGAGTTCTGTACCCCCGAACGTTAGTATGTAGAAGCGTTGACCAGGCGTTTTCATGTGGTTTGCGACGTGTTGCCGACTCCATTCAAGCGTGTTGTCGCGATCCGTTGCTAGCACGGAGGCCACTTTCTCCAAATCTTCTGAGCTTTTAGCCTGTCGAAAAACGACACGCTCGTCGAAGATGGGTCGATCCTTGAATGTACGTAACACCATTTGATGCTCTGAGAAGTCTAATGTCGCATCTATCGCTTTGGCAAACGCGACACCGGAAGCTGAAGCACGTATGTTGGTTAGCACAAGTTGCTTAGTTCCATTGTGACGGCTTTCCTCTTGCGCGGCGTGTAGAAGGCGCGTGGCGATACCTTTACGTCTATGTGCGGGATGTACCATGCCCTCGAATTCTTTTTGTTCTGTACCATGATTCTCAATGCCCAGATAGCCAACCAAAAGTCCCTGCTCATAGTACAAAAAATCGAATGTTTCGTTTCCCGAACGCTGCTTGCACATATCGGTACGAAACAGTGGCATGGGCAAGCCCTCAAACGTGCTACAGAGAGCAGCAAGCTGTAGAATAGCCGCTATCTCGTCTACAATGAGCGTTTGTTTGGCATAAATGCCTTGCTGTTCCTGCTGTATCATTAGAACACCGCAGGTTCCATATAGTCACCGAACGCGGCGCGGAACACATCCATGATTTCGCCGAGAGTCGCGTATGCCCTGACCGCTTCGATAATCGCGGGCATGGTGTTCTCTGTGCCGTCGCAGACGCGGCGCAGGGCGTCGAGTGTGCGCTTGACCTCCGCTTGATCGCGGTCACGGCGCACCTGTTGCAGTCGCGCGACCTGTGCGCGTTCGCCCTCACGGTCAACGTAGAGCGTTGGCACCTTGACATGTTCATCAACAAGGTAGTCGTTGACGCCAACAATGATACGCTTGTTTGTGTCAATCTCCATCTGGTAACGGTAGGCCGATTCCGCGATTTCGCGCTGGAAAAAGCCATTTTGAATACATGCCAGCACGCCGCCAAGCGCGTCGATACGGTCAAGATACTCTACTGTCGCACGCTCGGTCTCATTGGTCAATGCCTCGACAAAGTACGAGCCGCCAAGCGGGTCTATAGTATTTGTGACGCCGCTTTCGTTCGCGATAATCTGTTGTGTGCGTAACGCGATGAGAACCGCCCGCTCGGTTGGCAAGGCGAGAGCCTCATCCAGCGAGTTAGTGTGTAGCGAGTTAGTGCCGCCCAGTACGGACGCGAGAGCTTGAATAGCGGTACGCACAACGTTGTTTTCTGGCTGCTGAGCCGTTAGCGAAACGCCCGCCGTCTGTGCATGGCAGCGCATCATCCACGAACGCGGGTCTTTCGCCCCATAGCGTTCGCGCATCAGCTTTGCCCACAGGCGACGGCCCGCGCGAAACTTCGCGATCTCTTCAAAGAAGTCATTGTGAACATCGAAGAAAAATGAGAGGCGCGGCGCGAACTCGTCAATCGTGAGGCCGCGAGCCAGGGCCGCGTCAACATACGCCAGGCCGTCCGCGATGGTAAAGGCGAGTTCCTGCACGGCAGTCGCGCCAGCTTCACGGATATGATAGCCGCTAATACTGATGGTGTTCCAGCGTGGCATGTGCCGCGTGCCAAACTCAATCGTGTCGGTTACGAGCCGCAGCGAAGGCTCTGGCGGAAAGAGAAACTCTTTTTGTGCGCTATACTCTTTGAGGATGTCATTTTGCAGCGTGCCGCCGAGCGAGGCCATGGGGAAGCCGCGCTTCTCCGCGTTGACAATGTACATGGCCCAGATGACCGACGCGGGACTATTGATGGTCATTGACGTTGTGATTTTGTCCAATGGCAGGTCCGCGAAAAGCACCTCCATATCCGCGAGCGAAGAGACCGCGACACCGCACTTGCCGAACTCACCCGCCGCCATCGGGTGGTCAGTATCGTAGCCATAGAGGGTCGCCATGTCGAACGCAGTCGAGAGGCCCGTCTGTCCCTGCTTCAAAAGATACTTGAAACGCGTATTGGTATCCTCCGCCGTGCCGTAGCCCGCGAACATTCGCATCGTCCAGGGCTTGGCGCGGTACATCGTTGGCTGTACACCACGCGTGTAGGGATACGCGCCGGGGAGTCCGAGGTCGCGCATGTAGTCAGATCGCCCGTTATCCTGTGGCATGTAGAGCCGCTCGATTGGCACGCTGGAAGTTGTCATCAGGTTGGCCTGTTCAGGCACGCGTTCCTGTGCCTTCTTGACCATCGTCTCTTCCCATTGTGTACGTTGGGTTGTGAGGCGTGCTAGCTCGGCTGTATCAAAAAGCGTGCCTTGTTCGACAACAGGCGGCTGTGTAGGTTTCTGCTCGATCATGACGGTCAGTCCTCCTCAACGGGGTGTAAGGCAAGAAGTCGCAACTTCTGACGTAGCCTTTTACAAAACAGTTGTGTTGCACACATTGTAGCATATCACTGCCTGTCTTTACGCTCTACCATTCGCGCCCTAAAGCGGTTATTTGCGAATGAATGGCACAACGTAGAGTAGCATGAACGTGAAAAAGGCACCGTTGGCGAGAATGGTGGCGAGGTGAAAGACCTCATGGAAGCTAAAGACGCGTGGCCAGAGCGTGGGCTTGCGTAACGCGTATGCTACGGCACCCAGGGTATAGAGAATACCGGCGAGCAACAGTAGCAGCATCGCCTGTACGCCAACCTGCTTCACGAGTTCGGGTAAGGCCCAGACGACCACCCACCCCATGAGTACGTAGAGTCCCGCCGTCGCCCAGCGCGGCAGGTGTACCGCCGGTGCAGCAGTCGCGACGCCCACGACTGCAAGTGTCCAGATCAGCACGAGAATACCGACGCGCAGCGAACCTGTCATCACGTTGAACACAATCGGGGTGTACGTTCCCGCGATCAACACAAAAATGTTGGCATGGTCGATCCGTCGTAGCAGCGCACGGCGCGGCGCGGACCAGGTGCCGATATGGTAGAAGGCACTCCACCCGAAGAGCAGAATAGAGCTGACCCCGTAGATGAGTAGCGAGACCTGCTTGGGAACATCGCCCGCCGTCAGCACCAGTAACACGATTGTACCAACGATGGCGAAAACCGACGCGAACGCGTGCAGGTAGCCGCGCAGAAGCGGTTTGACAACCATCGCCGTTTGCTCAGTTGCAAGAGGTCTATGCATGTTTCCTATAGCCTTATTTCTATAGCACGTTCTGGGTGCTTGTACAGTATCTTTGCGGCACCTGTTTAGATTGTGCCTGTGACTAGTCGTTGTTAGACAAGAGCTTCCTCAGGCTCGGTAAGCTGGTACAGTTGTTCGAGCGTCTGAGTACGTGCTTTACGGATACGCTCCATCCGTTTGGTGTATTGCATCATTGCATAGTTCATGTCTTCTTCGGAGTTTAAGTTAAACGGTTGCGCTTCTCCCTCTGCCAATGGAGCCGCGCCTTCGGGGAGGACGTAGGACTCTTGCACAACACCGAGAGCTAATGGCAACAGTTCGTTCATGCGCTCTTCCACAACCTCCCATAGAGTGCGATCTTGTGCCACCAGACGCGAAATCAGGAAGACGCCATACGCGATGTGGCGCGACTCGTCACGTTTGAGATAGCCAATGCCTTGCTTGAGGCCGGGCAGAATGTTGCCGCGATCAAGCATATTGAAGTAGCCATGATAGCCGGTTTCCGCCAGCACACCCTCGACAATCATGTTGTACGTCACCGACGCGATTATCTGCGCTCTGGGCGAGGAATCGTCAAGCAGTGTGTACATTGTTCTGGGAAGTTCTTCATAGAAAAGCTTGCGATAACTTGGCCCGTGATAGCGACTCAGGTCGCTATTGTCATGCGCCACCTCATCGAGAAAGCGACGGAAGAATTCGCAGTGTTTCGCTTCTTCCCACAGAAATGTTGTCAGAAACATCTCTTCCTCTATTCGGCCTTCTCGCGCCACAGCCATCATCAATGGCAACAGGTCAAGCGTAACGCTTTCCTCACCCGACGCGAACATCGCCGTTGTGCTGAGAAGCGACTCTCTTTCCTGAGAAGTGCAACGCTGCCAGTCAAGAATGTCCTGTGAGAAATCGATATTGCGTGGATCCCACACGCCCAGGCGTTTGGCTTTGTGATAGAGCCGCATGGGAAGAATATCGTGTCGCAAGCCTGCTTTGCTTGTGCTTACAAACGAAGTATGCGCTACAGAGGTGGTTGTATGTGTGTCGTGTGTAGTTTCCATCAAAGCCTGTCTTTCGCTGACATTCGTTGTCACAAGTTTACAAGACAAGCATACCATTCTGTCGTTTTCCCTGTCAATTTTGCTCTCATGTTCTTGCGTCTCCCTGAAGTATTGCGTGGGAAGCGGGAGGGAATGCATGACGAGGCTTGCCCCCGCCATGCATTCCCCCGCCATTCTTCCATCGCGCCCCTTGCCCCCACACGCCTCCGTTATACCTTTTGATGCTCCAGCTCTCTTACGTGATGTTCCGCCTCTCTCGTTGCGGGGAGCACGGTGCCGTCGGGCAGGGTCAGACCATGTGAGAAGCGGCGACTGTCGATGTAGGCCCGATCAATGCGTTCCTCGACAGGCAGAGCGTTTATGCGCTCGTTGAGGTCGTCGTCGTCGCCCGCGTAGAGCAGGAAGCCCTCCAATCCTTGCAGCATCTCGCATTTCTCGCGATCATTGACCACTCCATAGATCACCAGGCACAGACCTGTGAGGCCCGTCGGGGGCGGGTCGTCGGGCAGGTCGGACAGGGGTTGTGTCACCTTCGCACGCGGGACAGGATGGACAGGGCGAGCGGTTTCTGGCGTATCGACAATCTCCATGTATATATCCATCACGACCTCCATCGCTTGAGTGCCGCCCACAAGCGGAATAAGGGACTCCTTGAGGCCGTTCAGGTTGCGGTATCGGGCCTCAATCGAGTCATGGGAGGCGACGCTGGCGGGTTGGTCGAACATGCGACGCACGGCCTGACATTCTAGCTCAATGCGCTCACGTAGACACGCGACCTCGCTTTTGTTCTCTCTCTGTGGCATGACGTTCTCCTCTCCTTGCTGCTAGTAGCGTTTGACCCCATCGGGGCCTTTGATACGGATGCCGCGTATCTCCTCGAAACGTATCTGTCGCCCTGCATAGTGAGAGAGGGTCGTAAAAACGCGCAGGGCCAGGTACGCCTCGACGCGGGTGCCGCTCTCCAAACGCTTGACAAAAACGGGGTGAATACGAGCGTGCTGGGCAATCGTCTCGCAACTGGCGTTGTAGCACTGGCGAAACTGCTTGAAGGTCAGACGCACATCTGATGGAGGTTGCGAGGACTGATTTAGCGAATGGCTCATTGGAATTTCTCCTAAGCTTAGTGGTTTTAATAGTTCTATTTATTCAAAGAGTGCCAACAGAACATTGATATCTTACTATGCTTTAGAGAGACTTGTCAAGCCTAACCGTGCAAATAGTACCATAATGGCGTATAATTGGGGGAAGTAAACAGACCTATCAGGAAAGAGGACATCGTGGTTAAAATAACGAATGCCCCAACAGGCACCTATACAGCATCAGAAGCAACCAGACGGCTTGGAATGCCAAAAACAACGTTCCACAACTATGTACGAAGTGGAAAAATCAGAAAGGTCGTCCCACCAGGGCAAACAGAAGGTCATTATCTCAAATCAGAAATAGATAAACTTGCGCAGGCGAGAGAACTATTTATCCTTCTGAACTCTATTGAGCCAATAACGTTTGAAAGAGCATCATCGGAGGAGGATATTCGAGGAATCTATGATTTAAGTGTGGCAATCTATGGGATAGGAGGGACACCAAGCTATAAAGAGCGTTTGAAGATATGGCAGAAGAACTCGCATGTCTATTATATCGTCAAACAAGAACAGATCGTCGTTGGATATATCAGCTTAATTTGGCTGCCCGATGAAGCCCTACAATTATTGATGGGGTCAACTCCCAGGCAACCACGTATCACAGAGGCGGGTGTAGGGATTTATTCGGTAATCAGTGCAGAGAATGTGAAACTATTCACCCCAGGGATGCCAATAGACTCACTATTTATATCATTGGGAGTCAGGCCCGGAATGAGCAATACAGAGCAGAGGAATTATTCTTTCAAACTTATCAGGGATACATTGAGCGTATTGGAAAATTTCGCGTTGCAGAATATGCCTGTAAGAAAATTATATGGAACATCCGAAAGAACTGACGGTATTCGGCTTGCTCGTAAGTTGGGGATGAAAGAAACTAAATATGAAGGTGACACTATTATTCGATTAGAACTTGATTTGGAAACATCTGAAAACCTTTTGCTAAAAGAGTATCAGACAATAGTAAAACAGAGGAAGAACAGCAAATAGTACAAATATAATGAAAAAGGAGAATAATATTATACTAGCAGAACAAAAGGTAAGGAAGACGGTTACAGAAAACCCGCAGGTAGAGCCAACGTTTTAGTATGAAGGCGATATAGTGGTACGTTGTATAACGGGCAGAGCGACACGCGGCTGAGAAGATATAGCGGAAAGGGGGGCGTGACGCGGGCAAGCCGGCCACACCGTATTGCCCGCGTCGCGCTCTTTTCCCACTACGCTCCTTACCTCCGAACGCCTCCATTATATCTTTTGGTGCTCTGTATCTTTCGCGTGATGTTCCGCCTCTCTCGTCGCGGGGAGCACCGTGCCGTCGGGCAGGGTCAGGCCGTGCGAGAAGCGGCGACTGTCGATGTAGGCCCGATCAATGCGTTCCTCGATGGGCAGAGCGTTTATGCGCTCGTTGAGGTCGTCGTCGTCGCCTGCATACAGCAGAAAGCCCTCCAATCCTTGCAGCATCTCGCATTTCTCACGGTCATTGACCACTCCGTAGATCACCAGACACAGACCTGTGAGGCCCGTCGGGGGCGGGTCGTCGGGCAGGTCGGGCAGGGGTTGTGTCACCTTCGCACGCGGGACAGGATGAACAGGGCGAGCGGTTTCTGGCGTATCGACAATCTCCATATAAATATCCATCACGACCTCCATCGCTTGAGTGCCGCCCACAAGCGGAATGAGGGACTCCTTGAGGCCGTTCAGGTTGCGGTATCGGGCCTCTATCGAGTCGTGGGAGGCGACGCTGGCGGGTTGGTCGAACATGCGACGCACGGCCTGACATTCCAGT